>JABGOU010000007.1 GCA_018645325.1 Desulfobacula sp.
CTGAAAAGGATTGGTATTAACAACAGATTTGTTGAACATGGCCCCCAGGATGTTTTAAAAAAAGATTATGAAATAGACTATGCTGCAATTGTAAAGGCGGCTATACAATTATATGGCAAAAAAATTGAATAAAGGCCTTAAGAATAAAACCCGGCTTGATACTTTTATTGTTGACAAGGGTTTGGTTAAATCCCGACACCGTGCAAAAGCGCTAATCATGGCCGGCAAAGTATTGGTAAATAATATTCCTGTGGACAAATCCGGAACCTTGATTGCCGATGATGCAGCCATCATTGTAAAGCAGGATGATAATCCATTTGTAAGCAGGGGGGGACTTAAACTTGAAGCTGCTTTAAAAGCCATTCCAGTGTCGGTAAAAGGTATGACATGCCTTGATATTGGTGCTTCCACCGGTGGGTTTACCGATTGCCTGCTGCAATATGGTGCTGCTAAAGTATACTCAGTTGATGTAGGATATGGGCAGTTTGACTGGACTTTAAGGCAGGATATTCGGGTAAAGGTTATTGAAAGGACCAATATCCGACAATTGGCCTATGAAGTGATTAATGAAAAAATGGATATAATTGTTGCTGATACTTCTTTTATTTCGCTAAAAATCGTTATACCGTCTGCTGAAAAATTTATGAGGGACAATACATTGGTTCTGGCGCTGATTAAACCTCAATTTGAAGCAGGAAAGCAAAATGTTGGCAAGGGTGGGGTTGTAAAGGACCCTGAAATTCGAAAATTAGTTATCAATGAGTTGAAATTTTTTTTTAAAGAGCGTGGATATCTGATAAATCAGATCATCCCCTCCCCTATTTTGGGTCCTAAAGGAAATAAAGAATACATTATATCTTTAAATTTTAAAAAAAATTCAAATTAATACTATTAATTTTTTTTAAATTCTATTATTTAAATATAACTTTTGATTAATTGTTTATGAAGGAGCAGTAATGAGTGAAGAAATTAAAACCATGAGAAATGTTGCCCTTGCTGGACATGGAGGTGCAGGCAAAACAACTCTAGCTGAGGCTATGCTATTTAAAGCCGGGGTTACTAAACGACTCGGTAAGGTTGAAGAAGGAAATACCGTAATGGATTTTCAACCTGAAGAAATCAGGAAACAGCAGAGTATTAATACATCTTTTATTAAGTATACACACAGTAAACATACAATTACCTTGATGGATACTCCTGGTGATCAGAATTTTTTCTCAGCTGCTAAAACATGCTTTCCCGTTGCAGACTGCATGGCATTTGTTATTGATGGGGTCGGCGGTCCTTCAGCCATGACTGAAGAAGCTGCAGCAAGTGCACTGGAATATAATTTACCCGGCTTTGTAATCATCAATAAACTGGATCGTGAAAGAGCAAATTTTTTAACCTGCGTTAAGGCCTGCAATTCTGCACTTAAGAAAAATGTAGTTCCTATTTGTTTTCCAATTGGCTCTGAAAATGACTTCAAAGGATTTGTAGATATTATTTCGGGCGTAGCGTTTGAATTTGATGCCAACGGAAAATCAACCAAAATAGATATCCCTTCTGATCTATTGGATGACATTGAAATGGCAAAAGAAGAATTTATTGAAAATGTGGCAGAACTCGACGATGAGCTTCTTGAAAAATATTTAGAAGGAGAAGAAATTACTGAAAATGAACTCAAGGCAACGTTTAGACAAGGTATTCTGGACGCCCGGTTTTACCCTGCCATTTGTTGTTCCGCCACAAAAATGATAGGTATTGATACTATTTCTGATATTATCAATGATTATATGCCGTCTCCTCTTGACCGGGGTGACTGGATTGCAAAAGATGATAAAGGTGAGGATGTTATTATTTCTCCTGATCCTGATGCAGAATTTTCCGGATTTGTTTTCAATACAATTGTTGATCCATATGCTGGAAGGCTTTCCTTATTTCGGGTAATTTCAGGGACTCTTGGAAAAGAGGGCAATGTTGTTAACACAACAAAAGATACAAAAGAAAGATTTTCACAGCTTCTAGAGATTGCGGGAAAGGAGCAAAGAACTATTACCTATGCCCTTCCCGGATCTATTGTTGCTGTAGCAAAACTTAAAAATACATTAACCGGTGATACTCTGACAGGTGGAAAAGAAATCCAGCTTCCAGCACCTAAACCTATGCCACCTGTTATTTCCTTTGCCATTTCACCCAAATCTAAAAACGATGAAGATAAAATCCATGAGGCTGTCAGAAAAATTCTTGAAGAAGATACAGGGCTTCAACTGAACAGGAATGAAGAAACCAGACAGACGGTTCTTTCCGGCAGAGGTCTGGTTCATATTGAGGTAACCGCTGAAAAAATTCAAAGAAAATTTAATGTGGGAATGGATATTGAGACACCCAAGGTAGCTTATCGAGAAACCTTTAAGAAAAAGATACGTGTTCAGGGTAAACACAAAAAACAATCAGGAGGCCATGGTCAGTATGGTGACTGCTGGATTGTTCTTGAACCCCTTCACAAAGGTTCAGGATTTGAATTTGTTGATAAAATTGTAGGCGGAGTTATTCCAAAAAATTATATTCCGGCAGTTGAAGCAGGAGTCAGGGATGCATCAAAAGCTGGCATTCTGGCAGGATTTCCCTGTGTTGATTTCAGGGTCACTGTTGATTTCGGTTCTTACCATTCTGTTGACTCATCTGAAATGGCATTTAAAATGGCTGGAACTCTTGCCTTTAAAAAGGCTGCTGTTGATGCAAAAGCAGTCTTACTTGAACCTGTCATGAAAATTGCGGTAAAAGTTCCAGAGGATAGTACAGGTGATATTATGGGTGATTTGAATTCACGTCGTGGCAGGGTTCTTGGAATGGATTCCGAAGACGATAAACAGATTATCAATGCCCTGGTTCCCATGGCTGAAATACTGCGGTACGCTCCGGATTTAAGCTCTATGACAGGTGGCAGAGGAACCTTTACAATGGAATTTGAACAATATGATGAAGTTCCAGGAGATATGGCAAAAAAGGTGATTGAGCGGGTAAACTCTGAGAAAGAAGAAAATAAATAAACTGTCTAAACTATAATTGACAATTAAAAACCGGGCAATTAAAAAATATTTTTTAATTGCCCGGTTTAATTATTGGCTTAGGTTAGAGATCCTATCAAACACATTTTCCCTTAATTCCTCCACAGATAAATTTTTAAATGTCTTATAGGGAATAGGTTTTCCAATATTTACTTTTACCACACCGGGATTTATAATCAGATGACCTTTTTGGTTGTAATCAAACAACCCATTTATTCCAAATGGCAGTATATCGGCGCAGGCTTTTTTAGCTAAATGAAAAGGACCTTTTTTAAATGGAGCCATCTCTCCTGTCAGAGTCCTGTGGCCTTCAGGTAATATAGCAATGCTCCTCCCGGAAATAAGAGTTTTTTTTGCTATTTCAAGACTTGAAATAGCACTTTTCAGGTTGCTCCTCTGTATGGGAATATTCCCCCATTTACGAATGAGGTATCCCCAGACAGGCAACGAAAAATGATGGGCTGCTTCCACCCCCACAAAACATAAGGGAATGGCAGTCGGAACAACAAAAATATCAAAAAGGCTCTGGTGATTTCCCATGATCAGGTATGAGTGATCAGGATCAATATATTGCCTTCCCGTTACAACGAGCTTTATGCCAACTATCCGGATTAAAATGAGAAATAAAAATCGTACCACGCGAATGGTGGATTTTGGAGGAAATAAGAACATGGAGAAAATAAGAATAAAAAATGAAAATAAAAAAAAGATACAACCAATAAACCATAACCATATTGAATATATTTTTTTCACGTAAGATACCTTATCATTTTAGGGTGTACAATTATCGTGGCAGGTGAGCTGCCAAATAGTTCACCATCAGGCAATAAGGTTTTAATCGGCCAAGTTTTTATTTTTGCCTTTTTAGCTTTAAAAGATCTTACTGAAGGGTGGTTTATATGAGTACCTTTAAATATTTTTGGCAGGGTAGCCAAAAGACTTGTCCTGGACATTTTTCCTGCAATAATAATATCCATAAAACCATCATCAATTTTTGCTTCAGGAGCCATCATCATATTCCCGCCAGTAAAACGTGAATTGCAAAACTCAACAAAACAATTTTCTCCTGATAAGGTTTTTCCATCAATTTCAAGTTCCAAATAATGAAATTTCAGTTTGAAAGTTCTGTGAAAAACACCGATAATATAAGAAAAATCTTTGAAAAATTTAAACTTTTGTGCTGTTTTTGCCACATCTGTGACAAACCCCAGTCCGGTCAGATTAACAAAATAATATTTTTTTTGGGCCTGTGTAAAAGAACAGGTGTCCACCCATTTTGGCGAATTTTTAACAATCGACTTGATGCCATCCTCAAGGTTATGCAAATTCAAATCCTTTGCAAAAGAATTTCCCGAACCAACGGGAATGATACCAATAGGTGGAATATTTTTAGGTTTAAAGGTAGAGAGAAGACCGTTTAAAACCTGGAAATTGGTTCCATCCCCACCAATGGCAATAATGGCATCATATTGATCTATTTTGAGCTTGGTTGTTAGATTTAGGAGATGTTTATGATAAAGGGATATATAACTATGATACTCAATATGGTGGAATAATAGTTTTTTTTCAATCAAAGGAAGCAGTTTTTCAGTGTTTTTACCGCCAGCATATGGATTTACAATTAAGGCAACTTTCATAAAATTTTCTTGTTTACAACAAATTAGAATTTAAACTGCAATGTGTTACCGCACTTTTATCCAATAGATGCCCTAATTCACCTTTTTTTCCAGGGAAAAATCCTAAACATTTTTCCCATACTTCTTCATCTTCCATGCAAAAATAGAGCAGCAGGTCTGGGGCATATTCTTTTATACATGAAATAATTTTTTGGTACATCTTTATTCTCAATGGTTTGAAATATCGCATTTTATTGTCAAGTCCAAGAATAAACTCTCCATAGGGGATGGTGGAATGATTGAATCGTTTTTCAATTACCTGTTTTAAACCAGGCATGAATCGAAAAGTTCCAATGCTGATCCATACAATACTTTCCGGGCTGACATATTCAAAAATAAGTTCAACCACTTTTTTATATTGAGTCTCGCATCCAGGATAGATCACCAGAGGGTCAAAATGGAACGCAAGTCTGTATCCCTTTGACTCCACCCTCTTTGCAGCCTTAAGACGTGCTTTAAGTGAGGCAGTACCCTTTTCTTCGGAACTAATAATATCCTCAGTGTTCAAAGACCATGCAATAACAGTTTTACCATTATGATCAAGGGGAAGTAAGGAATCTATATTATTGGTTTTGGTTTTAAGCTCCAAAAGACAATTTTTTTGTTTTGCAAATGTTTCAATGAGAAATTTTGGTTGAAGACTCACCTGTTCCCAGATAAGAGAATCTGTATATTCGCCTGTACCGATTCTAAATATTTTTTTTTGTCCAAATCTTTTTTCAAGGGCGTTGGAAAATGTTTTAAGACCTGCAAAATATTGCAGAACAGGGGGATGAAAATAAGCCTGAAGAATGCAATAGGAGCAATCCATGGTACAAAATGTGCCGGTATGAAGGATTGTATAGTCACAGCAGGTATAAAAACTTGTTCCTGGGCATTCCTTAATGATTGCCCCTTTGTTACTGGTAATATAAAGTGTTTTTTTGGCCTTTGATATTGGATCATCAGCATCATTAATATAGTCATAGACTGTTTTTGTATTTTCTATCCATTGCGGATCTGCAGTCACCTTTGAAATCAGATACTCGATTTCTAAATCCTCTGGGATAGTTTTATCAATAAAAAGAGTATTGATTTTCATGGGTTGAAGATTTCTTTTAAAGATTTGCTTTTCATGGCCGAGTAAAGGGTCTGAACATTTTTTTGAAACTCGTCAAAATTTTGGGCAGTAAAACAAATGGAATAGATTTGGCTGTCTAAGTTTTCAGGAGGCAAAAATTTTATATTAGTTCCAAATTTAATAGATGCAATTTTTTCTCTGGTTTTTTGACGCACCCTAAAAACAGTTGGAAACCTTTGTTCAAACAGACAGGTTCTCAAAAGAGCTGTTTTTAAAACTAATTCAATTTTTTTATCAAAGAGAATAGCCTGTATCTCAGGATTTTTAAAAACTGCTTTTGGTTTAACAGCATCTCTGGCAGCGATTTCCATTATATGCATTATGATTTCAAGCTGTTTGTTATTTGAGGCACGAATGTTTGAAAAAATACTTAAAAAGCTCTCTATGGTATCTTTTTCAAAACAGGAAATTTTTTTGGCAGACTTAAAAGATAGATGACCCGTGCTAATCAACTCCAAAGACGGATCAGGCAGTCTGCCAACGCTTAATAAATCCTTTACAAAGCGGGCAGAAAGTTCTGTGTTAAAAATGGCAGATGATTTTTGTGAAATCTGTTTTTCATCTATAAATTGATACAGGCGGTTCGTGCATATAATGAGTTCTGCTTGGGTCAACTGTCGTTTAAAAGCAAGAGCTGTTATGGATTTTAAAAGGCATTGATACTCACTTGTATCCGGATCTGTTTTATATACAAGTATTTTTTTATTGTGAACCTGATGAATATGAATATGGGCTCTGATTCTATTAAATCCTGAAATGACAATAAATTTATTGTTCACCGGCCTGACAATGGGTGGAAAAAGCAGGCCGACATCTTTCAAAGATTCTGCAAGAGAACCCATATCATTTTCTAAAAATGAAATCTTGTACCGTTCATCCGCCAGATCAATGTCAGAACTATTGATTTCGCAAAAAATATCAGACATTTTCACCGGTTAATTTTGTATAAATCTCTTTATAGGTATTTGATGTCCTGTCAATTACATCCTGGGGAAGTTTGGGTCCCGGGCTTTTTTTGTTCCACCCGGATTCAGTGAGCCAGTCCCTGACAAATTGCTTATCAAAGCTGTTTTGGCCTCTTCCCGGTTCATATTCGTTTAAGGGCCAGAATCTGGATGAATCCGGGGTAAGGATTTCATCTATAAGGATAATTTCTCCATCTAAAAGCCCAAATTCAAATTTTGTATCTGCAATGATAATCCCTTTTGATAGAGCATATTCAGCACCTTTTTTATATATTTCAAGGCTTAAATTTTTTAACTTTTCAGCTTTTTTTGTTCCAATCAATTTTACAGCCTCATCAAAACTGATATTAATATCATGATCACCGACTTCAGCTTTGGTGGAAGGTGTAAAAAGCGGTTGTTCAAGTTTGTCAGACTCTTTCAATCCTTTGGGTAATTTAATCCCGCAGACATGACCTTCTTTTTGATAAGAACTCCAGCCCGAACCGGTTATATAACCTCTTACAATGCATTCAATGGGAAGCGGCTCTGCTTTTTTTACCAGCATACTGCGTTTATTCAACGCACCTGAATGGGGTTTAAATTCTTCAGGATACTCATCTGTATTGGTGGTTATTATATGATTATTTACAATGCCTTCCATTTGTTTGAACCAGAATACAGAAATTTGATTTAAAACTTTTCCCTTATCCGGGATAATATCCGGCAGGACAACATCAAATGCAGAGAGTCTGTCAGTTGTAACCATTAGAAGAGACTCTCCCGTGTCAAATATATCCCTGACTTTACCCTGCCTGACCAGGGACAGATCATCAAACTGTGTCTTTGGTATAGATACCATCTTAAATCTCCTTATTTTATTATAATTGGCTGAATATTTTTTGATTTTAAATATCATAAAATAATATATTTATCCATGATGAAAATGTAATGGTATGCTGATTAAGCAGCCTTGGCCGGTCCCAAGAAAAAATTGCAAAAATAATTGGGATGACCCAGAGAAGAGTTGCTCAAATTATTAATAATGCAAATCTTTGCGAAATTAATAATTTGCTCACCCAGGGCCATGACATGGAATACATAACAAGCAAGGAGGATTTTCTACTTCAATCTTTATCTTTTTTAAATTTTTTTTATTCTGATCATCATATGGACGATTTAAAAAACAAAGTATATTTTCATATCAGTTGAATAGCGGAGACCCTTCTTTCAGAACAACAAAATTTGATTTTAATATTTTGTAAACTTGACGTTGATTGCAAAATGATAATATTGTGGATTAAATTTATATTTTCAACAAATGAGGTTATAAAATGAATAAAAAGCCAATTCAATTATTTATCATTATTTGCACTATTATTCTCATCCATATTCCAGCTTATTCTCAAACAACTTATTCCCTTTTTGAATTAGCACAACTTGCCAATATCCATAGTGAGACAATTAAGATTGCACAGGATGATGTAATTATTGCGCAAGAGGATAAAGTCCGTGCATTATCAGTCTTAATACCCAGAGCCACTAGTTTCGGCAACATTACAGAGTATAAAGATGATCGTAGCACGGCTCCGGATTCAATAACATTAGGCATCAAGCTGACACAGTCATTTACACTCAATGGAAAAGAGCTGATTGCTTTGGATGTTACTAAAAAAGTCATTGAGGGCAAAGAATTTTCCTTAGAAAGTATCCGATCCCAGTATTTATTGCAGGTTGCACGAGCCTATTATAATATTTTAAGTGCACAAAGATTTCTTGAAATTGCCCAGTCAGACGTGAAACGTCTTGAAACTCACAGGGATGGTGTAAAAGAAAAATTAAGTGTTGGCAATGTCACTAAAACTGATCTATTCAGAGCTGAAGCAGAATTGTCGAAATCTCTGACAGAAGAGGTAAGAGCAGAAAACAGAGTATCGACAAGCAAGGCAGCCATGCACAATCTTGTCGAGATTGAGGATGATTTTAATGTCGAGAAACAAGATATACCAGGGCTTGAAAATTACTATGGTGTCCTGGAAGACATTCAAACCTATGCCTTAAAAAATAGGACGGAAATAAAAGAGGCAAAAAAAAATCTTGAGATCGCCGAGAAAACAATAAAGTTCGAAAAAAGTAATTTTTGGCCGGAAATTTCCCTGGAGGCAGGGTACAAAGAGACAGATCTAAGCTTTGATAATAGTCCAGGTAATATGAATTATGATACTGAAGACCTTTATTTTACAGGTGAACTTATTTTTACCTTATATGATGGTGGTTTGAGAAAAGCTGAAATCCGACAGGCGCAATCAGGTCTGCGCCAAGCTAAAAATGCTTTAAAACTGCAGGAAAAATCGATAATTCTGGATTCAAAAATTTCCTTTCTGGATAATAAGGCTGCACAAAGTGCATTATTAAATTTACAGGATGAGTTGAAATCTGCACAGGAAAACTTTAAGGCAGTTCAAATGCAGTTCAAATACGGGATGGCTGACAGCATTGATATGATGGATGCAAATACATTATTGGTATCTGCGCAGAGAAGAATTTTAGATGCCAAATATACTTATTATTTATCTGTGCTTAATATTATTTATACTAAAGGTGATTTGCTTTCATTCCTTTTAAAACAAACCTGATAGTGAACTATCATTCAATTGGAATATAAAATATTTTTATTTTTCATTAGCAGTTAAACCCCCTTGGAGAAATTAAAATTTAATCTTTTTTAATCTCTAAAATCCCTTATTACTACGATGAATCCATAATGTTTTAAGTATGCGAAACTTGACTTAACTCCATTGATAAAATATCCTTAACCTATTAGGTTTAATCTTTGTGCGAATGTATTTTTAAAGGAGAATCACATGTATGAAATAATTGCAAACCCTGAACAGTATCAAATTGATCATCTCATAAACGGAACCGGTAATGCAAATATCGAAATTACAAAGGAAGAAAGGAATAAATGGGCAGCTGAAATTGTAGCTTTCAGTGAAAAACTGACTGAATTTGCAAAAAAATCCAAGACGCTTGCAAAGCTTCTTTCAAGCCCCGAAAAAATCTCTACTACCCCTGCATCTTTAAAAACTTTAAAAATTCAATTATTTATGATCAATGATTCATTAAATACAGCAATTGAAATTGCTGATAAACTTGAATCTGATATTGTAAAAAAATAAGTAATTATTCAGCTCTTACGCTTGAAACCGCCCTGTCTGATGGATATTTGTTTCGAGGCTATTCGCTTAACCTCCTGCAAATATCCATCAAACAGGGCTTTGGGGATAATTTTTTTTAACGAGTTGAACAATTACAAAAAATAAAGATATTAATCTAAAATTTTTTGACGTAATAAATGGTCTGTGAGAACAATAGCAAGCATTGCCTCACAGACCTTGTTAATTCTTGGGATTGCACAGATATCATGGCGGCCTTTTGTTGAAATTTCAGTTAAACTACCTTTGTCATCGATGGTCGTCTGGGGTTTCAGGATCGAAGGTATCGGTTTTATATGAACCCTTACTACAATGTCATCCCCATTTGAAATACCCGCCAAAATACCGCCGGAATGATTTGTTTGAAATCCATCCAATAAAATCTGGTCATTATTCTCAAAACCTGTCATTTTTGCTGCAAGAATCCCTGCCCCTATTTCAACAGCCTTGACAGCACCAATACTCATCAGGGCTTTGGCAATATCAGCATCCAGTTTGTCAAAAACAGGATCTCCTAAACCAGGGGGGACGTCTAATGCGACAATCTCAACAATACCACCTAAAGAGTCTCCTTTTTTTTTTACGGCTTTGATTCTCTTTTCCATTTTAATGGCTGCATCTAAATCAGGACATTGCAAATGGGTTTTTTCCTTTTCAGAGATTTCATCAATTTTGTGGGCTCTGATACCGCCAAGTTCAAGTGTATAGCTATCAATTTTGATATTTTGCCGATCAAGGATAAGTTGTGCAACAGCACCTGCTGCCACCCTTGCTGCAGTCTCCCTTGCAGAGGCTCTTCCTCCTCCCCTGTGATCTCTGATTCCATATTTGGCCTGATAGGTAAAATCACCATGGCCGGGTCTAAAAATTTTGGCAATCGAGTCATAGGATTCTGGTTTTGCATCTTTGTTTTCTATCAAAATCACAATAGGAGTTCCTGTGGTTTTCCCTTTAAAGGTACCTGACAGGATAACGGGTTTATCTGGTTCCATGCGTTTTGTACTGGATATGGAAGCCCCGGGTTTCCTTTTATCAAGGTCTTTTTGAATGATATTTGTATCAATCTCAAGACCTGGAGGACACCCTTGAATAACAACGCCTATTGCTTTACCATGTGATTCTCCAAAGGTCGTGATATTGAATGCTTTACCAAAACTACTGCCTGACATTTTTTAATCTCCTGTCAATGATATTAACAATTTCTTCAGGTGTGTTAAAACTGGTATCAATCTTTATATGGGAGGTAGTTTTATATAAAGGGATTCTTTTTTTTACAATTTCATTTGTTTCTTCAACTAAATCTTTATTTGTAAGCGCCGGCCGCAAGCTTAGTGTTTTATTATCATAATTTAATCTTGCTATAATTGTTTGTATATCTGCATAAAGCCATATGCAGACTCCATTTTTTTTTATAAACTGCTGATTATCACGATCGATAATAATACCGCCTCCTGTGGAGATTATAGTATTAATATTATTTTTTGTATCCAAAAGTATCTGTTTTTCTATTTGTCGAAATTTTCCCCATCCCTGTTTCTCAATAATTTCTAGAATAGTTAAGCCAAGGTGTTTTTCAATGAGATGATCTGTATCAATAAAATTAAAATTGAGGCGGCGAGCAATCATTTTACCTATGGTCGTTTTTCCGGTACATCTATAACCAATAAGAAATATTTTCATATTTAATTCAATAAAAAATTATTTTTGCAATGCATCAAATATATCCCAGTAATTTGGGAAAGATTTTTCAACACATGATTCATTTTCAATTGCCATGCCCTGGATCAAAAGACCTGGAATGGAAAATGCCATGGCGATTCTGTGATCATTAAATGTCTCTATTATAGCTCCTTTTGGATTTCCACCTGTAATTTCTAAATAATCTTCTCCTTGTTCAACTTTTATACCCATTTTTATAAGTTGTGAATAAACAGCATCAATCCTGTCACACTCTTTTTCCCGCAAATGTTTAATATTGGTTATTCTGGTTTTTCCTTTTGCAAAGCTTGCAACAACAGCAATGACAGGGACAGCATCCGGAGTGTCAGACATATCCACATCTATTCCTTTGAGAGCTGATCCACAGACACCTATCTGATTATCTTCAATTTTTAATATACATCCCATCTGTTCTAAAATTTTAATCTGTTTTAAATCTCCTTGAAGGGAATTGCTATTAATATTTTTAACAATAATCATTTTGCCTGTTATAGCACCAATGGCCCAGAAATAACCGGCATTGGAAAGATCGGGTTCAACAAAAAAATCTCCATGAACATATGACTGCCGCCCTAGAACCTGATAGTGCATACTATCTATCTTATGGGCTTCAATTGAAAATTTTTTCATAATATCAATAGTCAGATCAACATAGGGTGAGGATACAGGAGGGCTGGCAAGGAAGATATCAAGACCGTTTTTCATCAATGCCCCTATCATTAAAAGAGATGATAAATATTGACTACTTTTAGAGCAGTCAATTTTCACGAACCCCCCTGCCCTATTACCACCTTTTATATAAACCGGAGGTGTGCCATTTTTGTTTATTGACTCTGCATGAATTTTTAACATGGTCAATGCATCAAGCAACTCCACCATGGGGCGTTCACACATTCTCAGGTCACCTGTGAGAGTATAAAAGGTTTTCCCCAGGGCTGCAATTCCTGTAAGAAGGCGCATGGAGGTTCCTGAATTGCCAAGATAGATTTTTTTATTACAGGGCTGAGGATTCCCTCCAAATCCTTTCACCCTGTAATAATTTTCTAATACCTGATCAATATCAGCCCCCATTTGTTCAAGAGCATTAACAGTCAATCCAATATCATCGCTTTGAAGAAGATTCTTAATATTTGAAGTTCCAATAGATAAGGAAGCACAAATCATCATACGATGGGAAATACTTTTTGAACCTGGAATTACAACAGCCTGATTTTTAATATTTTTTTGGACAATTTTTTTCAATTAAAGGTCTCATTTATTATTTCTTGATGCAAAAGTTTGATATCCGGTGTTATTCCTGTCCATAATTTAAATTGAGCCACGCCCTGATGCATGAACATGGACAGGCCGTCAATGGTTTTACATCCTTTTTCTTGGGCTTTGGATAATAATTTTGTTTTAATGGGAGTATAAACAATATCCATAACAACCATTTTAGAATCCAAAAAATTTGAAGGGAATGCCAAACCTTCTATATCAGGAGCCATACCAATGGGTGTGGTATTTATGATAATATCAGGGTTGATGGATTTAATTTTATCTGAGTCATCCTGTAAAATAATATCTGCATGATACTTTAGTGCAAGCTTTTCTCCTCTCTGTTTGTTTCTGTTAATAATTACGAGATCGCCTTTTTCCTTGTGTATACCATATGCTATGGCATGGGCAGCTCCACCTGCGCCGATAATACAGACTTTTTTATCCATTATGCCTAAGGGTTTTAAGGGAATAATTGCGGCCTTATGGTCAGTGTTATATCCAAAGAGTTTTCCATTTTTATTTTTAACAGTGTTTACAGCACCAATGTTCAATGCGTCATCATCAATCCAGTCAAGGTAATCCATTATGGACTCTTTAAATGGAATTGTAATAGAAGCGCCCTGTATGTTTAAAGTTTTCAATGCTTTTACACCTTTTGAAATTTCATCAATTTCAAAGGCAAGGTAAACCGCGTTAATCTTATGTCTTTGAAAACAGAAATTGTGAATTGTCGGGCTTTTGGAATGCCTGACCGGGTTTCCCAAAATACAATAAAGCTGTGTATTTGAATCAATCATGGTCCATGGTTTCTTATTTGACCTTTAGCTCCAGGCCATTTAGATGTCAAGTTTAATCTTTTTTTATGATAAAGCTTTGTATCCTGTTTCCATCCATGTCTTTAACAGTGAGAGTCCACATATTTATGATAATGGATTCTCCGGACTTTGGAATTCTCCCAATCTGTTCAAGGAAAAAACCTGAAAAAGTGTCATATGTATTTGATTCAGGGATTTCAATTTCCAGTTCTTTATTTAAATCATCAATATCAATCTTTCCGGCAACTAACCATTTATTTCCCTTAAGTCTAACAATATCAGGTGTCATTCTATCAGTCTCATCAATAATTTCGCCTATAATTTCTTCAACAACATCTTCAAGGGTTGTAATGCCAGAGATACCGCCATGCTCATCCACAACAATGGCAATATGATTTTTTTTCTGTTTAAAATCCTGTAACAGAGAATCCAGTTTTTTAGACTCAGGTATAAAATATGGTTTTCTCATTATCTGTTTAACATCCAGGGGTATATCAGATTCAGAGGCACAGGCTTTTTGAAAACTTGCAAATAAATCTTTTACATGCAAAATTCCAATAATATTATCAATACTGTCCTCGATTACCGGAATCCTGGAAAATCCTGTTTTAAGAATTTTTTTAATGTCCATATCCTCTGATACATCTATCACAAACATATCTGCTCTTGGTGTCATGATTTCAGAACAACAAGTATCATCAAATTCAAAGATATTAGTAATATACTCTTTTTCTTCTTCTTTAATTTCCCCTTCTTCTTCCACCACCTCAACCATGGTCATCAATTCATCTTCAGTCACTGTTTCACGGGTTGTATCTATTGTTCCATGAAGCTTGGGTATAAAATTTAACATGTAGATCAAAGGAAAAAATAATCTTGAGAGCCAGAAAAGAGGATAAATTACAATCCTGGCAACAAAAATATTATTATGATTAGCAAATGATTTGGGGAAAATTTCACCAAAAACAAGAATGAGCATCGTCATAATTCCGGTGGCTATACCTACTGCATTGGATTTAAAGTATGAAATGGCAATGGATGTGGCAATGGCTGAAGCACCAATGTTTACAAGATTATTTCCGATCAATATGGTGGTTAAAAGCGTATGGGAATCTTCTTTCATCTTTAAAATAAGTATTCCGCTTTTAGACCCGTCTTTTGCAATATGCAGAGCCTTGACTTTGCTGATTGAAAAAAGAGCGGTTTCAGAAGAAGAAAAAAAACCGGATAATAAAAGGCCTATAACAAGTATCGTCAATTCAAAAGTCATCAAAACAGAATATAATCCTTATCTATAATTGCTATCTTTTTGGAATCACTCTAATAATATTTAAGTTAATATGTCAAATTTAATATGGAAGTTTTGATGTAGCCAGCATATTAACTGCAATATTGGCCGCCCTTTTTGACGCACCTTTTTTACCAAGTAATTTTCTGACTATTTGCAATTGGTTTTGAAAATAAAATAGATTATCCAGCATATATAAGGCTTTTTTACTTATTTTTTCCGGTGTTACATCATTTTGCAATAATTCAGGCATTACTTCGGCATTAACAATTAAATTTGCAAGTCCTACATACTTCACTTTTACAAACAATTTTGCCATCTGATAACTGACAGGAGATATTTTGTATACAATAATGGTTGGAACGCAACACAGGGCAGCCTCTAAAGTGACAGTACCGGAAGCTGCAATAACAAGTTCTGATTTAAAGAAAATATCTTTAACCGGGCCTTCTTTAATTTGAAACATCGAGTCGTTCCTGATCTTTTTCAAACCGGCTTCTATGATTTTTCTATTTATAGAGCTTGCTTTAGAAATAATAAAAACAACTTTTTTGTTATTTCTATGAATAAGAGTTGCAGCTTCAATCATAATGTCGAGTAAACTTTTCAGCTCATTATTTCTAGATCCCGGCAGCAGGCCTATCATCGTGGTATTTTTTTGTTTTGATGATAAAGGTTTGGAATCCAAAAGAACTTCTGGTATATTTTCAGAGTATTCATCCATCAAAGGGTTTCCTACATAAGTGTATTGAATCTTGGCTTTTTTATATATTTTCTCTTCAAAAGGCAGAATCAATGCCGCATGGTCAATATATTTTTTTATATTTTTTAATCTTGATTTTTTCCATGCCCACACTTTTGGGGTAATATAATATAAAATTTTTATATCATAATGATCTTTGGCAAATTGTGCTGCTTTTAAATTAAATCCCGGGTAATCCACGAGAATAATTAGATTTGGCGTGTTTACCCTAAGTTTTTTTTTAAATAGATCAAAGGCTTTTTTTATCTGGGGAAATTGCATAAAGACTTCTGTAAGCCCCATTGCAGAAAGCTTTGAGATATTATAAAAAAGGTCTACTTTCTGGTCTTCAAGATGTGTCCCGCCTATGCCTGAAAAATAAATATGATTGTTTATTTGCTTGATTTCCCTGACAAGATGTCCAGCATGCAAATCTCCTGATGGTTCACCGGTAAGAACCATTATGTGGTTTAGTTTTACAGGAAGATTCATTTTAGTTGTGACCGTCTTGATAGGTGTAAATTTCATTAGCTGTGACCTTCAGGTAATATCATCTTCTGTATAAGCGAGAATGGATATATTATATTTATTTGCAAGCCTGATCATCTCTTCCCGGTCAAAAGCAAGAGATTTTTCTGCTTCAAGCACAAGAACACAGGCCCCGGATTCATGCATAGTCTCAATGGTGTCACAACCTGTGGAAGGCAGATCAAATCTTAAATCCTGGATCGGTTTGGAAAGCTTTATAACCACGGCACCATTTTTATCAGACAATAACCCGCCTCTTTTTATTGCAGCGTCTGTTCCTTCAATTGCTTCAACAGCTATAATAGTTCCGTTACTAATAATAACACATTGGCCGATATCAAGGTCTCCTATGGTTTTTGCTATCTTCCATCCTTGTAAAATATCTTTTTTTTCAGCTTTATCCGGTTTTCTTTTTGTCCAACATCCTTTCGGACTGATCAGTTCCGGGAGAAGAAATGTGGAGGGCAAAATTTTTATTCCCTCATTTGCAAGCAGGTCGGCAAAAGATGTTAATACTGAATTATCATGGGTTCTGGATGTCTTGGCAATAAATGAAAGCGCTTTAAAATCGGGGCGGATATCCTTAAAAATATTTGTTTTTTTAATACTGCCCAGCATAACAACATGGGTAATATTGTGCTGTCTGAAGTACTTGATCAGTTTTGAGATCTGCCCAAGATAAAGCAATTTTAATGTTTCAACGTAGTTAGCAAGGATTTTATCTGTTTCAGAATGAAAGCCTACTGCAAAAACTTTATACCCTTTTTTTAATGCTTTCTTTGAAAAAAGAAGGGGGAATTGTCCGCCGCCGGCGATAAGTCCTATCCTCATTGTTTTTACTCATGACCTCCAGATTACGTGTAACCTTTTGGTTATCTGGTAACTCCCCTATTGGAATTAATAATAAATTTTATAAAATTTTTTACTTCAGGGATCTGTTCAGTTTCAGCTTTAACACGTTCAGAAGCCTGTTTAACAGTCAATCCAATGCGAAAAAAAATTCTATATGCTTTTTTAAGTTCTTGAAGGGTTGATTTAGGGAATTTATGTCTTTTTAGTCCCACATTATTCAACCCGTGAAGAGTTGCACGGTCTCCGGCTGCGATCACATATGGCGGTATATCTTTTACCACTGCAGACTTACCTCCGATATAAGCGAAATCTCCAATTTGAACAAATTGATGAATGGCAACCAGGCCACCCACTGTCACATTATCTCCAATTATGATATGACCGGCAAGTGTTGAATTGTTTGCAAGAATAACCTGTCTCCCTGTTTTACAATCGTGGGCAATGTGTGTGTATGCCATTAAATAATTTTCCTCCCCCACTTCTGTAACACCGCCGCCGGCTTCAGTCCCCCTGTTAATGGTCACAAATTCCCGGATAATTGATCCCTTGCCTATTTTTAAATATGTTTTTTCACCATGAAATTTAAGATCCTGAGGAGCACAGCCAATAGCTGCATATTGAAAAATCTGGCAATTCTCTCCAATAGTGACATACTGCTCAATAGTGGTATAGGGCCCTATTGTTGTACCGGACCCAATATGGACATCTGATTTGATTATAGCATAAGGGCCTATGGTGACATTGGCATCAATTTGGGCACATGGATCAATAATTGCCGTTGGGTGAATCATTTTTACTCCATTTATTTATTTTCTAAATTCTTCAATCTTTTTTCAAATGAAAAAAGAGTCTTTCTCATTTCCGGTAATCGAGAAATGATGCGGACAACCTTACGCCATCGATCATGCTGCATATGAGGTATTCCCGAAACAATTTGATTTTCAGGTACATCAGAGGAAACACCTGCATAAGGTCCGACAATAGTATTGTCACCAATTGTCACATGTCCTGTAATTCCTGCTTTGCCGGCGATAATAACATTCTTACCAAGCCTTGTGCTTCCTGCAATTCCGACCTGGGCAACGATCAAGGCATTATCACCAATTTTGACATTGTGGGCAATATGGACTAGATTATCTGTTTTAACACCGTTTCCTATAATAGTCATTCCAAGGGTTCCCCTGTCAATGGTATTACAGGCACCAATTTCAACATAATTTCCAATATCAACATACCCGGTATGTATTATCTTTTCATGGGTGTTATCATCCTGGGTAAAACCAAATCCATCTGAGCCAATGATAGTTCCTGGATGAATTATAACATTCATACCGATCCTTGTTTTTTCCATTAGCGTGACATTGGGTTTGATTAATGTATTATCACCAATAAAAACATCCTCTCCAATATATACGCCCGGCATAATATGAACATTGTTTCCGATTTTTACATTATCACCTATAAATACATTGGATTCAATAATGAGATTTTTTCCAAATTTCACATTATATCCAATATCTGCATTGCTATGGATGCAAGGCGGTTTGATTTTTTCAGGATGAAATAAGGATACCAGTTTGAAAAATGATGTTTTTGGATTGTCGGTTTTCAACACTATTATATTCTGGTAATGATCCTGGTTAAACTTAAAAGTATCCGGAACAATTACCACTCCTGCCTTAGTTTGTTGAAGATCAGACAAGTATTTTGACTCACATGCAAAGGTAATATCGTGGGAACCTGCATCCTCAAAAGAGGAAACACCCTTTACCTTAAAACAAGGATTGCCTAAAATTTCGGCATGAATAATTTGAGCAATTTCTTTAACTAGTATTTCCATATAAATATTTATTTTGTTTTTGAAACCTTTAAATTATATTTTTTAATTATTTGATCCGTAATATCTAATTGAGAAGGATGATATACCACTCCGGCCGTTTTTCTTTCAAGGATAAGTAAATATCCTTCTTCTTTTCCAATGGCATCTGTAATTTCAAAGACTTCCTTTTGTATTTGATTAATAAACTTAACTTCCAATCGTTTAAATTCTTGAGCAAAATCTTCCTGCATCTTTTTTAAATCATTAACCCTGATTCTAAAGTCACGTTGTTTATCCTTTAGTTTTTCAGGAGTTAAGACCAATGCTTCCCTTTCAATGGCTTTATTCAGTTCATCCAGTCGGTCTTTTTCAGTCTTTAATTTTTTTTGTAATTCATTGCCTTTTTCATTGATTTTTTTCTGGATCATTTTTCCTGCGCTTGAATCAGTCAGGATTTTTTGGAAATTAAAAACGCCAATTTTTGCAACGTCTGCGCAAAAAGCTTGAGGGATTATTCCCAAAAAAATAAATACAGATAAAATTACGATTGTTTTTTTCATTTAACTCTCCAAAAAATTTTAAATTTAAAAAGATGCACCGATTGAAAATTCAAATTGGCCATCCCAAGCCTTTTTAACATCCTTGCCTTCTATAACCCATCCATATTCAAGTCTTAAAGGACCTACTGGTGAATTCCATCTGACACCGGTACCAATGCTTGAGTATTGATTGCCAAAATCAATATCTTCACTTTTATTATATACATCGCCGCGGTCATAAAAAAACACTCCGGCTAATTTATATTTATCTGTTAACGGAAAAGTCAATTCTGCATTAAATTGGACATATTTTTGACCACCGACTTCTTTGGTATCTCCAGGCCGTTTTCCACTTATATCAAACTTATCAAATCCTCTGATTGAGCTCATTCCGCCCAAATAAAACTTCACATAATCAATATCAATATCATTGCTGCTTCGATCATCTAAGTAACCAGCTTCGCCATGTAAAATGCCTGTAAATTTCCAAAAAACCGGAAAATATATTCCAGTCTCAATAATATATTTTGTATAATCAATCTCACCACCTAAAAATTCTCCTGCATATTCTATTAAAAATTTATGTTTAGAACCTTCAGTGGGTAAAAAAAAGTCGTCCCTTGAGTCATATTGAATATAAGGTTTTATACTGCTTGTCAGGAAAGAACCAGGAGTCATATTGGTAATATTGGTTTGAACATTTGATATATCGAACTGCTCTATATTATATAGGATTCCAAGTGTAGTATAATCCATAAGCTTGTAACCCAGCTTCAAATTTAAGCCAAGAGCCTTTTTATCATAATAATCATAGTCATCATCATAAAATTCTTCATCTTCTTTATAAAGGTCAAAACCTCCTGAAATACTTGTATCAAAAATATAGGGTTCAAAAAAACTAATATTATAGAGATTAGAATCTCCAGATAATGTAGCGGAAAATTTTAAGTTATGCCCCCTTCCAAAAAGGTTTCTTTCTTCAATAGAACCCATAAAAAAAGCTCCGTCTTCGCTGCTGTACCCACCTCCAATCGACAAATTCCCTGTTTGTTTTTCAACTACCTTAACGTTTAAATCCATTTTATTTTTATCTGAAGTTTTTTGAGGTTCAATTTCGATGCCGGCAAAATAATTCAATCGATTTAAGTTTTTAAAACTTTTGGAAATATCCTCTTTGCTGTATAAGCCCTGCTCATTTATTTTAATTTCTCGTCTAATTATTTTGTCACGTGTTTTCAAATTGCCGCTTATATTAATCCGATTGAAATAAACAGGCTCTCCTTTATCAATTGAATAAATAATTGTCATCATATGGTCTTCATCATTTTTATCTACCAGGGGTATAACTTTGACATTGGCAAACCCTTTATTAGAATAGATATCGGAAATAGACAGCATATCATTTCTAATAGAGTCTCTATTGTATAGTTTTGTCTCTTTAGATTTAATTGAGTCCAAAATTTCTTCTTTAGATAAAATCAGGTCCCCTTTAACATCAATTGTTTTAATTTTATATTGTGCACCCTCTTCAATTTTAAAATGAATGGAAATTAATTTTTCACCAATATCAATAATCGGATCTGAAACTTTTGCATCAATAAATCCATTGTTTTTATATAAAGATTCAATTCTTATGGTATCGTTTTTAACTTCAGTATCATTGAGATCTCCTGATGAAGTGATAAAAGAAAAAAATCCTTTTTCAGAAGTTTCAATCGCTCTTTTAATTTTTTTGTTGGAAAAATATTTATTGCCTTCAAAGGTAATTTTTTCAACCCTTATTTTTTCACCTTCTTTAATTGTAAAAACGATATCTGCCTGGGAATGTTCAAGGGGACTTATTTCATAGGTAACCAAACAATTGTGATAATTTTTTTCAGTATACATTAACCGCATTCGATTAATGTCAGAATTAAGTTTGTGAATATTGAGAATTGCCCCGGTTCTCGTATCAATTACATCAGAAAGCTCTTCGTCTTTATAAATACTGTTTTTTTCAAATTTGATCTTCCGGACAGTTGATTTTTCTATTATTTCAAAAATGACCTTAACACCTTTGTCGTGGGATTCTTTTTTAACGATAATATTGTCAAAATATCCCATTTTATAAATTTTTTCTAGGTCTTTAGAAATACTCTCCGGCTTTAAAATATCTCCTGATTGAGTGTTAATAACTCTTAAAATTGCATCAGATTCCACCCTATTGTTTCCAGTAATTGCAATATCTGTTATTACTTTTTTGTGAAAGAGTTCACCTACCATTTGCTTTCCAAGCTGGGAAATGGCTGAATAAAGGTTTTCAAGATCATCTGCTTCAGAAAAAAATGTTGTAAAGGTATCTTGCTCATATGTATTTATCAGTTTGGTGTCGATACTGATACCATCCCCTTCAATAAAGATAGATCCGATTATTAAATAGTCTACTCCCAGTTTAATCCCCTGTTCTCTAAATTGGGAATATTCCCAGGATTGTTTGTCAATATTATCCTTTATGAAAATTATTTTTACATTCTCGCCTTCGAGCTTTTCTGATATCATTAAGGGAATTTTATTTTTTATCTGGTCATGTGGTTGACTTGCGTAAACTGAAAAGGGAAAAACAGCTATCTTAATATTTGAATCTGCAAACACATCTTTGATTAAAAACAAAAATATTAAAAGTATAAGAATGAAAATATTTTTCGAAACAAATTTAGTCATAATCATGTCCCTAATTTTTCAAATAAATTAAACAGGAATAATTTCCCCATCCAAAATTGTAACATTTCTTTCCATCATCCTGGCAAGGTCATCATTATGAGTAACCAAAACAATCGTCATGCCAAGCTCTTTATTCAATTCATTAATTAATGCATGTACACTTTTACTGTTTTCCTGGTCAAGGTTCCCAGTTGGTTCGTCTGCCAAGAGGATATCCGGTTCCAGGACCAAAGCTCTTGCAAGAGCAGTTCTCTGCTGTTCCCCTCCGGAAAGATCTTCTATCCGATGAAAAACCCTTGATGACAGTCCTACTCTTTCAAGCATATTTATGGCGCATTTTTCAATATTTTTTTTATTTTTATGAGCAATTAAACCCGGCATCATAACATTTTCCAGAGCAGAAAATCCTTGCAGCAGATAATGAAATTGAAATACAAAACCAATTTTTGAATTTCTAAAATTTGCAATTTTTTCATCTCCATATAGAAACAGATTTTTTTTTTTAAAAAAAATCTTACCGGAATCAGGGTTATCAAGTGTGCCAACAATATTTAATAAGGTTGACTTGCCAATGCCGGAAGGCCCGACGATAGCTATTGTTTCACCCTGATAGATATTAAAAGATGCGTTATTTAAAATTACAATTTTTGATGTTCTTGAAAAAAAACATTTTGAAACTGACTGAAGCGATATCAGTGGTATTAATGAATTATCCATATCTAATTGCCTCAACCGGATCCATTTTTGATGCTTTATAGGAAGGATACAGTGTTGAAAAAAAACAGATGATAATTGCACTAATGGAAATCATCAGCACATCTAAATATTCTAGTTGGACAGGCAATGTTGAAAAAGGATAGGCATCAGGTAATTGAATAAAATCATATTTTTTTAGAATAAAGCAAATAACTATACCTGAAAGCGTACCTAAAAATGTACCTAAAAAACCAATAATCATCCCTTGAATAATAAAAATTTTTCTTATAGTCCTGTTGGTAGCTCCCATTGCTTTTAATACTGCAATATCCTTGGTCTTTTCCATAACCATCATGATTAGAGCACTTGCGATATTAAATGCAGCTACAAGAATAATAAGTGTCAAAATAATAAACATGGCAGTTTTTTCAAGTTTCAAAGCTGAAAAAAGACTTTTATTGATGTCCATCCAGTCTCTTAAATAGAATGGAGATTTTAATAGGTCTGTAAGACTTTCTTTAATCGATTTAGCTTTAAACACATCGTCAATCCAGATACCAATGGCAGAAATTTGGTTTTTGCTGTTAGAAAGCTGTTGAGCTTCTTTTAAATGAACATAGGCCATGGAGCTGTCATATTCGTACATGCCGGAATCAAATGTCGCTGCTACAATAAACCGTTTCATTGAAGGGAGATGGCCCATGGGAGAAATAAACCCATTGGGAGACATGAGAATTACCTTGTCGCCCTTGATTACCCCTATGGAGCTTGCCAGAGTCTGGCCTAAAATAATACCTGGAAGGTTTGTATTCTGCTTTTTTTCGTTAAAACTTTTTTTTAATTGTTCTGAACTAAATCCTTTAACTAGGCTAAAACCGGTTTCAGGATCAATCCCTCGAATCATAACACCTGAAAAAGAATGAGTTGACCTGATCATTGCCTGGGCAAATAAAATCGGTGAAGCACCTTTAACTTGTTCATTTTGATTAAGATCATTTAAGATCTTAGAATAAGTATCAAATTTCCCGGTATAATTCATCACGAGAATATGGGGCTCAAGCCCTAAAATTCGTTTTCTAAAATCTGTTTCAGCACCACTCATAACAGCAATCACTACTACAAGGGCCATAACACCCAGGGAAACACCTGCAATGGAAAGAAAAGTAATCAAAGAAATAAAGCCTTCTTTTCTTTTTGCCTTAAGGTATCTGCCTGCTATAAATAATTCAAAGGCCATTTAATCAAATATTCTTTTTCATATGGGGGAAAAGGATAACCTCACGAATAGAAGCAGCATTGGTAAGCAACATAACCAGCCTGTCAATTCCGATACCTTCACCAGCTGTGGGAGGCATGCCATACTCAAGGGCCTCTACATATTCAGAATCCATGATATGAGCTTCCGAATTTCCTTCGTCTCTTTGTCTGACCTGCATTAAAAACCTATTATATTGATCTTCCGGATCATTAATTTCAGAAAAGCCATTAGCAATTTCCCTGCCGGCAATAAATAATTCAAACCGATCAGTCAATTCGGGATTATCATCGTTTTTTCTGGACAAGGGAGACACTTCAACCGGATATCCCGTTATAAATGTGGGCTGAATTAACCTTGGTTCAACCAAACTATCGAAAAGTTTCGTTAATATTTTTCCATGACGATCTTTTTTAGTGATATGTATATTTTTTTCCTGTGCAAAATTAAGGAGTAAGCTGGTATCATTTAATATTGCAGGGTCAATTCCACCAATTTTAGTAAGAGATTCTATCATTGGAATACGCTGCCATCCTTTTTTAAAATCAATGAGCTGTCCCTGATATTCGATAATGGTTGAATCTGAAATCTGGGTTACAATGGATTCAAACATTTCTTCAGTTAAATCCATCAAGCCTTTATAGTCAGCATATGCCTGATAAAATTCAACCATTGTAAATTCAGGATTGTGTCGAGCTGAAACCCCTTCATTTCTAAAATTGCGATTAATTTCAAATACTTTTTCAAACCCACCTACAACAAGTCGCTTTAAGTATAATTCAGGGGCAATTCTTAAAAACAATTCCATCCCCAAGGCATTGTGCCAGGTTTTAAAAGGAGTAGCCTCGGCTCCTCCTGCTAAAGGCTGCATCATGGGGGTTTCAACTTCCATAAATCCTTTTTCTTCAAAAAAACGCCTCATGGAAGCTACAATCTTACTTCTTTTTATAAAAATTTGTCTGGTTTCTTCGTTTGTTATAAGATCAAGGTACCTCTGACGATATCTTTTTTCAGGATCTTTTATTCCGTGAAATTTTTCAGGTAATGGTCTTACTGCCTTTGAAATCAACCTGAATTCTTTTGCAAGGAGTGTCCACTCTCCGGTTCTGGTTTGAAACAGGGGACCTTTAACACCAATAAAATCACCTATATCAAGCTTTTTAAACAAAGAATAGGTCTCATCACCCAGACTGTTTTTCTGTAAATATATCTGTAATTGATCAGAACCGTCCTTAAACCGAACAAAAGATGATTTACCCATTTTATTAATGGCCATCATTCTTCCAGCCATATAGAACTGATCACCTTTTTCCCCAAGAGCATCAGGAGTTTTTTTAATAATTTGTCTAAGAGTTTTTATAGAACATGATGGTCTGAAATCATTAGGATACAGATTAACTCCGCTTTCTTTCAATTCATTGATTTTTTCTTTTCTAACTTGTATCAGTTTGCTTTCTTTATCCATAAACACTTACCTTCATACCCTTATTTTATATAGCAGATCATTTAAGTTTAATTTTAATAAAACATGCATAAATATCCTAGTTCACCTGAAATTGTCAAGATTTTGTTATTTAGTTTTTAAAGGAACTCCTTTAAAAAGAACTGTAAAAACCGTACCTTTTCCAGGAGTTGATTCAAAATGAATCACGCCGTTATAGGTATCTATTAATCTATGTATGATAGAAAGCCCAAGCCCTGTGCCATCAGGTTTGCTTGTGTAGAACGGGTCAAAAATATGAGTGTAGTCTTTTGGATGAATTCCAGTGCCTGAATCTTTAATAGACAAATGAACCCGGTTGTTTAGAGATGGTTTAAGTAAAATTTTAATCTCTCCATGACCTTTTATGGACTGGGCGGCATTCTTTAATAAATTCCATAGAATTTGAGCAAAATGGGATGGATCGATAAAAACACTGAGCTTCTTATTCATTTTTGCAGTAACACGAATTTTTTGATTCCATTCAGGGTCATTTGAAAAAAGTTCGACAGTTTCTTCAATTGCATCTGCAAGTTTAATATCAATAGCGTTATCTGTATGAGGTTTTGCAAAAAGCCTTATGTCATTAACAATATTCTCAAGTCGATGGGTTTCCCGTAAAATTATCTGCATAAGTTTATCTTCATAGGATCCTGGTTTTGTATCTTCCTGAAGCAGCTGGATGGAACCGGATAAAGAGGCTAAGGGATTTTTAATTTCATGGGCTATACCAGAAATCATTTCATCCATGGCTGCCATTTTTTCAACCCGTTTCAAATGTTCCTGAACTATTTTTAAGTCTTGTTTGGCGCCCTTTAACTGAAGTGCCAGTATGCCGCTTAAAATTGCAACTGCATAGCAGGCCACAATAACAATTATAATCCTGTAAATGATATGACTGTCATTTACTGTATTAGATAGAAAATACGAACCTGAAAAAGGAGGGATAATTTGATAGTATTCAAGCTCTATAAGGATACTATATTGAAAACATGAAATCGTGGCAATGATCAAACTGCCCTTTTGAAACAGCAACATGGATGTATAAATAATGACAACCAGATAAAAAAAAGTAAAGATACTGTCATAACTGCCTGTAACAAAGATAATTGCTGTTACAATAATTGTATCTGTAATGGTTTGGAAATAGGCGAGCGCCAGATTTTTTTTAAATTTATTAAGCCAGACTAAATAAACAATTGAAAGTGCCAGAATACAGGCTGCAATATTATATAAGGAAAAAAAAGGCTGTGAAAAAAAAGATAAATTTTCCCCTAGAGAAACAACAAGACAGGATATAATCATAATTACGGTAAAAATAACCCTTGACAGGATAATCCGTTTGATTTGATTTGAAAAATCAGATGAGTTTTGAAAATCGTTGATTTTCATGATCTATTCAATGGCACCTGCCATGGTGAAAATAGGCAAATACATTGAAACAACCAGCCCTCCCACCACAATTCCAAGAAAAACAAGCATAAAAGGCTCTATCATATCTGTTAAATTTTTAACGGCCTGGTCTACCTCATCATCATAAAAATCGGCTATTTTTTCCATCATTATATCAAGTGCTCCGGTTGATTCTCCCACCGCAATCATGGAACAGACCATGGAAGGGAAAACACCGCTTTCAAGCAAAGGATCAGACATAGACCTTCCTTCTGAAATTCCGATTTTGACATCTTGTATGGCAAATTCTATCATTTTATTTCCAGATGTTTTTGCGACAATATCCAGGGTTTCAAGAAGTGAAACACCGCTTGAAATCATTGTACTGGTTGTTCTTGTAAATTTAGCCACTGCCACCTTTCTTATCAAAATGCCCATAACAGGTAGTTTTAAAACCAGATTATCCATGAAAATACGACCTTTAGTCGTTGCATAGAAACGTTTAAACAAAAAAACGGCCGCAAAAATTGTGCCGATGATATAAATTATATTAGCAACGGCAAAATCACTTAGAGCCATGACAAATAAAGTAGGTGCCGGCAAACTTGCGCCAAAGTCGGCGAACATCTCTGCAAAAACCGGGATTACAAATACCAGAATGATAGCAACAACAACAATAGCAATAACAATGGTAATTATTGGGTATGTCATGGCACCCTTGACCTGGCTTTTTAGTTTGGCCATTTTTTCCATATAAGCTGAAAGCCTTTTTAATATTACGTCAATAATACCACCAGCCTCACCTGCCGCAACCATGTTGATAAATAGTTCATTAAACGTCTCTGGAAATCTTTTCAAAGCATCTGCAAAGGATTCACCGGATTCAACCGATTCTTTGATTTTTTTAAGATTTTTTTTAAAAGTGGGATTTTCCTGTTGTGAGTGAAGGATATCAAGGCATTGAAGAAGTGGTAATCCGGCATCAATCATTGTGGAAAACTGTCTTGAAAATATAATAACATCTCTTTCTTTTACTTTAGGTTGAAGAAATTTTATATTCTCAAAAAGGTCTTTGGGTTTCTTCTTAATTTTGCTTTGTGTTATTTTTCGTCTTTGAAGATTTTGTGTTACCTGTTCTAAAGACTCTGCTTCCATTTCTCCCTTTACCTTTTTTCCTCGGGGATTTTTCCCCTTCCATTGATAAATCGTTGGCATTATCAATCCTTTTCGTAATTTTTCAACTTAAGAACCGCAAAGTTTATAACTTGAACGAAATTGGTTATCTTTTGGCCCATCTACTTTGTTGCATCAAAGGCCGAATACGTATAGTATGCAATCTTTAATGCGCCTTGTATATGGGCCAACCAGGTTTTAAAGATTGGCCTTCGCTATTTGCGGCTCAACTTATTTCATTTGCGGTCCTAAGCTGCCTTTTAGAAAATTTAAAGCACCAAAGGCAGATCATTTGTAAAATCCAGACAGATATACTATATAAATTTTATCAATTGATTACAACAGGAGTTATTCTTTGAGTAAAAAAAAGAAACTGATAAAACCCAGGACCATTATTACGAGTCATGTGAATGCAGATTTTGATGCCATTGCTTCCATGTTAGCTGCTCAAAAATTATATCATGACTCGGTTATTATTTTTCCCGGATCACAGGAAAAAAATTTACGCGATTTTTTTATCAGTTCTACTAGTTATCTTTTTAATATGGCAGATCCAGGTTCAATTGATTTTTCAAGTGTATCCAGACTTGTGCTTGTTGACACAAGACAAAAAAGCAGACTGACACAGGTATATGAGTTACTTGAGAAAAACAATCTTAAAATAGATATTTATGACCATCATCCGTCTATGAAGGGCGATGTAACGGGGTCTTTTGAAATGATCAGGCAAACGGGTGCGACAACAACCATATTAACTACATTACTGCAAAAAAAAAAGATTACTCCCAGCCCTGAAGAAGCGACGATCATGGCATTGGGAATATATGAAGACACAGGATCCTTCACTTATTCATCCACCACTAAAGAAGATTTAGAGCAGGCGGCTTTTCTCTTGTCCTGTGGTGCCAATCTGAACACTATAGTCAATTTTGTGGTTAAAGAAATAAAATCCGAACAGGTTACATGGTTGAATGAATTGTTGAACGAAATGACCCTTCATAAAATCAATGGTGTTGACATTCATATATCTGTGATTTCTTCGCCTACATATATTATGGATCTGGCGACAATCGTTCAAAAAATTGTCAGAATGGAAAACCTTGAT
This sequence comes from Desulfobacula sp., assembly GCA_018645325.1. Lineage (GTDB taxonomy): Bacteria > Desulfobacterota > Desulfobacteria > Desulfobacterales > Desulfobacteraceae > Desulfobacula. The sequence goes on from JABGOU010000007.1 coordinate 29,369, forward strand.
ATCTTTTTTGCTGTTGTGTTAATGGATAATAAAATCAATATCATTGCAAGAAACAGGATACCAGAGGTTGACGTTGGCAAAATTCTTTCAGGATTTGGGGGGGGCGGGCATTCTTATGCAGCTTCCGCAAAGGTTGATAACCAAACCCTGGCACAAGTTGAGATGAAGCTTATTGAACGGCTTCAAAAAGAAGTGAAAAGTATTCAAATTGCAAATCTTTTGATGGCTTCTCCTGCCATAACCATTGAACCTCACATTACCTGTAAAATAGCCGGAAACCTGATGACACGGTATAATATAAACTCATTATTGGTAGTGGATAAAAATAAAAATTCCTATGAAGGATACATTACGCGACAAATAATAGAAAAAACAGTGCATCACAATCTGTCCCACCTTCCTGTTACAGAATACATGAATTCAGAAGCCCGCTATATTTCATCTCATGCTGATGTCTCCCAGATTGAAAATATAATTATTGAAGAAAAACACAGAATTCTGCCCGTTATAGACAATGGGTGGATTAAAGGTGTTATAACAAGGACAGACCTGCTCAACTATCTGGTGCAACATAACAAAACAATTAAACGCAATGATACTGAGCTGGGTGTTAAAAAAAATGCTAAAAAAAGACGAATAGAAAATATTCTGTATCAAAGACTCGATAATCGGATAAAAAAATTGCTTCAAAGAATTGGTCAAATTGGCAATGAACTAGGTTTTAGTCTTTTTGTAGTTGGAGGATTTGTAAGGGATCTGCTGCTGAATAGACAAATCGAGGATATCGATATTGTTGTCGAAGGTGATGGGATTGAATTTGCCAAAGTATATGCGCAAAAAGAAGGTTGCAGAATTAATACCCATAGAAAATTTGGTACTGCCGTTATTATTTTCCCGGATAATTTTAAAATTGACGTTGCTTCTGCCCGGTTAGAATACTATACCATGCCGGCAGCACTGCCCATAGTTGAAAAAAGTTCCATAAAACTTGACCTTGCCCGGCGTGATTTTACCATCAATACTTTGGCAATCAATCTGAATCCAGATAATTTTGGAACAATGATAGATTATTTTGGTGCCACCAGGGATCTAAAAGATAAAACCATTCGAATCATCCATAATTTAAGTTTTGTTGAAGACCCCACCCGTATTTTCAGAGCTATTAAATTTTCAAATCGATTTGGATTTAAAATTGGAAAAGTAACTTCAAATTTAATTAAAAATGCCATTAGAATAGATTGTTTTAAAAACTTAAGCGGCCTTCGGGTTTTATCGGAATTAAAACAAATATTTGAAGAGGACAACCCTATTCCCGCTATTAGAACTATGGAGGCGTACGGTCTTGAAAAAGTTCTTCATAAAAATCTGACCATTATCCCCAATACATATCAATTGTTTGAGTCTGTGAATAAAATTTTGTCTTGGCACGATCTTTTGTATGTTAATGAGCAATATCCAAGGTGGTCGGTTTATTTTATGGCTTTATTAAACCGATGCTCTTTTAAAGTCTGTGAACAAATCTGCAATAGACTTAAAGTACCGATAAAAGAACGCAGTATCCTTTTTGATATGAGATATAAGGCTGAAAAACAGCTATACATACTGGAAAACTCATCTTCACCTTTTTCCAACCAGAATCTGTATTGGGCACTCATTAATTTTAAAACAGAATATATTTTATACATGATGGCCCTTGCCAAAGATGAAGAGATTAAAAAAGCCATCTCTAATTTTTATACCCACCAAAGAAATATAAAACCTTATATTAAAGGAAGGGATTTATTAAAGATTGGAATACCACCTTCCCCTATTTTTAGTACAATCCTCAACCAGGTACTAAATGCCAAGCTGGACGGGCAATTGAAAACAAAAAAAGAAGAAATAAACTTTGCCAAAGAATATGCAAAGAAAAACAATTTTATTGATTAAACCCTGAGTTTCTGCTAACTCCCTTTGATCAAAAAAATATTTAATTCAGGAATTAGTTAACATGAAAAATGCAGATTATTTAACAGGTATCACAACCAGCGGAACCCCGCATCTTGGCAATTATGTCGGCGCCATTCGTCCGGCAGTTGAAACCAGTAAAAATAAAGAGCTTGAATCGTATTATTTTCTTGCAGATTACCATTCTTTAATTAAGAATCATGACCCAAACCTAAGAAAACAATCCGCACTTGAAATTGCAGCTGCATGGATCGCTTTAGGGTTGGATTATGAGAACTGTGTTTTTTATCGCCAGTCCGATATCCCTGAAATACCTGAATTGACATGGATACTCACAAGCCTTACTTCCAAAGGGTTAATGAATAGGGCCCATGCTTACAAAGCATTAACAGCTGAGAATGAAGGGCAAGAATATAAAGACCCGGATAAAGGAATAACCATGGGACTTTTTTCATATCCAATACTTATGGCTGCAGATATTCTTATGTTTAATGCCAGAAAAGTACCTGTTGGAAAAGACCAGGTTCAGCACCTTGAAATGACAAGGGATATAGCAGCAAAATTTAATCATGTTTATAAAAAACTGTTTATTCTGCCGGAAGTTGTCGTGGATGATACTTCTGCTGTTCTCTCAGGCCTTGATGGACGTAAAATGAGTAAAAGCTATCATAATTTTATTCCTTTGTTTGACACACAAAAGCGTCTTAGAAAATTGATCATGAAGATAAAAACAAATTCCCTTGGACCGGATGAGCCTAAAGATCCTGATACCTGCACTCTTTTTTCAATATATAAAGCCTTTGCAAGCAAATCAGAAACTTTTGCACTCACAGAACGTTACAAAAAAGGTATTGCATGGGGAACCATGAAACAGGAACTCTTTGAATATATAGATGAAATATTGAAAAATCCTAGAAAAGAATATGAAGAGCTTGTGAAAAATCCATCTGATATAGATGCTATACTTAAAAAAGGAGCAATAAAAGCAAGAGAATTTTCTGTCCCCTTTCTTGAAAAAATAAGGGAAACTATTGGAATTCAATCAATTGCTTAATTTCCTCTGGAGTAAGATAACGCCATTTTCCTTCTTTTAAATTTTCAAGGTTGATATTCGCTATCCTGACCCTTTTTAATGTATAAACCTTGTTCCCTATTTTACTCACCATTTTGCGAATTTGGCGATTTTTCCCCTGTTTTAGAATAATATTGAATTTATTTTTTAAAAGACGTTTTATTTTTGCTTTTCTGGTTACTGCTTTGTCAATGATCATGCCCTTAGCCATACGCTTTAAACCTGTTTCCGATATAGGATAAATTGTAGTCACAATATACTCTTTTTCATGATTAAAAGAAGGATGGGATAATTTATTGTGGAGATCTCCATCATTGGTGACCAGCAAAAGCCCTTTGGAATCTTTATCAAGTCGGCCCACAGGATACACCCGTTCATCAATATCAATAAGGTCAAGAATAATTTTAGATTGCTGGTGTGAACAAGATGAGACATAACCCACTGGCTTGTTTAGGGCAATATATATTTTTGATGGGTTTTGTTTTAAAAGAATTGCTTCATTATCAAATAAAATTTTGTCTTTTTCAGGATCAATTTTTGTTCCAAGTTCAGTGACTATTTTATTGTTGACCTTTACCCTTTTGTTTAAAATGTGCTCTTCTGCTTTTCTCCTGGAACAAAGTCCTGCATGTGCAAGATATTTTTGAAGCCTCATATTATGATCTGTATTCTGCATTAATTTTCACATAATTTTCACTAAAATCACAAAACAAGAAATTGTCTTGCTCCTTTCCAAGATTCAGATCCAGCGTAATGATTATTTCTTTGTTTTTCATGATTTGTGCTGTCTTTTTTTCAGCTTCGGGTCCCATCCAATTGCCTTTTATTACCAAAGGCTGGTCATCAAACAAAAGATCCATTTGATCAGGAACAACATGTGCTCCTGATCGCCCGGCAGCAGCGATTATCCTTCCCCAGTTCGGATCTTCTCCATAAATAGCTGTTTTAACCAGATTGGAATGCGCAATGGCTTCTGATGCCTTGAATGCATCCTCTTTTGTGAGAGCGCCTTTAACGATAATCTGTACAAGCTTGGTAGCGCCCTCCCCATCTTGGACAACCATTTTAGCAAGTTGGAAGCAGATATTATCAAGAACTTTTTGAAATATTTCTTCTGACTCAAAATTATTGATTTTTACCCCTGATGTATTGTTTGCAAGGGCTAAAAGAGTATCATTGGTGCTGGTATCCCCATCAATTGTAATTCGGTTAAAAGACTTCGCACTTGCTCTGGTTAAAGATAATTTTAAATCCTTAGCTGAAATCTGTACATCAGAACAAATAAAAGCCAGCATTGTTGCCATATCAGGTCGAATCATACCAGAGCCTTTTGCAATACCCATAATTGAAAATTTCTTGCCTTCAATAATTCCATTTTTTTTTATCACTTTCCTATGGGTATCTGTAGTCAAAATAGCATCAGAAAAATCCTCTAAATGATCAAAGGAAAGTTGCGTGACAATATTTGGAATCTCTTTCTCAAATTTATCCATGGGAAGGTTTACACCAATCACACCTGTTGAAGATACAAAAACAAGATCATCTTCTATGCCAAGAGATTTAGCTAGTATTTTAGAACAGGACAAGGCATCTTCAATTCCCTTTTTCCCTGTAAAACAATTCGCATTACCACTGTTCACAAGAACAGCCTGGCAAAAACCATTTTTTATTTTTTCTTTACCCAAAAGTACTGGTGCTGCAACTACTTTGTTTCTTGTAAATAGAGCAGCCACCACAGCTGGTTGCTCACAATATATAAGTCCCAGATCTTTTCCGCCATTTTTTTTAATTCCAGCAGGTATGCCGGCAAATTTAAAACCTTTCATTAAATCAACTCCTTTTTTCTATACAATGGTAATCCCCACAGACTCAGCAACCACATACCCAATTTTTTTTGCCACAGCAACACCTGCAGTTTCCAATGCCAAAATAAAATCCGTACATTGAGAATCAGGTACAGAAAGCAACAAACCACCTGATGTCTGGGGATCAAACAGCAGTTCCTCTTCAGGTTTTGACAAAGAGGTTTGTATATCAAAATTTTCAGAGTTCACCATTTGGCGATTACCCTTGTTGCTGCCGGTTGTCTCGCCTTTATTATACATCTCCCGGGCGTAAGGATAGATTGGTATCGCATTAAAATCAACTACTACTCTTGCGCCACACCCCAGGGATATCTCAAGGAGATGACCAAGAATGCCAAAACCCGTAACATCGGTGCAGGCATTCAAATCAAACTTAAGCGCTGTTGCTATGGCAATATCATTTAAGGATGCAAGCACAGGAAGGATATCCTTTTCAAGGTCTTTAAATGGTAATTTGCCTGAACGAACTGCATTAAATAAGACGCCGGAACCAATGGGTTTTGTTAAGACCAGGGCATCGCCCGGTTTTGATCCCGCATTGGTTATTACCCGCTTTGGATCAACAATACCATTAACGCATAGCCCATATTTTGGCTCTTCATCATCAATAGTGTGCCCTCCGACAAGGCAGGCACCGGCTTCAAAAACCTTGTCATGCCCACCTCGCAAAATATCATGCAAAATCCCCATATCGAGACTCTTGGAAGGAAACATTACCAGGTTCAAGGCGGTAAGAGGTTTTCCTCCCATTGAGTATATATCTGAAATCGAATTGGCCGCAGCGATCTGGCCGAACCAATAAGGATCATCAACTGGCGGCGTGATAAAATCTACAGTATTAATCATTGCCATATCAGAGGACAGTTTATAAACGGCTGCGTCATCAGCAGTTTCTATACCCACCAAAAGGTTTGGATCAGATGGGGGCGTAAGGCCCTTTAGCACATCCGACAGATCCGCCGGACTAATTTTTGCCGCTCAACCACAGGTCCTGGCCAAACCCGTTAATGTCTTCTTTTTAAATAATTGCATTTATTCATCCTCGTAAAATAAAAAATGTAATTTCTACTCCATGGAAATGTTCTTCAAATTATAGATTCTGATCCTTATTCTGGGAACTCCTTAACTGTTGGAAATAATATGGTAAAAGTTGTCCCTTTCTCGATTTCACTGTCTACAAATAAGTGACCCTTATGATTTATAACAATACCATGAACCACAGAAAGTCCCATTCCTGTACCTTGATCTTTTTTCTTTGTTGTAAAAAAAGGTTCAAAAATATGTTTTAAAATATGGGGTGGCATTCCTTCACCCGTATCAGCCACACAAAGCTTCAGGTATTTTCCAGGCGCCAAATCCTGATTATATTTAATAGACGAATGATCAACTTTCTCATCACTTAATGACACAATAACTTCTCCATCAGATTTCTTTATGGCATGGCTTGCATTGATGCACAGATTCATAACTACCTGGTGGATCTGGGTCGGGTCTCCCATTATAGTTGAAAGAGCATTAACCTTTTCTATTATATTAATGGTTTTTGGCAAAGATGCACGAAGTAGTTTCACTGCCTCCTGTACTATAATATTAATCTGAACACAGCTGAATTTATTTTCAGACTGGCAACTATAGGTCAAGATCTGCTTAATCAAATCTTTGGCTCTGTCAGATGCATCCAAAATCATATTTAAATAGGTATGCTGTTCTGAATCTTTAGGAGCATCCATTTGGGCTAGTTCTACAAAGCCGACAATTCCTCCCAGAATATTATTAAAATCATGAGCAATACCTCCAGCAAGAGTTCCAATGGATCGAATTCGTTCTAATTCTGCTATTTTTTTTTGAATAAGCTTTTCTTTTTCAATACTGTTCTGAATAGTTTTGAGTAACATGGCATTTTCAATTGCAATGGCTGCATGATGAGAAAAAATACCCAATAACAAGGCATCATCTACATTAAAATTACCACCATTTTTTTTGTTGATCACCTCCAGCACCCCTATTTGCCTTTGATGAGATCGCATGGGAACACAGAGTATAGATTGGCTTTTAATACCGCTCATATCATCTATCTGTGAATAAAAACGAGGATCTTTTTTAGTATCTGATACCAGAGCATACTGCTGGTTTTCCATGACCCACCCAGCTACTCCAACTCCGGGCGGTATTCTGATGTCCTTTAGCTCTTCTGAGTTTGGACCAGTGGGAACACTGAACACTAATTCTCCGGTTTTTTCATCAAGAAGCATTAAAGTACTTCCTTCAGCATCAGTTACGATATTTGCATATTTCATAATCAGGGCCAAAACTTCTACGATGTCAATACTAGAATTAATAATAAATCCAACTTTAAGTGCAGTGGCAAGCTTTTCTCTGCTCAATTGGCATAAATTAACTTCCTGTTGGTTTTGAACTTTAAGTGCCGGTGCCAGCTGCCCCTCTTCTATAAACCCTTTTTTCATCAAGATCTGTCCAAGCATAGGGATATTTTCATTTTGCTTGATCTTATTTTTTGAAATCAGTTCTGACCGGTCAAAATCAGATTCAACAATAAAATCAGTAATAAAACTCTTTTGAAACTGTAATGCTTCATCAAGCTGCGTGCTTGAAATAATACCCATATTCGTAAGAATATCACCCAAAAGGTGAGAACTTATATTATTCATTCCCGTGCCCCATATTTTACAATTACTTGCTGAGTTTCGGTTTATTTTTCATTTCAACTTTTATATAGTCCCTTTATGAGTCTTTTACAAATGATCTCCTAAATCAACCTTATTATAAATAAAACTATTTTAATTTAATGGCACTATATCAAGAAAAAAACCGTCCTTCAATGTGAAAAACAGCACTCATTCACAACTGTAATCATAGGAAGGCATTCTTGAGTTGACATAGGAAGTTAAATGTTATAATTGTATATGCAAGTGTATGATTACTTTAAGGTGAATATGGAAAATAATGAAAACTTTCTAGAAAGCTGCCTGTTTTTTAACACCAATACATTGTCCAGGTATTTGTTAAAAATAGCAGAAAAAGAATTTAAACATTTAAATCTCTCTCCTGCCCATGCATCCATGCTGCTGCTGGTTTACGATACACCCGGGATTAGTCCAAAAGAATTAAGTTGTCGTCTAAACCTTACTCCATCAACTATTACTCGATTTGTAGATGCCCTGGAAAAAAAAGGACTTGTCAGCCGTAAAGCCAAAGGCAAAGCGGCATTTATTTCAGCCAGTAAAAAGGGGCTTGAATTAAAAAGCCCGGTTGCCGTTGCCTATAAAAACCTATATTTAAAATATACAAAAATTCTTGGCTCAGATTCAGCAAATAAATTATCGTTCACCATTTATTCCGTCAATAAAAAATTATCCCAGTTTATTGCTAATGGTGAATAAAAATTTTAAAATTGTTATTGAGTATGATGGTATAAATTTTTTCGGATGGCAAAAACAAACGGATAAAAAAACTATTCAAGGTGAGATAGAAAAAGTATTAACCCTGATTCTGAGTCAGGAAATCAAGATTATAGGATCCGGCCGAACAGATGCCGGAGTCCATGCCTTTGGCCAGGTGGCAAACTTTTATGCAGATACAAATATCGGGCCTCAAAAGATTAAAATTGCTCTTAACAGCATGATCAAAGATCCTATTGTTATCAGAGAATGCTGTATTATGGATGAAAATTTCCATGCAAGGTATAATGCCGTTTCCAAAGAATATCACTATTTTATTTTAAATAGACAAGACCCTTGCGCCATAGAAAGGTTGTATCAATGGCATATCAGATCCCCGCTGGATATTGAAGCGATGACCCAATGCTGTCGGGCAATTACTGGAATTCTTGATTTCAAGTCTTTTGAAAACACAGGTAGTATGAGGTCTTCAACCATTCGAGAAGTTCTTTTCGCCAGTATCACCCGATTAGATAATCAACGGGTTGTATTTAAAATTTGCGCTAATGGATTTTTAAAATACATGGTACGAAATCTTATAGGAACCATTGTCCTTGTAGGATTGAATAAAATATCAATTGATAAGTTTATACAAATAGTAGAAGCAAAAGACAGAACCTTAGCCGGTGCTACAGGACCTGCACATGGGCTTTTTTTAAAAAAAGTGAATTATTCCTGATCTTTTATTTTTTTGATATGATCATTATAATACGATATGATATCCCTTCTGTAAATTAAACCGATCAATTGACCTGAATTTTCCTCTTCCATAACTGGTAAAGCATCAATGTTTTTTTGTGTCAACTTTAAAAGGACTGTGTTCAGATCTTCAGAAGGTGTGGTGTAAATCAAATCAGACACCATTATATCTTTCATGACAACCAAGTTTTCGATATGGGTTGTGAAAATAACTTCTCGAATATCATTTGATGAAAAAATACCTGAAAAATCCCCTTTTCTATTAATAACCGGGAAATAATGTTGTTTTGTGCTTGAAAATATTTTTTTAAATTCGCTGAAAGCCATATCTTCATTGACACATTTGACCTTTTTGATTCGCTTTCGTAAATTTTCTACTTTTATAGTTTGAAGAATATCCATCATGAATTCACCGGCATGGACTGGAGAATCAATCCTTGATTTGACCTGATTTTCGAAAATAGTCCATCGCTTGCATAATAAATAACAAATTGAACATACCATAAGGCTTGGTAACAATAGGTGGTAGGAATTGGTCATCTCACTGATAAAAATAATAGTTGAAATAGGCGTGTTGGATGCTGCTGCAAAAAAACCTGCCATACCAACTATAACGAATGATCCAGGGCTCGTAACAACAGAAGGGATAAGCAGGTTAAAGATTTTTCCGACAGCCCCTCCCATGGCTCCTCCTATGACAATGGATGGACCAAATACACCGCCGCTGCCTCCTGATCCAATAGAAAATGATGTAGTAAATATTTTTCCCAGAGCCAATGCAATCAGAGTTGGAATGGCCACCTGGTTGAAAATTGCCTGTTGGGCTATTCCATAACCAAATGCAAGGGTATAGGGAAGGAAAAAGCCGATTACTCCTGTAATTAAACCACCAATGGCTGGTTTAAAATGGTTGGGGATTGATAATTTTTTAAAAATATCAATAACTCCATAAAATACTTTAATATAAAGAATAGCAGTAAGCACTAGAACGCCGGCAAGTACGAGATAAGGCCCCAACTCCAATGGGTTTTGAAATTTAAAATTTGGAGAATCAAATAAAGAGCCCCATCCGAAAACAAGACAGAAAGTGCAATAGGCTACAACAGAGGAAATACCTGCTGGAATAATGACTTCTGATTCAAAGTCAGGGTCACGATAGAGTACTTCGGCTGCAAAAAGCGCTCCTGCCAGAGGGGCACGAAATATGGATCCTACCCCGGCACCTATACCAGCCGCCATCATAATTCTTCTTTCTCTTTCGGAAAGCTTGAACTTGGTTGCCAGAAAAGATCCAAAACCAGCCCCGATTTGTGCAATGGGCCCTTCTCTTCCACCTGATCCACCAGTTGTTAATGTAATAGCAGATGCAATTGTTTTGATGAAAGGAATTCTGCCCCGGATCAGACCCCCCTTATGATGATAGGCATCAATGGCAGCATCTGTTCCATGCCCTTCGGCTTCAGGGGCAAATGTGTAAACGATCCACCCGCTTACAAGGCCGCCTAAGGCAGGAAGAATTAAAAGCATCCATTTATTAAAAGGTGTCTGGGTATGGGGTAAGAGAAGGTGTTCTCCTGCTGGAGATGCCGGTCGGTATCCTGCCAGAAGATCCATGAAATAATGCATGCCCAGTCCGCATAAATAATGGAAAACAATGGCGCCACAACCGGCAATAAGTCCGATTAAGACAAAATAAAACAGCCATCTCCCTGCAATTGCAATATCCTGTGAACCAACACTTTCTCTGAAACCCATGAAATCAACCTTTTTTTAGATCAGATATTCCGCTCAATATGATATCAAATAATGTTTCAACATCACTCTCTTCAAGACAGGAAAAGGCAACCCGGATATTTTTTTTACCAATAGAGATCAAACCGGTCCCATAGTTATCCAAGAGATGAACCCTTAGCTCTTCCGCATCCACATCCTTGAGTCGGATACACATGAAATAACCGGAGTTAAATGGATAAACATCAAAGGCATTATTATATTTCGGATTTATTAAGACCTTTTTTATTTTTAAGGCGCGTCTTTTAAGAAGCTCAAATTTTTCTTGCTTATAAATTTCATAATTTTCATCTGACATGGATTTTAAAATGATGGTCTGGCTTAAATGAGAGGCATTGGAAATATTACCCCTGATACATCCGGCAGTCTTTTTTTCCAGCGCTTCAAGAATAGTATTATTATCACCGCAAATACCATAGGTAATAAAACCGATTCTCAAGCCCCAGGCATAATCTTCTTTTGTCGCTCCGTCTAGTTTTATTGCTATAAGGCGTTTATCGGCTCCAGCCAATTTAGAGAATATTGATTCCTTGCAGGTATCCTCTTCAAAATACAATCCAAAGTAAGCGTCATCACAGGCTGCAACCACATTGGTTCCCTTTTGAGCAATATCTATGAGAATACTTGCAACCTTTTGTGCTTCGGTTACATTTAAAGAATAACCACTGGGATTATGGGGAAAGTTTAAAACAGTAATAATTTTATCATTTTTTTTGGCCTGTTCGTAAATTACTTTTTCAAAAGAATCGATATTAAATCGAGTCAATTTATCATCATATGCTTTGTAATGAACTATGCGTGCATTGTTCCTGATACAAAAAGTCATATTATAATTGCCCCACATCATATCAGGCATAACAATCACATCGTTAGGATCAATCCACATATCAGAGAATATGCTGACCCCGTGTGTGATACCAGAAGTCACAACAGGAAGACTGATTGCTTTATTTTTAAGAGATGTATTTTTTTTATAAAGTTCGTTTTTCCATTTGCTGCGTAGAGCCGGGAGACCAAATGAAGGGGCATAAGTCAAATAATCATCAGGTTCAATATTATTAATATATTTTGTGAGTGAAGAAAGGCTTAAAACCTTACCCCCTTCTTTGGCTATTCCAATGGTTGCATTTATTTTATCTGCTTTTTGTTTGGCTTCAGCACTCTGACTAAGAATGCCTTTTGGGAAAAAAAGCTCTTTTCCCATATTGGAAAGCATTTCAAAAACGTGGGGATTTGATCCATTAATAGTTTTGTTTAGTTTTTTTGCAATTGGATTCATACATCACTCTTTTAAAATAGTTAATAGATAAAATTAGAACCGAAAAAAAAACTCTGCAGTTTTATTAAGGCAAAAACCACAGAGTTTAAAGAAAACGGGTATAAAAAGATTATCTTCTTTTAGATGCCTTGATTGGATTAATCTTTTGTTTTTTAGAAATTGCAGCGGTTTTGACATGGGTTGCAATATTACAGTTTCCATTTTTCCATTTTAATGAAGGATCAGGGGCAGCTACGCAATAAGTACCTGTTTCAAATTCTGAAGTTCTCGCGCATCCCTTACACTCATCAATTATGGCCAGACATGCTCCTTCGTTGTAACTGCAGCCTTTTTTTGTCATAAATACGCAATCGTCGCCTTCCCTAATAGTTGTACAAATCATAATATAATCCTGTAGTTTGAAGTTATAAATAAGAGAAACACATTGTTTTCTTTATTAATTCATTTTTCTTGTATTGTCTGAACCTGACGCAAATATCACAATTTTAAAAAACTGTCAATATTTGAGTTCTTTTCAATCATAATTTTTTTATATAAAAAACAAGTTGAGTATTGTATATAACAAATACATAAAGCAAATTTTCAACCCATAAAAATGAGATATTATTTTATCATGATAATCGAAAAAGCAAAAGAAGCATTAAAAATTGAAGCAGATAGTATTTTGCAATTAACCAAGAAAATTAGCGGCTCTTTTGAAAGGCTTGTTAATGCAATATGCAATTCCAGGGGCCGGGTTATAATTTCCGGCATAGGAAAATCAGGTCTGATTGGTAAAAAAATTGTCGCCACTCTCGTCAGTACTGGAACCAATTCAATTTTCTTACATCCGGTTGAAGCACTTCATGGGGATCTGGGGATGGTCAGTGGTGAAGATATTTTTATCGCAATTTCCAACAGTGGTGAGACCAATGAGATTAACCAACTGCTCCCGGTGATTAAAAATATCGGATGCCTGGTTGCGGGGTTTACAGGTAACTTTGACTCCACCATGGCCAAATCTTGCGAGATACTTATTGATACAGGGGTTAAAAAAGAAGCCTGCCCTTTTAATATGGCTCCAACTTCAAGCACAACTGCACAACTTGCCATGGGGGATGCCCTTGCAGTTGTTTTGATTACAATGAAAAAATTTAAAAAGAGTGATTTCATGAAATCACATCCTGGGGGAGTATTAGGCCAACGCCTTTCATGCAGAGTGGGTGAAATCATGTTTGAAGCTTCAACTGCACCATGGGTTTTGACAGGATCTTTAATGGGCCTTGCCCTAGAACAAATGGATAGGTTTAAACTAGGAGCGGTGATTGTTCTGGACTTTGAGAAGAAACTGAAAGGCATCATCACTGACGGCGATATAAGACATTGCATGGCCAATAAAGAAACAGATTTAAGAACTCAAACCGTAGATAAAGTCATGAGTTCAAATCCACATTCATTAAATGCCAAGTCTTTTTTATATGAAGCATTAAATATTATGGAAAAATATCAAATTACAGTGCTTCCAATTGTTGAGGAAGATAACCGCCTTGACGGAATATTACATTTACATGATATTCTTGGAAAAGGATCTTTTCAATTTAATGGGGCTGGCAATGAAAAACTTTAATTTCAACACAGATATCCCAACCCTTGGTAAACCAAAAATCATCTCTCCTTTAAAACGTCACACAAAAGCTAAGGAACTTGTTAAAAAATTTGTTTCAGATGAGGCAAGGATAATTGTTGATGTTCAAATAAATCATCAAAGAATAAATCCGGATAATATAAACAGCTTTGATCAGGCAGGACCAAGAGAGAAAATATATTTTGATCCAAGTAAACTGAAATGTGTTATTGCAACCTGTGGAGGTTTGTGTCCAGGATTAAATGATATTATCCGGTCCATTGTATTGGAACTCCATCACATATATAATGTTAAGGCTATTTATGGAATCAAACACGGACTTCAAGGATTTATACCTGAGTTTGAACATGAGGTAATGGATTTAAATCCTGATTCTGTTTATGGAATCCAAAATACAGGCGGTTCAATATTAGGCTCTTCCAGGGGAACCCAGGATATTGGTATGATAGTTGATTGTTTGGAACGGATGAGCGCCGGCATTCTTTTTTTGGTTGGTGGAGACGGAACATTAATGGCATCAAAAAAAATAGCAGAAGAGATTGAAAATAGAAATTTAAAAATATCGGTCATAGGCATTCCAAAAACCATTGATAATGATATTTATTTAGTATCCCGCTCATTTGGATTTGATACTGCAGTTGATGTTGCAACTCTTGCAATTAAGGGGGCTCACAACGAAGCTGTTGCATACCCCAATGGAATTGGTTTGATAAAACTTATGGGCAGACATTCCGGATTCCTGGCGGCTACTGCCGCGCTGGCACAACAGGATGCAAATTTTGTTCTCATTCCAGAGGTTGATTTTTGCCTGAATGGAAAAACTGGATTTTTACAGGCCCTTGAAAATAGAATTATTCATCGAAAACACGCTGTTATCATTGTAGCTGAAGGTGCCGGACAAAATTTATTTAATGATAAGCTAAAAGAATTTGATCCTTCTGGAAATGTTGTTCTCCAGGATATTGGTCTTTTCCTCAAAGATAAAATTTCTCAATGGTTTAATGCAAAAAATATTCCCATTTCATTGAAATATATTGACCCAAGCTATATTATCAGGAGCCTTCCTGCCAATGCAAATGACAGTGTTTTTTGCGGCTTCCTTGGCCGTGATGCAGTACACGCAGGAATGGCTGGAAAAACAAAATTATTGATCAGTTATTGGAATAATCATTACGTTCATGTTCCTATGGATGCGTCAGCAGGCAAGAGGAAAAATATGGACCCCCAGGGGAGACTTTGGCAGTCAGTATTGGAAGCAACTGGTCAAGATGATTTTTTCATCGATTGATTTCAACAAATTTCCCTTTTTTAATTGTCATAAGAAAGAGATCTCTGTGAGCCGTGCCATCCTTATCAAAAAAAGTATTACCGGTAGCACCTTTAAAAATGCGCCGAACCTTGAGTGCATTCTTTAAACTTTGCCTTGAATCAATGGTTTCATCCATGGCAGATAAAAAAAGAATGGATGTGGTATCATAGGATATGGCTTCTAAAAACTTGGGTTTAGTATTAAACACTGCCTTGAATTTTTTTGTAAATTCTAAAGTTGCCGGATTTTGACTCCCATCAAAAAATCCGTCAGCAATAACAGCTTGTTTATTATAGCCTTTTACATCTTTTAAAAGTTTTTTATTATGCCATAAATTTGTTCCGACAAGATACATGCCTTTGGCATCGTAATAAGCCAGTTGTGGAAGAATCATGTTCAATTTTGAAGGCGAATCAGGAATAAACAATGCTTCAAAATCAATTTGAATTTTTTCTTCACCTTTTTTAATCGGTTTGTCTGATAGGGCATCTGTTTGTGCCGAATCCATATCAGCCTGATCATTGTTCAATTTGACATCATTTTCAGGTATAACTGACTCTGGTTTTAAAAAATCAGGAATCGGAAAAAACTGTCCGGTAAGCTTTTTTATAGGGTCTGAAAAATCTGTTTTTTTACCATCATAAGCTTCAACACCTACTACTTCTCCTTCATATTCATCAACTATGTCCCAGAAAAGTTTCATATATTTTTTACCATACTTTTCATTTGGATAAAGAATGGCAACCTTTTTTATGCCCAGATTGAGAAATAAATATTCACCAAGTGTTCGAACCTGCATTTCAGGTGTAATAAAATTTGAAAACAAATATTCTCCTTTTAAAGAAAAATCACTTTTTTGAGTCAAGGCAATGATGGGGATTTGAAGTTTTTCTGCTTCCTGCCCGGCTTCATGAACCATTAATAATGGTCCTATTATTCCAGCAACATTTTTTTTATATAATTGCTGGATACAGTCAATGGTTATATCCGGGTTTGCCTGGGTATCTTTTATGATGAGCTTGAATTGCTTATCATATTTTTTTGACAATTCCTGTATGGCCAATTGGACACCTGTTAATGCTCGTTTCCCAAAAATGGCATATTTTCCGGTTAAAGGCAAAAGACATCCAATTGTATGCCTGTTGAAAAGTGATTTTTTCATATCTTCCACAAGATCAGCTGCATCAGAGTAATATGGATGGTCAGGATATTCTAATAAAAAGACTTCAAGTATTTCCCTGGATTTAACAGCATTATTTTCCGAAGCATAATTCAAACCAAGCCAATATAGTAACAATGATCTTGGAATATGAATATTTTTTATATTAATAAATTCCTGTATGGTTTTTGCAGGAGTTTTCACAAGAACAGATTCAATGGCTGATATTAATTGAGGCTTTTGGTCTGCATCAGCCTGAGAAAGAGCTTGATTATAAATAAATAAAGCATCCTGAAAATCTCCCTGTATAGCAAATTTTTTGGCTTCATGAGACAGACTTTTTATAATGGAAATTTTTGGACTGTCTTCTTCAATTTTTTCTTTTTGGACCTTTTCTTTTTCAACAGGTACTTTTGCAGGCATTTTTGCACAGGCAGACAAACAAAAGATTACAAATAAAATAATCAGGTATTTATAATGATAATTATTTAAATAGTCAGACATCATGTTTGGTATTGCTTATTTTATTGGTTATTTTGATTACACTTTCATTTTAGTTTCAAACCCATAATCTAGAAACAAGAACTATATGTAAAATAAAAAATTATGTCAAAAACTCTTTTATCAAGGTTTCAGCCTCATGACCTTGAGAAGGCTTAAGCCAATTAATACTATTATCTTTATTAAACCATGTAAATTGCCTTTTGGCATATCGTCTTGTATCCCTTTTTAACAGCCTTACTGCTTCTTCCCAATCGACTTCATTGGTTATGAACATTGCCATATGCTTATACCCAATGGATTGCATGGATTTTAAGTTAAATGAATAACCCTTTTGAGCCAGGGTTGTCACTTCTTTGAGCAGCCCTTGATGAAGCATCTTGTCAACCCTTTTATTTATTCGGTCATAAAGCTTTTCCCTGTCCATATATAATCCAATTTTAAAATACTTATATCTTATGTCCTCAAAGTTATGGTTTTTTTGACGATCAGAAATTTTCCGGCCGCTAGTCAGAAAAACCTCTAATGCTCTAATCACTCTGAAAGAATCATTGGGATGTATTTTTTTTGCAGCATCAGGGTCATATTTTTTAAGTTTTTGATAAAGGCTTGTGCTCCCATTTTCTTCAAGTTCTATGGTTAATTGATTTAATATTTTCGAACTTATAGGCTTTGACCGGAACAATCCATTTAAAAGTGCCCTGATGTAAAGTCCTGTGCCACCAGTTATAATGGGAACTTTTCCACGAGTGGTAATATCTTCGATAGCATTATCGGCAGTTTTAGCGTATCGACCCGCATCAAAATCCTCTTTTGGATCAACAAAATCTACAAGATGATGCCGTGCCAGTTTTAATTCTTCAGAACTTGGTTTAGCAGTACCGATATCCATGTGTTTGTAAATTTGCATTGAATCTGCACCTATAATTTCTCCATTAAAACGCCTGGCAATCGAGATGGCAAAAGAGGTTTTTCCTATTCCAGTGGGGCCGCAAATTACAATAATTTTTTTCATAAACTATGTTTTCTTCACCTCAATAATTGTTGACAATTCTTACTTGATAGCTCTATAACATAGCACTTTGGTATGAAAAATATAAGATTTTATATATTTTTCATAATGAAGAAACATTATGATATAAATTGCAACAGGAGAAAACTAATATGAGTAATAAACTAACCGGATCTGTGGTTGTTATTGGTGGCGGTATTTCCGGCATGCTTTCAGCTCTTGATCTTGCAAATTCCGGGTACTATGTTTATTTGGTGGAAAAAGGTCCTTCAATTGGCGGAGTTATGGCCCAGCTTGACAAGACCTTTCCAACAAATGACTGTGCAATGTGAATTATCTCACCCACACTGGTCGAGGTCGGCCGGCATTTAAATATAGAACTTCTAACGCTTTCAGAAGTAATTGATGTAAAAGGTGAGAAAGGAAATTTTCAGGTCGAAATTCTGAAAAAGCCCAGGTATGTAGATGTAAATCTGTGTGTCGGATGTGGGGCCTGTGCAGAAAAATGTCCAGGCAAATTTGATGATACCTATAATGCGGATTTAATTAAACGGACTGCCATTTATGTAGAATATCCCCAGGCGGTTCCACTGAAATACGCTATTAATCCAGATATCTGCTTAAAATTAACTAAGGATAAATGCGGGACCTGTGAGGATGTATGTCCTGCCAACGCAATTGATTATACACAAACCAAGGAAAAAATAAACATTGAAGCCGGATCAATTATTTTCTCTCCGGGATTCACCCCTTTTGATCCTGAAAAATTTGATAATTATCAATATGCTAATTTTCCAAACGTTGTGACATCCATGGAATTTGAACGAATTCTGTCGGCTACTGGACCTACCATGGGACATGTTACAACTTTTCCACAATTGCCGATAAATCCTAAAAAGAAAAAAGACAAACTGCTTGCTGAAAAAAGGAAGGATCCCAAAAAAATAGCATGGTTCCAATGTGTGGGATCAAGAGATATAAACAAGTGTGACAACCCTTATTGTTCTTCTGTCTGCTGCATGTATGCAGTTAAAGAGGCAATTATCGCCAAAGAACATGCCGGAGGCGATCTGGACTGTTCTATTTTTTATATGGATATGAGAACACCAGGTAAAGAATTCGAAAAATTTTATCAGAACGCTAAAGATAAACATGGAGTTAATTTTATTCGATCAAGAGTTCACTCTGTAACTGAAAATCCTCAGACCCATGATCTGAATATCCGATATGTGGACGAATTGGGTCAAATAGTCCATGACACCTATGACATGATTGTTTTGTCTGTGGGTCTGGAAATTTCAAATGAGACCAAAGAACTATCCCATAAACTTGGAATTGATCTAACACCTAACGGGTTTTGCAAGACCGATTCATTTGAACCTGTCTCAAGTTCCAGAGATGGTATTTATGTGTCAGGTGTATTTAATAATCCCAAGGACATTCCTGAATCGGTTCTAGATGCCAGTGCAGCAGCATCTGCTGCAGGAGATGCTTTAAGTGCAGCCAGAAATACGCTTACTAAAGCTATTGAAAAAATACCGGAAATCAATGTTATAGGTGAGCGACCCAGAATCGGAGCCTTTATTTGTGACTGTGGATCTAATATAAATGGTGTTGTAGATTGTCCGGATGTCACTGAATATGCAAAAACATTACCCTATGTCGAATTTGCCGATGAGGCCATGTATGCATGCAGCCAGGATGCCCAGGCTAAGATGGTTGAATACATCAAAGAGAAGAACCTGAACCGGATTGTTATTGCAGCCTGCACACCCAAAACCCATGAACCACTTTTTCAGGAAACACTGGCCAACGCAGGGTTAAATAAATACCTGTTTGAAATGACCAATATTCGAAACCATAATTCCTGGGTCCATAAAAACAATCCTGAAATTGCTACCCAAAAAGCCAAAGATCTTGTCAGAATGGCTGTGGCCAAGGCTGCTTTAGCGGAGCCGTTAAAAGAAGAAAAAATTACTGTAAATGATTCGATTTTAATTATTGGTGGCGGATTAGCGGGTATGACTTCTGCAAAAAGCCTTGCGACTCAAGGATATAAAACCCATATTGTTGAGAAAAAAGACAAATTGGGCGGTGAGGCTCATAAGCTTTACAGAACTGCTCAGGGTGAAGATGTTCAGTCCAAACTCAATGAGTTGATCAAAGAAATTGAAAGTAACGACAATATAATTGTTCATAATAATACCACTCTTGAAAGCGTTGACGGGTTTGTGGGAAACTTTAAATCAACCCTGAAAAACAATGATAAAGAGTTTGAACTTGAATATGGAGTAGCTGTTCTGGCAACGGGAGCCAAAGCCTTTGTACCAGATGAATATAAATATGGGAAAGATAGCAGGATTATCACTTCTCTTGATCTGGATAAAATGTTTAAAACCAATGATGTGGATCTTGATAGGGTGAACAGTGCAGTTTTTATTCAGTGTGTGGGATCAAGACAGCCTGACCGCCCCTATTGTTCCAGAGTCTGCTGCACGCATTCCATCGACAATGCCATTGAACTCAAAGAGCGTAAGCCTGATATGGATATTTTTATTCTTTATCGGGATATTAGAACCTATGGTGAAAGAGAGCTTTTATATAAGAAAGCAAGAGAGCTTGGAGTTATCTTTATCCGATATGATGTAGACAAAAAGCCGCAAGTCAGGATTGATAACAGCCAACTTTTTATCAGGGTTAATGATCATGTGTTGAATAAACCTATTGAAATAGAAGCTGATCTGCTTACCCTTGCAGTTGCATTGGTTCCAAGAAAAGATGAGACACTTGCCAATTTCTTTAAAGTACCGTTAAACGATGAAGGTTTTTTTGTTGAAAAGCATGCAAAATTAGGCCCTGCTGAATTTGCAACAGATGGTGTTTTTGTTTGTGGTTCAGGCCACTATCCAAAACCTGTTAACGAAGCAATTACCCAGGGAAGAGCATCTGCTTCAAGAGCACTTACACTTCTTGCCAAAAAGGACAGCCTTTTCACAAGCGGAACCGTCGCAAGTGTTGATCCGTTAAAATGCAGTCAATGTGGCGTTTGTGTATCCATTTGTCCCTACTCAGCACCACTATTTTTAACAGAAGGCAGATTTGAAGGAAAAGCAGATGTAAATGCAGTGCTTTGTAAAGGCTGCGGACTCTGTGTTGCATCTTGCAGATCCGGTGCCCTGCATCTTCGAGGCTTTGATACAAATCAGATTTTTTCACAAATATATGCAATGAGTGAAGTGGTTTAAAGGAGATATTAGATAATGGCTGATCAAGATATTAAAATTGTAAGTTTTCTTTGCAACTGGTGCAGCTATGGCGCAGCAGATCTTGCAGGTGTCAGCAGGATGGAATATCCGGCAGATATAAGAGTTATAAGGATACCCTGTTCCGGAAGGATGAGTCCAAAATTCATACTTTCTGCATTCAGGGAAGGAGCTGATGCAGTATGGGTGTCCGGCTGACATCCGGGTGAATGTCATTACCTGGATGGTAATTATTATGCGCGCAGAAAATTTGCTTTAATGGGAAATCTTTTCGAACATATGGGAATTGAACGGGACAGAATTCATTTTTCCTGGATCTCATCTGCAGAGGCAACAAAATTTGTGGATGTGGTTAAAGAGATTTCAGATAAAGTAAGGGCACTTGGGCCAAATAAGAAACTTGTAAAGGACTATAATTAAAAAGGTAAGTTTATGAATACCTGTATAAATAAAATCAGGGAGCTGGCTTTGGAACTTCTGGATAAAAAAGAGGTTGAAAAAGTTATTGGTTTTGCAAACGGAACCATTCCCCTGGCAACAAGTCCTATTGCCATAACATCAAAACAAGATATTGAAAAACTTGTTTTTAATTCAACATGCGGACTTAATCTTGCCAATTACTTAAGAGATCAAAAAGGTAAAATAGCTGTTATTGCCAAAGGATGTGATACAAGAAATATTGTCACTCATATTGTAGAAAACCAGATCAAACGAGATCAACTTTTTATTATAGGAGTTCCCTGCAATGGAATGATTGATCAATTCAAGATTGCAGCATTGTTTAATGATGAGATCATTGAATTTTCTGAAGATGGTGATACACTTAATATTAAATCTTCCTTAAAAGAAGAAAAATTATACAAGAAAGATTATTTAAGAGAAAACTGCAAGGTTTGCATGCATAAAAACCCTGTGATTTATGATGTACTGGCAATGGATCTTGTTGAGGAACAAACTCTTGACAATCCCTATCCGGATGTTGACAAAATTGAAGCTATGGATTCGGATAAAAAATGGCAGCACTTTCAAGATTTAACTAAAAATTGTATACGTTGTTATGCCTGCAAAAATGCATGCCCCTTATGTTATTGCCCCACCTGCTTTGTAGATGAATCAAGCCCCCAGTGGGTTGGCAAAGGTCAGAATAAAACTGATGTAAACACATTTCATTATTTAAGGGCATTTCATTGTGCAGGTCGTTGTACTGACTGTGGTGCATGTGTCCAAGCCTGCCCCATGGATATTAATGTCAGAGATTTTACAAGAAAATTAAATAAAGATTCATTTGAAATGTTTGGCTGGGAAGCAGGATTAGATATCACCAAACGTCCACCCCTGGACGCATACAGTCCGGATGATCCCGACGATTTTATCAAGTAAACAAAAAGGGTATACAATGAAATTTATAACAATTGATAAAAAAGACTGGGCCAATGGCATTGGAAAATCAAGGAAGACCTATAAGCTTTTTGGTCCTGTTAAAGATAAAAACGGCTTTCTTATCAAAAGCCTTGAAAAGGATATCATGCCTGAAATGGATTATCCTGATTCAGTTATGTCAGCAAAATCTATTATTTTTCCCCAGACTGAAAAGATGCTTTGCACAACTCTGGATGAGTCACAAGAAGAACACCACATCATGAAAAGAGTGGAAATGGACAACTCACCAAGAGCAATTTTGGGTATCAGGCCTTATGATGCTAAAGCAATTCAGATTGTTAATCTTAATTTTGATACAGATGACTTTCGTGATCCATACTGGTGTGATGCATTGAACGCAACAACATTGATAGGTTTGGGCATCAACAAACCAGGCCCATTTGATTTTTCCACTTCTACCGGGACAGGACCCTTTTGTGAAGAAGGTCTTGATATTCTCATGGCTGATCTTGATGATAAATATCTGGCAAAGATCCTGACAGATAAAGGCAAGGCCTTTATGGATGTATGTGAGTTTGAAATCAAAGCTGATGAAAAGGAAAGCCAGGCACTTTTTGATATTTTAAGGAAAGAAGCAGAAAAAAACATTAAATCCCATATTGATACGGATAAATTAAGTGAGAAGACCATACTTGAGCTTCATGATGCTCCTTTCTGGGATGATGTTGCATTCTCCTGTATCAATTGCGGAACCTGCACCTTTGTCTGTCCAACCTGCTGGTGTTTTGACATTCAGGATGAAACCAAGCAAAAATCATCCATCAGATTTCGAAACTGGGACACCTGTATGTCGTCATTATTTACCCGGCATGCCACAGGACATAATCCAAGGGCTACAAAGACCCAGCGGGTCCGCCAAAGATTTATGCATAAATTGAAATACTTTTTTGACAAATACGATCAGGGAATCATGTGTGTTGGATGCGGCAGATGCGTTAAAAGCTGCCCGGTCAATATCGACATTCGTGAAGTGTGCAATATTATGAACACATATAAAAAACAAGATTAGCGAACAAAGGAGGAACCATGGAAAACCCATATATACCGTATCCGGTTCGCATTGATGATATTGAAATTGCAACTGAAGACAAATCTTTAAAAACATTTAAATTTGTGTTTTTAAACAAGGAAGATGAAGAAAAATTTTCATATCAGGCCGGGCAGTTTGCGGAATTATCCATACCAGGTATTGGAGAAATTCCCATAGGTATTGCATCTTCCCCGGTTGAAAAAGGATTTGTAAAATTTACTGTATTTAGAACCGGTGTTGTAACTTCCCACCTTCATAATATGAAGATTGGTGATATAATGGGTATCAGGGGCCCGTTGGGCAATTGGTATCCCTGGGACAAACTGGAAAATAAAAATGTTGTAATCATTGGTGGTGGATTTGCATTTACAACTTTAAGATCATCCATCATATATATGCTCGATCCCGCCAATAGGAATAAATTCAAGAATATTGATGTGGTCTATGGTGCAAGATCTCCCGGTATGTTGCTCTATAGAGAAGAACTCTATGAATGGGAAAAACGAAGTGATATCAATATGCATATAACAGTCGATTCAACAGATGATCCAAACTGGAAATACCATACAGGATTTGTTCCCCAGATTGTTGAACAAAACGCTCCAAAAGCAGATAAGGACACATATGCCATTATCTGTGGGCCACCGATCATGATTAAATTCACCCAGCCTTCCTTAACCCAACTCGGGTACAAGGAAGATCAAATTATCATGTCACTTGAAAACAAGATGAAATGTGGAATCGGCATGTGCGGCAGATGCAATATTGGAAAAGAACTTGTTTGTAAAGATGGTCCAGTCTTTACTCTTGAACAGATTAACCAAACACCGAAAGAATATTAACCGGGTTTTATTTTATATTGACAAATAAGTATTGCTTAAGATATATTCATGCTTTAATTATTGAAACTAAGGCGGTATGCCTTAAAAGAACAATAAAAAACTTTTTATAGGAGGTAATTTTAGATGGCGACAATTGAATTCAATGGGAAACCTTTCGAAATAGACGAAGATGGATTCCTTCTTGATTATAATACGTATTGTGAGGAGTGGGTTGACTATGTAAAAGGTCAGGAAGGTATTGAAGAGCTTACTGATGAACATTGGACACTTATAAAAGTTCTCCAAGACTATTATGAAAAAAATGGTATTGCTCCAATGGTTCGTGTTCTTTCCAAGCTGACCAAGTTTAAATTAAAACATATCTATGAACTTTTTCCTTCAGGACCAGGAAAAGGTGCATGTAAAATGGCTGGTCTTCCAAAACCAACCGGATGTGTATAGTAATACCTTTATTCGATATTTGTATTAGTTATTAAAGGCTCTGCATGATAAGTGCAGGGCCTTTTTATATTTTTTGTTCAAGGAGTTGAGATATGCCTGTAATTAATGATAAAAACCGAGAGATACTTAATAACATCCAGGTTGATTTCCCTATTGATTCCAGACCCTATAAAATTCTTGCCCAAAAACTTGGTCTTACTGAAGAAGAGTTGATCAAAAGGATCAACCAAATGAAGAAAGAGATGCTCATAAGGCGTATTGGTGGCAATTTCAGTCCTGACAGACTTGGATACCATTCAACCCTTTGTGCGGCCAAAGTCCCTGAGGAGAAAATAACATTATTTACAAAAACAGTTAACGCTTATTCAGGAGTTACCCACAATTATAAACGGGATCATGAATTCAATATCTGGTTCACATTTATTGCCCCTTCTGTTGAAATTATCAAGGACAGTCTTAAACAAATACAAAAAATGACCGATGTTGAGACAATACTGAATCTACCTGCAACAAGAGTTTTTAAAATCAGTGCCAATTTTAAATTATGAAGATATTTAAGGCTGCACTTATCGTTCAAAACTGCATTGCCGGTAATTTTGAAAAAAATTTAAAATCCACCCTGGACTTAATATCAGCAGCCACCCAAAAAGGTGCAAAATTTATTGTTTTCCCTGAAATGAACCTCACCGGTTATGTTGCCGGCTCTGATATTAAAAAAATTTCCAGACCCATTACCCGGGATATGGTGAGCCTGTTTTCATCCCTGGCCAATAAATTGGAGTCAACGATACTGGTTGGGCTTGCAGAAAAAACGCTCAAGGAAAATATATACGCGTCACACCTGGTTTTCAACCCTGACAAATCATTTGAAATATATAGAAAAATTCATACTGCACCCTTTGAAAAAAAATACTTTACTCCGGGAAATAAAATTAAAATTTTTAAATCTCAAGGACTTAAATTTGGTATCCAACTTTGCTATGATGCCCATTTCCCTGAATTATCGCTGGCAATGGCATTAAAGAAAGTAGATGTGATTTTCATTCCCCATGCTTCACCAAGAGGCAGTTCACAAGAAAAATACGAATCCTGGATTCGACACCTGAGAGCAAGGGCTTTTGACAACACAGTTTATATTGCCGCCTGCAATCAAAACGGCAATAACACCAAAAAACTTTTTTTTCCAGGGGTAAGCGTATTTATAGGACCCGATGGAAATGTTCTCTACAAATCAGTCACTGAAACAGAAGGAATTCATATTATCAATATAAAAAAGAGCGTATTGAATGCTATCAGATCTCATAAAATGAAATATTTTCTACCCCACCGTCGCAGTGATTTATTTAAATTTTAATCTATTCTTTTATTTTTTCTTTACGGTTTTGGATATAGGCATTTCGCATGGCGGCATAAGGATCCAGTGCCGCTCTTTTTAAAGCTTCATAATCACCTATGTGAAATGAAGTCGTATTTATCCTATCAAAGATTTTAATTCCTGATGATAATGTCCATGGTTCAAGATAATTGACCGGGGTTAAAAAGCTATCACCAACTATACCTATTAGATCTCTGAGTGTTGATGGTCCAAGTATTGGTAATACAATATAAAATCCATTCCCAATGGCATAGCTACCAAGGGTTTGCCCAAGATCCTCATTGGCTGTGTGAAGATCAAATTTGTTTTGGGCAACCTGCACAAATCCTATACCGCCAAAAGTTGAATTAATTAAAAAAATCCCAATTTCATTTCCTGCATCTTTGATTTTACCCTGTAAAATGCTGTTAGTGAATCTGACAGGAAAAATAAGGTTATGAAAGAAACTTTTTATCCCCTTTCGTGCAGGAACGGGCATAATGGCTTTATAACCTTCAGCAATGGGTTTTATTGCTTGAAAAAATAAAAAATCGTTAAAAGTATACATGAGATAATTAAAATAAAATAATGGATCAGAAAAGGTCTCAGATTCAAAGGTCTCATCAAAATCTTCAAAAATTTCTTTTTCCAGCTCATCATCTTTATTTATGGGCCTTGCGTTTTGAGCCAAGAACATGGTATCTGGATTATCCAGCGGATAAAAAGACCTGGAAACCGTATCGTTTGATAAAACAGGTATGATAAAGGTATTATCCTGGGCAAAACAAGTTGATACCTGGATAAAAATAATTGCTAAAATAAAAAATATAGATTTTTTCCCCATAACTGACTATTTCCTTTTATTTCATCCATAATCATCATTTAAAACAAAACTGCAATCAAATGAAAACCTACTTATTATTTTTAATAAAAATTAATTTTCTTACAAGAGATTCAATATCAAGGGAGGACTCAGTATTGAATATTTCCTCTCCAGGCCCCAGTATAATATCAGATCCTCCGGGTTGAATATCAATGTATTTTTGGCCTATTATTCCAGACGTCTTAACCGATGCAATGACATCTTCTGAAAGTTCAATATTTTTATCAATACTAAGCTCTACTTTTGCAAGCAATCGTTCTTTATCAATGTTCACCTTAGAAACCATTCCGATCTGTACACCAACCATTTCAATCTTCGCACCTGTTTTAAGCCCGGAGACAGAAGAAAAAAAAGCATAAACCGGGTATTGTTTATCTTTTACAAAACTGATTTCACCAAGAACAATAAAAAGATATCCTGTGCACAACACACCTATGATGACAAAAAGGCCTACATAAAATTCAATTTTCCGTTTATCCATGGTTTTCCTTAAAATAGATCCGAATAGCTAATATTAAATATCTTTACCAGCGATAAAGTCATTTAAAATTTTGCTTTGCGAATCCAGAATATCTTTTTTTGTACCTTCAAATTTTATAATGCCGTCATCCAGCAGAGCAATTCGCTGGACTACATTAAAAATTTCAGGGATATCATGGCTCACAATTACAGCTGTAAATTCAAATTTTTTCTGATATTCCTGAATCATTGAATGCACCTTTTTCTTTCTTATGGGATCAAGTCCTGTTGTTGGTTCATCAAAAAGAACAATTTCAGGATCCATCACAAGTGCCCTTGCAAGTGCCACTCTTTTTCGCATACCGCCGGAAAGTTGTGAGGGAAATTTTTTTTCTATATCAATCAAACCCAATTGATCCATTCGCTTTAAAACTTTCTTGTTTACCTGGTCTTTTGGAAATCTTGAATTTTCGACCAAGGGTAAGGCAATATTATCATATATGTTCATAAAATCAAACAAAGCATTGTCCTGAAACATATAGCTCAATTTTTGATAAAATAATTTTATTTTTTTCGGTGATAGCTGACTTAAAGGCTGTCCCTCAATAAGTATCTGGCCTGAATCCTGCTGAACAAGTCCGATAATATGTTTTAACAAAACAGACTTGCCTGTCCCGCTTTTTCCGATTACAGCAGTAATCTCACCTTTGTAAATCGATAAATTGAGTCCCTTTAAAACATGAGACTCTCCAAAGTTTTTACTCACATTAATAAATTGGATTAAAGGGATGGCCATATTTACACCCAAAAAAAAGTAATGATATAATCAAAAATAAATATAGCAATGCAGGAGTGAACAACTGCATTAGTTGTTGACAAGCTTACTCCCCGCGCCCCAAAACCACTGTACAGATGAGTATAATAACCTCGGTAACAGCAAATTGTCGTGGTCACTAAAGCAAAGGCAAATGCCTTATAAAATCCTACATTAATATCATGAATTTTAACACTTTGGATAACAGTGTCCATGTATACATGCTTATTGATGCCCAGCATCATGGAGCCTGAAATAAAACCGCCAAAGATGCCGACAACATCAAAAAGAGCCGTAAGCAGTGGAAAACTTATAGCAGCAGCAATAATCCGTGGTGAAAACAAAAATCTGACAGGATTTATATGCATGGTTTTAAGCGCATCAATCTGTTCTGAAATTCTCATGACACCAATTTCCGCCGCCATGGATGATCCTGCCCTTGCAGTTACCATAATCGCTGTAAAAACAGGTCCTAATTCAGAAATCAAGGTCAAAGATACGGCAGCCCCAAGGGCTGCCTCCGACCCAACTTTGACAAGGGAATAATAACCTTGGAGCCCTAATACCATTCCGGTAAAAAGTCCTGTTAAAATTATCACAAAAATAGATTTGGTTCCAATAAACCACATATGTTCAATAATCTTGGCAAATTGAAATGGCAGCGTGAAAATATTTGTCACTCCGGAGAAACAAAAAAGAATTATTCTGCCAAAGGATTTCAGCAGGTTTATAGTTTTTTCACCAAATTTCTCAATCAATTTATTTAACATGGTCTGTATGTATACATAGTAAACTTAAAAAATTCAAGATTCTAATATTTACAATTAATGATATTTAATTGAATTAAATATAGGTTTTTAAATTGACACGTACATAAAAAAATAATACGTATAGTAAGATGATTACATAATATCTTATAAAAGTTATGACAGGAGATAGAGATGGCTCAAAAAATTACTTTAAGTATTCCAGATCTGCTTCATGAAAAACTCAAAGAATGGAGAGCTTCTTTCAATCTCTCAAAAATGTTTCAAGAGGTTGTTACTGATGCTATTTTAAAAAAAGAAGAATTCCAAAAACGTTTTTCAAAAGATTATAATATGTCTGAAATTATTAAACGATTAAAACAGGAAAAATTGATTTGGGAAAGACAATATTATAAACTGGGAAAAGAAGAAGGGCTTCGCTGGGCAAAAACAGCCCGGTATGAAGATTTTTTATACGTATTGAAATTTGATGACACGTATAAATTGGTTTTTGATTCCCAACTATTTGATTATTTTGATAAAATCTATCAATCTGCCGGGCTTGAAAAACTATTAGTTTCAAATTCCTTCACCCATGAAAAAATGTTTATTGATGGTTGGTTTAAAGGAATTTCGGAATTCTGGAACCATGTAAAGGAAAAATTATAATTATGGCATCCTTTTCTAATATTCTTGGTATTGATGTTGGATCTGTTTCTATTCATATAATAGTGCTAACCCAAAAAGGAGATATTGTTCATACTGATACTTGTTGCCATCATGGTGAGGTTAAACAATGTCTTTCAAATTTAATCAGGCGTATTGATTTACGTGACATAAACTATGCGGCTGCAACCGATGCCACCCCTTCTTTTATCAAAACACAACGTTTTTATGATGAGCACATGACGATTATACGGGCGGCCAGATATTATAATAAAATATTTGACGCAATTTTACACATCGGTGGTGAAAAATTTTCATTGAGCAGATTTGATCTCAGACAAAATTATATCGGGACCAAACACAATACATCCTGTGCTGCCGGTACAGGAAGTTTCCTTGATCAACAGGCAAGAAGGTTAAACCTGTTGGGAGGATCATGTGAACTTAGTATAAAAGCCCTTTCAAATATTAAAAAAATTCCTGATATTGCAACCCGGTGTGCAGTTTTTGCCAAAACAGATCTCATACATGCCCAGCAGGAAGGATATAGTATTGAACAAATCTGTGATGGACTATGTTACGGGCTTGCAAAAAATATTTCAAATACAATTTTCAAATATAAACATTTTGAGGAAAAAATTATTTTTTGCGGTGGGGTTTCTAAAAATATATCTGTTAAAAAACATCTTGAGAAAATCACTGGTTATAATTTTATCATTGATTCAAACTCAATATTTTATGGTGCAACAGGAGCTGCACTCTGCTTATTGGATGAAATTATTTCTAATAAAAAAATTGATAAAACAAACTTTTTGTCGACAAAAGATTTTTTTATTTCAGCAACAAAAGAAAATCTTTTGTCTTATCCAGGACTTGATCTTAAACTTTCAGAGTTTCCTGATTTTAGCTGCTTTTCCTCCTATGAGATTGAAGATGTTGAAGCTGATATTTATCAAAATCCAGCCACAGTCTCTATAACTAAAGGATATTTAGGTATAGATGTAGGATCAA
The DNA here is from genome assembly GCA_018645325.1 of Desulfobacula sp. Lineage (GTDB taxonomy): Bacteria > Desulfobacterota > Desulfobacteria > Desulfobacterales > Desulfobacteraceae > Desulfobacula. Next base: position 60,034 of record JABGOU010000007.1, read on the forward strand.
CAAGCACCAAAAGCATCCTCATCAATCAGGACGGGATACCTATTGCAGGATTTTATACAAAAACTGCTTCAAGACCTGTGAAGGCAATTCAAAAGATTTTTAAAGCCCATGATCAGTTTTTCAATTCTTATGGAATTAAAATAAAAATTAATGGGTGCGGTACAACAGGCTCCGGACGAAGAATCAGTGGTAAAATTATTGGTGCAGATATTGAACCCGATGAAATAACAGCCCATGCAACAGCCGCAGTTAATTTGAATAATGATGTGGATACCATTATTGAAATCGGTGGACAGGATGCCAAATTTACCTTGCTCAAAGACGGCATGGTTACCTCTTCTGTCATGAACACAGTATGTGCCGCCGGCACTGGAAGTTTTATAGAAGAACAGGCCTTAAAATTAGATTGCCCCTTACCTGAATATTCTGAACGTACACAGGGAGTGTCATCACCTGTCGCAAGTGACAGATGTACTGTTTTTATGGAAAGGGATATTAATTATTATTTTGCACAGGGCTATGAGAAAAATGAAATTCTTGCTTCGGTTTTACATTCTGTAAGGGATAACTATCTGACAAAAGTGGCCAATATAGGTAAAATAGGCAATTGTATTCTTTTTCAAGGTGCAACCGCTAAAAACAAGGCACTTGTTGCTGCATTTGAACAAAAATTAAAAAAACCCATTCATGTCTCAAAATATTGTCACCTGACAGGCGCCCTTGGTGTGGCATTATTATTAAAAGAAAAACAGACCCAGAGCTCCAATTTTCGAGGATTTGATCTATGGAAACAAGAGATTCCTGTCCGCATGGAAACTTGCGATTTATGCACAAACCATTGCAAATTAACGATTGCAGACATTAAAGGTAAAACAATTGCATATGGTTTCCTGTGTGGGAGAGATTATCAAACAAATAAAGTGATTCCAAAGAAAAATACCTATAATCTGTTAAAAATAAGAAAATTTGCCCTTCCAAAAACTGAAGAAAGAACAATTAAGCATAATTTTACTATTGGTATTCCAAATGCACTCCACTTATATGAAGACAACTATTTCTGGATTCATTTTTTTTCAAGGCTTGGTATAAAAACAAAAACAAGTTCAAATCTTAAAAATCCAGTTAAATTAGGAAAAACGATTGCAAGAGCTGAATTTTGTGCTCCTGTGGTTTCTCTGCATGGTAATATTAAGTATTTAATGGATAAAGTAGACTATTTATTTTTGCCCTTCTATTTTGAAGAAAGACCAAAAGAGGAAAATAAACGGCGACAGCATTGCTACTATACACAATTTGCTCCATCAATTATATCCTGTCTGACGGATATCGATGAAAAAAGAATAATATCTCCGATTATAAAATACCTTTATACTAATTTTCATACCAAACTGGAATTATATAAATCATTGAAAAAAATATCATCTGATTTTCTATTTTCATTTTTTGATATTTCAGCTGCATATGATAGTGCGTTGGAATTTAAAAAAAACACCCAGATAAACTGGAAAACTTTATATCCCAAATATAAATCCAAAGGCTCAAATATTAATATTCTTCTTTTGGGTAGGCCTTACACTGTTTTAACTGAAAACATGAATAACAATATCCCCCAACTTTTTGAAAATCTTGGGGTAAAAACTTTTTTTCAAGATATGCTTGATTTTGATACCTGGGATTTTTCCCAAATAAACCCTTTGTTAAAAGAGATTCACTGGAAATATGCAGCACAAATTCTAAAAGCGACATATATTGCTGCATCATCTGATCATCTTTACCCGGTATATATCAGCTCATTTAAATGCTCTCCAGATTCTTTTGCCATTGATTATTTTAAGCAGATAATGGAAAATTTCCATAAGCCCTACCTTGTACTTGATCTGGATGAACATGATTCCAGTGTTGGGTATGAAACAAGGATTGAAGCTGCTGTACAGTCTTTTCAAAATCACAACGCCACAATATCCAAAGAAAAAAGTGTTGATCTTTCTTGTCTCCATCCAAAATTTTTATCAAAATTAAAGAACAAAACCATTATTTATCCGAACTGGGATTCATACTCAGGCAGCCTGATTGTTTCTGTTTTAAGAAATGAAGGATTCAATGCCCTGTTAATGGAAGAAACTCCTGAAACCTTGAAAAAAAGTATATTGACCAATACAGGACAATGTATTCCTTTAAATGCATTGGCAGCAGGATTTATTCATACAATTGAAAAAAACAACCTTGATCCGTCAAATTGTGTGTTGTGGTTAAATTCCTCGGACATTGCCTGCAATATAAAAATGTATCCTTATCACATCAAAAAAATTCTTGAAAAAAATGGTAATGGATTTGAAAAATCTGGAATTTATAAAGGCCAATTATCATTATTTGATATTTCTTATCGAGCATCCACTAACGCATACTTTGCCTATATGTTTGGTGGATTGCTAAGAAACATTGGTTGCAAAATCAGGCCCTATGAAATCCAGAAGGGAAGAACAGATCGTTCACTTCTAAAAGCCTTGAAAATCCTATGTAATGCTTTTGAAAATTCAGAGTCTAAAGAAGAAGCATTAAAAAATGCGATTGAGATATTTTCAGACATTGAAACAAAAAAAGAATCAAGGCCCAAAGTTGGAATTTTCGGGGATCTGTATGTCAGAGATAATGACATTATGAATCAGGGGCTGGTCCATTTTATAGAAAACAATGGTGGTGAAGTAATTACCACATCTTACTACAAATATGCAAAAATTATCGCCAATTCTTATTTTAAAAAATGGTTCAAGGAAGGAAAATATTTAAGTCTGTTTTCAAATGGGGCCCTTCTTGTTGCAATGCAGGTCATGGAAAAAAAATACTATAAATACTTTGAACCAATTTTAAATACATCTGCATTTAAAGTAAAGGATTCTTATGAAAATATTCTTTCCGAATATGGTATTCTAAAGGAACATACCGGAGAATCCATGGATAATATTTTAAAAATTCACCACATAATTAATGAACATCCTGATATTAGACTTCTGGTTCAAACCAATCCTGCATTCTGTTGTCCAGGACTCATTACAGAGGCAATGGCTCAAAAACTTGAAGAAAAAATTAATGTACCAATTGTGAGTATTACCTATGATGTTTCCGGTGGCAACAAGAACAAGGTGATACTGCCGTTTCTAATGGACTCCGGTGTAAAACAATATTCTTGCGCGCAAAAAGTACCTATCTGACAGGCTCATGAGAATAAGGTTTAATTTCGTTGATATTATTTAACCATATGGGTTTTTGTGGAAAAATGCTTCCCATCACTGGATATAAAAATTGCACCATCTGTATCTGTTCTAAAAATTTGTATTCCAAATTTTTTATATCGTTTTAAAACTTTATCGTGAGGAAAACCATACCGGTTATGTCGCCCACATGATATTATAACAATCCCGGGCTTAATCTTGTCCAGAAAAACTTTAGTGCTTGAAGTTGTGCTTCCATGATGGGGTGATAAAAGTATATTTGAATCAAGGTTAATATCAGTATTATTACTTAAATTTTTTTCACGATTATTTAAAATGTCCCCAGGGAAAAGCATTGAAAATTTATTATATATTAGCTTAAAAACAAGAGAATTATTATTGTATCCGTATGAAAATTTTTCGTTGGGTGATTCATAGAAGATTAGTTTTATAGGCCCTAAGTTCAATTGATCTGCCCGGGTTGAAGGAGTCCATATCCTGATATTTACTTTTTTACAGAGCCTCATCAGGTTAACATAGGATTCTGAATTTTTCCGATCGTGATTTTTAATCAAAGTCTGGACCGCAAAATTAGCAAGAATGAATATCAGTCCATTTAAATGATCTGACTCAGGATGTGTCAAAATAACATAATCCAAAGACCATATCCCCTTTTGCCATAAAAAGGGCGCAACAATAAACTTTCCAGTATCAAACGAGGATGCATCAGAAAATCCTCCCCCATCCACAAGTATAGTTTTCCCTTCAGGGGTTTGAATAAGAGCACTGTTGCCCTGTCCTACATCTATAATGGTTATTTTTAAGTTTGAATTTGATGAGTTTTGAAACCGATCTGTTGAAAAACTGACTATCACCAATAAAAAAATTATGAATACTATAAATGGCAATAATTTTTTCCGGCCTTTTAAACTTAAAAAGATTAAGATAAAAACCAAATAAATCGCTGCTATTTCATACCATTGCAAAGTTGCGACCCTTGACCATGAAAAGGGAATGGAAATAATAAAATTTAATATTGAGATCGAAACTGAAAGAATCTGGATGCACACATTGATAATTAAAATTGAAAAAACTGGAGAAAAAGAAAAGCAAACAAAAGAGATGAGCCCCAGGGGTAAAATAATAAACCCTATAACAGGAATAAAAATAACATTTGATAACAGCGCAATAATAGATACAATATTAAAATAATGTGCTGTTAATGGGAAAGTCCCAAGACTTGCAAACAATGTTATACATAGCATTAAGCCCATTTTGGCGATTACACTTGTTTTTTGTAATAAAAAATACTTTTTTAATACCGAGACACCAGCGACAATAAAAATAACTGCCATAAACGATAATTGAAAAGATATGGAAAAAAGTGCTGCAGGGTCCAGTGTTAAAATTATAATTCCTGCAACAGAAAGGCTTGAAACAATATCTTTTTCTTTTTCAGAAACAAAAGAAAACAATAAAACAATTATCATTATGAAAGCCCTTTGAGTGGAAGGGGAAAAGCCAGAAAAAACAGCATATCCGGTCAAAGGGAAAATGCTTAATATGCCTGCAATTTTTTTGGCTCTTCCTGAGTTCGTAAGACTGGGGGAAAAAGATAAAATCCGGTAAAAAAGATTAAAAAACAAAAGGCTTACAATGGAAAGATGAAGCCCCGAAATAGCTAAAAGATGACTAATACCAGCCTTTGAAAATAAATCACGTAAATCCTGAGAAATTATCTCTTTTTTCCCGGTAACCAGAGAAGCTATTATTGTAGAGCTTTTTGAATCTTTGGCGTGTATCGAGATAAAATCATAATAACGTGTTCTTAAATCTTCAATCTTACGAATTAGTTTTAAAAAAACGTTGACTTGATCGGGTTGTGTCAAAATTTTTATTTTTTTCGTATCACTATAAGCTGTGCCATATATTCCCTTTAATTTTAAAAATCTTTGATAATCAAATGCCCCTGGATTCATAAAGTTTCTTATGGATTTAATTGATGACTCAAATATAATAATATCACCAAATTCAGGGCCTGTTTTTGATAATCCATATATATTTAATATAATTTTACCTGTGGCCTTTTTTTTCGTATCGCCTATTGTTTCAATACTTTGGATCAAAACTATAGTGGAATATTTTATTTTATGATGCTTTTTAAATGAAATCACCCGGCCAGTTAATTTAATTTTTTTTGTATCTAAATAATTAGAAATATGATGTAAAGGCAAATCAGAACTTAACCTTGTCTGAATCAAAAGGTAGCCTGAGCAAAAAACCAAGCCGAGAATTAAAAAAATAAATAATTTTTTATATGAATACAGAGATAAGCAGATAAGGATAGATAAGAAATAAAAAGCAGGAAAGATGAAAGTTTTACCATCAGGACAAATACTACCCGATAGAATCCCTGCCATAAGTGTCATAAAAAGGAAAAAAGATGTGGGCCTTAAGGATAAAAAAAATATTTTCACATGATCTCACCTAATATTTTAAAATTTTATGAAATACGCTCTATTTTAGCCCCCAGCAAAGAGAATTTTTTTTCAATGGCTTCATAACCCCTGTCCATGTGATATATTCGGGAAATAATAGTTGTCCCATCTGCGACCAGTCCTGCAATAACAAGGGATGCACTGGCTCTTAAATCAGAGGCCATCACCTGGGCTGCCTGAAGTTTTTTTACTCCCCTGACCATGGCAACATTTCCACTTGATATTGAAATATTGGCCCCCATTCTTAAAAGTTCATTTGCATGAATAAATCGATTTTCAAAAATGGATTCATGAATGACACTGTTTCCATTTGCAATGGTCATTAAAGTCATGAACTGGGCCTGCATATCTGTTGGAAAACCTGGATAAGGAAGGGTTTTAATATCCACACTCTTAATTGGTTTATTACTAATGATTCTAATGCTGTCTGTAAAACTTTTTACTATGGTGCCGGTGGATTTTAGTTTATTAATTATACCACCTATGTGATCCGGTTCACATCCTTTGATGAGGATATCTCCGCCAGTAGCTGCAGCTGCTACCATAAAAGTGCCGGTTTCAATCCTGTCTGGTATAATTTTTATATCAACCGGACTAAGAGTTTTAACTCCTTCAATGGTAATTATGGTTGTTCCTGCACCTTTTATTTTTGCACCCATTTTATTTAAAGCATCTGCAAGGGCAACTATTTCCGGCTCCCTTGCTGCGTTTCTCAATACGCTTGTTCCTTTTGCCAGTGAAGCCGCCATCATTAAATTTTCAGTACCGGTAACAGTGGGCATATCAAAGTAGATATCATTACCGATAAGCCGGCTTGCCTTAGCTTCAATATAACCATGGTCGATTTTTATACTTGCACCCAAGGCTTCAAGGCCTGCAAGGTGCATGTTTACAGGCCTGGCTCCAATAGCACACCCACCGGGTAACGATACCTTTGCATGACCGAATCTTGCAACAAGAGGACACAGGACGAGAATAGAAGCCCTCATTTTTCTGACAAGATCATATTCTGCTTCAATTTTATTGATGGAAGAACCATCAACTTCAAGATAATTTTTAGAAGCCTTGCAGGTTGCTCCCAAGTCCTCTAAAAGAAGTCTGATGCTTGTAATATCCATTAGGTCTGGAACATTGGTAAAACATATTTTGCCTTTAACCAGAATACTTGAAGCAATTAAAGGAAGAGCAGCATTTTTAGCCCCGCTGATATCTACTTCTCCACAAAGCTGCCTGCCTCCGGTGATTTTAATTTTATCCATAAAATGATAACTTTGCTTTGGCTTTAAAAAGGATGTAATTTAATAAAGGGTTTTGGTTAAAAGGCCAAAACCCTTTATTATTAAGTGGTACCCGGGACGAGAATTGAACTCGTACAGAGATTATCTCCGAGGAATTTTAAATTCCAATAAGTTCAAATTAATATGTTCTATTTTATCAAGTCCCTATATACCAGACGTTTCCATTGCCTATTTTTGGTTTCGTTTGGAACTGTTTGTAAATGTTTGACCTTGACGGGCACAATTTAGGCACAAAATCAATTCTAAAACGACTACAATATATTTATTAAGTTCAAAGGATTTTTACGCTGTTTAATTGAAAAACTCAAGAATTATTTGTTGTCGATAGCCACAGAACAATAATTAAATCTGTAAGGAGGATAAACAATCCTCTGGGCTATATTTTCATTAAAAATTAACTTTTACCAAGAGCCCTATCCGCCGCCTGGCGAACATAAGAAACACATCAACGTCCTTTTGAATTTTTTTCAAAACAATTGCATTCCCTGCCCTCTTTTCTGATGCAATCTTTTCCAGGATCAGGGAACGTGAATTGGTTAAGACATCGGATCCAATATCTGCAACTGTATATTATTCCAAGGATTAAACAAACCGGTGGAGTCCAGGGCAAAACTCAAGTAAAAAAAGCGGCAAAACGGTGCAATCATATCCTGAAAGATTATGTTGTAAGATCGGGTTAGAGTTTGCAAGAAATTAGCTTGAACGTGCGGCTGGGCGGCGCGAGGTACGAACGTCCGAACAAGCCTATTGTTAGGCTTTTTTGATAATTCTATAATCTACAAGTCGACGTAAAAGGTACCTAATCTGGCCAGGTTTTATTGATAAAGCAAGTTTTAAAAATCGCATTGGTGATTTAAAGTAAAATTCACGAAAAGCCCTTGATTGACTTTGTAGTAAGATTTTTCTTGTTACGTTTTCAGGGAGCCATTCCGGTTCCTTATAGCTTTTCTTATCCCATTTAGGGACAAATTGACCTTTAAGTGTATCCCAAAGTTCGGAGCCTGGAAGTATATCCAATATAAGAAATTGGGCTCGGGCTAACTTAGATTCTTTCGCAAAACAAATACTTTTCTCTATCGTTTCCTTAGTTTCTCCAGGAAGACCGAATATAAAAAACCCCTGACAAGAGATCCCAGCTTTGGCAGTCAGATTAATAGAGTTTTCAATTGTTTCAATTTTCTCTTCTTTTTTGATATTGTAAAGTATTTGTTTATCAGCAGATTCAACACCATAAGCGCAGTAATAACACCCGCTTTTTTTCATAAGTGCCAAAAGGGAACCATCTACTTTATCTGCTCTAATACCATTTGGACATGCCCAACTTATTTTGATATCGTTTTCAATAATAAGCTCGCATATTTTTTCTATGTGGTTTCGTTTAAGAGTCAAATTATCGTCTTCAAAATGTATCTCCTTGATTCCGAACTGATTAATGAGATATCTAATCTCTTCAATAACATTTTCTGGTGACCTGAAACGTATTTTACGACCATAGAATTTGGGACTTGCACAGAATGTACATCTGTAAGGACAACCTCGAGTTGTCATTATCGGAGCAACAGGGAAATTTTTTACTATTGCACCATGTGGAGCTTTTGGATATTCGATTGGATTTAGTTGCTCCCAATCTGGAAATGGGAGTTTGTCAAGATATGTGATCCTTTCTGCTTTTACAAATTGCCTCGTTCCTTTTTCAATATCTTTTCTTGAATAAACGCCAACAATATCATCATTTTCAAAGTTGTTTTGAATAAGCTTTAGCAGTGCTATTTCACCTTCTCCAAGAACAACATAATCACAACTTGAATCATTAAGTGTTTCGTGTGGAAGAAAAGTGGGATGAACCCCACCTATTATAACCCTTATATTTTCTTTCTTGAGTATTCGAGATAAATCAATAACTTCTTTGTAAAAAGCTGTGAGACATGTAATTCCGACAGCATCTGGATCTTCGTTAAGTATCCTTTTCTGCAAAGTTGCACTGTCTATATTGTCGCGTAAACCATCCAAGATTTTAACTTTGATACCGTATTCACGCAAATATGAGGAAAGATAGCCTAACCCAATAGGTGGGGTTATGATGTGGCTTTCGTAATTCGGTCGCACTAAAACTATTTTCATGATACTAATGACTCCTAACTTAATAAGCCCAACTAAAAGCGTTTTATCACATAGTCCCATCCATAAAAGACCTTAACACTCAGATCTGATGCAGTTTTTTTGTGATATTGAACCGGTGTTCCGGCAAGCGAGATTATTGATAAAATGTTGTTGAACAGTGCCGCGGGTCTATTCCGGAAACGCCTATCTTGACTATGGGTTTTATATCGCTTGTCTTCTGGCAGTGCAAGGAAAAATTGAAGTGGTTTTTTACAAGGCAATGATGATTTTTGGGCATAAAATAAGATCAGTTTTTGGAAGATACAACATTGTAAGTGATACAGATTTAATCATTGCGGCCCAAAAACAAGAAGTTTACTTAAAAACCCAGGTGGGCACAAATTCGGGCACAGTCGTCGAAATTCCAATAAAAAAAGCTTTCAGTGAAAATCGCTGAAAGCCTTTATTAAGAATTGGTACCTGGGACGAGAATTGAACTCGTACAGAGATTATCTCCGAGGGATTTTAAGTCCCTTGCGTCTACCAGTTCCGCCACCCAGGCGAATTCTTGATTTTTCTATACTATTTTTTTAAATTTTGCAAGCTTAAAACCTGAAGATTGTCAGTTTGAATGATTTCTGATAAAAGAGAATCCTATGAAATTAATTGGTACAAAAAAAATTATATTGGCTTCCAAATCTCCTAGAAGAAAAGACCTCTTAGAACAGCTTGGATTAAACATTAAAATAGCCCCATCAAATACAGATGAAAAATCTATTTCAATGAAAAATCCTGAGAAATATGTTAAAGAGCTCTCTCTTTTAAAAGCAAATAATACTGCCTTGTTTTATCCAGATGACTGGGTCATAGGAGCTGATACCATCGTTGTTGGTGATGGTCAAATCCTTGGCAAGCCACGGTCAAAAACCCAGGCAATTGCAATGCTGAATAAATTAAACGATTGTGAACACAGCGTATATACAGGTTTTTCTATAGTTAATCAGAAAAAAACATCCATAATTACAAAATCTGTGGAAACAAAAGTATCTTTTAAATATTTAAGTCCCCGGGAAATACAATGGTATGTAAACACAGGGGAACCATTTGACAAAGCCGGTTCGTATGCTATACAGGGAATTGGAGCATTTCTGGTCAAACGAATTTCAGGCTCCTATTCTAATGTTGTTGGCTTGCCTGTTTGTGAAGTCATTGAAGAACTAATGAATTTAAATATCATCCAAATTTAAGGATTTAAATCATCATGCCATCCATCAAAGATAATCTGGACAAAATAAATAAACAAATTATTGATACTGCAATGTCCTCTGGCCGCAAACCTGAGAAGATTCAATTGGTCGCTGTCAGTAAAAGAAAAAGCGTAGAAGCCATGATCGAATGCATTAAGGCTGGGGCAAAACATTTTGGTGAAAATTATATTCAAGAAGCGATTGATAAAATTAATCAAATTGGAAAAGATGCTGCCTGCTGGCATTTTATAGGTCACCTACAGTCTAATAAAGCAAAATTTGCCGTTAAATATTTTGATTATATTCACACTGTTGATACTATAAAACTGGCTAGGGAAATCGATAAGCAGGCCAAAAAAATTAATAAAATCCAAAAAATACTTGTCCAGGTTAATATTGGTGAAGAAGACACAAAATCCGGAGCCAAGATAGAAGATACTATGCAATTAATAACTCAAATCAAAGCCTATCCAAATCTGTCCATAAAGGGATTAATGTGTATGCCGCCATATTACTCAGACCCTGATCAAGCCAGGATCTATTTTCAGCAACTGGCCCGGATTAAAAAAGAAATTATTAATCAGCAAAATGAAACTGAATCCATGGAGCACCTGTCCATGGGTATGAGCAATGATTTTAAAGTTGCCATTGAAGAAGGGTCGACAATGATAAGAGTGGGCACCTCAATATTCGGGAGAAGAGATTGAAACTATTACTTCATATTTGCTGTGCTCCCTGCTCTATTTATCCGATTAAACTCTTAAAAAAGATGGACATGAAGGTGATGGGATTTTATTATCGACATAATATCCATCCTTTTCAGGAGTGTCAAAAAAGAGAAGAAACACTAAAGCAATATTCTCAATCTATTGGGTTAAAGGTAATTTATCAAAAAGATTACAAGATCGAAAAATTCCTTCAATCTATTGTTTTTAGAGAAAAGGATCGGTGCCGGTATTGTTATTACGAAAGGCTTAATGCAACAGCACTTGTAGCTAAAAAAGGTAAATTTGATAGCTTTTCCACCACCCTTTTATACAGCAGATTTCAAAATCATCATCAAATAAGAGAAACCGGAGAGGCTATTGCCAAAAAATACAGTTTAAAATTTTTATATAATGATTTCAGGGAAGGATGGCGATTTGGTATTGATGAATCCAAAAAGCTAAATATGTACCGCCAACAATATTGTGGGTGTATTTACAGTGAAAAGGATAGATATTTCAAAAAAGAGTCCAAAGAAAATCAATAGTTATATTATCCTCTTAATTTGTGTTGGTTTTTTTAATCTGATTTAGCATCCTCACAAATTGCTGGTCTGCTTTATTAAGTCTTGCTGCAAGTACACCAAACATATGCTTTGCAACTTCTGGATATTTTTCTATTATTTCAGTTAATTTATCACCGGGAAACCGTTTAACCTTTGATCGTCCCTTGGACAGTATGGACGCGGACCTTGCTTCTCCAGTGATGGCGGACATTTCCCCGAAATAATCCCCGGGTTGATTGATTTCAGCGATTTTTTTACCGCCTTTAACAACGTATAACCCGCCTTGAATCAGTTTAAAAAAATCAATATCAGTATTGCCTTCCCTTATAATGACGTCTTTATCCTCGTATTTTTCAACATCAGGATTAATAAGATATGCAGGAAGAGCCTCTTTCGTGATAGTTGTCTTTTTTAATACTTCTTCAAGGGAGACTTCTCCTGCTCTGACTTTTACTAGCCCCGCATCCCTTAGTGGCACCATTCCTTCTGATATGGCCACCTTTCTGAGTTGATCTTCAGCCACTTCAGCGGTGATGGCCTTGCCGACTTCATCGGTTACCTCCATCAATTCAAAGAGCCCCACCCTGCCCTTGTTTCCGGTTCCATTGCAATTAGGGCATCCTTTGGCGCCATAAATTTTCAAATTTTTTATTTCATCTTTTAAAAAGCCTTGTAATTCAAGTTCATTGGGATCATGACCCGTAACCAGCTGCTTACAATTAGGGCAAAGTCTTCTGGATAACCTTTGTGATAATACCATGGTAACCGCCGAAGCCAGCATATAAGGCGGAATACCTATATCAATGAGACGTCCGATTGTTGAAGGACAGTCATTGGTATGAAGGGTTGCAAAAACCAGATGGCCTGTCATCGCAGCTTTTATTGCAATTTCTGCAGTATCCATATCCCTGATTTCCCCCACCATAATAATATCCGGATCCTGGCGCAGGAATGCTTTCAAAGCCGCAGCAAAGGTCATGCCGACCTCTTCTCTCACCGGAACCTGATTAATCCCTTTAAAATTAAACTCAACCGGGTCTTCTGCAGTCAATATCTTGATATCCTCTTTGTTCAAACGATTCAGTATGGAATAAAGCGTTGTTGTTTTTCCGGAGCCTGTCGGACCAGTTACTAGCAAAAGCCCGTAAGGACGAGAAATACATCTTTGCAGGGTTTTAAAAGTCGATACTTCAAATCCCATCTTGGTTAAATCAACATTTAGAGCACTTTGGTCAAGGATACGCATGACAATGCTTTCGCCAAAAAGTGTCGGCAGGGTCGACACCCTGAAATCGATAGATTTTTTTTTGCCGAGCCGAAGTTTTATTCTGCCATCCTGGGGAACTCTTCTTTCTGCAATGTCCAGTGATGCCAAAATCTTAATTCTTGATATCACTGCATTTTTAATACTGGTGGGCAGGTTCATGGCTTTGTACATGGCTCCGTCAAGACGATACCGGACCTGAAATGATTTTTCAAAAGGTTCAATATGAATATCACTGACACCATCGTTTATAGCCTTTGTGAGGATTCCATTCACAAGCTTGATAATAGGTGCATCCGATGCCATGAATTCGTCTTTGACATCGTCTTCAGTATATCCGAGTTCCATTTCTTCGGCTGCCTCGGAAACCAGTGAACCAAAATCTTCAACAGAAGTGACCGGCTCATCATCTTCAGGATCATCATCAAATTGCAGAAAACTTTTATATTCTTCATCACTGATTTTGTAATAATCCCGGTATGCTTGAATCACATCATTTTCAGTAGAGACATAGGCCTGAATCGTTTTTCCTGTTTTTTCCTGAAGTCCCTCAACTACAGTAGTATCAGTTGGTTCCACCATGGTAATGGACAGCACTTCTTTTTTTAATGCAAGGGGGAATACCATACCTGTTTTGGCCATTGTGTAGGGCAGAATTTTCAATATCTTGGGATCGGGTTTGATATCTGAAAATTTAACGACTTTATAATTATAACGGCGATTGAGGACATTAATGATAGTATCTGGATCGATATATCCTTTATTTAAAAGTATAGTGCTGAGGCGCTCGTTGGTTTTTTTATGGATGTTTAATGCTTCATCCAGTTGTATACTGGTTATCTGGCCTTCTTTTGAAAGAATTTCTCCTATCTTAGTTTTTCCCGCACCAGATTGATCTTTTATGGTTGCCATCAGGCTGGAAGATTTATTCATATTTAAAATCCTTAACTTATTTATAAAACTTATACATTCTAATACCACCAGCAAGAATTAAAAGCCCGCCTAAAATATAAAAACAGAATCTGACAAGAAAAATTTTTTGTCTGAAAAATTCAATGGTTTCGATTTGAAGTATTACTTGGGGGATGCGGTAAAAAACACCTAATCCTACCGCTATCAGTATAATACCATAATAAAACTTAAAATTAGTTTTTCCCATCTTAAATTATTACCTTTCAATGATTTCTAATTGACTGTTAAACAAATCTTCTATTTTTTCAAAACTATCCATTTGAGTTTCAAGATCATCAAATAATATTTCATTCAATTTTTCAAGTCTTGCAAGTTTTTTAGCTGAAATTTGAATTTTCTTGCCATCTTTATTATTAGAGGCTTCTAATAATTCCTCATTGATTTTACCCATCTGGGTTTCATTTTTTTCAATGTCATTTTCCAGAGCTTCAATTTTATTTTTTATCGGTTTTATTTTTTTTGATTTTTGAATAATGATTTCTGATTTTTTCTGACGCATTTCTTTTTTTGATAAAACAGTAGTTTTGGGCTTTTTTTCAACAATTAATTCTTCATCTTCCCACCCTTCTTTGTCTAAAAAGTCTTGGTAAGTACCTTCAAAAACAGATACAATATTATTTTTAAATACCACAAGCCTGTTTGCAAGTGAATGGAGGAACATTTCATTATGCGTTACAATAACCACAGCCCCTTTAAAATTATCAAGAGCTGCAACAAAAGAGTCACAAGACTCTATATCCAGATGGTTGGTGGGTTCATCAAGCAATAATAAATTTAAAGAACTCATAAGCAATTTACCCAGCATTACCCTTGATTTTTCTCCTCCTGATAACACTGCTATTTTTTTTAAAGCACTTTCCTGTTCAAACATCATTGCTCCACAGATATTTCTTGCAGCCTGTCTGTCTGAATCAATAGAAGAGAGAATAAGCTCTTCTTCAACAGTAAAATTATCATTCAAAGATTGAATATTTGTCTGTTCAAAATACCCCAGGTGCACACCAGGATTAATTTTAATATTGCCTGAAATAGAGGTGATATCGCCATTTATCAGTTTTAATAGCGTTGTTTTTCCTTTACCATTTTTACCGATAATTGCTATACGATCTTCAGGATAAACATTCAAAGAAAAGTTGTTAATGAGCAGATTGTCTCTTTGCCAGCCAAAAGATAAATTGTCTATCATTAAAATCTGTTTGCCGGAAAAAGGAAGATAGTTAAATTCAAATTCAAGGTTTTTCAACTTTTGGAGTTTTTCTTTTGTCTGGGATTTTTCCAGCGTTTTTATCCTTGATTGCACCATATTGGCCAGACGGGCTTTTGCCCGGAATCTTGAAATGAATAGTTCAACTTCTTTTTTTCGTTTTTCTTCATTCTGCCTGGTTTTCTCATAGACTTCTTCATCCTGAGCAACCTGTAAATAGTATTTAGATGTATCCCCTTTGATTTTTTTTATTTTATGTCTATGAATACCTGCAATATGTGTGACAACATCATCCATGAAGCCTCTGTCATGTGTTACAAGCATTACTTCCCGGGGCCATGAAATGAGAAATCGTGAAATCCATCTAATTGATGTAATGTCAAGGTAGTTTGTTGGTTCATCAAGTATCAACAGATCAGGCTCTGAAATCAATACTTTGGCAAGATTAAGCCTGACCTGAAAACCACCTGAGAATTCACCAGGATCTCTTTTTAGATCATTTTGACTAAATCCCAGTCCTACCAGAATTTTTTTAGCTTTCCAGGAATGATCTTTTTCATGTTCTAAAAGTCCTAACATGGCTTCGTCGATTACACTGGTTTCAGTGAAAGAAATTTTTTGCGGCAAAAATCCGATTCTATATCCCGAAGGATAAGAAATGTTTCCCTCATCCGGGTGATCACTTCCGGATATTATATTTAAAAGAGTAGTTTTACCATGGCCGTTTCTGCCAACAAGCCCTACCCTTTCTCCCGGATTAATACGAAAACCTGTTTTATTCAACAGGGTCTGATCTCCAAAACTTTTTGTTATACAATCTATATTCAACATTTTTTTATCTATCAATTGTTTGATTTTCTAAGTTACAAAGGCAATACTGCCATAGCATAGCATTGCCTTTATAATTTAGAAACCATAAGAATATTTTTTTGGATTAATTTTTGTTTTTTACAGACAAAATGTGTTTTAGTTTTAATTGTTGGCCAAAGAATTACTTGACAATTTTTAAGATATCAGCAAGATTGATTCTAAAATTATTCATGCAAAAAATATGTTCGGGAGAACAATATGATCGATAAACTTTACATCATAAAACAGATCCTTGAAACAGATGAGGATATTGATTTAAAAATTTTATCAATTCTTGAATTAGCCAAAGAAAATCCAAATCAAGAAAACATACACAAAATTGAAGAACGTGTGGCAAAACGGAAAAAAACTCTTATTGAAGTCAAGGTAAGCACTGAACAAGAAAAGATTTTTGCAGAAACAGAAGATATTTCATCCACTGGTGCTTTTATTAAGACCGATCAAAAAATAGCTCTTGGTGAAGATATTTCTATCAGACTGACAGACCCCTGTGGTGATAACTTTACTTTTGTAGCAAAAGTTATGCGTGAAACTGATGATGGGATTGGAGTGATGGTTAAAACAATCAGCCAGAACGACAGGGATAATTTTGCCAAATTTCTCGATTGCTTGTAACTAATGTTCAATTGATACACCTGGTTTTCACTTTTTAGTTGACAACCCAATGGATTAAGGGTTATTCCAGCTGTAGTCTACTAATTTTCCTTTGTATTGTGGAGATAATTTGGGAACATCTGTCAAAGAAAATTCTACAGAAAAATTGTTAGACGTAATCCGTGGCATAAATCACAAAAAGCCTAAAACAAATATTCCGACTTCCACCCGCAAGATTGAACCTGTTAATCTAAAAAAAATAAAGAAAAAAAACCTAAATTTAGGCGTTTTGTTAAATCCGGAAGGTATCACCCTTGTTTTAAGTTCTAACAAGGAGAAAAGACTTATAAAATGGGCAAATATTGAACTTCCCGATAAACTTGGAATAGAAGATAAAGGATATGTATTATTTTTAGAGTCGCATTTAAAAAATTTCACAGAGGGACTCAAGAATATCCCTACATGGTGTACCATTGACTCTGGGAATTTAAAATTAAGAAATATTACAATACCTGATGTTGCCCAGGCAAAAATTGCCAATGCAGCTTTCTGGGGATTAAAAAAAGAAGTTGATTTTGATGCAGACAAGGAAATATTTGATTTCGAAATAATCGGTGATAAAATAGTCCAAGGTAATAAAAAGAAAAACCTTCTTGCCTTTGCCATTGAAAAAATACAGGTTAATCAATTAAAAACCCTGTTTTCAAAAGCAGGCTTCAAGCTTAAAGGAATAACCACAACACCTTTTGCAATGCAAAATTTCATTCATACCCAACATCTTCAAATGCAGGATTCACCTTTTACAATTGTAAATATATACAGAAAAAATTCGGAAATATTTTGCTTTTCCAATGCCGGTATTCTGCTGACAAGAAGTATTAGATCAGGTTCATACAATCTAGTAGAAAATTTTATCAAATCTTCTGATAAAATTGTGATTAAATATCTTTCCTCATTAAAAAATATCCAAAGCAAAGGATTTTTGAGAATTAAGCTTTCTTCTGAACGCTTGATTGAAAAAATCATGCGAACCAGTGATTATTGTTCTCAAAACTTTGCTGATAATGTACCAATGAAAAAATTTTTATTTGTTGGCGAGATTGCCGATTGCAGTCCTTTCTTGGAACTTGCTGCTAAAATTACCTCAACAGATGTTGAACCTTTTGATCCTGGGTTTGATACTCTTACCGGCTCAGTGGGTGGTCCCTGTCCTGAAGATGCATATGCAAGGGGACTTGTTACGACTGCCTTCGCCATTTCACTCTCTTCAAATGATTACACGCCTAATTTTCTTCTCACGTATAATGACAAATTAAATGAAAGAAAAAAGAAAAAGGTCAATATTGCAGCATCAGTGATATTTATCTTTATTTTTATATTTTGTATAGCTTTTACAAGCTGGCAGGGTTTTGTAAAAAGCCGGGAACTGACCAAACTGGATGAAATTGTCAGCATAAAAAATAATTTGAATCCAAATATTAGCAAGGAATCAATGATCAAGATGATTTCAGGGTCAGAACAAAAAATACAGTTAAGGAACCAATATATTTCAGACTATTTCCCTTTGGCGGTTATCAATGAAGTTTGTTCAACTACGCCTGAAAATATCAATGTTTCTTCACTGGAGGCAGATTTTTCAGATCAAAATAAGGAAACCACTGAAGACAAAGCAATTTCTAAAAAGATACTGGCCAAGGTTATTATAAATGGATCAGTAAAGATCAAGTCTGATTCTGATTTTACCGAATATATTTTAAACCTTGGGAACTCAAAGATTTTCAGTGATATTGAGGTTTTAAAAAAAGATATAGCTGAAGCAGGCAATGACAAAATTTTAAACTTTAAGATAAGTGCGGAAATTATATAATGGGCGGAATTGATCTTACAAAATTAGGAAAAGCTTATAAAAAAGTTTATGAAAAGATTAGCCCTGTTACAATCTTTTTTATAGTACTTTCAGCCGTCACTATTTTTATTTTTATATTTTTTATGATCATACCTGAACAAAAATCAATTAATAAAATTCAATACGATATAAAATCTACTTCAAGCAATATTAAGATATCAAATGAAAAAATTATTCCTGCTTATGCAAAAGCTAAAAAATTTAAAGAAATGAAATTTGAACCTAAATTTGCACTCCCAAAAAGAGATAGTCTTGATCGTAAAAACTTATCAGACCTTCCCAATAAATTTCATACTCTGGCATTGGAAAATAATTTAAAATTATCCAATAAAAATCTTGATCTTGGTTTTTTAAAAACCAAATCCAAGTCAATTTCAATGTATCTTGAACTTGAGGGAAAACTTCAGGATTTTAGAAATTATCTTATTGTGATTATTTCATTGCCTTTTTTTGATTCATTTGAAAAAATAAAAATCAATTCAACAAGGGAAAATACTAAAAAATTTTCTATCGATTTAAAAGTTAATATTAAATAAAATATGAAGAAACGTGAAAAAATAATCCTTATCCTTGCCATTACAGCTTTACTATATGGTGCATTTGATTATTTTATCCTTTCCTCCATAAAAGATGAAACCATCCCATCTGAAACAGAAAATCAATTTTCTGATTTTTTAGAAGAAATAAATACAACCCTGGGAAATCTTAATATAATAGAACAAAAAACATCAAATGCGGATTATCTGGTTTCAATGATTGAGTCTGAATGGAAAAACGATCCTTTTTCCAAAATTAAAAAATTTTCAAAAAATAATCAAAACACCGCAATTGATAAGGAAATGGAGGGTTTAATTTATTCAGGATTTATCAGGTTTGGTAATAAAATGCTTGCAGTGATTGATGGGATGGAATACACAACTGGGGAACATATAAAAGATTCTGGATATAAAATCATCCGGATAACACCTGAAAGTGTTCTTGTAAATAATAAGGTGAATAAAAAAATAATCCTTTATTTAAATGAGGGGTAAATCGGATTAAATCATGAAACCATGGTTTTATAATTATAGAATTATTCTTTATTTTTTGTCACTGGCTATAATTTTTACAGGGTGTTCCTCACATGACAAAAAGGTTGATAAATTTGACAAATGGGAAACACTTGCTGAAAGTTCCCAGCCGGTAACCCCTGTGCACAAAAAGGATAATACAGACTCTGAATCAACTCCGGAAGACAAGTCTCTAACAAAAAATACAACATTCAGCCCAGAGACACAAAGACAAAATTTGTATGAAAACAAATACAATTGCCTGAAATACCTGTCACCATGCGAATGCATTCTGTTTCTGTCCATGTTGTATTAAGAACTCTGGCAAGGATTGCCAATATTAACATCATGCTGAATGAAAGTATCTCCGGCATGACCAATGTAGATATAAAAAATGTGCCATGGGATCAGGTCTTTCTAAGCCTTATTGATTCTTACGGGCTTGCTTATGATTTTTCAGGTAAGATTTTAAGGGTAGTTACAGTTGATGATCTAAACGCAAAAAAAACACTATTGGAAGCAAAACAGGAATTTGAACAGAGCAAAAAAAACCATGCTGTTGTCATGTCTCAAATCAAGAAAAAGCAGGAAATGCTTGAACCTCTTCTAACTAAAATTGTCAAAATACATTATGCTGATCTTAAAGTTCTGCAGTTGAATCTTAAAAAATATCTCAAAGGTGATGAGGAAAAAATTGAAGAAGAAAATTCAACGGATGAAAAAAAAGTATTTTATGGGTCTATAATGGCTGATGAATTTTCAAATTCCTTGATTATCCAAGCTACTAAAACTGATCTCAACAAAATTATGCCCATCATCAAAGAACTTGACAAAGCAATAAAACAAGTCCGAATCGAAGCTCATATTGTTGAAGCCAACTCCGATATTGCAAAAGAACTTGGGATACAATGGGGAGGAGTTGGCCTGAATGAAAACGGTGATAATAATAGATATTCTATAGGCGGAGATATGGTCAGTGCATCCGGCAGCCCAATGGTCGACGTTGATGGTAATGTTGTTGCCTATGATCCAAATGCCGGAGCTATTGTCAGTCTGCCCATTGATTCGATTGCATCCGGTCAGGGACTGGCTTTGGGTCTTTTGGCGGAAAACATTGGTAAATTCCGACTTTATGCCCAACTTTCCGCCCTTGAGCAAGAAGGTGAAATCAACATTCTTTCAAAGCCGTCAATAACAACAATGGATAATCGAAAGGCTACTATTAAAAGCGGTAAAGAAGTTCCTTTTCAAACCATTTCTGATGGTGAAACAACTGTTGAATTCAAAGAAGCAGTTATAAAACTTGCGGTTGTCCCTCACATTATAAGTGATAATATCATAAAACTTGAAATCGAAACCCATAAGGATGAACTTGATTGGGCCAACACAGTAAACGGCAATCCAACGATCATAACAAAAAATGCACAAACCAATGTGACCCTCTTCAACGGGCAGACAACAGTCATTGGAGGCTTGAACAAAGAAAAGCATACAAATGGTGAGGCTGGAATTCCCGGCCTTAAAAATATTCCTGGATTAGGCTGGCTTTTTAAAAGCACAAACGATAATAAAGAAATGGAAGAGCTTTTAATTTTTATCACACCCTATATCTTAAAGGAACAAAACGATATTAACACTTCTGTGAATTAGAACTATGGACTATTATAAAATATTAAATTTTGAGATGGAGCCTTTTTCAAATTCACCAGATCCAGGGCTTTTTTATAATTCAGCCCAACACCTGGAAGCACTTCAGAAACTTGAAATTTCAATTCGTTTAAAGCGTGGACTTAATATAATAACCGGAGACATAGGGACCGGGAAAACAACCATAAGCCGTCAATTGATTCAAAAAATTTCCAAAGATGATTCAATTAAATTTTATCTTGTGCTTGATCCAGGGTTTAATAGTACTATCTCTTTTTTAAAATACCTGCTGCATTTATTTGAACCTGAAAAAGAATATGATTCAAATGATGAAAATATCCTTAAAGAAATTATCAAGGAACATCTTTTTACCTATGGCGTTGATAAGAATATCAATATAGTCATTATTATTGATGAAGGTCAAAAACTTTCTTTGCCTTGTATTGAGATTTTAAGAGAACTTTTAAATTTTGAAACCAACGATCAAAAACTGCTGCAAATTATAATTTTTGCACAAAAAGAATTTAACCAATCTCTAGAACAAATTGTAAATTTTCAGGATAGAATTAATTTTTATTATCAATTAAATCCTTTAAATTTCAGGGAATCAAAAAATCTGATTAATTTCAGGTTAGAAAAATGTTTTATAAAAGGTAAAACCAGCACTTTGTTTACTCCTCTTGGCTATTTTCTGATCTATATTGCAACCAAGGGTTTTCCACGAAAGATTGTAACGCTGTGTCACCAGATAATGTTGTCGCTGATTATTAAAAATAAAACAAAAGCAGATTTTTTATTTGTAAGATCATGCATAAAAAAAGTATTCCCTAAAAAAAGCATTGTAAGACCAGGATTCTTATTTATTTTTCTGCTCATTCTAATCATTGGATCCTTATTTGCTGTAAATGATAATATAATAATACCGGGTTTTGATACATTTTCATCTTTTTCTCAAAAACCAATGGATGAAAAAAAATCCAATTCCTTAAAGAAAACTGAAAAATTTTCCGATAAAATAGAGAAGAAAAAAATTGCCACACATGAATCAAAGGCCAAAATAAAACCAAATAACAAACCGGCAATAACACCTGAGATAAACTCGGAAATTAAACCAAGTAACAATACAACAATACAACCTGACATAAAACCGATTAACCAGCCTGATATAAAATCAACCATCGATCCGGAAATCAAGCCAGGTATAAAAAAACCAGAAAAGACATCCAAGGGGAAAGAACAAGCCGCTTTAAAACAACCATCTGCCTATGGCAGGATTAAAGTCCCGGAAAACGCTACACTGGCCCGGATGATGAGAATTATTTATGGTTCATTCAGATATTCATATTTAAACAAACTAATAAAATACAATTCAAACCTCAATGATCCCAACACAGTTAAAGCTGGCATGAATTTATATTTTCCTGTGATAGAAAATTCTGATTATCCGGATGACAAAAAGGTTTTCATAGTACTTTTTGAAACTGATAATTTTGAAAAATCCTTTATTACAGCACATAATTACCAGCCCTCTGATTTTAGTGTTCGAATTCTGCCCGTCTGGAATGAAAATAAAGGCTTTTTATTTCCTGTTGTTATTAACAAGCCATTTGGTTCCTTAACAGCTGCAAAAAAATATAAAAAAAACCAGCCTGAAATTATATTTGCTGAATGCAAATCTGTATTACAAATGAAAAATAAAGGGAAAAAGTAAAAGGGGTAAATTTTGGCGAAACGAAAACGACTTGGCGAAATGCTTATTGATGCTGAGTTAATCAACAAGACCCAGCTTGAAAAGGCCCTTTCAGATGCAAGAAGGAGTGGCTTTAAGTTAGGGCAATATTTAATCAAGATGGGAATTGTTACTGAAAAGTCCATTGTTAATGCGATTTCCGAACAAGTTAAAATTAAAAAATTCAATCCAACTGACTATACCATAAATACAGAGCTTTCAAAAATTCTGGACATTGAGACTGTAAACCGTTTTCAGGCCATTCCCCTGGAAATAAAAGGCGACATTCTGACAGTTGCAATGGTTGACCCTCTTGATATCCTGGCTGTTGATCATATTGAAATACTGACAGATAAGGAAGTGATCACCGTCATATGTACTGAACAACATTTTAATGATCTTTTGTCAACCATATTTGGCGCCTATGCTGGAAAAGATGGCGTGATGCAGCAAATCCAAGATATTGAAGAAATGGATGTTGTGGAAGAAAGCGATTCATATCAGGATCAAATAGTTGAATCAACACTTCAAAATATGGCGGAAGAAGCACCGGTTATAAGGCTTGTAAATTCTATTTTGGCTCAGGCAGTACGTGAGGGAGCTACAGATTTACACATCAGCCCTGAAAAAGATTATATTGAAATACGATTGCGAGTGGATGGAAAGCTTCATCATATTCCGGCTCCGCCTAAAAGAATGTTTTTACCTCTTGTCTCAAGAATTAAAATTTTATCTAATATTGATATCTCTGTTTCCAGGATACCCCAAGACGGCAGAGTTACAATTATAATGAACCATAAGGAAGTTAATATAAGGGTTTCCACTATTCCTACTGTTTACGGCGAAAATCTTGTATTAAGACTTCTGGACACAAGTTCCGGTATAAGTACTTTAGAAAAACTCGGATTATCTGGAAAAGACATTAATGCTATAAAAAGAAATCTAGCTTTACCCTATGGCATGATTTTATGTACAGGTCCCACTGGAAGCGGTAAGAGTACCACTCTTTTTGCCATGTTAAATGAAATTAACCGACCGCATTCAAATATTATTACTCTTGAAGATCCTGTTGAATACAGGATGGAACACATACGTCAGGTACAATTGAATCATAAGGCCGGCATGACCTTTGCCAGCGGACTCAGGTCCATTTTAAGGCAGGACCCGGATGCAGTCATGATTGGCGAAATAAGGGATTCTGAAACTTCAAAAGTAGCCATCCAGGCTGCCTTGACCGGCCATATGGTTTTCAGTACAGTGCATACTAATGATGCCACAGGAGCTTTAACAAGATTATTGGACATGGGGGTTGAACGTTTTCTGGTTTCTTCTGTTCTTCTTGTGTCCATTGCCCAGCGCCTTGTAAGAAGAGTTTGTCCTTATTGTAAAAAATTATACAAACCCAGTGATAAAGAAATAAAATTCTGGGGACTTGAAAACAGGGATCCGGTCAATTTTGCCAGAGCGAAAGGCTGTAGCCAATGCAACAATACAGGCTATAAGGGCCGAATTGGACTTTATGAAATTCTTTATTTGGATGATGATATCAAAGCAATGATTCTTGATGGAAAATCAGCTCAGGATCTTTTTAATTTTGTTACCTCGTCAGGACGAATGACAACCCTTAAAATGGATGCCGCTGAAAAGATCTTTAATGGTGATACCACCGGCAAAGAGGCAGTTTCAGCGATTATGACACACTAATTATGGCAATTTTCAAGTATAAAGCCCTGGATGACCATGGCCATGAAATTTCAGGTGAAATAGAAGCAGACTCAAAAACACATGCCTTGGAACTTATATCGTTAAAAGGTCATATTCCTGAATCTGTTAAAAAAAAATCAG
Organism: Desulfobacula sp.; assembly: GCA_018645325.1. Classification (GTDB taxonomy): domain Bacteria; phylum Desulfobacterota; class Desulfobacteria; order Desulfobacterales; family Desulfobacteraceae; genus Desulfobacula. The sequence goes on from JABGOU010000007.1 coordinate 84,736, forward strand.
GCACTTTGAGCAACAAAAAAAGTTCTAAAAAAATTGAAGATTTTCTTACATCAATAAAACCCAAAGATCTTGTACTTTATAGCATGCAGTTGAAAACTCTTATCCAGGCAGGTGTTTCAATTATTCAAACTTTTGGGATTATGGAAAAACAGACTGAAAATCAAAAACTTCGGAGTGTTACTATTGAAATGGGTGAAGACATACGCCAGGGCACTTCTCTTTATGAAGCTTTTTCCAAGCATGGAACAATTTTCAACCATCTATATGTCAGCATGATCAAGGCAGGGGAATTATCCGGAACACTCCCCAATGTACTGGAAAGGCTTATTTATATCCTTGAACACGAAGAAAAAGTACGATCTGATATTAAATCTGCAGTCCGCTATCCTATCATAGTTGTGGTTTTTTTAGTTATTGCTTTTTTTATACTTCTTACCTTTGTAATTCCAAAATTTGCTGCTATATTTGCAAATGCTGGCATTGAACTTCCCCTTCCAACACGAATCTGCGTTGGAATGTATACTGTGCTTTCAACTTACTGGATTCACATGCTTTTAATTACTATAGGTAGTATTGTTTTTCTTTTCCAGTATCTAAAAACTGAACATGGACTTTTGATGAGAGATCTTTTCTTGCTAAAAATGCCACTTATAGGAACACTTTTCGTTAAATCTGCAATGTCCAGATTTGGCAGTATTTTTTCAATTCTTCAGGCCAGTGGTATTTCTGTGCTTGACTCATTTAAAATCCTTTCAGAAACCATTAACAATAATGCGATTACAAAAGAATTTGAAAAAATCCAGGAACTTCTGGTTGAAGGAAGAGGAATTTCCATGCCCCTTCGACAGGCAAAATATTTTACACCCATGGTTGTGAATATGGTCGCTATTGGCGAGGAATCAGGCAATCTTGATCTAATGTTACAGGAAATAGCCAAACATTACGACATAGAGGTTGAATATGCTACAAAAAATCTTTCAGACTCTTTGGGCCCAATTCTTGTAGTCGGGCTTGCCGCAGTCGTTGGATTTTTTGCAACCGCAATTTTTCTTCCGATGTGGGATTTAACAAAAATGGTCTGATTGGGACAACTTTGAAATTTTTTTACAATAATAGCAAAGACAATAAAAAATCTTCCTCATATTCAAGGTATACATTAAGCCTATATTTTTTAATTCCAATAATTTTTGCAGGAATATCTATTTTTACTTTTATTATTGGTTTGAATCTAAATAGATCTTCACACGACCTTATCACTAAATTGCTATTGGGTGGAGGATTGGGCATACTTTCTTTTTTATGCGGATTGCTTCTTTTCTGGTTTATTTTAAACCCAATAAAAAAATTTATAAAAACAACAAAAAATCTACCGGCATTTCAGGAAAGAAATACCAAAGACAGGAGAAAAACCAGGGATCAGCCTTATAATGAAATCCAGTACTACAGCACGGTTTTAAGCCATGCCACAGACATTCTGGGGAAAATTGAATCTACAAGACTTTTTCCCACCATAATTGGTCATTGCAGAGCCATGCGCCAGTTATTTAACCAGATTCTTAAGGTTGCTCCATCTGATGCCACAGTCCTTATCATGGGTGAAAGCGGAACTGGAAAAGAGCTTGTTGCTGATGCCGTTTATAGACAAAGCCATCGTTTTGGTATGCCTTTTGTAAAAATTAATTGTGTAGCCATACCTGAAAGTCTCCTGGAAAGTGAATTGTTCGGACATGAAAAAGGAGCTTTTACAGGTGCAGTTACAAAAAAAAAGGGGCAATTCGAAATAGCCCATCAAGGTACGATTTTTCTTGATGAAATAGGAGATGTTTCTATTGCTATACAGGCAAAATTACTTCGAGTAATGCAGGAAAAGGAATTTTATCGGGTGGGCGGTAACAAATCGATAAATATTGATGCACGATTTATTGCTGCAACAAATAAAAATCTTCCGGACATGGTCAAAAAAGGAACATTCAGAGAGGATCTTTATCATCGTCTTAATGTTTTTCCCATGGTATTGCCTCCGCTTAGGAAGAGGGATGATGTGTCGGATCTGACAGATTATTTTCTTGAAAATTTACCCCAAAACCATTCTAAAGATCAAAAAACATTTCCAGACTCATCTATACCTGTGACAATCTCCAGTGAAGCCTTGGAATATCTTGAATCATATTCATGGCCCGGTAATGTTAGAGAACTTAAAAACACTCTTGAAAGAGCTGCACTTATTTCTGAAACTAATATAATTGAAACCTCCCATCTTCCTCTTAATATCCTTGAATATGAAACATCCAATACTTCTTCTTCTCAAAATGCAAGCTCCTTGCCGGAGGGAGTATCAATGGATGATCACTTAAGGAGCCTGGAAAAGAAAATGATCATATCAGCTCTTATGAACTCACAGTATAAGCAGGTAGCAGCAGCAAAACTACTAAACATAAATACCCGCAGTCTCTGGCACAGAATTAAAAAATACGAAATAAATGTAGCCTCTCTTCAAAAACGACATAATTTGGAGTAAAAACTCCATTTATTTGTAGATGAAATACCTTATTTCCGATATTTCATTAATCATTACAAAGAAATATTCTTTAAACAAGTTTTCTGAATAAACTTCACTCAATAAAAATGCATTATAAATAAAAACCTATAAATATAGATACTTAAAATTTTCGAATAGAAATATTATGGATATTTTTGTGATTTAAAATAGAATAAATCATGTAATAGACATTATTTTTTTAAAATTGGCACATAAGTTGCTGTGTCTCTTAATAATCAATGCCGTCATGGCAAATAGTTATTTATTTAAAGGTTACAACTATTGTTATTTAATGGTTTTTTAATGAACGTTTAATAATTTAAGGAAAAAGTTATGAGAAGAAATGAAAACCTCTTAAAAAATGAAAAAGGTTTCACACTTATTGAAATCATTGCAGTACTTGTGATTCTTGGAATTCTTTCAGCCGTTGCAGTACCAAAGTATATGGATCTGCAGAATGAGGCCAGAATAAAAGCCGGCCAGGCTGCCATAGCTGAAGTAAAATCAAGGCTCTCAACCGGATATGGAATATATCTGCTTAAAAATTCTGGTACTGAACCCACGACTATTGCCCACATTTGTGGGACAAACGGTATAAATGATGCCACTATTATGCCGATAAATGGTGTAGGAAATGTTCCCATGGGCAGTGATTACAATGTTGCCACCAGCGGTACAGGAAATACTTCAACGATTACGGTTACAAAAGTTCAAGGTACTAATACAACAGTTCCAGCAGCCACATGGACGATTCCTTAATACCACGTCCTAATTTTTAACTCAGGACTCAATACTTTATTTTAAGCCGGTAACTTTCTGTTGCCGGCTTAAAGGATTATTCAATTATCTAACGGCTGGTTTCGAAGCTTTATCAGTTCATCAATCTTATGGTTTAATCCCACATCCTTTTTACCGGATTTCAAGCGTGCCATTTTAAGATAGGTATCGGCTTTTTCCCCTTCTTTAAGAGTAATGGCCAAAACCCCAAGGTTATATAGGTCTTCAGGACTTGTCTCATAGGCAAAAATATTGACAGTTTTTTTCAAGATTCTGTAAGCATTTTTATGGTCATTGTTTTTTAGATAAGCCTGATAAAGATTGTTCAGAACCTTTTTGTCCATGAACCCGTTCTGCTTTTTCAAGGCCTTTTTAAAAAATACAATGGCATTTTGATATTCATTTCGAGCCATAAAAGTTTGACCTTTCATTGAATAACCAAGGTAAGCTGCCGGATGGTCCAAGATAGCATTTTCAGCAAACTCCATTGCCTTGTCCAGCTGTTTTTTTTGCAGCGCAAAATTGCAGAGTACAAAACTCACAGAAAGACCTTTGGGATAAATTTTATTTATCTTTTCAAGTTCCAGGGACAGAGCCTGACGCTCTTCCTTGGAAATTATGTCATAATCCAGGTCGACAAGTTTTTTTGGGAATGCTTTTTTAATCTCATAATTGTTTGCAATTTCAGGAAAATGAAGTTTGTTCATATAAAGCATTTCTTTGTCATCAAAAAAAATGGGGACGAATTGTTCAAACTCATTGGGTTTGGTTTCTGTGTTTTTCAGAAGAAATTTATTATAAACAAGCAGATTCAAGGGAGCAGTCACAAAATCAGGGTCATATTTCTTGATAAACTGATCAAAAATTTCCTGGTTTGTCAAAGCATTGGAACTGATAAAAAGATCAGTATCTGAAAATATTGAAAGTTCAAGGTCGAGAAAAATTTTATACTTAGAACTTAAACCAAACTGGTAGTACCCACCTTCATTGTGATAGTTAAAAACCCTGCCGCCCACATTCAGATGGTTTAAGAAAGTCACAATACCTGCGGGAACTGAAGTGAATGATATTGGAAAGGCGGGTCGCATATTGCTATGGGAAAAAAGTATTACCGCGGGCAGGACTATAAGTGGAAAGAATAAAATCCCAAATGATTTGGCAGTTGATGATTTTTTTTGTTGACTGCAGAATTCATCAACGCCAGCATTTAAAACCGGTATTGACAATAGAATGGCCTCATATATAAAGCGCTGACCTTTGAGCAGCAGCAGCAGGCCCCCTGAAAATAAAAACAGATGATAAAGATGCAGTTTTTTTCGGGTTAACAGAATCAAAACAGAGGCCAAGGAAATCAGGATTACCAGGCTTTGAACAAAAGACCAGAAACCGTTCAGGGTTAAAAAAGAAATCTCAAAAAATCGAGTCATGGAAAAAGGCATCATTTCATTGACGATCTGATTTAAAAAAGGCGAGTGGGAAAACGGAAGTTTGAAAAGTTCTATTCCAAGGGGAGTGAGAAACAGACAATAAAAAAGGCTTATCAATATGCTCCTCTGAGTTTTTGACAATGGATTGGGCCTGTTTTTCTTAAAAATACCCAGGATCACCTGCTCTGCTAAAATAGCACCCACAATGAGAAACCAGACAGGATATTCCATGCCGTGAATATTGGCCCATAAAATTGAGCAAATTGGTAAAACCCAAAAAAAAGTTCTCTTATACTCAATTATATATAAAAAAATCACGATGAAAAAATAGGAAAACATATGAGGCCGAACGACTGCAAGGGCTCTTGGATAGATCGAAAAAACCACAAGACAAAAGCAGGCAATGGCAATGCATCGATCCTGGGGAGATCTTTTTGAATATCCGTCAAGGAAAAATAATTGGACAACCCCGATGGTTAAAAGAAAAACTAATGCCCTCATAATGGCAATCCCATAAAATCCAGCTGTTTTATAGACCCAATAGACAATGCCCTGGAATAACCAATAATAGTTACCCCATGATATTTCAGGAAGGATGAAAGAAAAAAATGAATTGTCTGGAATTGTGAAATTTTTAAAAAGATATTTGCCACCATTGATATGAAAAAACAGATCAGAATCTGAAAGGTCACTGATAGGCGGCCAGGTAACAAAAAGAATTCCAAACACGATGAAAAAAAAGAATAAAGAAAATTTTAAAAATAGGGCAGGAAGGCCTGATTCGATTTTAATTGCCACAGCATTTTCTCAATGAAAGATCACCTTAAAAATCATTTGCGTTACTAATAACAGTACTCCAGGTGTTTGACGGGGCTTGTTTATCATCCAAATTTACTCAAAAAAATTATGGTAGGATAAGTAAATGCTTTTTGTCAAGAAGTCAAGAAACTAAAAAATATTTATAGAGCAAAAATAGTCACTTTGCCCAACCATGATCAAGGTCTATACTTTACGGAGCCAATATTGTTTTTAATCGAAAAATAGCCATTGAATACGACCAAAGAAAGGGGCTATCTTATGGTCTGATTCTATGATAAAACCAGACATTAGGGTATAAAATAAACCCTGCAATCTATGTGTTTAGCGATCAAAATTACTTATCTTTCAAAAAGACAATAATGAAAGAAGGACAAAAAAATGATACTTTCTTGTTAAAGGAAAACCAGATGCGGGTAATAGCTGATTTTATAAGATATATTGTTGTTGGTGGATTAGCATTTATAATTGATTTTTCTTGTTTGGTTTTTTTTACTGAGATTGTCGGTTTCCATTACCTTGTGTCTGCCCCAATCGCTTTTATCATCTCTTTAATATTCAGCTATCTGCTTTGTGTTAAATGGGTTTTTAAATATCGTGTTTTTACAAATAAAAGGATTGAAAGCAGTCTCTTTTGTGTTGTTGGTCTTTTTGGCATTCTTATTACTGAAGGTATTTTAACAATTTTCACACCAGTCGTGGGTGATTATAAGATTGTAAAAATCATATCCACTGCTGTTGTTTTATTTTGGAATTTTTTTATGCGCCGGTATCTTCTTTTCAAACCAGCACAGATTAAAAAATCTAATTCTGATAAACGGCCGGCTCAAAAAACCTTTTCAGAATAAATATACAAAAATACTAATATCTTCTGGAAAAATAAAATCTTAGAAAAAAATTCATTATATATTTTTCTAAAAAAAGATATGAAATAAATTTTGAATTTTCTATTTTTCAAGATAAAGGTGGAAAAAACATGAATCAAAAAAAAATCATTGTAATCGGTGCAGGACCTGCAGGCCTTGCTGCTACATATAACAGTGCAAAACGAAAAATTGAGGCAATTTGTTTTGAAGCAGATAATATGGTGGGTGGCATCAGTCGCACGGTTGAGAGAAACAATTTTCGTTTCGATATCGGAGGCCATCGTTTTTTTACAAAGATAAAACGTGTCAATAATATATGGAATGAAGTACTGGGAGAAGATTTTTTGCTTCGCCCCAGATTATCCCGCATTTTTTATAATGGTACTTTTTTTAATTATCCCTTGCAAGCCTCAAATGCACTTTTGGGTCTTGGTATATTTAACTCAATCGGTATCGGCGTAAGCTACCTGAAATCCAGACTTTTCCCAATCCATCCCGAAGATAATTTTGAACAATGGGTTTCCAATCGTTTCGGTTTTAAGCTTTATGATACGTTTTTTAAGACCTATACTGAAAAAGTATGGGGCCTTGATTGCCAACAAATAAGGGCTGAATGGGCGGCACAGAGGATTAAAGGGCTTTCCCTTTGGAGTGCGGTCATTAATGCATTGTTCAAAAATAAAACTGCAATAAAAACATTAATCAATGAATTTCATTACCCTCGCCTGGGTCCTGGACAGATGTATGAAACCATGGCAGAAAAAGCCGTTGCCTCAGGTGCAAAACTTTATTTGAATCATTGTGTGAAGACTCTTGAACATAAAAACAATCGAATCTTTGCTGTATCGGTTACTAACATGGAAAATAAAATTTCTGTAACAGGAACAGACTTTGTATCAACCATGCCGATCACACGGTTAATCACAAGCCTTAGCCCTGCTCCTCCTGAAAAGGTGTTAAATGCTGCTGGGGCGCTGCGTTATAGAGCCTTACTCACGATCAACCTGCTTATCGATGAACCACAACAACTGCCAGACACCTGGATTTATGTTCATGATCCAAATGTGAAGATGGGAAGAATTCAATGTTTTGCCAACTGGAGTCCGCATATGGTTCCGGAAAACAAATCCTCCCTTGGTTTGGAGTATTTTTGCTGGGAAGGGGATGAAATCTGGACAATGAGCGACAAGGACTTAATTCAACTCGGAAAAAAAGAGATCAAACAGCTCAAGTTAATTGACACAGATAAGATATTTGACGGATTTGTTGTCAGGATGCCAAAATGTTATCCCATATATGATGAACATTATGTCAGGCATATAGAAACCATTAAAACCTATTTAAAACAATTTAAAAATCTTCAATTGTGCGGACGTTACGGCCTCTTTAAATACAACAATATGGATCATTCCATTTTAACGGCATTGTATGCGGTGGAGAATATACTTTCTGCCAACCATAATCTCTGGAATGTCAATGCTGATGATGATTATCATGAAGAACAATCTTAGCCGATTAAAATTTCCATCAGAGCTCTGGGAGAATACCTGAATCATTGGAACTTCACACCTTAAAAAGGTCATATAAACAGAATTCTACAGCTGTAAAAAAAAGGTTGAAAGAAAAATATCCCGCCATCAAAGCAAGAGCCCCCAAAAAAAACAGACTGATAAAAGATTCAGACAGAAAATTGCTTTCAATTTTGGATAATCTCATGGTCCACCACAGCTGTTTTTTGAAGGACTGATTAAAGTGGTACAGGATTAAAAAAATACGAAATCAATCTATCCATTTTTAAAAACAACATAATTTAGAGTCAAAACCCCATTTTTTTGTAGATGAAATGCTTATTTTCCGATAATTTTTTAATGGGTACAATGAAATATTCTTTAAACCAATCATCCAAAATAAAATTCATTCGATAAAAATATATTGCAAATAAAAACCCATAAATATAGAGACTTAAACTTTTCCAATAGAAATGTTATGAATATATTTATGAATTATAATAGAATAAATTATATAATAGACATTATTTTTTAAAATTGGCACACAAATTGCGTTATTTCATTAATAATTGGGGCAGCCATATCAAATAGTTTTTCATTTAAAGGTTACAATTATTATTATTTAATGATTTTTTAATGAACGTTTAATAATTTTTAAAAAAAAGTGATTATGAAAAAACAAGGAAGATTCTTAAAAAATGAAAAAGGTTTTACACTTGTTGAAATTATTGCAGTAATTGTAATTCTTGGAATGCTTTCTGCAGTTGCTATACCAAAGTATATGAATTTGCTAGAGCAGGCAAGAATAGAATCTGCCCAGGCTGCCATTGCTGAAACAAAAGCCAGGCTTTCAAACGCATATGGAGTATATCTGCTTAAAAATGATGGAAATGCGCCTACTACTATTCTTCAAATTTGTGCTGCTGTAAACGTTGAAGCCACTTTGCCGGTAGATGGAGTTGGGCCCGTTCAAATGGGATCTGATTATACAGTAGGTCTTACTTTTTCAACTATTACTGCAACAATTACAGTAACTGTGGTTCAAAACAAAACATTGGCTACAGCTGAAACTGCCACATGGGTGATACCTTCATAATACCGTAATAATTTCATTTTAGGCTTTTCTAAAGCTCATTCTCAGAATAGTATTGATAATACTTTTAACCCATCACCTTATTTTCCTATATGATAGTGAACTTTTTTCTTTTAAAATCATTTTCAATAATTTTACGTCTTACAATAATACCGGCCTTGTCTGGTAATTTTTAATATAGTATTGATTTTCTTTTTCAAAAAACACAAGCCCGTCAAGGTAACCTACATCCCCTGCACTTTCATGTTTAAGATCCAGTTTAAACTCTTTTAGAGGATAAATATTCCAGTCATGGGAAGCACAGATGGCAATCTGGTTGTGTTTTAACTTTTTTATTTTTTCCACCATAAATTCACTTAAAATGTCTGAAGTTTTTCTGGGATTTTCCATTATGTTTTCATCAATGCGGTTATCAAACCATTCTCGCAGAAAAGAATTATTCCCAAGTTTTTTAATAAGCGGGATCGCTTTGTCTATATCACTTACATAAAATGGTGAAAGCATAGGATCCATACAATTATGATCAAGGTTTTGGTTGTTTTGTTTTGTAAACCCTTTATCAATGAGAAAGGCTGTTTCAATACATCTTCCCAGAAAACTGGAATATAATTTAGGCATGGTATTGGGTCTCATGCCAGCTCCAAAATCAAAGGCAAACTCTTTTCCTTTATCTGTTAATCCCATAAAGGGTTCCAAACCAGCATCTTCTGAAAAAAATCTTTCCGAGTGTCTTATAAGGACGCTTATTTTATTTACCCCGCTATCCATTAAGTCATTAATTGTATCAATGGTTTGTTTTGTTCTAACTTGATATTTTGGTGTCATGTGTGCAATGCTCCTGGAACCTTGTGTGCGTTTATCTTGAATAGTTTTCTTACTCTATGCTATTATTGCTGTCAAGGTTAAGAAACATACTTGAAGGAGCCGGGCTAAATGATTAAAAATATCAGTATTATAGGAGTTCCCATGGATTTTGGGCAGCAGCTTCGTGGGGTGGACATGGGACCTGCTGCAGTAAGGTATACGGGATTGATTTCAAGGCTCAGGTCTTTAGGCCATACAGTTATTGATACAGGGGATATCAATATCCCAATCAGAGACTGCGATCTCACCGGCAGTTGTAATCAAACCCAGGATAAAAATAAATATTTAAACGAAATCACCCAGATCTGCGAATCCATATATAAAGCCGGCAAAGCTATCATTCAAAATGGAGGTTTTCCCTTATTTATCGGTGGAGATCACTCCATTGCAGTGGGAACCATTGCCTCTGTCACAAACAAAGAACCAACAGGCCTTATATGGATTGACGCTCATGGTGATTTTAACACCCCTGAAACTTCTCCCAGTGGAAATATCCATGGAATGCCATTAGCGGCTCTTATTGGAGAAGGCCACCCGTCGCTTGTTAATCTGGGACGGCCTGGGGCAAAAATTCATCCTGATAATGTTGTGTTGATCGGCCAGAGAGATCTGGATATAAGTGAAAAAAAAAGACTGAAGAAACTGGGAATAGCCGTATTTACCATGCGGGATATTGATGAGCAGGGAATCAGTTCTGTGGCCAACAAGGCTCTGATGAAACTTGTCCATCTAAAAAGGATCCATCTGACAGTGGATATGGATGCTCTTGATCCGGTTGAAGCACCGGGTGTTGGAACACCGGTGCCAGGTGGAATTTCTTATCGGGAAGCCCATCTTCTAATGGAAATCCTTTCAGATTCCGGTAAAATAAGCTCAATGGATATGGTGGAAATTAATCCGATTCTGGATGTTGCCAATAAAACCGCAGAACTTGCAGTTGAATTGATATTGTCTGCATTAGGGAAGAGTATTTTTTGAGCCTTGATGAATATATTCAATCCCTTAAAGGCTATAAAGGATTTGCAGGGGACATTGTCTGTCACAAAACCCTTTCTCCTGGAAAGGCAATTTATGCGTCTGTTGATCCTTTATTGAAAAATAGTTTTCCCCCCTTGTTGGAATCCCTTGGCATTAAAAAGATTTACAAACACCAGAAAAAAGCCATGGAAATGATTCGTAATGGTATTCACACTGTTATTTCAACCCCGACTGCCAGTGGCAAAAGTCTTATTTATAATCTATCTGTCATAGATCAACTCACTTGCGACCCGCAGTCCCATGCACTATATCTTTTTCCCTTAAAAGCCCTGGCACGTGATCAACTGGAAACGGTTCAGCGACTGCTCTTGATTTCAGGAGAGCAAAATAAAGAGGCTCCGCAATTAAAGGCTGCTGTTTATGATGGAGATATCTCCTCTTATCAAAAAGCAAAAATAAGGAACGCCCTGCCCCATATTTTGCTGTCAAATCCTGAGATGCTTCATTTGGCAATGCTTGCACACCACCATCTATGGGAAAAATTTTTTAAACATTTAAAATATATTGTCATAGATGAGGTTCATACTTATCGGGGTGTCATGGGATCAAACATGGCCTGGGTGTTTCGAAGACTTCAAAGAATTTGCCGTCTTTACGGGTCAAAACCAATTTTTATATTTTGTTCTGCCACCATTGCAAATCCAGCTTCTCTTGCTAAAAAATTAACAGGGCTCGATGTCAGTGTAGTGAATGAATCCGGTGCTCCTTTTGGCAAAAAAGAAGTCCTTTTAATGCGAGGAGCTGAAGGGGCCGCAAGAACAGCTACTGCCCTTATCCATTCTGCAGTTCACCGGGGGTTAAGAACCATCTGTTATACACAATCGCGTAAAATTACTGAATTGATTGCGATATGGGCATCCCAGCGTGCCCCCTCTTTTTCAGAGATGATAACAGCTTACAGGGCAGGATTTTTACCCGAAGAAAGGCGATCCATTGAAAAAAAACTTGGTACAGGAGAACTTTTAGCTGTGGTATCCACCAGTGCCCTTGAACTTGGGATCGATATCGGCAACCTGGATCTATGCATTTTGGTTGGATATCCGGGAACCATCATGGCAACATGGCAGCGAGCCGGGCGGGTTGGCCGAAAAGGAAAGGACTCCGCACTGATACTCATTGCCCATGAAGATGCCCTGGATCAATATTTTATCAATCATCCAGATATTTTTTTTAATATGCCACCGGAAAAAGCCATTATCAATCCCTGGAATAATGTTATCCTAAAGCAGCACCTGGAATGTGCCGCCGCAGAACTCAGGCTGGATAACTTAGACCCGTTCTTAAGAGACACTGATATAAAAAAAGCTGTCGCAGAACTTGAGTATAGCGGGAAACTTTTAAAAAGTCATAAGGGAGACATGTGGTACGCAGCCAGGAAATCTCCACACAGGGAAGTAAATCTGAGGGGAACGGGCAATAGCCTTCCCATTTTTCTTGAAAATACAAAACAAAGTATAGGAGATATCGACAGGCACCGGTCTTTTTTTGAAACCCATGAAGGAGCTGTTTACCTTCACCGGGGAAATACTTATTTCATCACACGGTTTGACCATGAAAAAGGTATAGTTGAGGCAAAGAGAAAAGATGTCCCATATTTTACAAAGGCACATTCCACAAAATTCACAAAAATTATAAAACAGCTGGATTCCTGCCGGGTTAAAGGCACCCGGGTCGGATTTGGAATATTAAAGATAACCGAACAGGTGACAGGCTATGACAGAAGGCTTGTGTCAAATCAAAAATCCATTGGGATGGTGTCTCTGGATCTGCCAAAACTTGAATTTGAAACCCAGGGTCTATGGATCGAAATCCCTGATTATATCAGGGATAAAATTGAATCGACCCAAATGCATTTCATGGGAGGCATTCATGCATTAGAGCATGCTGCCATAGGGATTATGCCCCTTCTCGTAATGACGGACAGAAATGACCTTGGCGGAATCTCCATTCCCTTTCATTCCCAGACCGGGGCAGCAGCTGTTTTTATTTATGATGGTGCCCCAGGGGGCCTTGGATTAACACTGCAGGCATTTAAAAACGCACAGGAGCTGCTTGAAAAAACTCTTAATGTTATTCAATCGTGTTCATGTGAGACAGGATGTCCTGCCTGTGTTCATTCCCCCAAATGCGGATCAGGGAATCGGCCCATTGATAAATTTTCCGCTTTTAAAATTGTTGATATGATTTTAAACAACCCAAAAAAGAAAATATCCTATAAAATCGATGAACCTGTTGTTGAATCCATAGTTGTTGAATCCATAGATGAAAAATCACCTGGTTTTGATTCAGCACAAATACAAAAAAAATATGTGCATTATGGGGTGCTTGATATAGAAACCAGAAGATCTGCTAAAGAGGTCGGCGGATGGAACAGGGCTGATAAAATGGGAGTAAGCTGTGCCATTCTCTATGATTCAAAAACCAAGGTGTATCAGGAATATTTCCAGGAAGATATTAAGGCGCTTACTCATAAGCTTAAAACATATGATCTTGTCATTGGATTTAATATTATCAAGTTTGATTATAAAGTATTGTCAGGACTTTGTGACTTTAATTTTTTTTCCCTTCCTACCCTGGATATTTTATTAAAGGTTTATGAACGGTTAGGGTACAGGCTTTCCCTTGACCACCTGGCAGGACAGACCCTTGGCTGTCAAAAAAGTGCTGATGGACTGATGGCACTCAAATGGTGGCAGCAAGGCAAAATGGATAAAATAATTGAGTATTGCAAACAGGATGTGAAAGTTACCCGGGATTTATATGTCTATGGCAAAAAAAATCAATTCCTTGTGTTTAAAAACAAAGCGGGTCATCAGGTCAGGGTCCCTATTAAGTGGTAGGCCGGATACTTTTGATTCTTTAATTTTTCCTGCAACTAATGTGATTTTTTCATCCATGGAAAAACCCTTTTAAAAATATTTTTATAAAGAATCAAAATTTCAGACACTTTAAACACACTCCCGCTTAAAAAAAATAAGAATAAGAATTCAAGGCCCACAAGTCCTGCAATGGTTAAAGAACCTGAAAGCGTAGAGTGATCAAATAATTTCCTCAGACTGACAGCTGATAAAAAAATAATAACGCCAATCATAAGGCTTATGGGGATCATTTTAAGGAAAAAAAGATAAACCGCTTTTTTTTCAAGATTTAAACTTTTTTGGTTCCAGCATTCAAACAAAACAAAGGCCTGAACAATAACAGATATGGATAATCCCAAGGCGACACCCCTGGGACCAAACTCCTTCATAAATAAAAAAATAACAGGTAAGCTTATGATCACGCAAAGACTTGTAAAAATGGCCGGAAATAAAGTGTTCTGAATAGCATAATATCCCCTTGAAACGATATTCTGGGCTGAAAATGCAAAGGCACCAACCATAAAAAAAGGTAGAATTCCTGCCGTCACCAAAGTAGCATCACTATCAAATTGCCCCCTTTGAAAAAGGATCATCACGATTTCGTGGTTTAAAACGATAAAAAGAGTGGAAAAGGGAATGACAAGAAAGATAAATTTCAATGTTTTATTTAACAGGCGGTTTAGCTCGAAAAGATTTCCTTTTTGAGCAAGTTTAGCCATATAAGGATAGGATGCAATACCAATTGCCTGGCCGAAAAGCCCCACAAGAATGAACATCACCCTGAGTGCATAATTCATGGCTGCAATACTGCCTTCATTTAAATAAGACCCAAAAAATTTCAAGAGAATCTCCGTTGAGAAAGTCATGGTAAGGCCTATCATTAAAGGAAGTGTGAGTTGAACATATTTAATTAAATCCGGGTGGGTAAAATTTAAGATGAAATAATACCTGGCTCCCAGTTTTTTAGCACCGACAATCTGTAGCGCAAAATTACCAAGAATAGCACCAGCCAGAACTCCCCATGCAAATCCTTCCATACCGATAAACGGCCCAAGAATAAGTCCGCCCAGAATAATGGCCAAATTGTATATCAGCGGGGCAAGGGCGGGAATTAAGAATTTTTCATTTGCAAATTGAATTGCCATGAGAAGCCCGCCTGTGAAGAAGAAAAATTGAGCAGGAATGATAATCCGGGTCATTTTTACGGCAAGAGCAAAAGTATCAGAATCCTGAATGCCGGGAACAAACATATGGACAAAATCAGGTGCCCATATCCATGTAATAATAATAAAACATAATAGAAGAAGTCCAAAACCATTCATGATAATTGAAAAAACCTTATATCCCTCATTTTTTGAGTCTGATGAAAGGTAATGGGCGAATATGGGGATAAAAGTGATGGAAAGAAAACCGCTTGCAACAACGTGGTTAAGAATTTCCGGAATAATAAAGGCAATCTGGTAAGCATCCACAGATACTTTAATTCCGCCAATACCTGCAATCGTCATTTCACGCAAAACACCTATCATACGACTGGCAAATATAGATGCCATCATGATAAAGGATGCAAAACCCACTTTTTTTAGTATGTTATCATTTGCCATATTCGTAATATGGATAGGGTTATCATAAAGGATAGGCAAATAAAAGCCTTATAAAGGAAAATTGTTTGACTTGGGCAATGCCGGCAGAATATATTGAGGTAATATTAAAAAGATTGTATTTATTCAGCTCTTATGCTTGAAACCGCCCTGACTGATGGATATTTGTTTCGAGGCAATTCGCTTAACCTCCTGCAAATATCCATCAGACAGGGCTTTGAGAATAATTTTTATTAATGGGCTGAACAATCACTAAGGGTTTTAAATAAGGAAGAATGCATATGTTTAACAGACTTGGGATTTATTCTCTTTTGGCAGGATTATTTGTTGGCATTTTCAGCGGTATCTCTCAATTTATGGGAAGTACTAATATCTGGGTTAACTTAACGATCTCAAAAATAATCGGAAAAGATACTTCTGAGGCAATTATGGAATTTATATCTATTTCTGCCATGGAGAATCCACTTAACTACCTTATTTATTCTGTACCATTTTTTATTTTTTTACTTGGGATTGGTATTATTTTGTTAACAATTGGCCTGTTTGTGAAAAATCATTAATCTGTCTCCATAAATACAAAGGCTGCTAAAATAAAAAAACCTGTATTAGGAAACAAGGAATCAAACTATGACAATTACCCGGATTTCCAGAAGACAATTTTTAAAAACCTCTACCATCATATCTGCCTCCCTTGCAGGTCCGATATTTTTTACCGGATGTGCAGTAAACCCTGTCACTGGAAAAAAACAATTAATGATGGTTTCCCCGCAACAGGAGATCGGAATTGACCGTGAGCAGTCACCTTTCCAGTTTTCTTCTGATTATGGCATTACAAAAGATCCCGGCGTCAATGAATATATTTCTGATGTGGGCAGAAAATTGTTACCCAATGTTCACCGACCCCAAATGCCCTATTCTTTCCAATGTGTGAATGCCACCTATATTAATGCCTATGCCTTCCCGGGAGGAACCATTGCCGTTACCCGGGGAATTTTATTAAAACTGAATAATGAGGCACAGCTTGCGGCATTACTGGGCCATGAACTAGGTCATGTCAATGCCCGCCATTCAGCGGAACAGGTCTCAAAGGGACAGCTTTCTTCACTGCTTCTAGCAGGTTTGTCCATTGCTGCAAGCACCAAGAGTTCGGCACTGGGTGACCTGACCCAGCAGTTGGGTATGCTGGGCCAGGGCTTGTTGTTATCCAAGTACAGCCGTGATAATGAAAGAGAAGCTGATTCTCTTGGCAATGAGTATATGGTTAAGGCCGGGTATTCTTCTAAAGGCTTTGTTCAACTAATGGAAATGCTTGATTCTTTGAACAAAACAAAACCTAGTTCTGCCCAGGTGCTTTTTTCAACCCACCCCATGAGTACAGAACGATTAACTGCTGCAGTTCAAAGAGAAACCGGGATTTACCAACATTCAAAAAATTCTTATTTGAACGGTGAACGATATATGGATAGCCTTGCTTCTTTGCGAACCCAAAAAAGCGGAATAGAATTATTGCAACAAGGAGAAAACCATCTGGGAAAAAAGGAATATGACAAGGCACAAAAATTATTTATAAAATCTTTGAACACACTAAAAAATGATTACACAGCCCATGTATTGATGGCTAAATGTCATTTGCTCAGAAAAAAACCGGAACAGGCTCTGGCTTTTGCCGAAATTGCAAAAAAAATATACCCATCTGAAGTTCAGGGGCACTATATTGCCGGGATTGCAGAAAAAGAACTTAAAAAATATACAATGGCCTATAAAAATTTTGATACCTGTGACAGGCTTTTGCCCGGCAATCCGCAAATGATTTTTTACAAGGGGTATTGCCTTGATAAAAAGGGAAACATAAAACCTGCGGCAACTAACTATATGACCTATTTGAATATGACTCGTAATCAACCCAATGAATATGGCCGATACGCCTATAACCGCCTTAGACAATGGGGATATGCCAAGTAATCATGAAATTTTCAAGCCTCAGACAATGTTTAGACATTTTAAAACAACAAGGCGAGCTTTTACAGATCAATCACCGAGTTGACCCAAACCTTGAAATGGCTGAAATCACTAGAAGAGTATTTAATGCCAGAGGCCCTGCAATTTTATTTACAAATATAAAGGGCAATAAATTTTCGGCTGTATCAAACCTGTTCGGGACCTTTGAGCGGACACTTAAAATTTTTGAACCCCAGCTTGCCTCTGTAAAAGCACTTGTGGATATCAAATCTGATTTCGGGTTGGCATATAAATCTTTTGGAAATACTTTAAAAGCCTTACCGGCATTAGCCCATTCTTTACCCATAAAAGTATCCAGGCCCAAAGTTTTTGAAAAAAATTGTGGAATTCAGGATCTTCCAATGATTAAATGCTGGCCCGGGGATGGAGGAGCATTTATCCTGCTTCCCCAGGTTTTTTCCCAGGATCCTGAGAAGAATTCTCTTTTTAGTTCAAATTTGGGTATGTATAGGGTTCAGATTTCAGGAAATGATTACCATGCCGGCAAAGAGGTCGGACTTCATTATCAATTACATAGAGGGATTGGAAATCACCATAAAAAGGCTTTGGAAAAAAATAAGGCTTTGCGGGTCAGTATTTTTGTGGGTGGACCGCCTGCCCACACACTGGCTGCTGTTATGCCGCTTCCCGAAGGAGTGCCTGAAATTGCCTTTGCAGGTGCCCTTGCAGGTAAAAACTTTAAATATGCAAAAAAAAACGGGTATTTAATTTCTGCAGATGCTGATTTTTGCATTACCGGTGTCATAGTCCCTGGAAAAACAAAAAGAGAAGGCCCTTTTGGAGATCATTTGGGTTATTATTCCATGGAACACGAATATCCCTATTTAAAAGTCGACTCAGTTTATCACAGAAAAGATGCCATTTTCCCATTTACTATTGTGGGACGTCCACCCCAGGAAGATTCAAATTTTGGAAAATTAATCCATGAAATCACAAGATCTGCGATTCCCGACAGTATTCCCGGAGTTATTGCAGTGAATGCAGTAGATGACTCAGGTGTTCATCCCCTGCTTCTTGTTAAAGCCCATGAACGGTATGTCCCATATGAGAAAAGAGCGCCAAGGGAATTGTTAACTCATGCAAGCCGAATCCTGGGCACAGGTCAATTGTCCCTTGCAAAATATGTGATGATCTGCGCTCAGGAAGACAACCCAGGATTAGATGTAAATGATGAGAAAGCTTTTTTCACCCACTTGCTTGAACGGATCGATTTTAGCTCTGATCTCCATTTTTTTACAAAAACCACCATGGATACCCTTGATTATTCCACCCAGGACATCAACCAGGGTTCAAAACTTGTAATGGCAGCAGCAGGTATTAAAAAACGTTATTTAAAGAATCATTTGCCTCAGGATTTTTCTCTACCAGAGGAGTTTGATCATCCAATAATTATTCTGCCCGGTATTGTCGTACTTGAAGGTCCCCATTTTAAAACATATGCTAAAGGAAAAACACAGATTGGTCGATTGAAAAAACATTTGAAAACCCAAATTGGCCTGGACTCAATTCCTTTGTTTGTAGTGGTGGATGATTCTGATTTTACAGCAAAATCATTTTCAAATTTTTTATGGGTGGCGTTTTTAAGATCAAACCCTTCCCATGATATTTATGGAGTAAATGAAAAAGTCACCTTTAAACATTGGGAGTGTGAACCCCCTTTAATTATAGATGCCAGAATAAAACCCTTTCATGCAAAGCCTCTGGTTTCTGATAAAAAAGTGGCCCAAAAAATTGATGCACTTGGAAAAAGGGGTGGACCGCTTTTCGGAATTATATAAAAATGAGGGACATATGATAATCATTACCACCCATAAAGAATCGGATTTTGATGCATTGGCATCACTAATTGCGGCAAGCCTGCTGTATCCCGATGCCAAACCTGTGCTACCAATGTCCGTTAATGCCAATCTAAAGGCTTTTTTAGCCATTCACAAAGACCTGTTTAAACTCTACTCTCCCAAAGATATTATTTTTGACCATGTAACAACGCTTGTAGTCGTGGATACGCATTCCTGGAATCGTCTGGATGGAATGGAACAATTAAAAGACAATCTGGATCTTGAAATTATCGTGTGGGATCATCATTCTGAGGGAGATATTGTAACCCCTCATAAACATATAAGAGAAACAGGCGCAACTGTTACCCTTTTGGTGAAAGAAATTGAAAAACAAAAAAAAGAGATTACGCCGATTCAGGCAACCCTTTTTTTAATGGGCTTATATGAAGATACCGGCAACATGTCCTTTCCATCAACCTTGCCTGAAGATGCTTATGCTGCAGGATTCCTTCTTGAGCAAAAAGCAGACCTGCACATTCTTTCTACTTTTTTACGACAAGCCTATGGGAAAAAACAAAAAGATATTCTCTTTCAAATGATACAGGATGCAAAAAGAAAGGAGATTGGCGGATTTTCCATCAGTATTGCCAAGATGGAAACCGCAGGCCGAATCCAGAACCTTGCCATGGTCCTTCAGATGTATAGGGAAATTGTCAATGTAGATGCTGCCTTTGGAATTTTCAAAGATATTGAACGAAACAAATGTATGGTCATAGGAAGAAGCAGCATAGATGAAATTAATATTGGTTTGTTAATGAGAAGCATAGGTGGAGGCGGGCATCCCGGAGCAGGCTCAGCTCTTTTGAAGGCGGTTAACCCAGATACAATTGAAGAAATACTGCTTGAACTCATTTCTGGTAATCAGCATTCTTCGGTGATGCTGTCGGACATAATGTCCTATCCTGTCGTTACCATTAACGAGGATAGAAAAATTAAAACCGCGGCCATGAAGTTAAGAGAACTTGGCTGCACAGGCATGCCTGTTGTGGATAAAGAAGGAAAAATCGTGGGTGTAATTTCCCGGCGTGATTTTAAAAAACTCAGGAAATCAAAAGAGATGAATTCTCCTGTAAAGGCCTTTATGACCCGGAATGTCATCACCATCTCCTATGACAAAAGTATCATAGAGGCGGCCAGACTAATGATAAAACATGATATAGGGCGAATCCCCGTTCTTAAAAAAAATAAAATCGTCGGTATCATTACCCGGTCTGACGCAATGACTTATTTTTATGATCTAGTTCCGGATTGATAAAATTTCATCATAATTTAAGGATTTTTTTTGCTTTAACAGCAAGTTTTTCCCTGAATATTTTTGAGTTGTGCCGAATATCAACAGGGAACTCTTTTTCAATAAAAATATGATCAATATTTTTAGTCAGAGGATTTGACTTGGCAAGTTCAAGAAGCTCTTTAATAAATATTTTTTTATCTTTAATTTTTGAATAAGGTTCAATAAATACAACCGGAGTCTGTATGTTTTTTGGGCCTACTCCAGCAAGAGCACTTCTGAATACAGTCTTGTGATTGTTGAAGATGGCTTCAACAGGTATGGTAAAAAGTGTTTCATCCAGGGTAATAACTCTGTGGGTTTTTCTCCCGCAAAACCATATTCTTCCTTTTGAATCCATCCATCCAAGATCTCCCATCCTATGCCAGAATTTACCGTGTGAATCAGGAATTTTTGCCTGAAGATCAGCTTCCCTGTTATTAAAATAATGCCGGGTCACAAGGTCTGCCTGTACAATTATTTCGCCCACCTGATTTTCCGGGACATCGAGTCTATCATGAAGCTGGGTAACAGGATCATCAGAAATTTTAATCAATTTGACCATAGTATCGCAGATGGGTCTGCCGATACACATGCCATAGCCTTGTTCAGAAAGTGTTTTGGTTTCAGAAAGGATTTCATTGGACCCAATGGAGATAATAGGAACAGCCTCTGTTGCACCATAGGGGGTATGGATCTGGGCATGATCAGACAACATGGTTGAAAATTGTTCTATATTAGCAGGGGTCACAGGGGCGCCTGCAGATATCACACGCCTTAATGTAGGAAGTTTTATATGGTTCTTTTTACCAAATTTACCTACCCGGTTTAAAAGGGCAGGAGATGCAAACATGTTGGTGATACCATGATTTTCAATGGCTTCAATTATTTTAACAGGATTTACCCGGGCAGGTTTGGTGGGGTCCATATCCGGTATAACTGCTGTCATGCCCAGTATGGGATCAAAAAGGGCAAATAAGGGAAAGGTGGGCAGATCAATCTCATCTGAATCTATCTGAAAATGTTCCTGGATCTGTTTTATCTGGGCTTCAAAATTACCATGTGTATATACAACCCCTTTGGCAGGCCCGGTTGATCCTGTGGTAAACGCAATGACAGCCGTTTCATCACTTGTGGTTTTGGCTTTTGGATAAGGGTCACAGGTTTGTATCATCAATTGATCAAGGGTATATCCCCCCCAGAACCATCTTTTGCCCACGGTAACCCAGTGTTTTACCGATTTAAAAAATTTTGGCTTTATTTTTCGTAAAAAATGAGCCTTTTCAATACCAATAAATGCCTTTGGCTTACCCTGTTCCAGGCATTGAAGCATTCTTTCGATTCCCATACCCGGATCTACAACTACAGGTACGGCCCCCACCTTTAACATGGCAAAAATGATAATAAAAAATTCCATTCCGGGAGGTACCATTAAAATGGTTCGGGTTCCCCTAATGATGCCGATCCTTTCAAGTCCAAAAGCCAGCTTATCAGATTCAGCTTCCAGCTGGTTAAATGTCAATTGGCTGTAGAGAACCCGTCCTTTTTTGTCTCTGCCTGCAGGATAAACAACCGCTCTTTTATAGGGGAATTTTTCCTGTATTTTTTTAAGACCCTGTGAAATATTTGTATAGGTTATCATCAAAATTTCTTTTTTTGGTTTATAAATATTTTGTTTAATCAACCCCAAAGGAAGTTCTGAGTTTACTTTTTATCCTAAGCTGTCACTAAATGTCAAAACAAAGAATATGAAATCTCTTATTTTACTTAGTGCCTCGCCGGAAACCCGTGTTTGGGCGAAAAATTGCCCATATACAAGGCGCAAGAAAGTTTGAAACCGGAGTGTACTCCTGTACATGAGGCCCGATCTTATAACTTGGCAAACTTTTGCAGCAACGCAGTAGATGGGTGAGTTTTCGTTCAAACACTACTTATTTAAAAACTCTTCAATAAGTCGGCTTGTCTCTCTTGGCTTATCTTCAAACAGGTAATGCCCTGCATCATGAAAAACATGGGCTGTAGCATTGGGGAACCGTACCATGAATTCATTAAAAAATGCCAGATCAAAGACAAAATCCTTTGCCCCCCATAAAAATAATAATGATTCCGGAGCAAGATGTTTCAAATTCTGGTCCACATGCTTGACAATGGAATAGCTTTTATCTTTTGATCCCAGAGGTATGTCCTGGACAAATTTTAAAGTTGCAATTCTATTTGCCCAAGAATTATAAGGTTCCACAAGCCCTTTTTTCACCTTAGGAGTTAATCTTGTTTTACTGCCAAAATAAAGCGCCCCATAAGCAAACACGTTCAATCCAAGTACAGCTGGAATTGCAAAAAAACGTATATATTTAATAAGCCACAGGCTCAAAGGAAATCGCTTTTCCTTTGGCAGAAAAAATCCTGAAGTATTGGTAATAATGATCTTATCGATTCTATCAAGGTGATCAATAGCCCAGGCAAGACCTATCATACCGCCCCAGTCATGGAGAACGAGATTGATTTTTTCATTGATATCCAATCGAGTGATCAGAGTATCAAGATCTTTTATTCTGGATTCAAGGGTGTATTTATATGTTTTCGTATCGGGTTTGTCTGAAAATCCGCATCCGATATGATCAGGGGCAATGGTCCGAAAATCCTTGGAAAGGCTTTTAATTAGGTGCCTGTAATAAAAGGACCAGCTAGGATTGCCGTGAACCATCAGAACAGGTTTTCCTTCTCCCTTGTCAATATAGTGAAGATCGTGCCCGTTAATATTCATAAACCTGGATTCAAAAGGATAAAGATCTTTAAAACCTTCAGAAGAGGTCAGTTTATTATTAATCAGTTTTTCTACCATTCAACACCTAAAATATAACAGTTCAGTCCTGATCCCACACCGATAAAGGCCACAAAATCCTCTGGTTGCAAAAATCCTCTTTCATCTGCGATAGCAGCGGTAAGGGGAAGTGAAACCGATCCCATATTACCAAGAAAAGGAAAGGTGCAAAAATCTTTTTTTATATCCTGGTTTAAGACCTGGTAAAATCTCTGATGGTGTGCAGCCCCAACCTGGTGTCCGATAAATTTATCCGGCTTGTCTTCTGAGAAATTTAACTCTTTTCTAAATTGGTCAAAGGTTTTTTTGGCAAGCACAAGACCGTTTTCAAGAACTTCCTGGGCCTGGGTTCGCATGATGACTTTAGAATGGGTAGGCATTCCTTTTTGTTCAAATCCCCAATGGCAGATTTTGTAATGCTCAATGGCATTTTTTACCACTCCGCCTTTAAGGGCGTGCCTTGGGTTATCAGGATTGCCAATGGTTCCATTGGTTAACAAAACAGCTGCCGCCCCTGAGCCGCCGGTCATAGTAGCAATAGCCTCTTTATAAAATTCAACGCTTTTATTGGTGTTGATCTCATCAATGGTTGAATCAACAATCTGCCGTGCTGTTTCGCAGGAAACCACAAGCCCTGCATTAATATTCCCCAGTTCTATTTCATTAGCCACCTGGACTATCCCTGTTATCATTCCTAAACAGGCACTTTTAACATCGTAAATATGA
This sequence comes from Desulfobacula sp., assembly GCA_018645325.1. Lineage (GTDB taxonomy): Bacteria > Desulfobacterota > Desulfobacteria > Desulfobacterales > Desulfobacteraceae > Desulfobacula. The sequence continues at coordinate 108,797 of JABGOU010000007.1, forward strand.
GCATTTTCACCAATATTCAACTGGTCAGCCACAGAACAGGAAGTGGCAGGTTCAAACCCATCCTGGCAGACCCCGCAATATACCAGAGCCCCGATCTGATCTGCTGCAATATTGGCTTCGTCTAACGCTCTTTGTCCTGCAATGGCTGCATGGTCAGAAAGGAGATGGTCGTGATCCCAATACCGTCTTTCTTTTATACCGGTTAAAACTTCAAGCTGACCTGGGCCAAACCCCACTGCCTCATAAAAAGGAGCCAGCCTGTCTTCAAGTTCTGTTGTTGTGACAATATGGGGGGCAAGTTCATATCCAAACGATTCAATAAATACCCTAGAATATTTCATTGTTTTCTCCAAAAAGAGTCCAAGTCGGTTTTTGTAAGGCCACAAAGTCTCATCCCCATATTTTTGTACAGGACAATTCTCAACTCATCGGAAAACATGTGAGCATCTGCTATCACATATGGTTCCGGGCCATATCCCATCTCTTTAATTTCTATTTCGTACCGGGCTTTTTTTGTGTCTGGTGTCACAGGACCCCGGCATTTTAAATCACTTTCATTATTTGGAATAACATCATAGAATACATCATCCCGATCGATTACCCATCCCATTCTCTGGGTGAATATTCGCAAGGCATGGGCACAGCATTCATACATAAGAGTACCCGGCATGACCCTGTCATCAATAAAATGGCAGGTCAAAAACCAGTCATCCGGGTGAATATCTGCCTGGGCGATGATGGAACCAAGACCAAACCTGCCGCCCTCTGGGTTAAACTCAAGAACCCGGTCAATGAGATGCATCCTTTTGCCGGGAAGTTTTAAATGTTTTCCAAGCTGTATCTGTTCAAAATGTTTTCCAAAGGCCCGGCCAAGGTCTCCTTTTCTCAGGGCCTCAATTTTTTCATCGGAAAAGCTTTCTTTTACCACCGGAACCAGGGAAGAAAATTTAAGACTGGATTCAATTTGTTTTAAGTCTTCAGACTTGAGAATAATACCTCCCGATTTCTCAACCTCTTCCTCCGTAAAAAATCCAGCACAGCCGTCCCGCATGGAAATCAGCAATTTATCTTTAATATATCCCTTATAATGGAAAAAAAACAAATATACATCGCCCTGTTTTAAAAACCGGTCAATTTCAATTACATACTCAATGGTTTCAAGGGGTTCGGGCAGTGTCCTGTGAAAAGTGACTTTGGCATCCAGAAGCCTGTATTTTCTCTTACCCTTGATCATGTGGTCAATGCCCAGCCAGGCACATAAAAAAAGATCTGCCTGCCCAGCTTCTATGGAAATGGAAACAGGAGCCTTCCCCCCGTCCAGGTACCAGGCATCCTCTTTGACATCATGCTGGGTAATAATTTTGCCCGATGTCAGGGACAGCATATCGCCCTGGATATCCATAATCCTGTCCACCAGCATCAATGGTTCATCCGGAAGCCTCACCCTGACAGGATAAGTATCGATAATTTCAAATTCTTTTCCAAGAACATTAGATGCTTTTCCCCGGGCATATTCAAGGCATTGCTCCCTGTTAAGAAAGGGAGGTATTCCAGTGGCAGCCGGGACGGGTTCAGAAGCAATATTAAGGCTGCCCATGTCGGATGAAGAGCCTTTATCTGATGTTTGTATCACGCTGCCTGCAATCCTGTTCAATGCTTCAAATTGTTTTTCAAGCAGGTGCATGTTTTCCTTAGAAAATTCAAGAAATTTCTCATGGGCACTGGATGTGGCAAGGCTGCCTTTGGCAATCAGGCCCGGATCAAGGATCAGGGAATTCTCCTGAGTTTGATTTTCAAAATAAATATCTGTTTTATTTATAAGAGATTCCATGGTTGTGGATCTTTGTTTTATCCTATTTGACCCGATTTCATTAAAAGCTAAATTCTTCTTGATTTTTAAGCGGGTTTTTTCTGAAATCCGGTGTGGATTTGTTTTTAAAATAAATGCTTGTTTTCCCCTGTTTTTCGGGACTGCCTGAATATCTTTGTTATGAGAAAAAGAGTTATTAAAACCAAAATTTTCCTCTTGAAGGTTTTCTTCAAGGATCACATGGGAGCAGGTACCGTCTGTAGTTATAGATGCGACACAGGCCTTTCTCACCGATTTTGGGTCCTGCAGATTCCAGTAGACAGGCATATCTGAAAAACTAAATAATATATTATCCAGTTTTTTAAAACCAACAGCCTCTTTTTTATTTGAAGGCAGTTTTTTATTATTAAGACAAAGCGCAGCTTTGATGACGGAAAACAAGCCTGAAGCACCCTGGGTGTTTCCAATGACAGAGGTTGTTGCTGTGACATGGCAGGGATAGCTGCCCGGATCTTTTGATAAAAGTTTGTTTAACACCCTGACTTCGGTTGTATTATCTTTTTTTATTCCGGTAAAACTTGCTTCATAAAGACCGATTTCCCTTAACGATGTTTTTGAATCCTTAAGGGCATTGGTAAGGGAATTTGTATACAGGCTTTGTGACAAAGTTGCGTCAAACCCTGTTTCACCCGGGATTGAACCACCACTGGCACCTGCAACACCCGTGATGACGCCATAGATCCGGTCTTTGTCCGAAATGGCCTGATCCAGTCGTTTTAAAACCAGGGCTGCAGCCCCCTCGGAAGGCAGGATAGTTTCATTATGGGGTCTTATTGTATCATTAAGCACAAACTGCCGAATATCCCCTGCAAGATCTACACTGCCGCAGATAAAAACGTCTGTTTCATTGGCGCTTAATGAATGGACAGCCGTCTCAATAGCCTTGATTCCAGACGCATTTTCTGCAGAAATTGTAAAACAGGGCCCTCCAAGTTTGAATTCCCTGGCTAGGCGCGAGGCCACAATCCCGCCAAGAGCACCCAAAGTCCGGTTAAAGGTTAATGGCGGAGAAATGGAATCTTTCAGATCTTCATCAAGGTGATTGATTTTCCAGCGAAGATAAAAATCTGTGGCACCATAATCAAATTCAATCCCGATGGCGCATCCGATATGTATCCTGTCGGCTTCCTGTGCCGATGGTCTGGGGTCGATCTTTGCGTCTTCCAACGCTCCTTTGGCTGCTTTAAGAAGAAGAATATGCTGGGGCAGAATATCTTCCATCTGATTGGGAGGAATATGGAATTCGCCAAATAAAATGGAAAACTGGTCCAGATAAAGGCCGGGTTTTCCCTGAAAAACACTTGAAGCCTTTCTTTTCCACCTTAATCCGGGAAGATCCGGCTTTATGCGTGCTGAATCAAATACAAGCTTCCTAAATCGGGACAAAGAGTCGCAATCCTTTGCAATGGTTTCCATGCCTACAATGGCACAGGGGACCCTTTTTAATATTTCTTTTTTATCTATAACCGTTTGTTTAGATTTTTTAATGATATGGCGACTTGAGTTGGATTTAAATTCTTCAATCAGAAGATGGGCATTAATTCCACCAAAACCAAAAGCACTGACCCCGGCTTTTCTAGTTGATTTAGCAGATACAGGTTCCCAGGTCTCAACCCGGGTCTGAACCTTGATGTTACTATCATTTAAAGGGCTCTTGCTGGACGGGGCTTCATAATTCAATGACGGTGGCAAAAATCCCTGGTTCATTGAAAGAATGGTTTTTATGAATCCTGCTGCACCTGCCGAGGTTAAAAGGTGCCCAATCATTGATTTGACCGATCCTATGGAAAGGGGTTTATCAGGACATTCAAATGTTTTAAGAAGTGCCTGTATGCTGGATAATTCCACCTGATCCCCCACAGGGGTTCCAGACCCATGGCATTCCATATACTGGATATCTTTAGGAGACCATGATGCTTGATCATAGGCCTGGATCATGGCGCGAACCTGGCCTTCCTTTGCCGGGCCCACAAGGGTTCCTTCAATGTCGTTGGATACCCCTATACCTGTAATGACGGCATGAATTTTGTCACCAGCGTTTACTGCGTCTTCAAGTCTTTTTAAAACAACGATCCCGGTTCCTTCTCCCACCACAAGGCCATCGGCATTTTTATCAAAGGGGGAACACCTGCCCGTAGGAGACAAGGCGTGCAGCTGTGTAAACCCGATCTGGGTATACAGTGAATCCGGTCTTGAAACCCCGCCGGCCACCATGATATCCGCCTTTTTTAAATGGAGATGTTCACAGGCAAGCTTGATGGAATATAAAGACGAGGCACAGGCCGCATCAAGGGTAAAGCTTCCACCCTGAAAGCCCATGGCCCTTGCAAGAATAGAAGCAGGAAGCGATACAACACCGCTGCTTAAAAAATCTTTGGGAACAAGCCCTTTATCATCCCTGGTGCCATTACAAAGAACCTGCCAGGAAACCTGTGAAGAAGCGTCCGTTGGAAGAGCGATGGCCGCTAAAATCACACCGGTTCGTTTTTTATCTTCATTTGTATGGGAACACTGAAGGAAAGCATCGCGGCCTGCATGTAGAACAAGTTGATGCAATGGATCAAGATTAGATAAAAGGTCTTTATCCAAAAGAAAATCTAATGGATCAAAATAAAAATTTTCAATAAGGCCTGCTTTATTGGAAACTGCTTTATCATGGATATTTTGCCGGGAAATGAAATCTTTTACAGGTCCTATCCATCGATGATCCGGCACAGTGATAATACAATTTTTTTTATGGATAATATTGTAAAGGAATTGCCTGTTATTCAGGGCCTGGGGAAATACTCCAGCCATACCGACTACAGCTATCTTACCTTTTTTTTTTACTGCACGCCTTTTCATAGAGCAGTAATAATTTAGAATCAGGACAATTTCAAGCAGGGTGTGTAATATTTGTGTAAAATGTAAGTTTCAGGTGTAAATAAGGAAAAAACCTTGTACAACGGATTTCAACAAAAGCCAGTAAGTTATTCCAGCAAATATTGCGGCTGCTAATTTATCAAAGATATTTTCTCTTCTTTTTTCATTATATCCAAATATCCAGCCTAAAAAAATACCGGCAATCAATCCACCGCCATGACCCCAATTATTAATGTTAGGCATGAGAAAACCGATAAGAATAAGGGTGACAACCCAGCCTAAGGTCTGTTTATACACAAGCCGCCCCCATTCCCCGCCCCTGGATTTGCCGAAAAAAAGGCTCGCCCCGATCAGTCCGCAAAGGCCTGATGAAGCACCAATGGTAAGATACACATTGCCAAAATATGACAATAAGAATCCTGCGATCCCTGTAAGCGTATAAATTGAAAACATTCGATACAGGCCAAATTCTTTCATCACTAAAGGAGCAAGGGTTTTCAAAGCCATCATATTAAACAGTATATGAAGAAGTCCTCCGTGTAACCAGTTGGCAGTAATCAGAGACCACCAGGCTTCAAATTTAACAATGGGAAATCTGCCGGATGCGCCAAGAAAATTTAATACATCCATTGATGGTGTAAAAGCATAAAACGGATTAAAGGACAAAATCATATTTTTGCCGCTGTAAACCAGGCTGATAAAAAACATGATAACATTAGTATAAATCATTGCATTCATTACAAAAGAGGGAGTGAGAAATGAATGGGTATTTTTATATTGTGTCATCATTGTCCGGATTTATAAGTTGTATGTTTGTTAAAGTCAATATCGTCTGAAAATTATGACTTGAAAATAACCAGTAATAGAGTAAAATCAACTTTTATAATTGAATTGAGAGGCATTGATATGAGTTTGGTTTCCATTTTTAGTCTGGCCATTGCATTATTTGTTCTTGCTGCAACACCGGGCCCCGGAGTATTTGCCACCATTTCACGATCCCTTGCTTCAGGATTTATTCCTTCCCTTTCAGTGATTGCAGGGATTGTAACCGGTGATATTATTTTTCTTTTATTTGCCATCATGGGAATGTCTTTCATTGCCCAGGCAATGGGCAATTTCTTTATAGTGGTCAAGATCATTGGTGCGGCATACCTGATTTTTCTTGGAATTAAAATATGGAAATCCAAACCGGTTCCGGTTCAACAGGTAAAGAGGGGAACAAAAAATAAATATGGTAATTATTTAAGTGGTCTTGTTATCACCTTATCAAATCCTAAAGTAATATTGTTTTATTGTGGTTTTCTCCCAAGTTTCTTGGAGTTGTCGCACCTTGGCAGCATTGATATCTGTATTGTTGCATTCACTATTTCTATTGTTTTATCAAGTGTTTTGACTTTTTATGCATACCTTGCCAACCGTGCAAGAATGTTTTTTTCCAGTCCGCATTCTGTTAAACGACTAAACAGGACTGCGGGCATAGTCATGATTGCTACTGGTGTGGCCATAGCTGCAAAATCATAATCTTATCTCTCTAAAGGAAAATTCTATGACCTTATTTAACCCCAAAACAGAAAACTTTGACCACCTTGATCCAAAATCAAAAAATATAATGAAAAAAACTATTGATTTCTTTGAGAACAGGGGTAAAAAAAAATTGAAATCAGATTATCATGAAAAACTCTGGTATGAAGATTTTATTGAATTTATAAAAGAAAATCAGATTTTTGCAACCCTGCTTACACCTTCAAATTATGCCAAGAAAAACCCTGATGCCAGATGGGATACCAGGAGAATCTGTGATTTTAATGAAATCCTGGGATTTTATAACCTGTCCCACTGGTATACATGGCAGGTTTCTATTTTGGGGCTGGGACCGATCTGGATGAGTCCCAATGAAACTATTAAAAATAAAACTGCTAAATTATTAAAAGATGGCCACATATTTGCCTTTGGCCTGTCTGAGAAAACACATGGTGCAGACCTCTATTCTTCTGATATGTCTTTAACCCCTCTGGCCAAAGGACAATATGTGGCTGACGGAGGAAAATATTATATTGGTAACGCAAATATAGCCGGTATTGTTTCCACTTTTGGAAAAAATACTGAAACAGATGAGTATGTCTTTTTTGCGGTAAATCCTGAACATGAAAACTATGATCTTGTCCAGAATGTGGTGGACTGGGAAGGATATGTGGCTGAATATGCTTTAAATGGATATCCCATTGTTGAAGACGACATTCTTTCAACAGGACAGGATGCCTGGGATTCGGCATTGAACACCATTAATATTGGAAAATTCAACCTTGGCTGGGCATCAATCGGTATCTGTACCCATGCCTTTTATGAAGGTCTGAACCATGCAGCCGGCAGAAACCTTTATGGCAAATGGGTCACGGATTTTCCCCACATAAAACAGATGTTTGTTGATGCATATTCACGTCTTGTTGCAATGAAGTTGTTTTCCCAGCGTGCTTCAGACTACTTTAGAAGTGCTTCCAAGGATGATCGTCGATATCTTTTGTATAACCCAATGGTTAAAATGAAGGTTCCAAGCCAGGGAGAGACAGTCATCAACCTATTATGGGATGTGATTGCTGCAAGAGGCTTTGAAAAAGATGCCTATTTTGAAATGGCAGCAACCGATATCAGGGCTCTTCCAAAACTGGAAGGAACTATTCATATTAATATGGCACTGATTATTAAGTTCATGGCAAACTTCTTTTTCAACCCTGGTGAATTCCCTGAAATTGGTAAAAGAGACGATGCCGTCTGTGATGAATTCTTATTTAACCAGGGACTCACAAAGGGCCTTGGGAAAATTCAGTTTCATGATTTTAATATTGCCTATGGCAGCATCGACCTGCCAAATATCAATATTTTCAAAGAACAGATAAACGTACTACAAGAAATGCTCTTAAAGGCAACTCCTGATAAAAACCAGGCCAAAAACATGGATTTTTTATTGTATCTTGGTGAAATGTTCACCCTGGTAGCCTACGGCCAGCTTATCATTGAAAAATTTAATATGGATCAATTTGAAGAAGATCTACTGGAACAAATCTTTGACTTTATGATCAGGGATTTTTCAGAGTATGCATTAAAACTATATTCAAAAACAGATACAAAAAAAATCCAGATGGACTATTGCCAGAAAATGATTAAAAAACCGGTAACCGACATAGAAAGATTTTCAAGAATCTGGGAAAATCATGTTATTTCTTTAAAAGATTCCTATGAAATGAATCCTTGATCGATTAAAAGCCAAAAAAAATTATTCTTTTTCAAATGTTGAAAAGAGTGACTATTCCAGCTTAAATGAGACTTTTAATTTGGTACGATAACCAACAATTCTGTTATCCTCCAGCCGCATATCCATCTTGACAACCTCGGCTACCCGCATATCGCGAACTGATTTGTCAACGGCTGCAACAGCAACCTTGGCTGCATCTTCCCAGGAAGTTTCAGAAAATCCTACCACCTCAACTATTTTGTAAACACTTTCTTCCATGACAATCTCCTTTCAAAGGTTAAAAAAAGTTGTAATTATTCAGCTCTTACGCTTGAAACCGCCCTGTCTGATGGAAATTTTTTTCGAGGTTATTTGCTTAACCTCCTGCAAATATCCATCAGACAGGGCTTTGGAGATAACTTTTTTTAAAGGGCTGAACAATTACAAAAAGTTTTAGAAATAAGTTTGGTACAATTTTAAATTTGCGTTGAAAGTTATTGGGTCAGTTGGTTAATGATACAGTGATCCAATCAGTTTGCATAGTAATTTTTATAGAAAATAAAATATTTTTGTAAAATTGTACATATATACTTACATTACCTACAAGCTATGAAGAAATTCCATATCTTTAACCTGGGTATTTTTTGTTCCAATAATCAAAACTTCTATTTTATTATTCTCATTTTTCTTAAAATAAAGACGACCACTATATGCAAACAAGATTTCAAAACAAGGTGTTTTATGCTTTTTACCGGAAAAAACTTTTCTCTTTATAATGCTCCCATCTGAATTTTGATCTAACAAGAGAACACATTCTTCCACCTTTATTTTCTGATCATCATTTAAAGATAAATACCCTGAAATCGCCTTTCTGTTCATTTCAATATTTTTGTAAAGTACTGCAAAGTGTTTAACAATAAAATCAAATTCTTTTCTTTTGTTGTTAGAACTTTTCCTTCTTTCATATTTTTTTATTTTCGTTTTAAGTTTATTGATCTTTTTATCGTTTTCATATTTTAACTCATTAAATGAATTGAGCTGGGCTTCAAGGGAAACCATTTCGTCAAACATTTTTTCTTCATTTATCTTTAATTTTTTTTTGTCTTCCTTAAATCCGACTTTTAAGGATTTGATAGTTCCAAGCAAATTGCGACGTTCTTTTTTCATGTTTTCCAGAAGCGTCTTATTTGATAGTTCCTCTTTTTGCAGATCATCGATCAAACTAATTTGTATTTTATTATTTTCTTTTTCGTTTAAACTGCCAATTTTATAAAAAACTAAAAAAATCAATATGGCAAAACTGAAATATGCAATCAAAATTAAATTGGCAATCCTGGAGCCATGACTAAGGTTAATCTTAACGTTAAACATCAGCCCTGCATTTAAGATTTCAAAATTACGTTTGGCTGTCTTGTCAATATTTTCTTTTTTTTGAAAATTTTTCATAAAGACATCAGCATTTATAAAATCAGCATAAAGCAGTTTTCCCTTCTGAGTGGTGATAATGACATTGAGATCAAGACCCATATATTTAACCAGATTGTCTGTTTTGAAAAATGTGTGTATATTCTTGAATAAATGTTCTTCAATCGTAATAAATCCTTCTAAAAGATTTGATGTCTCCCCAATTGAAATATCTTCAATTTTTTTTAAATAATTTTGATTTAAATATTTTTGAGCAAAATTCAATGTGGTAATATATAAAACTGGTGTAAATACCAGACAGAATATTACCGTTTTTAATGGGAAATACCTCATTTTTACTTCCGAATTATTTTAAAACTGTCATAATAACTTTAAATGCTATCTTAAAACTCATTAATTATCAAGGTATTAGAAGACCCCAAATCCATCATCAAATTTTCATTTGCTGGCTGGCCATGGGGTTGTGTACTATCCCTCTGGCCATCAGCAAGGTGCCAGAAGCAAGGCGACAAGGAGTGACGAGTGAGGCGTATAAGTCATACTCCGCAGGGAGGAACGACCGCAGTCAACGTAGCAGGTGGTATCTTGATGGTGGATCAGGGAGACTTGTCACCTAATCCCTTTCCGATTACCTGATTTTAATTACCTTGAAAAATCAGATCAATTCTCCTATATTATTTTTGCTCTTTTAGTATTGTTTAAAAGACAAGATAATATATGAGCATTGGATTTAAAATCCATCTAAATTATTTGGAGGACGCAATGAAAGCCAGTATGAAATTCTTTTTTATCTTTATTGTTTTTTGTTTTACTCTCAGCTGTCAATCTGAACAGGAAAAAAAAGAAGCTTTTTTTAACAGCGCAGACAAATACTATGCACAAAAAGAATATAAAAAGGCTGAGATTGAACTTAAAAATGCAATCAAAATTGACCCTAAATATATTCAAGCCAATTACCTATTAGCCGAAACCATGGTAAAACTAGGAAATTTAAAGGGAGCCTTTGGACAGTATTCCAAAGTAGTTCAAATAGATCCGGATAATCATAATGCACAATTAAAACTGGCTGAATTCCTATTCCTTGGCAAGCAAATCGATTCTGCCATGGAAAAAATTGTAAATATTCTTGAAAAAGAACCTAAAAATATAACGGCCTTGCATCTCAAAGCCCAAATATATCTTGTGAAAAAAAATTACGATCAAGCAGGACCCATTTATGAACAAATTTTAAATAGTGACGTAAACAACATTGGAGCCTTGCAGAACCTGGCAAAAATTAAAGAAATTGAGGGCAAGTCTGATGAAGCAGAAAATCTTTTATTAAGAGCCATCAAAATTGACGGGCAGAATTTAAATTTATATTCTGTCTTAGCCGGATTTTACAGTAAACACAAAGCATTCAAAAAAGTAGAATCTCTACTTCAAGAAGCAATAGCAAAAAACCCCACAAATGAACTGGCGTATATTCTTCTGGCAGGATATTATTTTAGTCAAAAAAAATATGACCAGGCTGAAAAACTATATCAGGAAGCAATTAATACTGGGAATAATGCGGCAAAATCCTATATGGTCCTGGCAAATTTTTATAATCGAATCAAAGAGGTGGAAAAAGCTTTGGATTCCTATCAAAAAGCTTCTGCCCTGGAACCTGAAAATTTATCAATCAAAAACACTATAGCAAGATTTTATTTTATTCAAAAAGATTTTGACACAGCCAATACACTTGTTGATCAGATTCTTTCCAAAAGACCGGAATACAATCTGTCACAATTACTTAAAGCTGAAATCCTGCTTTCAAACAAAAATTTTGATGCAGCTCTGCCTTTAGTTGAATCATTAGAAAAAAATGAACCAAAATCATTTGAGGTTCATTATTTAAAGGGGATCTACTACATCGGCACAAACAAAACTGATCCGGCAAAAGAATCTATTTTAAAATCCATAGAACTAAATCCAAGATTTTTAAAGGCCCGGCTTTTAGCTTCAAACCTCTATCTGTCTGAAAAATCATATGACTTGGCGCAAATTGAAGCAAACCATGTTCTCGATCTTGATCCAAACAACTATAACGCCAGGATAATCAGGGCAAGTGCCTTAATAGGATTGAAGAAACCCGAGCAGGCCAAAAATGATTTTTTAAAACTCATGGAACTTTCACCGAAAAATCCCATTGCTTACTATCGGATGGGACTCTTACAGGGCACCTTAAAAAAATATGATTCCGCCCTTGGATATTTCTATCAAGCATATGAAAAAAATAATTTACTGCTGGACTCATTCTTACAAATTATAAACATCCATGTCTTGAAAAAAGAATTAAAGAAAGCCCATGAATTATGCACAAGGCAATTAAAGATTGTTGAGGGTAACAATAACTCCAAAGCCATTATTCATAATATTCAAGCACGACTTTTTTTAGAACAAAAAAATCCTGAAAAAGCACAACAATTTTTCACCAAGGCTATTAAAACCAATCCACAGCTTGCTGCTCCATATGACGCGCTTGCAAAATTATATTTATCAAACAAAGAAAATAACAAAGCACTGGATCAATATCATTCACTTTTAAAAATAAATCCAGACAATGCCTATGCACATATGATGATTGGGACTATTTATGACAGTGAAAAAAAATATGATGAAGCTGCAAATCACTATAGACAGGCCCTGAAAATAAATCCTGATTATACCCAGGCAGCAAATAATCTTGCATATCATCTTGCAGTTCACACACAAAATTTTGAAGAAGCGCTGGAGCTTGCCCGCAGAGCCAAGGAAAAATTTCCGGAAGATCCTGCTATTGCTGATACATTAGGTTTGGTATATTATCAAAAAGGTCTGTATGGGAATGCTGAGATTCAATTTAAAGATGCTTTGAAAAAGCTGCCTGGCAATGCAGACATTCATTTTCATCTGGGTCGTAACTATGCAAAAAAAGGGGATAATCAGCTATCAAAAAAATCTTTAACCCGCGCCCTTGAGCTTAGTAATGATTTTGACGGCCACAAAGAAGCCAAAAAATTAATCGATGAACTAAATTGATATTTATTAAACCATGAAATTTCAAAATTTTACCTATTCAATTCCCTGGAACCTTTTTTTAATAACCCTGGGAAGCATTATTGCCGGCATCGGTTTAAAAGCCATTGTCATTCCCCACGGAATGATTACAGGTGGGTTTTCCGGTGCGGGAATTCTCGCTTTTTATTATACCAAAATTTTTACACCGGGCATCTGGTATTTTATTTTAAATATCCCTGTCTTTATCTTTGGCTGGATCTTTATCAGCAAGCGCTTTTTATTATACAGTCTCTACGGTGCTGTTATCCTGACCCTTGCCATAGATTTGATTCAGTTTGAAATTCAGGTCAAGGACCTGATGCTGGCTGCCATGGCCGGGGGAACCATCATAGGGGCCGGATCCGGCATTATCTTTCGTTCTCTTGGCTCTGCAGGCGGGAATGATATTATCTCAATTATTTTAAACCAGAAATTCGGTGTGCGCATCGGTACATACAATTTTTCTTTTAATTTTGTATTGTTTTTTTTCAGTTTCGGATTACTGGATACTGATCTGATTCTCTATTCCATGGCCATGAGTTATATCACCTCCCAGGTAATTGAATATTTTATTACCCTGTTTAACCAGAGAAAATTAATCTTTATCATCTCAGATCATTCCAGACAGATCGCTGATGAAATCATGGAAAAACTAAATAGAGGCACTACCTTTTTAAAAGGAGAAGGGGCATACTCTGGAAATAAAAAAGAAATTATCATGACTGTTACCAATACCTTCCAGATCAAAAGAATCGAAGAAATTGCATTTACCATTGATCCTGATGCATTCTTAATTACGGAAAATACTTTTAACGTATTAGGCAAAGGCTTTTCCAAAAGAAAAGTATATTAAATATTACCCCTTTTATTCATAAGTAGTGTGCATTTTAGGATCAAATGCCTCTCTTATACCCTCACCAATAAAAGTGACCGTCATAAGGGTTATGACAAGAGCAGCCACAACTGAAGAAACAATCCACCAGGCCTCCATATTCTGCCAGCCCTGGGATAGCAGTTCCCCCCAGGAGGGTGTGGGTGCAGGTAGCCCGAACCCTAAATAATCAAGTGAGGTCAAAGAAACTATCCCCCCTGAAATGGCAAAAGGAGCATAGGTCACTATCACGGAAATGGTATTAGGGATAATGTGTTTAAAGATAATGCGGGCATGGGATGCGCCAAGAGTCCTAATTGCCAGAACATATTCGCGTTCCTTTTCCTTATATGTCATGGTCCGCATCACCCAGGTAATTCCGATCCACCCGAAAAAAACCATGATTAAAAGTAAAATCATAAAATTGGGTATCACTATGGAGGCAATAATAATAATCACATATAAAAAGGGAATATTACTCCAAATTTCAATAATCCTCTGGAAGATTAAATCAAATTTACCTCCGAAATATCCCATGGAACAGCCAATGGTAATGCCAATAGTGTAATTTAAGAACAAAAGAAAAAAAGAGAAAATAATGGCAGTCCTGAAACCATAGACCAGACGGGCAAGAATATCCCTGCCCACATTGTCAGTACCAAAAAAATGCTTTTCATTAAAGGAAGGGGGAAACGGCGGATATTGATTAACCTTTAAGTCATTCTCATAGGGGTTATAGGGCACAGGAGGCATAATAACTAAATTTGACGTATTTTTATATTTCTTTTTCAAATCTTTGTAATTGGTTTCATATTCATAGTCAAAACCAAACACAGATCCCGGGATCATTCCTGTATAAGTTGGAAAATATAGTTTACCATTAGAATAGACAATTATTGCCCTGGAATTGATAAAGACTTCGGCAAAAAGTGCGACAAAAATCATGACAAGTAAAATAACAAATGACCATAATCCCCTTTTGATGGAACAAAACCGGCGTATTTTTTTTAAACCGGAAGGATTCATAAGGATCATTTAAACCTCACCCTGGGATCGACAAAAGCAACGCAAAGGTCCGATAAAATATTACCCACCATAAACAACAGGGAAGAGATAACAAGTATGCCCATTACCACAGGGTAATCTCGGTCCAGAATTGATTCATATCCCAAAAGTCCCATGCCGTTAATATTGAATACTGTTTCAATCAAAAAAGATCCCATTAAAATAATGGAAATATTATTTCCAAAACTTGTTGCTATGGGGATCAGGCTGTTTTGCATGGCATGATTCAATATGGCTTTTTTAAAAGGAAGGCCTTTAGCTATGGCGGTCCTGACATAATCGGCAGACAGGTTGTCCATCAGGGTGTTTTTCATCAAAAGTGTCATCATAGTAAACGACCCTATGATATAAGAAAATAATGGAAGAATGGTATGCCAGGCAATATCCTTGATTTTTTCAAACAAACTCATCTCTTCAAAAAATTCAGACGTGAGGCCTCCCAGGGGAAACACATCATAATTGGATGAAAACAAAACCAGCATAAGTACCCCTGCCACCCATCCTGGAATGGCATAGCCCATGAAAATAATAATGGAGGTGATATTATCAAATCCGGTTTTATGCCGGACAGCCTTTGCCAGACCAAGGGGAATACAGACCCCGTAAATCATGATCAGGCTTAATATGCCAAAATAAAGAGAAATGGGAATTCTGTCTTTTATCATATCCCAAACCGGGTCATAATAACGCGTGGATTTGCCAAGATCACCCTGCAGTACTTTTGACAGCCAGATAAAATAACTGGTCAATACAGGTTTATCAAATCCATAATATTCTTTTAATTTTTGAATTTGTTCTTCAGAAAGGGGTTGTCCACCGCCCGGTCCGGATACTGTGGATGAAGATGACCCGCCCTGGTTTGTCTGCATGGCCCTTGTCTCAGCAATAATTCTTTCAATGGGGCCTCCTGGCACAAAACGAGTGATGGTAAACACCATAATGGTGATACCGATGAATGTCGGTATCACCAAAAGCAAACGTCTTATGAAATATGCGATCATGACATAATTTTATAAACAGATTCAAGCGCCTGATCAAGATTTTCAGGTTTTGTACCCCCGGCCTGGGCCATATCAGGACGACCGCCGCCACCGCCGCCCACTATTTTAGCTGCGGCTTTTACAATATCGCCTGCCTTAAAATCTTTTGTCAAATCATCAGTAACAATAGAAATCAATAAGGCTTTTCCATTGGATTGGGCACCTAAAAGGATTACTCCGGAACCTATTTTTGTTTTGAATTTATCAGCTAAATCTCTTAACTGGGAAGGGTTTTCAATATCAACTTTTTTTGAAATCACTTTAATCCCATTGATTTTTCTGATGGTTTTATCCATATTTTCAACAGACTTTGAAGCAATTTTTGCCTTTAAGGCTTCAAGTTTTTTTTCAAGGTTTTTCTTATCTTTCAACAAGGCTTCAATCTTTGATACCACATCTTCTTTAGCCCCTTTTAACAGACCTGCAGCTGATTCGATAAGACTTTGTTCTTTTTGGATATAATCCAGCGCTGTTTGACCGGTTGCCGCCTCAATTCTTCTGATACCGGATGCAATCCCCCCTTCTGAAAGGATTTTAAATAGCCCTATATCACCAGATTTCTTTGTATGGGTTCCTCCGCAAAGTTCTTGGGAAAATAACCCTTGTGATACAACCCTTACCACATCCCCGTATTTTTCTTCAAAAAGTGCGGTTGCCCCTTCTTTAACCGCCTCATCAATGTTCATCTCTTTTGTTTCAATTGAATGATTTTCGCGAATCCTTAAATTGACCTGATTTTCTATTTCCTGGATTTCTTGTGCGGAAATTGATGAAAAATGGGTAAAATCGAATCTTAATCTTGTATCTGTCACAAGAGAACCTGATTGTTTTACATGATCTCCCAAAACATTTCGTAAAGCTGAATGCAGAATATGCGTGGCAGAATGGTTTAAAGCAGTATTCTGTCTTTTTACAGGATTAACCTTGAGATCAAATGAATCCCCTTTTTTAGCCTCGCCCTTTTTTACAAAACCTTTATGGATAATGATCCCGGTTGGATCTTTTAAAGTAGCTATAATATTGATGACACAGTTTTTATTTTCAAAGATTCCTGTATCACCTGCCTGACCACCTGATTGTGCATAAAACACTGTGGCATCAGTTACGATTTCTATGGTATCACCTTTTTGGGCTGTTTCAATTTCTTTATTATCTTTAACAATAATAAGTACTTTTGATCTTCCTGTAATATCTTCATATCCTTTAAAAGAGGTTTTCACTCCTTTTGAGGTCAAGGTTTTATAAGCTTCGCTGACTCCTGTGAACTTCCTGGAAGACTTTGACCTTTCTTTCTGTTTGGCCATGGCCCTTTCAAACCCTTCTACATCAAGATCAATACCCATCTCTTTTACATGATCAATAATGATGTCCACAGGAAATCCAAAGGTATCATAGAGTTTAAAAATTACATTTCCAGGAATCATGGAACTCTTTTGCGAGTTTAATTCATCAATTGTGACTTCTAGAAGTTTCATGCCCGTATCCAGAGTTTCAAGAAACTTTTCTTCTTCATTTTTAACTACATTCAAAATAAAGGCTGAAGAATCTTTAAGCTCGGGATAGGCTTCATCCATAATACTAAAAACCACCTGAACCGTCTCATGGAGAAAAGGTTTCACAAGCCCGATACTTCTTCCATACCGGATGGCCCGCCTCATGATACGACGAAGTACATATCCGCGACCTTCATTTGCGGGAATCACTCCGTCACAGATCAAAAAAGCACTTGCCCTTGAATGATCGGCAATGACCTTCATGGCTACTTCAGCCATGTCAGACTCATGACGTTTTTTCCCTGAAAGCTCGCTTACTTTTTCCATGATGGGAACAAACAAATCAGTGTCATAATTTGTTGGAACTCCCTGGAGGACGGAAATCACCCTTTCAAGTCCCAGGCCCGTATCTATACTTGGCTTTGGCAATGGTGTCATATTACCCTGTTCATCTTTTTCAAACTGCATGAAAACAAGGTTCCATAATTCAAGCCACCTGTCACAATCACACCCGACTGCACAATTTTTATCATCACAGCCAAACTCAATACCCCGGTCAATATGAACCTCACTGCACGGTCCGCAAGGCCCTGTATCTCCCATGGACCAAAAATTATCCTCTTCACCCAGCCTTACGATTCTATCCTCTGGAACCCCAACCTGATCACGCCATAGATTATAGGCTTCGTCATCTTCGTGAAATACGGAAACCCAGAGTTTATCCTTGTCAAACCCATACCCGTTTGTGAGAAGATCCCAGCAAAAATCAACGGCTTTTTCCTTAAAATAATCGCCAAAAGAAAAATTGCCAAGCATTTCAAAAAAGGTATGATGCCGTGCCGTATATCCTACATTTTCAAGATCATTATGTTTCCCACCGGCCCTGACACATTTCTGGGCAGTTACGGCAGTTGAATAATCCCTTTTCTCATCTCCTGTGAACACACGTTTGAATTGTACCATTCCGGCATTTACAAACAAAAGAGTTGGATCATCCTGTGGTACAAGAGAAGAAGATCTTACCTGCTGGTGATTGTGTTTTTTAAAATATTCAATAAAAATTTTTCTGGCTTGATTGCCTGTCATGTCACAACTCCTATTTCCTTCGAACACTCATTCAGTAAAATATTATTCTTTGGCTTCTTTTTTTTTATCATTGGTGCCAAGATCTGCAATGCCAAGTTGTTCTCGAACCTTTTGCTCAATTTTTTCAAATATGTCAGGGTTATCAATTAAAAAAACTTTTACATTCTCTCTTCCCTGACCGATTCTTTCGCCTTCAAATGAATACCATGATCCGCTCTTGTCCACAATGTCAAGCTCAACACCCATGTCAAGCAGATCCCCTGTCCGTGAAATACCTTCCCCGTACATGAGATCAAATTCAATATTTTTAAAAGGTGGCGCAAGTTTATTTTTTACGACTTTGACTTTAGTCCTATTACCGATGATTTCCTGGCCTTCTTTTATTGGAGAGGCTCTTCTGATTTCAAGGCGCATGGAAGCATAAAATTTCAAGGCATTTCCACCTGTAGTTGTTTCAGGGTTCCCGTAGACCACACCAATTTTCATCCGAATCTGGTTAATAAAAATAATGGTGGTATTGGTTTTACCAATGGTACCTGCAAGTTTTCTTAAGGCCTGGGACATGAGTCGTGCCTGAAGGCCCATATGGGAATCACCCATTTCTCCTTCAATCTCAGCTCTTGGAACAAGAGCTGCCACAGAGTCCACGACCATAATATCAATGCCACCGCTTCTGACCAGCATATCTGCAATTTCAAGGGCCTGTTCTCCTGTATCAGGCTGTGACACTAAAAGCTCATCACAATCCACTCCAAGACGTTTGGCATAAGACACATCCAGGGCATGCTCGGCATCTATAAAAGCTGCAATGCCGCCATCTTTCTGGGCCTGGGCTACTGCATGGAGTGCCAGTGTTGTCTTTCCCGAAGATTCAGGACCATATATCTCAATCACCCTGCCTCTTGGATATCCACCAACTCCCAGAGCTTTGTCCAGAGCAAGGGAACCTGTTCGAATAACGGGCACAGCTTCAATTGCCCTGCCCCCCAGTTTCATGATAGATCCTTTGCCAAATTGTCTTTCAATCTGGCTCATTGCTGTTTTTACAGCCTTTTCTCTTTCCATAATTTTATCCATCCCTTTTCTCCTAAAATATGCCTGATAAATATATAATCCTTAAAACTCCTGCAGATAAAATACCCGCCATAATATCATCCAGGACTATCCCTGCTCCCCCTGAAAAATTATTTTCAAAATATTTCACAGGCCCAGGTTTCAAAATATCAAAAAACCTGAATATAAAAAATCCTGCGACAATCGTATAGATGTTAACAGGAACAAAGGACATTGTTACAACATATCCCGCAATTTCATCAATAACAATACAGCCTGGATCTTTCTTTCCCATGATCTTTTCAGCCCGGTCAGAAAAATAAATTGCAGCAAGGATTAAACCTGCAATATAAATCCCTGTAAAAGATGCTGGAATTATTAAGAAAACAAGTGCAAAAGGAATTGCTGCAATAGTTCCAAAGGTACCGGGTGCAAAAGGAATTCTACCTGAATAACATCCTGTAGCTATAAACATTATGAATTTTTGATTTAAGATCATTTTGCAGTTCTATATTCTGCATCAGTCCCTGTCAAGTGGGTTTGCATCAGATAAAATTTGGGTATAGACATCTTTTAATGGAATCTTTTTTTCCTTTGCCACCTTTTTTACAACATCATATTCTGGAACAAACCGGATACTATTGTCGGGATTAGTGATTTTTTTTACCTGCAAGTTTCCAAATAAAGTTTCAACAAAGATTTTTTCCCTTAAAAGAAAGGATCGTTCACTTTCATAATGCCTCACACCTATGGATGTGGTCTGGGCCAGTATAATTTCAACAATATTATCCAGGTCCTGTTTTTTGCATATCACTTCAAGTTGAATCCCGGGCCTGTTTTTTTTCATATGAACAGGAATATAACAGACATCAAGCGCTCGGTTTTCAAACAGGATTTCCATTAAAAATCCCAGAACCTCCGGGGTTGTATCATCCACATTTGTTTTGACAACTTGTATGGATTCTTTATGAACACAAGTTTCATTTTTTGTCTTATCGATCAGGGGTTCTCCCAGAATAATGCGCAAAAGATTGGGAATACTTGAACCTGTATCTCTTTTCCCTGAACCATAACCAACCTGGTTCATGATCATTTCCGGCATGCGCCCAAAAGATGAAGCAAGGGTAGAAATAATGGCTGCCCCTGTGGGAGTAACAATTTCTGTTGTTGCATCAGACGATCTTACAGGAATATCCTTTAAAATGGCCAAAGTGGCTGGAACAGGAACAGGTATCTGTCCATGGGCACAGGTCACAAATCCAGACCCCAGAGGAATACTTGACGCATATACTTTTTCAATGCCAAGATATTCCACACAGAGAAAAGAGCCTATAATATCAACAATGGAATCTATGCCGCCGATTTCATGGAAATGAATCGTCTCTATATCTTTACCATGAATATTGGATTCGGCCAGGGCTATTTTCTGAAAGGCAGAAAGACTGTTTTTTTTCACTTTTTCAGGCAGAGGACTGTTCTCAATCAATTGCCTGATTTCATTATAATTTCTTGACGTCCTGCCCTCATCAATGATGTCTACAACAATATCAGTGGCTTTTAAATGGTGCTTGTATACAATGCGCGTCTTTAATTGAAAACCGGTTAAAACATGGGCTAATTTTTCTTTTAACCAATCAAGGGGTACACCAAGATCAATCAGTGCACCAAGAGTCATATCCCCGCCGATACCAGAAAACATATCAACATAGGCAATCATCGAGAAATTTCTCCTGCGGCATGAGCCTTTAAAATCTCAAGTACTAATCTTGCTGCAGCCTCCATATCCTTAATGGCAATAGATTCATTTAAGGTATGAACATCGGTCATGCCCGTTCCAAGAACTCCTGCAATAATTCCTTTACCAAAAAACACATTTGCATCTGCCCCACCGCCGATGGTTTTGCTTTCCAAAGAGATACCAATGTTTTTGGCCGCTTTTCTGGCTAGTTTAATTGCCTTGTGATCTTCGGTAATATTTGTAAGTGTAAAGTCATTTTCAACTATAGCTTCTATTCTGGGGAGGCCTGAACCGTCTTTAAACAGATCTGCTGCAGAGTAAAATGCATTTACAATATTGTCTGTCACCATTTTTAATTTTTCAACATCATGGCTTCTGGCCTCCCCGTGGATTTCAACAAATTCAGGAATAATATTGGTTGCAACTCCCCCTTTAATGGTACCCAGATTACAGGTAGTTTCTTCATCAATCCTGCCTAAATTAAGCCCTGAAATAGCTTTAGATGCGATGGCAATAGCACTGATTCCATTTTCAGGCTCTGCACCTGAGTGGGCGGCTTTCCCAAAAATTTTTAAAATAATCTTGTTTGCGCCAGGGGCTTTTGTAACAATCCCTTCTGTATCTGTTGAATCAAGGATATACCCGAATTTTGAATCCATTAAGGCAAAATCAAAATTCTTTGCTCCAAGAAGGCCTATTTCTTCACAAACAGTAAAAACCAGTTCAACAGGCGGATAATCTATTTTATTTTCAAAGATAACATCCATGACCTCAAGAATAATGGCAAGGGCAGATTTGTCATCCGCACCCAGGATGGTTGTTCCGTCACTTTTAAAAATACCATCCTCAAACTTAACCTTGATACCCTTTCCCGGCCCGACTGTATCCATATGACCTGATAAAAATAAAGGTTCTACATCAACATTTCCTTTAAACTTGGCCACAAGATTGGAGCAATTGCCTTCTACCTTTTCTTTTGCTGCATCATAACAGACACTTGCACCCATTTTTTTCAATATATTTTCAAGGAAAAGGGCAACATCCTTCTCCTGGCGTGAAAGTGAATCAATCTCAACAAGGGTTTTGAATCTTTGGGCCAGCCTCTGTGAATTTATCATTTGTCAATCCTTTGGTTAATCAAGAGTTGTAAAAGCAGTATCATAAAAACAATATGGTGAATCAAAGGAATAATATATACTAAATTTTCTTTATTAATTCTATATTTAATTACTAAGGGTTTCCACCCAAATCCACCATCAAATTTTTGTTTGCCTGCCGGGCCACGGGTTGTGCACTATCCCTGGCCATCAGCAAGGTGC
>JABGOU010000070.1 GCA_018645325.1 Desulfobacula sp.
TATAAGTCATACTCCGCAGGGAGGAACGACCGCAGTCAACGCAGCAGGTGGTACCTTGATGGTGGATCAGGGTTGACTTCCAATCGACATTCCTATAGTTTTAATGAATTGTGTTATATTGTATTAACACGTAGGTTTCCCTCCCAAGGTGTATATTTCCGACAATAAAAGCGGCATTACCCCCACAGTTAGAAACTTGTATTTTTTATTTTTTTTTAGGAGATTG
This sequence comes from Desulfobacula sp., assembly GCA_018645325.1. GTDB lineage: Bacteria > Desulfobacterota > Desulfobacteria > Desulfobacterales > Desulfobacteraceae > Desulfobacula. The sequence goes on from JABGOU010000070.1 coordinate 227, forward strand.
CCAATATGGCTAATGGTATCGTAAAATGGTTTAACGACTCAAAAGGTTTTGGATTTATCGAACAACAAGACGGTGGAAAAGATGTGTTTGTACATCATTCAGGCATCAATACTACCGGTTTTAAATCCCTCAATGAAGGGGATAGTGTTACATTCGACATTGAAGAAGGCCAAAAAGGTCCTGCTGCAGCAAATGTAACCGTGGTTTAGTAAACCATTTTTATTTGTATTAAGAAAAAGTCATCTTGAGTGACTTAAAGAATAAAGCCTCTGTGCGGTATACCGTTCAGGGGCTTTATCTTGTATTTTGGTGTGGTTCCTCTCCTGCAGTATAAAAGAATCTCACAATGCAAAAAAATATATACCTTGACTTTTAACTGTATTCCTATAGCATGAACGAAGTTGTGCTGTTAAAAATGACGTACAAACGTTTCCGCTTTTTGGTGTATATCCTGCTACTCACATGTGGTCTGCCCCCTAAGTTCGAAGCCATTATTTTTTTCTAAACAATTTGTTGGATGTGCAAAAAAATTCATCTTCGAAAGAAGTGTGTCTTTTTTTGAATACGTTAACTTATTAATATGAGGAGGTTCATGTTTTTTAATACGAATCCTTGCCCCAAAAATCGCATAACAACCGCATTACTCCTTGCAGCGGGCACAGGAAGCCGCCTGTTCCCACTGACACAAAAATCACCCAAATGCCTTACCCTTGTTAATGAAACATCCATATTAGAACGACTGCTCAAAAGCTTGAATCAAAACGGATTTAAACGTCTGGTTGTGGTGACAGGTCACCTGGAAGATTGTATCCGAGATTTTCTGAAAACCCGCGCCGGGAATATAAAGATTGAGTATGTTTTCAGTCCATTATACAAAACTACCAATAATATATATTCGTTATGGATGGCCCGAAAAATAATCAATGAATCATTTATGCTCATCGAAAGCGATCTTATTTTTGAACCGTCTTTATTAACAGAAATGCTTTATCCCGACAGGATTGCCATCTCACGAATGAAACCCTGGCTGAACGGCTCAACCGTCACACTCAACCCATCAAACAAAGTGAATGCATTCCATATCGACGTAATCAACGGATCAAATGAAATCAGATATAAGACAGTTAATATTTACAGCCTTTCGGTTTCATCGTGGTACAAGGTAATCGAAAAACTGAACCAATATATTCTGGCCGGTAGTGTAAATGATTATTACGAAGTCGTATTTAAACAAATGGTGGCTGAAAAATCCTTATCCCTCCAGGCGGTCCATTTTGACCATCAGCCCTGGTATGAAGTCGACACCATAGAAGACCTTGCCTCTGCTGAAAAACTGTTCCCGGCAAAAATTGACACACCGATTTCTTTTTATGGGTTAACACCAAACAATAAAAAAATAACAAACATACCTGCCCGTAAATCCGTTGTAAAGGAAAGTTTTTATGCCTGATTCTGAATATAAAAACCAGACAGAAAAATATAAATACATTTCAGGTCAGCATGGCGGATATTATCGCCATGATTTTGTTGATCATGCGTATTTATATAATTTATATTTCCCACCTGAAGAGGTGTTTTCCTGTTTTAAAAACCAAATCCACGATCTTGTCTTGAACTACCCTGTTGCACAGGATGTGCTTGCATCCCTGGTGGGTAAACTGATCGATCAATCACCTGAACACATTGTTGTCGGCAATGGTGCAGCAGAGCTTATAAAAATTGTCTCCGGGCACATTGCCCGGAAAATTATTATTTCCGTGCCTTCGTTTAACGAATATGCGAATGCTGCTCCAGCAGGGCGTGCCATAGAATTTCCCCTTGAGATACCCTCTTTTCAACTGGATGTGGATAAATTTGCAGATCGTATCATTGAAACCCATGCAGATGTTGCAGTTGTGGTCACACCGAACAATCCAACTGCCATGGCTGTTCCCAAAACCGATTTGATACGTTTGGCAAAAAAACTGGCTGATCATGACTGCCAGCTAATAATTGATGAATCCTTTATTGATTTTGTTCAGGACCCTGGTCAAAAATCTGGTCAGACATCCATGGAAGATCAAATAGAGACATATCCGAATATCGTAATTTTTAAAAGCATGAGTAAAGCATACGGTATTTGTGGCCTTCGAATTGGTTATCTTTTGACAAGAAATTCCAATTTTATAAAAGCAGTCCGCAAGGGTGTCCATATTTGGAATATCAATGGATTTGCTGAAGAATTTTTAAGAATTTTACCTGATTATAGTGACGTCTTTATTAAAAGCTGCAATCAGGTAAAAAAAGACCGGGATAAGCTTTATACAGATTTGAAAAACTTTTCCGGACTCACGGTCTATAAACCAGATGCAAACTTTATTTTTTGTCGGTTACCGGATATAGGACCAAGTGCACCTGAGCTAACTAGAAGACTATTTATTGAGCATAATATTTACATCAAACACTGCCAGGGTAAAACCATGCCCGATGCTGACCGATATATCCGCATTGCCGCCCGTACCAAGGATGAAAACACAAACCTGGTTCAGGCGGTGGGATTGGTTTTAAGGGGCGATAATTAATAGTGAGGAATGGATGAGCACATCACAATCGAAACCGTCACACCAGATCGGGATGCTCTGGTTTGCTAAAGATCTTCCCAATCTTTGTTCTCTTGCAGGGCTTTTATGTGCGCTGCTGGGAGTCTATTTTGCAGTAATAGAAAATTTTCCTGCAGCTGTTATCGGAATGATATGGGCAGTCCTTTTTGACTGGGGAGATGGTATTATTGCCAGAAAAATCAAAGGTAGAACAGACGAACAAAAAAATTTCGGAGCACAATTGGATTCATTGATTGATATGATAAGCTTTGGAATCTGTCCAGCTGTTTTTCTTTTGAGCTATGGAAACTTCAGTGCATGGTTTTTGCCAGGCGCCTTTGTTATCGTTGCCACAAGCGCGATCCGCTTGAGTTATTTCAATCTTTTCGGTCTTGTCGACAGTGCGACCTACAAAGGGCTTGCCCTGGACAACAATATTATCGTTTTTGCTTTTGTTTTTCTGTTTGAATTCTTTTTTGCTCCTGCCGTTTTTTCAATCATACTATATACAATGTTCATAGCCATGGCCGGGCTAAACCTGTCACCACTTCGAACACCAAAATTTTCTGGTAAATGGTTTTATGCACTCATCGTTTATACTGTTATATTGACAATTATATACTGCTGGATATTATCAACCTGATGATAACATCATTAAATAAAAGGTGATTAGAGGGAAACTCTATTGAAGATATTCAAATCTCAATAATTGGGAAATATTTGAAGTTTATATCATAGGCTTTAATTTTTAATGACTTTACTAACTTTTTTTAAATAAATCACAAGTCTATATGAGCCTCAACCGCTGTTACAAGCCAACCCTTCACTGTAATTTTTATATATACATCACATTTTAGCCGGCTTTGAAAAATAATCCCAGGGTCTTAACAAAATTCAGCTTTCTCGAATATAATTTCATGAAGAATTTGAAAATTTGATTTTTCCAGTATAGAGCACCAGAAAAAAATCAAGCATTATTTTCAACTTGTTTTCAGGCCGCACTCCAACTATCCGATTCTTGTCGGTTTTCGAAAAATGTAAGGGGCCGAGTTAATTTTTAAAATCATAGGTTTTCACAATTGAGCGTTACCGGTGGAACCCCATGTCCCATATGTCCAATTTTTGGTAAACTGGTATGACAATATATGAGAAGCTGACTGTACAAAACAAACCACTTTTATGATATGATTGCAGCGTTTTCCCATCTTTTTGACTTGAGTTTTTCCCTGAATCCCGCCGGTTTGTTTAATCCTTGGGATAATACCAGCATATGAAACCAAATTATTAATAGATTTCTGTTTGTCGGGGTTCCCAACTTCCGCACTGACACCAGATGCTAAAACAATTCCAATACCACGAATACTGGTTAAAAATGCCCCCTGGGTTTGGGCTAAATGTTCAGCTATCTCCTTTTCCGTCTGCTCAATATTTTCTTGCAGACAGATAAAAAGTTTTACCTGTTGTTTCAACGAAAGCTGCAATGTTGCAATATGGTTTTCTGGCGGGGTGAGGACCTGGGTCGCATATTGCTGAAGTTTTTCAGCGCAGCGATCTGGTTGGTGTATTGCCTGGCTGGTAAACAGTTTCACCAATGTAGAGCGTCGACGTCTCCTTATTTGATGTGCACTGAATCGGTCTTTCATTAATAACAACGAGCATTTTGAAAATGGCCAGAGCCCACTCTTCTTTTCGTTTAAGAACCCAGGAAAAACCCGATCTACAATCGTATGAATTCTATTTTTTACTCCGGTTGTCATTTTAACAAGTTTTCGCCTTTGCCGAACAAGCGTCCGCAAATTTAAATAGATGCCGGATTGAGCAGGAGAACAATTGCCTCTGCAGCTGAGAAGCATTTTACAAATCCCTAATAGGTCCAATCGATCAGTACTTGCCTGCATGTTTTCACGATATCTCTTTGCATCACAGGGATTTACTCCTGCAACTATCCAATCATCTGAACGCAAAGCAGTTATAACCTGAAGGTCACACGTAAAATTATCAGCGAAAGAGCCGCAATCTTCACCTCCAAAAAAAGCATACTGAAGATTAATACCATGATGGCGACAAGACTTTGTAGCTTGCTCAACCAAATAATTTTTCCCTTTAAGTGAATTCTTTACCGAGAATGGTTTTCGAATAATTTCCCCATTGCCATTGCAGAACATCACCGTATGATCTTTTTTGGCATAATCAATCGGTACACACATCATTTTGGATCTGTTCTCGACGGTCTCGAACAGAGAAAGGATTTCTTGACTTTGGTTTTGAAAAATGTTTCTTTTTTTCATAGTGAAGCTCCTCATAAAATTCAACTGCTTTATTGCAGATTGATCTTTTAAAATATCACTAAATATACCAATTTAGATGGTACCTTTTGTTTATGGGGAGCTTCACCCTTTTTAATAAAAAATAATTCAGTTTTCAGCTTAGATTCTGTTGAAAAAGCGAAACTGTTTACCCCAGAATAATTGAGTCATGAATGTGAGTGAGTGAGATTGAAAAACTCTCACACATTCACAACATCAATTATTCTGGAAGGTACCAGATGAATTTCACATTAAAGACTGAAAAATTTGTCTATACAATATGTGGTATTGTGGGGAAATTTAAAAAAAGAGAGCCTTATGAGACACGTTATATTTCTCTCCTGGATTGTTGCAAAAAAATTACTTATAAAAGTCTCAATGATATCATTTCAATCGTTGAGCATTGGATGAATCAATCTTGATGCAAGAAATCATAACTTTTGGTTTGGGTCGAATTTAAAAAATCTTATTAATTTTGGTGATGCAAAATTTTAATCTTGAAGATTTTTAATTTATTTGCAATTCCATATAAACATCAGCTGTTTTGTATATTGTATCTTTAGGGATTGGCATATGCTTGAACCCAAAGGACTCATACAACTGGATAGCCCTGTTCAATTTTTTGTTTGAAACAAGGAATATCTTTTTTAACCCCATTTTATGTGCCTCTTTTATAGATTCCTTGGCCAGCATACGGCCAACTCCTTTTCCCTGGGCATCGGGAGAAACAGCCAGTTTTGCAAGTTCAGCAGTATTACTTGTTTCTATTATAATTGCACAAGTGCCGATAACAGCATTATTGGTTATAGCCATTAAAATTTTGCCACCTTGTTCAAGGATATTCGACAGGGGGTTGTCAAGGTATTTTGAATCAGCAGGTTCAAAGAGTTCGTAATCCTCAAGCCAGTCCAGGTTCAATTGTTTGAATGCTGCGGCATGTATGTTTTCAAAAGGCACTATCTTTATAATTGAAGTAATGCCTCTATATTTTTCTGATGATAGAAGATGGTAACTCCCTTCCGCTGTTGTGCAGACAGCACCGTCAATATTAAAAAGCTTTGCATACATTTTTATCTTCGGACCTTCTTTTGAAGTCACCTGGCATGTAATACTTATTTTTTCTCTATTAATATATGTCGGCTTCAAAAATTTGACATTAATATCAGATGTAACAGCCATTTTTTCAGTAAATGCATAGCTGGTCCATCCCATGATTTCATCAAGAAGACCCATTTGAATCGCTCCATGAAGTATATTCCCCTGGCCGGTAAAGTACTTGGCAGGCAGATACTCAGTAGAGGCTTCTTTTTTTTCTTCATCCCAATAAAATTTAAGTTTTAAACCAAATTTATTATTGATTCCACAAAAGAAACAATTACCATCGGGAAAAGGGCTTTTTATCTCTTTTTTCATTTTTTTAATAAAGGGTGTTGAAATCGATCTTTCAAAATAGCAAATATTTTATATAAATCCAATAACTTGTATTGCAAAAACCTCTGTTTTAGTGTATGGCTTTTTAAGCACCACACAAAAAAAACCGACAAAAAAACAGAGGCCTTATGCACAGAAAAAATATCAGGAAAATAGTTAACAAGCAACTAAAAACTAAGCATCCACACTGGAAAAGTATGACAAGAAAAACCAAAAAGCTATTAGCCAAGGAAGTTGTGGATGAAGTGGTTAAAAACTATGATTATTCACAAACTTTGGACCTGCCTATTGAACAACTTACTGGTATCGATAATCAAACCCCCTCAGGAGGGATTCGATCCCTTTCAGAAATGGCTGATTTTATAGATAATTTTCATAGCGATAATCTTTTTGATTTCGATAAAAAGAAAAAGCCTTATCCTGAAATCATTGACCCGGAACTCAAATTTATCGATGATCTTTTTGATGATCAGATCATAAACAGTCTGCTTGCTCCAGATGGATATTCTGCACCCCACAGGAATATTCACCCTTATCAACTATTTAGAATGGAGCTTTTGAAAATTTTAAAATATCCTGAAATCAGTTACAGAAAATTTTGTACTGATGAATATTTCGGTATGGAGAGAAAGCAAAACAGAAGATTTGTAAGACTGCCTTTAAATACAAAGGCAATGGTCGATCATACTGAGTTAAGCCATTTCAAGACCGGCCTGCACTTTAGACAAGTAATGAATGTCTTTGTGTATATCCTTCACTATTTTTATAAATCTGGCTGTCTTGAGAATACTGTTATACATGGTGTTGATTCAACCGAGTTGCCTGCTGAGATAAATTATCCCTTGTGTACAGTGAAAATCAAAAATAAGAAAATTCGTATTTATTCCGATCTTGACTGTGATTGTGGAAAACGCCGAAACAAAAGGGATAAATCCCGTTATGTTATAGGATATCGGCTACATACTCTGACAGCCATCAATCCATCAACCGGGCACAGTTTCCCATTGGTCTCTGTTGTCGCAGCTGCAAATCATCATGACAGCCTTTTTCTAAAGCCTTTGATCAAACTGGCTCAGGCACTTGGTATCGATATGAAACTTATAACAGCAGATCAGGCGTATCATGATAAAGACGGCTCCTTGCTGGATGAGACCGGTGTTTATATTGTGGCACCCCCTTCTGAAAACGTTGATATTCCTGATAATGTCATGAAATCTCCCATCAGAGTAACCTGCCATGGTGCTTGTGATATCCCAATGATAGCTTTGGGCAGCACTAAGGAAGGCCACGAATTTGGATGTAATGCAAATCCAGGCGAATGTATATTGGACCCGACATGTTCCAAATCAAGAATTATTAATTTTGATAAAGGGCATTTTCAGCCAATGCCTTCTTTTTATAATACGTCTCAACAAGCCATGGAGATCAGAAAAAACTGTGAAAGACCTTTTAACCTGATGAAAAAGCGAGAAGGTCTTGAAACGACAAGGGTAAGAAGCCAGCATGGCGTTGTTGTCCGTTCAGCATTTACGACCATAGTAACATTGTTGATTGAAATGGCAGGAACACGTCGCAAACCAAAGAAGCAAGAGGATGAACAAAAGGAGTTATTCTCCGCCACGGGATAAAAATTCAATCTGAAAATATAGATATTGGTACAATTTTTCTGAGATAACTGCTCGGACTGTTCTGGTATTGCCTGAATTACAAAAAGAGCCGCTCTAATATGAGATTTTAAAAGGTTAAAAACAAAATCAGGTGAAATAGCAAACGATTTGAGCAAAAATAATTAAAAAAATTGGTTGAAATATGATAGGGACATTATAATCCTGTCAGATTTTGAACGGTTTCAACACCCTTTAATAGCATCCATTTATTTTTTTTATTCTATCATAAAAAATTATTGATCAAATATCTATAGTATCACTAAAATTAAAATCAAGGATAATCCCATACTTGACCTTCACAGGGCTTTAACGTATCAAGAATATCTGTTGTATATTTCATAATTCCCTCTGTGACAGTATAAGTGAGACACTTACCCCTTGAAAAATTAGTGTAGGGCGGGTAAAAGAAATAGAGAATAGTTAGATTAAACAGGTTAGGGGTGCTCTCAAACATGGCTGATCCCCCTGATACCCTGGGAGCGGTGGATATGCAATTTTTAAATTTGGGTTCAATAAGTAAGAAACTGACATTAATGATACTGTTTGCAGTTATGCCTTGCATTGCCATTCTTCTTTATTCTGGCATAGAGATGAGACGACATCTTATAGAAGATGCCCAATCAAATGTTTTATTAATAACCAACAGCATGGCCATAGCTCAAAAAGAGATCACCCAATCTACTAAACAAATTCTCTCCACCTTATCCCAACTCCCCTTGATTCATGCCATGGATCCCAACGCCAGTTCTACTATTCTCAGGGCTTCGCTGGAACAGACTCCTAACTTTAACAATATTGCGTTAGTTGACCTCAAAGGAGAAGTCTTGGCTTCGGGCAAACCTTTTACCAGAGCCAATCTGGCTGACCGTAAACATGTGAAGGAAGCTCTGGAAAAACATGATTTTGTAGCTGGAGAATATATCGTTACCAGGGTCGGGACAGCTATTCCTGCTTTTGCTTTCGCCTATCCTGTGCTAGACAAAGAAGGCAGACCCAAGGCCGTTTTGACTGCTGTGATAAAGCTGGATATTTTTTCCCGCTTCTATGACATTTCAACACTGCCTGATAAAGCCTTTGTAGCTGTAACCGATTATAAAGGAATTCGTTTATTTTACTATCCTGCTCAAGAGAATACCAATCCTATTGGCAAGCCGATCGGTGCCAAGGCCTGGAACGCTGCCAGCAAAGGGGCGGAGCATGGATTATTCTTCGGTGCTGGCTCAGATGGCCTAGATCGAATATTTGCCTATGAGAAAGTTTGTCTCAATCAAGAAGATACTCCCTATCTGTATGTGTGGGCCGGTATTCCTAAAGACTATATCCTTAAGACTGCTAACTACTCCCTGGTCCGGAATTTGCTGATCATGTTCCTGGGCACGGTGATATCGCTTTTCATTTCATGGATGATTGGCAAAAACACATTGATTTCACCGATACAGAGTCTTGTGGCTTTGACACGAAAATTTGCCCAGGGTGACCTCGAGGCTCGCAGTGAACTAACAACCAATGCCGGTGAGGTTGGAATGTTAACCAAAGCTTTTTATGATATGGCTGAATCCCTGGCAATGAGCAGGAAGACGCTTCAGGAGAGCGAAAAAAAATATAGGGAATTAACAGATTCTTTACCACAGGTTGTTTTTGAAATTGATGAAATCGGCAATATTACCTATACAAACCAGAACGCTTTTAATCTTTTTCTGTACACTAAAGACGAATTTGCCAAAGGGTTAAATATTACTCAAATTATAATTCCAGAGGATCTTGACCGGGCAATAAAAAATATGCAAAGTGTATTGAATGGCACTGAGTTAGGTGGTGTGGAATACACTGCAATAAAGAGTGACGGGACCCGGTTTCCTATTGTGATACATGCAAATCTTATTACCCGTAATGAAAAACCAACCGGGTTAAGGGGGCTGTTAATTGACATCAGTGAACAGAAAACAATGGAGACCAATCTAAAACGCCGGGCGCTGGCCATAGATCATTCATCCGACACCATCGTGATAACAGACAGGGACGGAACCATTGTTTATGTAAATCCTGCGTTTGAAAAAATTACGGGTTATTCCCATGAGGAAGCATTGGGGAAAAATCCACGGATACTGCAAAGTGGAAGCCACGACAAATCCTTTTACACGGAATTGTGGAAAACCATAACAAATGGCAAAACCTGGTCTGGACGTTTCATCAACAAAAAAAAGGATGGATCACAATATACTGAGGATGCCACTATCTCTCCTGTTTTCTCAGACAAGGGAGAAATCGTCAGTTATGTTGCAGTCAAACGCGATGTCAGCGAACAATTAAGACTCCAATCCCAGCTGCAACAGACCCAGAAAATGGAATCCATTGGCACCCTTGCCGGCGGTATCGCTCATGATTTTAATAACATTCTTTTCCCAATTGTAGGATATACTGAGATGCTTTTATTGGATACCCCTGAAGACAGTCCAATTCGAGAAAGTCTTAACCAGATTTATACCAGTGTTTTAAGAGCCAAGAGCCTGGTAAAACAGATCCTTACATTTTCCCGCCAAGGCAGCAATGAACTTACGCTGATGAAAATGCAGCCTATTATCAAGGAAGCATTAAAGCTTATCAGGTCTACAATCCCCACAACAATTGAAATCCAACAGGATATCAATCCTGACTGTGGTGTAATCAAAGCAGATCCCACACAAATTCATCAGATTGTAATGAATCTGACAACGAATGCATATCATGCCATGGAAGAGACGGGCGGGGAACTGAAAGTAAGCCTCAAAAAAGTCGAGATAGGTGAGTACGACATAATAAATACTGATATGATACCTGGAATCTATGCTTGCCTGACAGTGGCTGATACAGGAGTTGGCATGGACAAAAACTTAAGAGATAAAATCTTTGATCCGTTTTTTACCACCAAAGAACTGGGTAAAGGCACGGGAATGGGACTTTCCGTAGTGCATGGTATAGTTACTGCTATGGGAGGCGCTATTCGAGTATATAGCAAACCTGGAAAAGGAACTGAGTTTCATGTGTATCTGCCAGTGGAAAAAATTCTTTCTGAAGAACAGGCAACCACCTCAAAAGCACAAATCCAGGGCGGTACTGAGCAGATTCTCCTTGTGGATGATGAAGAAGCGATCCTTAGTATGGAAAAACGGATGCTGGAGCGGTTGGGGTATCAGGTTACTTCACGTAGCAGCAGTCTTGAAGCCCTTGAAGCTTTCCGTGCAAATCTCGATAAATTCGACTTGATCATCACTGATATGCAAATGCCAAATATGCCTGGAGAAAAACTATCGGCTGAACTGATTAAAATACGCTCTGATATTCCCATATTGCTCTGTACAGGATTCAGCGAAACCATGTCCGAAAAAAGGGCGGCGTCTTTGGGCATTAAGGGTTTCCTATTGAAGCCGATAGTGATGAATGATCTTGCCCAAAAGATACGTGAAGTGCTGGATAAAAAATAAAATTGAAACAGTAGAATAATGGCTATAGCCCTCGACTTTCAAGGCTTTCAAAAAATGTAGAATAGCAGGGGCATTCTTCTCATTTTTCAATCAAAATCTGACTCCATATCTTGTGGTTGGAAAGAATCATATTTTTTATCAGCCATTAAGTTATATGAACCAGAACCTTTGCCAGAAGACATTCTTTCACTATAATTTTTATAGTATTTCAATTCTCAAAACACTATGGCTTTAGCAGACAGCACAAAGGCATTGTATAATGCTGTCATCAGAAAAAAACTCTTACCTTTTTGCAAAGAACAGAGAATCGACAATCTCAATGAAAAATTCACGGACCATATGGACGGTTTTGGTGGGTTTCTCCGGGACAAAAAAGTATCAGCGCACACGATTCAATCTTATTTGACCATCACAAAACTACTATTCACTTTTCATGGGCATCATATCAAGCACACATACAAGATCCCACGGCAGGATAAGCAGGCCTTTGACCTGAAACATGAAAAAAGATGGTTTTCTGGAGAAGATATTGCAAAATGTAAAACTTACATGTTTAAGGTTAATCATATCTGAAATCATCTGCTTGCTCGATTAATGTGTGAAACAGGGGCCAGAATTAATGAAATTGCTAACATCAGTGTTTGTGATATAAAACTCAAAGAGAAGGCCATCCTTTTGTCCTGTTCAAAAACTACACCGAGGCCGGTATTTTTCACGCCAGAGACAGCAATATATTTAGATAAGCATCTGGAAGCGTTTTTTCCTGATCCTGCTAAAGATTCATTCAAAAAAAGATTCCCAGGGAAAAATATGATTTACAAAATTATCGACAGTATGCTTAAAGACCTTGGCCTTAAAACAAATGATGATGGAAGGGGACCGCACACTTTCGCCATTATGTGGCTACAAATTTGCGCTATAATTTTAGGATGGATCTGGATCATGTCGCCCGTTTATTAGGGGATACACAGAAAACAATAAGTTCCAGATATCTTCATCCAACTGCTGAAATGTTGCACAATCTATTGAACAAAGCATCCGGCTGGTAAAAAATATTTTAACTATCCCCAAGGTGTTTTACTTGGGGATTACAATTGTATTTAAAGGGGTCACCTCCGGTTTGTAGACATTATGAAAAAATATTAATGAGAGAATGCAGCATCAATCTGTTACAGAAACTCTCCAATTATGTAGCGTCTTTTTTTTGTTGCGTGATTTTCTTCTAAGGATTTTTTAAAGGATGTATTTTCTTTGGATTTAAAATTTTGATTTTACCAATTGAATTTAAAATTTGAAAATTTAAAATATACCCATACAACATATGGTATCACAATAAAATTTAAAAAGACCGGACTGGTGAAAGAAGCGCTCGCTAAATTGGGGAATTTGACTCCTGTTTGATAATACCGGTACATTCCATAATGATTTATGGCGTGAATTTGTAAAAGTTTGCTGATTTTCTTTTTTCGGCAATTTACCAGCTAAAAAATTACCATTCATAAGGGTTTTTAGTCGATAACGGGGCATCCATATTTTGGCAGTCCAGAATTCAGCTAAACCATTGCCGGGCAATGCTTACAGAGATCTACAAAATCGCAGTTTTTTTAATGATTTTGCTATCAGTGCCACAATGCCAGGATTGGCATTGTGGCACTAATAGCATCAATGTGTGCCAGATACTTTTTCAACACGATTAACCTGCTCTCATCATTGAAATCCAGTCTTCACCATTCCACCTTTCAATAAGAAGGATGTTAGAGAACGGACATCTTCATAAACAACATACCACTCTTTAGGATTCGCCCCCCATTTTTTAGCAGTTTCTATAAGCCCTTTGATGACCCATTTTGAATCCCTACTTCTTTTTTTAAAAATCTGATAAAGTGCATTGAAAAAGTTCATCACTTGACCGGAGTTCAGTTTGCTTTCCAGTCTCAGTATTTAAAACTATATCATGAAGGACCAGACGATTGTTTTGACCATCTATATTGTAGAATGTTTAAAAATCGATTTATTTGGGGAAAAACACCAAATATCAAATTTATACTTGACTTTTATTTTATGGTTTATGTAGTATATATAAAACGTTTAGTACATACTAAACAAACTATATAAGAGAGGGGGGGGCTGATATGAAAAAAGATATAGACGATATCCGGAACGATTTGATTAACGCTATTGGAGAAAAAGCGGAAAAATTCGGGTTTTCAAGGATTGCCGGCCAACTGGAAGGCCTGCTGCTGTTTTCCAAAGAGCCAATGTCCTTAGATGAAATGGCAGAAAGGCTGGAAGTTTCCAAGGGATCTATCTCGACAAACATACGGTTTCTTGAAAGCTGGAAAGTGGTTAAAAAAGTCTATCACAGAGGTGCACGGAAAAATTATTATGAAATCCGCGGCAGTATCTGGGAGATTGAAACTGAGATTATGTCCACCATTGCCAAAGACGAAATCGAACGGGTAAAGAGAATCTTATCCCACAATGGCAATGCCCTTAAAAATATTAAAGGTAAAAATTCTGAGGAAATTGAGGAAATTTCATTTCTGGAAGATCGGTTTTCAGAAATCAATGAATATATTGAATCTGCAGAGTATCTTCTCAACCTGTTTTTAAAACAAGGAGAGATATCTCCAACTGTGATAAAGAAAATTAAAATTTCCTGAGAGGATGGTATGAGAACAATTCTATTTGTTGGAAAGGGCGGTGTGGGAAAATCAACCAATGCCTGTGCAACTGCAGCATTAACAGCAGCAAAAGGGGAAAAAACCTTACTTGTCAGTTCAGACCTTGCCCATAATCTGTTTGATATTTTCGATATCAAGAGTGCCCGGGAAATGGTTGACGTATCCGCGAACCTGACCATCCTTGAGGTCAATATTTTAGAAGAAATCAAAGAGAACTGGGATTCTCTCCAGCAATATCTGGCAGATTTTCTCACTTACCTAAATATTGATCGGATGATTGCCGAAGAAGTCTCCCTTATTCCGGGAATAGATGTACTATTTCTTTTAACCCGGATTCTGAGGGAAATAGAAAGTGACGAATATGATGTTGTGGTTGTGGACTGTGCCCCCACGGCAGGCACACTTCGACTGTTAACCATGACCGATTCTTCCTCCAGTAAAATGAACCGGATAATCCAGATTGAACGAAGTGTTATAAAATTGATCCGGCCTTTTGGTAAGCACATCAAAGGGGTTAAACAGATCCTGCCCAAGGATGAACTGTATGTGACTTTCGGTCAAATCATTGAAGATATCGGACGTCTGGGTGTGATTCTTCGAGACCCGGAAAAGTCATCCATCCGGCTGGTGCTGAATCCGGATAAAATTGCTATTGCAGAATCAAAGCGGGCCTTCACATATTTTTCACTTTTCGGGTTTCCGGTTGATGCTGTCCTGGTCAACAAGCTTTTCCCTGCAGAACTTGCAACCGGATATTTCCAAAATTGGTGCCAGTTACAGCAAGAACAGATGACTGTATTGAATAAATCATTTTTAAACACCAGGATACTGCCGATCAAGCATTACGAAAAGGAACCCATGGGTCAGGCCAGTCTCGAGGCCATGGGCAGAGACATCTACGGAGAGTTAAATCCGTCAAGCGTCCTGTCGCAGGTCAATACAGTGTCGTTTAAAAAACAGGATGATCAGGTTGTTTTATCCATTTTTCTGCCCAACATCGACAAATCAGTTCTTGATATTGGCCGCAAGGATAATGACCTGCTGATAAATGCCGGAACATACTCGCGTGTGCTCCGGCTACCGGATACTCTTGCCAAAAGCGAGGTTGAATCAGCAAAATATGAAAATAGTCAACTGCAAATCACTTTTTTAAAAGAAATGCCGGCGACTTCACCATAATATAAAATTGATCCTTCTCCCTATCAACACCACAAATACTTTGATGAAAACAGTTTAAGAGAGATTGGCGCAAGCATTTTACGTGATGGATTGATTGAACCGATTATTGTCCGGCCGCAACAAAAAGGAAGGTTTCAGCTTATTGCAGGAGAACGAAGGTTCAGAGCCATTAAACATTACACGGTTGTGCATAGAAAGGGTCATCGAAACCTTTATCATTAAATCTTAACAGCAAACGACCATCAGGAGTTTTTTCTGTATCAATAGTATCTATGCCAGGTATCTTTTCTGCTATTTTATTTAAGATTTTTTTAAACTTGATTTTATGTTGACGCTCCATAAACTGAACGACGTTTCCTAAATTGTCGCCATGTTGGATGTATGCTTCCCTTTTTTTATTGATAGCGATATTAATTATTTTTCGCGCCGTATTGATTCGGTTGCCAATAATTTCAAACACCAATAGCCTCCTTATAAGTTGATAATTTTATCGAATGCGTTTTAAGTATATCCATCCCGCAGGATTAGCTGTTGAGCAAGCGTCCAAATCCTTTGCATTTTGGCGATTTTCCTGCAAGTGTCATTGCGTGCCAAAACATCGCCTGGTTGCTGCATATAATTGGAATATCAAAGATCGATTCAAGTTTTTCAAGGTGATCTAAAATTCTTAAATTTGTACAGGACATGAAGAGGGCATCCGTTTTTGCCTGATCAAGAATTTTTTCTACACCTTTTATCATGGAATCCAGGGAGACTGTTGTAATATCAGTGTCATTTTGGATTCGCAGGGCACCAATGGCAGGGATATCAAATCCTTCGGCACGCAATTCCTGGTAAAGCGGATAGTTGACTTCTGTTGGATAGGGCGAAAAAATAGAAACTTTTCCCGTATTCAAGTGTCGAAAAGCAGCTTTTGCTGCCTCCCAGGGATTGGTTGCCGGAATGCCGGGGTGATGAATTGTTAATAATGCTTCAATTTTTTTGCTACCGATCACCATTGAAGCAGAAGTACATCCAAACGCCATGACATCCATTGGAAGACCCACTGCAATCAAATCGGCAGCAGC
>JABGOU010000071.1:0-5707 GCA_018645325.1 Desulfobacula sp.
CCTTCCTCATCAAACATCATCTGGGCTCTTCCTGCATCAACCCGATCATCTGGATTGTCTTCATAAAAAGGTGCTTCTATATGCATTGAACCGGGCTTAATTTTTTTGGGAACTTGCAATCCACCCTCTTGATCCCAATTACCCAGCAATGCATTGACAATGGCATAGGACCTCCGGATCTGTGTGGAATCCTCATAATCAGAACTCCTGCGGCCGGGATAAACCATTGCTGATGGTGCGGCGGCAGCAAGTTCTCTTGCGATTCTCGCAATATCTTTTGCCGGTATGTCAGTCTCTTTTGCAGCCCATTGGGGGGTGTATTTTTTGACATGCTCCCTTAATTCTTCAAACCCAAATGTTTTTTCTTTAATAAAGGTCTTGTCATACAATTTTTCTGAAATAATGACATGTGCCAGGCTTAAAAAAAATGCCATGTCCGTACCCGGTTTTATGGGATACCATTCATCGGCAAGAGCAGCTGTTTTTGTAAATCTTGGATCAAGAACAACTAATTTGCTTTTATTCCCCTTGGCGGTCATTAAATCCATGCTGTCCGGTGTGACAAGGGCCTCGAATCTGTTGGCTCCGGGCATGATCACATACTTGCAGTTCAATACATCCGGTGTCGGCATCACCCCATAGGTATCTAAAAAGGCACGGTTTCGGCTGAGCAGACAATTGGATTCATGGGAAATAACGTTATAGGATCCATAAGCCTCTGCAAACTGATGTACAAAAGTTGACTGCATGTCTGTTCCGGCCATAAATAAAAATCCGCAACGGGTGTAATCTTTTCCGATTTTATCAAGCTTTTCTGCCGCATGATCCAGCGCCTGGTCCCAGCTTAACCGCTGCCATTTGCCATCCCCTCTTGCCCCTTTTCTCAAAAGGGGATATTTGAGTCTGTCAGGATCATAAAGCTGCTTTACGCCGGCATTTCCCCGGGCACACAGCATCCCTCTGGATTTTAAAGATTTGGGATTGGGGTCAAGTTTTTTAATAACATCATTCTCAACATGTGCAATCAGGCCACACTTGTTAAAACACATGTCACAGGCTGAAAAAACTTCCCTGATCTCATTTGGGGTTATCTCACCTTTATCACGGGTTAAGGCATACAAAACCCTGCATGGGTTAGTAACGGCTGTGGCTGCTGCAAGAGCCCCGGATATTTGTAAGAATTTGCGCCGGGTAATTAAATTGTTTATTCTTGCTGACATTATTCTCTCCAGGTTTTTGTTTATGTACTATTTGCACTTGGCAGGAGACGGTGAATCAAAGGCATGCCCGTAAAGATGTTCATAAACATCCAAATTGTCTTTTTCAGACAGCTTTGCCCATTCACCCTTACATTCAAGTTTGCCAATATTATCAAAAACGATTTGCCATTCTGCCTGGGTTTTGCTGACAGGGCTCAGGTCCTTGGCAGATCCGCCTTCCATATGACAGGATCTACAGGTTTTGCGAAAAAGATACTTGCCTTTACGGGCATTTCCTTTTCCCTCAGCCATTGCAACTCCTATTGTCACTACCATAAAAACCATTATTATTGCTGCTACAACTAATTTTTTAGCCATTCTTACCTCCTTGAAAATTAATTCATACTTTATCATTATTTTTTTAAGGGAATCTTTTTACCATTTTTGATACCAAGACCCAGTTTATCAAACCTGCCGCCGGTCTCGATGGGGTCCCCATCATACCCTAAGGCTTTGTAATCAATATAATTTGTTTTACCAATCAGAGCTTTTACATCTCTTCCCTGTTCAGCCAGGACTTTAAAATCAACGCCTTTGTGAACCAGGGCTTCAAAATCCACATCCGGCCGTTCCTGGTGACAGGCACCACAATGGGGTGCCTTGGTAAGGGATGCGTGGCACTCGGCACAGGAAAGTGCCTGCTCTTTTGGGACTACTTCATGGGTAAGACCCCAGTACATAGCGGTTTCTACAAATTCATATTTTCCGCTGTATTCCATGCCGCTGGCTTTCATACCGTCCTCGGCAGCTTTGTTCCAGTCCTTGTGGTCCCAGAATCCTTTCCAGAGTTTGGGTGTAATCAGCCGTTTGTGAACCGCATCAGAAATCTGTTTTCCGCGATGGACTTTAAATGGATATATCCGTGATGACGGATCTTTTAAGCTGCCCACGGGTTTTGTTAATTCTGTTACACCGTTTTCATTAATTCTATCACCGATGATATATCTTTCCACTGTTCCGTTATACCAGGCATATTCTGGTTTTATGGCTTCCTTCCACTTGAAGCTGCCTTTTTTATCTGAAAAATTGGATTTTCCATATTTATCATTGGAAGGCTTGATATCTTTACCAGCATCAGACCAGTCCCAGTAGACCTTAGTTGGGTTTTGTTTTGAATAAATCGGGATATGGCAGGTCTGACAGGATATATGTTCTGTATGCTTGTTTAAGTGGTGGTCGATAAGCTCACTTCCAATATGCGGTTTGTCTGTATGGCAGTATTCGCAGGAAAGATCTCCTTCTGCCACGGGGACAGATACACTGCGCCCTGAAATCATGTGGTTGCGGGTTTTGTGACAATCCTGACATCTAAAATCAAGGCCACCACCGGAAACACCCATGTGAACATCGTGATTTTTATCCGGTTTGCTTAAAAAAGAACTCATATCCCCATGTTTGACAGCATCTCCGCCCCCACCTATAAAATGACAGTTCATTCCGCAGGTGTCCCGGCTGGGGCGCCCAACGTTTTGAGCAATGGTAATTAAATCTAAATTCTTTACAGGCATACCAGCTGCCGGGGGTGCTTTTTTGTACTTACCTGTCTGGTCATGACAGACTATACAATCAATATTTCTGCTATCTGTAAAATCAAAACTGTCATCTTCCCAGCCATAGCCAATGTGGCAGCTGGTACATCTTGCCCAGTTCCCACTAAGGCTGATACAAAAGTTGTTTATAGTATTTGTCTTTTTACCCAGATCCGTTCTTTTTTCATGTCCGACAGTATAGGGTGAAGGCCCATGCCAGTTCCAGTGAGAGGTTTTCAGTATGGCTTCCCCCTCTTCTTTATGACAGGAAAGACAGTTTTTTGTGACATCTGTTGGACTGACGTTCCCAAAAAGCTTTACCAGTTGATTATGATTGGGAACTTTTCTAGCATGACAGGCAAGGCAGTCTGTTGGTGCCCGGGTATCAAGGGTTCTTGCAATCGGGCCCCTGACCATGGCAGAGTATTGAACCGCCCCGCGCATATGCGGAACCTGCTCTGATTCACGATGGCAGTCCATGCAAAGTTGGTGATAGGCTCCTTTTAACCCGGGTGTATGCAGGTTTTTTGGATTAAAAGGCAATTCATGGCAGACCGAGCATGACACAGGTTCCTGCTCTTTTTGCTGGAGCTGCAGCATGGAAACCGGTTCACCATATTTATCACCGTCTTCTCTGGGCATCCTGTGATGGCAGATACTGCAGTCTTTGAGTACATTGGCATGCTTGCTGTGCATGAACCGGACCGGTTCATAAAGATCGCTATATTTATTAACCACTTTGGAGTTCATCATCATCACTTTAGGGGCATCTGCAATGGATGGAGTTATGTTTTCCTCTAGCGGTAACAGGGTCTTTTTATTTAGTGAGTTGTCAGCAGCATGAGCAGGATATTGAGGTGCTGCAACCAGTAAAACAGCAAAAAAGATCACACTGACTATTGATATTGCTTTTGGTGATATTGTCTTTGTTGATGCTTTTTGGGGTGATCTTTTTTTGCGGGTCATTTCGTGAGGATGTGAACCCAGAACCGGGAAGATGAAAACAAATACCCTGTAGGTGAACATGAGGGTTGCAACCAGTCCTGCTGTTATGAACATTTCTCCAACTGAAGGAAAATAGGAAACCAGTTTATAGGGAGGCGTATAGGCGACTACAAACACATTAATTCTGTTTAATACGATTCCCAGAACAAAAACAGTGGAAGCAAAAAACAAAAGCCCAGGAGACCTTCTGACCCGTCTGAACATAAGAAGAACAAAGGGCATGAATACACAGACGATCATTTCCACTAAAAAAGAATTTGACTGGTAGGTCCCGTCCAGAAGATAGACATAGCTGCCCCGCACAATCATATCACCCACTTTAACCGACATGTAAAGCCCCATTAGAACCGGCATATATTTAGCCAGCGGGGTTAATACATGCATTTCAGGTTTTCTTCCAAAAGATGTGGATACCAGGATGGATTCAAAAACAACCATGGGGTATCCAGCTGCAAAAGCTGAAAGTAGGAATAAAAGCGGCAGAATTGGTGTGTACCACAAGGGATGAACTTTGGAAGGTGCAATGAGCATTAACGACCCAAGGCTCGACTGATGCAGACAGGAAAGAACAATCCCTGCAATTATAAAGAGAAACATTACTTTTGCAGCAACTTTATCAGCCACGGCCAGAATGGTTTCAACAATGTTATTCATTCCGGATAAAAATCCGGGCAGATTGACCTTTCCCATGAATCGTTCTGTTACAATGGGAATAAATTCAAAATAAAGAACATGAAGATAAATCATCACACAGATGGCTACTTCAAATAACACGGAATTGCCGTTATGATTGAAAATCGGACTGGTAATATTCCAGTATCTGCCAATATCCACTAACAGTCCCAATACCACGAAAGTATATCCCAGCATGGCCGTAAGCAAAGCGGGACGTATGACGGCATGGTATTGATCACGGTTAAACACATAGGCAATGGCGCCGGTGGTGAACCCTCCGGCTGCAAGCGCAACGCCTGTTGCCACATCAATACCGATCCATATTCCCCAGGGATACTGATTATTCAAATTGCTTACCGCACCTATACCAAATATAAACCGGGTGGCAACAAAAATGCCGCCAATGACCATCAGCCCCAGCATGACCATAACACCGGGAGTTAAAAATTTTTCCTGAACCGGTGCTGCTGCTTCATGATGACTCATGATTATCTCCTCTTTCCGATGCTATGTCTTCTGTCTTTTTTTTGCCGTTTTTCATAAATCCTGTTGCCATCATTACACCACCAAGAAAGGTGTATAGAATAATGGGAGCAGCAAAATACTGGAACAAAGAGTGCTGTATTTTTTCTGTTAGCCTTGGTGGGGCATCATGACTCAATTTTGGGAAACCAATGGTTTCAAAGGGTTCAGAAGCAAGATATAGCCAGGATGTGCCGCCAACTTCTTTTTCTCCGTATATGTGATCCACATATTTGCCTGGATTGTTTTTCATTTTCCATTCGGCAAGTTTCAAAAGATCTTTCTTTTTCCCGAATGTCATGACCTCTCTGGGACAGACCTGGGCACAGGCAGGAAGCCCGCCATCTTCTACATACTCAAAGCAGAAGGTGCATTTTCTTACCTCGGGAGCCAGGGCTTTTTTATATTCATAGGCCGGAACCTGAAAAGGGCATGCGATCATGCAATACCGGCATCCGATGCATTTTTTTGCATCATAAATAACCGCGCCATTTCTTTCTTTTGTCAACGCCCCTACGATACAAGCGGATACACAGGAGGGATCATTGCAGTGCATACACTGAAATTTCACAAAAGTTGGCCGTTCACGCCAGGTAAGTGTGCCTATATTTTCAGGATAATATTTATTAACGACGGTATAGGAAGTTTCGTCCATACGTCTCTCTTTTTCAAGAACAGTCAGCTCCTCAAAAGATTCGGCGGGTGCAGGAAGGCTGT
>JABGOU010000071.1:5807-16014 GCA_018645325.1 Desulfobacula sp.
AGAGCGATAAGATTACTAACCACATCAATATCTTTCACTATAACTTGCATCTGCTCTCCTTTTTTCATTTGGTTTACCTCTTTTTTGCAATTGAGAATACATAAGGGCCAATCAACGTCTCGAATATCAATGTTTCGGTTTGTCGGCACAATACAATTCCTTAAATGAATTATGGTCACCAAATCATAATTTTATCTATTAAACATATGACCATGAGCAAATTCCTTGCCAGATCCTTTCTATATCGTTTAAAAAAATATATCTGACTGTTATTATAAGGATTTATTCTATTTTAAATTTGTGTTGCACATAGATATAAGCAATGATACTTTAATAAGTGTTAATTGCTAATTAAACACATGTTTAAACATGTTTAACGATTATTGCAGGCCATGGGGCCGAATAAACAGACAAGCTGTTACTGAGTAAAAAATTTTATAACAGCTTGCCGATCAAACAAGGATATCAACAGCGATGCTTGGAAAAAATCTACATAAATACTGGAATCGAATTATCAATACCATGCATGAGGGCTTAATCGTAATAGCAGCAGACGGAACCATTGTCATGGCCAATCAAAGCTTTGAGCTGCTCACAGGTTACACATCAAGTGATATTATAGGAAAATCCTGTACAATGCTTGAATGTGATGCCTGTGAACTGGCAATAAAAAGCGAAAAACTTCAAAAATGGTGGTGTGCGTTATTTGACCCGGATCATCCCGGAATCAAGCAATGCCGGTGTAATTTGATCAAAAAAGACGGCACCTATATGCCGGTATTAAAAAATGCCACAGTGCTTAGGGATGAGCAGGGAAATTCACTAGGTGCGGTTGAAACCGTTACAGACATATCTAAACTTGACCGACTGGATCAGGAGGTCGCCCATCTTTCACGGCGGCTGGATTCTGAAGATGGCTTTTATGGCATCATCGGGACATCTCCTATCATGCAGCAGGTGTTTGATATCATCCTTAAGGTTGGAACCAGTGATGCCCCAGTGATTATCTATGGTGAAAGCGGAACTGGCAAAGAATTGGTTGCCAATGCCATACACTTGTCTGGCCACAGAAAAGACAAAGCGTATGTCCCGTTTAATTGTGCGGCATTGAATGAATCCCTGCTTGAAAGCGAATTATTCGGTCATGCAAAAGGTTCTTTTACAGGGGCTTATCAGCACAGAATAGGACGATTTGAATCTGCCAACGGTGGTGATATTTTTCTTGATGAAATCGGAGATATCCCTCTTTCCATTCAGGTTAAATTACTCAGAATTCTCGATAGCAAAGAGTTTGAACGTGTGGGAGAACAAAAGCGTATTAATACAGATGTAAGAATTATCACTGCCACTAATAAAAATCTCGAACAATTGGTCGCGCAAAACAAATTCAGGGAAGATCTTTTTTTTAGGATCAATATAATTCCAATATTTTTGCCACCATTAAGAGAAAGGGTTGAAGATATCCCAGCTTTAGTAAATACCTTTATACAAAGGCTCATGTCCAAAACCGGCAAAAATATCACTGGTTTGTCCCAGGAAACTATGGAATCGTTTATGAAATACAATTGGCCTGGAAATATCAGGGAATTGAAAGGGACACTGGAGTATGCATTTGTGATTGCTGAAAAAGGTCTAATTCACATAAGGCATCTGCCCCGAAAGTTTACAATGGCACAATCAATAACCGGACGTGCAGATTCGTTTGCAGTTCCTCAATTGATGAATGATAAATCTTCCCAAAAAGATGAACTTATTAATGCACTTCGCCAGACCAATGGGAATCAGTCCCAAGCAGCACAAATTCTGGGTATAAATCGTGTAACTGTTTGGAACCGGATTAAAAAATATAATATAAATCTTAAAAAAAATATTGTTGTTTAGAATATATTATGGCAAATCAATCTAACGTCAAGGAATTGGGAAATAATAGAGCAATTATCTAAAAATCAGCACAGCCTTGAAAAAAGAAAATCAACAGCTCAAAGATATCCGGTTAAAATTTGATGCACTCTTTATGATGCCCCATTGGCCTTGACTACATCAATCCTATGCGAGGGATAGGCAACTGTTTATAGAGTGTACAAAAAAAGCAGGTTTGTTCCATAAAGGGTACCCGTTGGTTACTAAGCTCTTCCAGCGGTAGTGTCACCTGACTGTCGTGTACTGAGGCTGAAGTAAGGCTCTGGTAAGTCCAATTTACTAGACATAATGGTTGAAATATCATGAAAAGTTTGGTTCCGTTTTCCGCAGAGTTTGATTACAATTTGCCGTTGAATGCTTTAAGGGATTATAAAAAGCCAAGAAACAAGATCAGGGGTCTCCTTAAGGATAAGGATATCGTTAGGATTACAAGTCACCCGTTTTACAGATGATCGTTGACTAACAGACATCTGTGTATTTTATATACACCTGGATACATTTACCTGAGTAAAAAGTATACACTACCACAGATTCAATAACAATGTTTAAATTTGTATTAATTCAAATATATTTCGAAAAATCATATAGTTAGAAAATATTTTACCTCTTGGCACACCCTTTGCTTTATCATGTTTCAACAGAACGAAACAAAGTTCAACAAACAAACTAAACTTTAATTGGAGGTTATTATGAAAAAATCAATCATTATCATCAGTTCACTACTTATTGTTGCTTTTGTATCAGGAAACGTATTTGCAAGGGGCCAAGGAAAAGGCCAGGGAATGGCCCAGGGATACAATCAGGACTGCTCGCGCTATGAGGGCCAGGGAGCTTTTAATGATCTGTCCAAGGAACAGAGAACTGCTTTAAATGAACTTCGTCAGAGATTCATTGATGAGACCTATGAGCTTCGTGCTGCAAAATTTGCAAAACAGCAGGGAATGAGGATGCTCATGCAAACATCTGATCCGGACAGGGCCAAACTTGGAACATTATCCCAGGAAATAACTGACCAGCAAAAACAGATTAGAGACAAACGTATCGATTTTCGTCTAGCTGCAAAAAAGATAGCACCAGAGCTTGGCATGGGCAAAGGATTTGGCCAGGGCCGGGGCAACGAGTCTGGAAGAGGCGGCCAGGGAATGGGCCAGGGATACAATCAGGACTGCCCGCGGTATGGGGGACAGGGATATGGCCGAGGCTGGCATCATAACAACTAGATTCTAACCGAGATTATTTCCTGCTTTAACTTAAAACGTAAAACCGTGCCTGATCGAGCTTTTCGGTCGGGCACTAATTTGACTCAAACCTAATTCTCCATAAAAAAGCCCGGAAAGATAAAATCATTTGCCCCAATTGCTACGGCTCGAATCCTGTCTTCACGACTGCTGAGGCCGGTAACAATGATGATGGGTATATCCTTGTACTTAATTTGTTTGCGTACGGATGGTATAACTTCAAACCTATCCATTCCCGGCATGAGGATATCCAGCAATATCAAATACAAGCTTTGATAATGGTTCAAAGTCGTCACTGGCTATTTCTATTTCATATCCAAGTTCTTTGAGCATTGTTGCCAGCGTTTGTCTGACGCTGTCATTATCATCTACAACCAAGATTCGGTTTTTTTCCCATTGTTTTTATTGCGAAGCTCGAGTTTAATACCCGCCGCTTGCGGCGTAGTTAAAAATAAGCTACGAATAGGTCCATGGGAGATCTAATCCCAATTACAATAATATGGAGTTCCATCGTACCAAAAAATTGGTCTGTTGAAATCGTAACGGATAGATTTATCTATTCCTGATGAATTCTATTTTATCAAACCTTGCTTTAAAGTCAAACAGCCTCTTTTTTAGGATTCGTAAATTAGTTCTTCTTTAACCTTAATAGATTAAAATCTGCCATAATGGTATATAGGCAGGGAACCACCACCAGGACCAGCAGGGTGGACATGAGCAGGCCAAACACAATTGAGCAGGCCAGGGGAATCAGGATCTGGGCCTGCATGGATCTTTCCGAAAGAAGGGGAAAAAGGCCTGCAATGGTTGTTACCGAGGTCAGCAGAACTGCCCGGAATCGTTCTTTTGAAGCCAATTTCCCTGCCTGGGCCATGCTCTCCCCCCTTTCAGTGTGCAACTTGACAAAACTGATCAAAAGGATGGAATCATTAACCACAATGCCGGCCAGGGAAACAAATCCCAGGAGACTTGGCATTGAAAGATCAATCCCCATAATCATATGGCCTGCTACAACTCCTATAAATGCAAAGGGGATGCTCACCATGATCACCAAAGGTTCCTGAAAGGATCTGAATTGGAAGCTTAAGAGGCAGAAAATTCCAAAAACTCCTATACCCATGGCTTTTGCCATGCCGCCCATGGATGTTTTCATCTCCTTTGCCTGACCTTCCATTTCAAGGCTGATATCGGGAAATTCTTTTTTTAATTTTGGGATAAATCTATTTTTTGTATCAAGGATAATTTCCCTGGAATTGGCAACCCTGGTATCCACATCTCCCGTGACAGTGGCGGTCCTCTGGGCATTGACCCTCTTGATTCCGGCATACCCCCGGCCGGGGGTAATGGATGCCACGGTTTTTAATGGAATCCGCTGTCCATTGCTGTCCATGAGGTAGAAATTTTCAAGGTTGGAAATGCTTTGCCTGTCAGGACTGGCAATCTTAAGGTTTACCTCATAGGATTGGTCCCTGACAATGATTTCGCTGGCAGTACTTCCGTAAAAGGCTGCCCTGAGCTGTTGTGAAGCACTCCTGGCATCAAAACCCTTAGCTTTTGCCCCTTTTTTAAGCTTTACCTGGATTTCGGGTTTGCCCGGGCGCAGATCATCGTAAAGATCAGAGACTCCTTTGTATCCGTGGAGCCAGTCGATTAGCCTTGTGGATGCCAGTTTTAAATTAGCAAGGTTAGTTCCCTTAAGTCTGATTTCAATGGGAAGGCCGCCAGGACCAATGGTGGGTTCTTTGTAAGCAATGGCAATGGCATCCGGGATATCTCCTGTCAGAGTACGCCATTTGGAAATTATATCTTCCATGGTGCCGGATCTGGTTTCAGCATTGAGTAAATCCAATGAAACAGTGGCCACATGGGGACCTATTTCCCCTGCATCGGCATTTATATTATACATGGCGGTTGTGTGCTGGACCAGGTCGGCATTACCCGGTTGTAACAAGGCGGGGTCATCATTCATCAGATTGGCTGCATTAACAAATTTATCCACATAAATTTGAGTTCTTTTAAGGGGGGTTCCCTGGGGAAAAAGTATCCTGGCCTGGAGCACATCTCCTTCTATATCCGGAAAAGCCTTGACCTTCAGATGCCCGCCAACAATCATTGAGATGGCGGCAATAAAGGCAAAAACAACCAGCCCAATAAAAAAATACCTGTAGTTGACGGCCAGATCAACAAATTTTCCCAAAAGCTTTTCCCTGGCCCAGTCCATACCTTTGTCAAGCATTTGGCGGAACCTTGGCTTGGGTCTGTCTTTTCCGTGGTTTTTCAGGGAATGGGATAAATGGTTGGGGAGAATGAAGAAAGCTTCCACAAGACTGACACTTAGGGTCAGGATAAGGATCACGGGGATGACGTAGAGAACCTTGCCTATATCCCCTTTCATAC
Organism: Desulfobacula sp.; assembly: GCA_018645325.1. Taxonomy (GTDB): domain Bacteria; phylum Desulfobacterota; class Desulfobacteria; order Desulfobacterales; family Desulfobacteraceae; genus Desulfobacula. The sequence goes on from JABGOU010000071.1 coordinate 11,363, forward strand.
CAAAAGCCAGGGCACCGAAAATAAAAAGGGTGGTTAAAAATGAAGAAAATACACCGGCCGATACTTCAAAAATGCCGTCAACCGTTGCGTTGAAACTATTTTTCCCTTTTTCCAGATGGGCGGCAATGTTTTCGGCAATGACAATGGCATCATCCATGAGCAAGCCAAGTCCTATCAGGAGCCCGACCATGGAAAGCATGTTCAAGGACAGTCCTATATGTTTTAAGAAGAAAAAGGTCAGTAAAAAGGAGACAGGCAAGCCCATGGCCACCCAAAATGAAAAGTTAAAGGGGAAAAAAAGAAGCATGGCTAAAAAGACAAGGATCAGTCCTTGAATCCCGTTCTTTGTCAGCATCTGGAGCCGGTCCCTGACCACCTTGGAAATATTTTGGGTAATTGAAAAGGAGACACCTGAAGGGGCCTGGGGCTGCTCTTTTTCAAAAAAACTTGTTATTGCATCCAGTATTTTTAAGGAATCTTCAGATTTGGATTTATTGATCTGGAGCAGGCCGGCTCGTTTTCCGTCAAACAGGATTTTATTCTCCTCATCCTTGAACCCGTCAGATATCCTGGCAATATCCCCCAGCTGGATTTCCAGGCCTGTGTCCCTGGACACCACAATGAGTTTTTCCAGTTCCTGGATAGTTTTTCTTTCTTCGGTAAACCGGATCAATATGTCCGAATCCCTTGTTTCCAGACTACCGGCAGGAAGATCCAGGCTCTGGGAGGATACAGCCCTTTCTATATCAGTAACGGAAAGGCCCATGCGCATCATATTGTAAAGGGGAATTTCAATTAAAAACTCATGGCCGGAAAAGCCTAGAATTTCCACCTGGGAAACCTGATCAATGGCCTTGAGCCGGTCCTTGAGCTGTTCACAATAAAATTTTAAATGCATGGGACTCATTGGGCCTGTAACCGCCACAGACACGACAGGATCAGTCCTGTTCATCCGTTTGACAATCACATCTTCCACTTGTTCCGGAAAATCATTGATGGCTTCCACTTCAGTCTTGATATCATTGAAAAATTCGATGATATTTTGGCCTTCTTTCATTTCCACCACAACAATACCCTGGTTTTCCATAGCCGTGCTCCTGACCTCAAGCACATTGGGCACACTATCAATGGCATCTTCAACTCGTTGGCAAACAGAAGCTTCAATATCTTCTGCCGTGGCCCCGGGATAGGCTATTGAGACTTCAACCGCATTTATGGAAAAATCGGGAAAGGTTTCGCGTTTGAGATCTGTAACTGAAATAAGTCCCACGGCTATAAACATGAGCATTAGCAGATTGGAAGCAGTGGGATGGTCACACATGAAGGAGATCATTCCCTTAAATGGATTCATCTTACAATGCCTCCCCAATGGCCATGCGTTTTAGCCTTTCTGCCGTATCATTGTCAAGAACCGGTTTCAGCTTCATCCCTTCAACAGCCGGAATAAGGTCGCTCAGCACTAGGGTCTCCCCCGGGTCAATTCCAGTGGAAAGCACAGTCATATCCTCCATCTGGAATTCAATTGCAGCAGGTCTTATATCAAGTTTGTTTTCAGGGGTACAAATATAGATATTTCCTCCATGGACAGCCCCCCTGGGGATTACAAACCGATCCGGAAGCGAACGTCCCCTGAGCTCAACCTCCACATACATGTTGGTGACCAGGGGCGGGCGTATTCCCGGAAGCACATTGCCATAGGGATTATCCACGGTGACATATATGGTAAGAGCACCGGTCTTAAGGTCCATGGATTCACTGGTTCTCGAGAACCTGGCCTCCCATTCAGTCTTTTTGTCCCCATCCATGGGGAGCCTTACTTTTGCTTTTATATCAATGGCCCTTCTAAGGGTTTCAATGTCTGTTTTATCTGGAAAAATTAAACTTTGTTTTCTGGGCATGAGTCTTAAAAAATTTGAAGGTGCCAGTTGGATGGGAATTTCCGCCCTGTCAACGCTTTGGGCTTCAACCAGCACGGTTCCGGCCGAGGCAAATTGGTGAAGTTCGATATTCACGGCAGATAGCCGGCAGTTAAAGGGGGCAAAAATATCAGTTTTGGCCACATTCAGCCGGCGTTCAGTCATTGTGGACTCCCCGGATGTTTTCTGGGCCTGGAGGGCTTTTTTCTGTGAGGGGATGAGGTCCAGAATATTTTCAAGGTTATTCACCGTGGTTTGATGGGATAAAAAAGTTCTTTCTTCTTTTTCCATGTCAGAGGCGGATAGATAGCCCTTGGCAAAAAGTTCCCGTTTTCTTTTTAATTCTTGGGCAGCAGAGGTTAAAGATAATTTTTCAATGCTGAGAAGGCCCTGGGTGTTTTTTTTTGACTGCTCAAGTTCCCTGAGGTGGGCATCAACACTCATGAGATCTGCTGCTCCCCGTTTTTCTGCCAATCCATAGGTTGTGGTGTCGATTTTGAGAAGCAAATCCCCTTTTTTGATAAAATACCCTTTTTTCAGGTTTTTATTCATATAAACTATTTTTCCGCTGACCTCGGGAATGGCTTCCCAGGTACTGTCTGCCTCAACATAGCCATAACCAATTGATCTTGGCACAACATGGGTTTTTTCCAGTGGGATCACTCGGACGATCTGAACCCGTTCTTTGTTGCCGTGCCGGACAGGTGCCTGTTTGGTAAATTTCATAAAAGCAAACAGGCCCATGCCCAGGAGGATGGGAAGAATGATCACTAATTTTTTTAAGGTTGTCATGGTATTTCCTGATTTCAAGGTTGTGGGACAAATATTGATGGGGCCTTTCCATGGTTACTTTGGAATTTTTAAGGGAATAATGGATTTAAGTCAACATTTTTCTATGGAAACCCAGGGGGTTGCAGATACCAAACAAAGTTGCCATAAGTATATCCCTTTTGAATAGTATCAACTATTTGAAATTCAAAAAAATTTTTATAATCCAATTGGAACGTTATTTTGAGAATCGCTATAAGATCAGAATTTTTTAATTTTTGGACTGTATATGAAAAAGATTGACACCAAACTTCAAGTTTTATTCATTGTATTGTCTGTGATGGCTGTTTTGTCTTCCTTTACCGGGGGGTATTGATGTGGTCAAGTAAAAATAGACACTTTTCCTAAGCCGCATTTTCCATTTCCCACAAAAGTTCCCATTTTTATTACTGATCCTCCCCCAGAAAATCGGACATAAAGTTAAGCGACTTTGGATAAATTTTTAGAGGTCTTAAAAAGCGAACCTTCTGTCTATCTATATGGGGTTTCAGCTGAAAACTAATGGGGTTCATTGGTATTATAAAGACTCAGTCCAGACAAAATTTAGAACCCCCAATCTATGGATATGGCACTTCCCAGTGTTGAAATTTTAATTCAACCTATAAACCAGTGGTGGCGTTACCTGTCATATTCCTGCATTACACTTACTATATTTACATCATTTTGTCAGATTTTAGAAAATTATTTTCAGGGTTTGAACTGCTGGAAAGTGTATCTCCAATTATGTAGCGAGTTTATTTTGTAGCGTGATTTTCTTCTAATGATTTTTAAATCATAGGATGAAAAATCTTTCTATACCAGATGTCTTTGGAAATATTAAAAAAACTCGGACTGGTTAAAAAACTCTCAGTAATTTATAGCATTTGACTCGTGAATTTAAATACCATAAATAAACGATAGTATTTCAAGTATGAAATATAATTGGCCTGGAAATATCAGGGAATTGAAAGGGACACTGGAGTATGCATTTGTGATTGCTGAAAAAGGTTTAATTGACAGAAAGCATCTGCCCCGAAAGTTTACAATGGCACAATCAATAACCGGGCGTGCAGATTCGTTTGCTGTTCCTCAATTGATAAATGATAAATCTTCTCAAAAAGATGAACTTATTAATGCGCTTCGCCAAACCAATGGGAATCAGTCCCAAGCAGCACAAATTCTGGGTATAAATCGTGTAACTGTTTGGAACCGGATTAAAAAATATAATATAAATCTTAAAAAAAATATTGTTTTTAGATTGTATTTGGATCAAAAGACAGATCATTTAAAATGATAGCTGCAAGCTTTTGATCTCTTCTTTCACCTGGGATTGAGATGGCTGAACAATTGGGGCAGATTCCATGGCTAAGTGCCGCATATCCGGCAAAGGCAGAGAAAGGTTAAAATAATGCCCATGCTGCTGAAAACAAACGCCTTGATATTGTCAAATTATGGCTCGGGGAATAATCACACACTGTTAATAGTCCATACCGCATCAGAATGGAACTGTTTAATTTTTGGCCCGAGACTAAAAAATTATGTCTGTACTGTATCTTGTTCTATGGTAAATTTTGAAAATCCGGACTGGTGAAAGAAACACTCGGTAAATTTGGGGAGTTCACTCCTGAGCGATTATACCATATATACGTACGAGTAAAGACTATTCCGACTGCTTGAAAAAATAGTTTTATTATATTTTATCGGTGGGCCATAGCACATCAAAAATATTGATCATCTTTTGCAATAGTTGCTATTCAATGCAAGTCAAAAAATTTGATGGTCAAAGATAATTCGATGAATGAGAACAAAATTCGAAACGATAGCTCCATTTTCAAAAAAATATTTAATGCTTCCCAAATCCACCATCAAATTTTTGTTTGCCTGCCGGGCCACGGGTTGTGCACTATCCCTGGCCATCAGCAAGGTGCC
>JABGOU010000072.1 GCA_018645325.1 Desulfobacula sp.
CCCATTTTTTAGACCCCGGTTTTTTAAAACGTCATATCAGGGTTGAAACTGACATGTTCGGACCTATTATTGATCTTTATAATGAATATATGAAACCAGGTGAAGATATTAAGATTTTAGTCCCCTCTGGAATTTATACTGAAATTAATATATTTATTGACCACAGATTTGAAAAAACTATAATAATTGATCCTTGGAAAGAGGATAACGATACAGGAGATATGATAATATGGGAATCATCGCACCTTCAATTCTATCAGCCGATTTTACCAGACTTGGTGAAGAACTAATCAATATTGAACAGGCAGGAGCAGACTGGATACATATCGATGTTATGGACGGACAATTTGTACCCAACATCAGCTATGGTCCTATAATTGTAGATGCATGTAAAAGAGCGTCCAATCTTGTTCTGGATGTGCACTTAATGATTGAAACACCTGATCTGATAATCCCTGAATTTGCACGCGCAGGGGCCAATTATATTTCAGTGCATCAGGAAGCCTGCAACCACCTTCACAGAAGTCTTCAACTCATTAAAAGTTTTGGTATAAAGGCGGGGGTAGCATTAAATCCTGCAACCCCACTGTCCTCCATAGAATGGATTGTAGATCAGCTTGATTTTGTTTTGATTATGAGTGTGAATCCTGGATTTGGCGGTCAGAACTTCATTGAATCCAGTATCAGTAAAATAAAGAATTTATCCAAAATGCTAAAAGAAAAAAACTCAAATGCCATTATCCAGGTGGATGGCGGAATCAATAACAGCAATATAAAATCTGTCTCAGAGGCAGGCGCAACCTCTTTTGTTGCGGGGTCTGCAATCTTTAATACTGAAGACTACAAAGAAACCATTTCAAGTTTACGGCAAAATATGTAGAGGTTACAATCTAAAAACCAGCCATTATGACATCATCTGATTCCTGCAAAAACACGGTGAATTACAGAATAATTTTTATATTAACCCTGATTCATTTTACCGGTGATTTTTATTCATCTTTTTTTACGCCCTTATTACCCGCTTTTGTGGACAAATTTGGGTTGACCCTTGCCCAGGTCGGTTTAATCACAGGAATGGTCAGGCTTCTTTCCTTTATAGTACAACCTGTAACAGGCTATCTTGCAGACCGGTATGAGACAAGAAGTTTTGTTTTTGCAGGACTGTTTTTAGCTTTTTTCTTTATCCCCTTCTCAGGAATTGCGCCGAATTTTTGGGTGCTGATGATCATTCTTTGTCTTGGATCCATTGGATCATCCATGTTTCACCCGTCCACAACGGGAATGGTGCCATTATATTCCGGCACCCGCACAGGGTTTTCCCTGTCCATCTTCAATACGGGCGGAACCCTTGCCTTTGCCGTGGGCCCTGTATTTATAACCTGGTACACGACACGGTTTGGCCTTGAACAAATGCCGTATACTGCTATTTTAGGAACCATTGCCTTTTTTTTCTGTATCAGATATCTGCCGGTTCCTATAAGCGAGAACTTTTCACATTTAGGCTTTATCGGTTCCATTAAAGAGAACCTTGGCAAGGTATATAAATCCATCTTCCTGATATGGCTTGTCATGGTACTTCGAGCCGTTACCGGACAAACCTTTATGACCTTTATGCCCATTTATCTTGCGGATAAAGGGCATGACCTTGTTTCTATAGGATTTATTTTTTCTATTTTTATTCTTGCGGGTACCTTAAGCGGTCTTCTGGCCGGATATCTTGCTGACAGGACAGATGCTAAAAAAATCTTTTTTATAGCCCATGCACTTATGACCCCTGCCCTTTTGTTATACCTTTATCTTCCGGGACCCCTTGTTTATATCGGATCTTTTACAGCTGGATTTGCAGCTCTTGCTACCCTTCCTTTAGGGGTTGTGATGGCCCAGAAATTAGCCCCGAAATCACGATCCATGGTATCAAGTCTTATGATGGGATTTGCCTATGGCCTTGGCGGTGCCCTATCCCCTTTTATAGGAAAGCTTGGCGACATTTACGGCCTTGAAAATGTATTGTTTTATTCTGCTTTTATACCCATTATCACACTGCTGCCCATTCTAAAATTTCCCAGGGTAGCATAAATGAACAGGTCAAAGGTTATTCTGGTTCAACCGCCCATAGAAGATTTTTATCTGACAAAAAAAAGAACCATCCCCTATGGCCTTGCCTCCATTGCCGCATACATCAGAGAAAAAGGCTTTTCTGTTGAAATTCTTGATTCCCTTGCAACGGGCAAATCAAAAATAATTGAATACCCGGATGAATTTTCTTTTCTTTTGCCATTTTACGGCAAAAAAGATGTCACAGCTTTTTCTCTTTTCCATGAATATAAACATTTTGGATACTCTTATGAACACATCGGGAAAAAAATCCGGGCAAAAGAGCCGTTTATTGTTGGTATATCCTCTTTGTTTACACCCTATGAAAATGCAGCATTAAAAACCGCTAAAACCATTAAAAAATTTTATCCCCATTGTAAAATTGTACTGGGTGGCCATCATCCCACTTTTTTTCCTGAAAAAGTTTTAACCTGCCCTGAAGTTGATTTTGTACTTAGAGGAGAAGGTGAAAAAAGCATGGCCCTTCTTTGTGATGCCTTAAAAAAAGGCACGGATTTAAAACAGATACCTGGAATTGCATTTAAGGAAAAAAATTCCTTTTATATCTCAGATCCCACCTGGATCAAAGACTTTAACAGGCTTTCTTTACCGGCATCAGACTTGATAAATTATAATTTTTACCAAAGAAAAAACAAAAGTTCCATCATGGTTGTTTCAAGCAGGGGATGCCCAATGCAGTGTTCGTATTGCTCTGTATCAGCATCATCGTCCCATGGACCTTTCAGGCAGAGAAAAATTAAAGATATAATCATGGAAATTAAACGACAGGCCGAAATCCATAATATTGGATTTATTGATTTTGAAGATGAAAACCTCTGCTTGAACAAGCAATGGTTTCTTAAACTTTTTTTAAAAATAAAAAAACTGTTTGCAGATAAAAATGTAGAACTCAGGGCTATGAACGGCCTTTATCCCCCTGCAATTGATGAAGACATTGTCTCATTAATGAAAGCATCAGGGTTTAAGGCCCTGAACCTTTCTTTGGGATCTACATCAAAAAATCAATTGAAAAAATTCAAAAGGCATGATGTAACAGCCTCTTTTGAACATGCCCTTTTTCTTGCTGAAAAATACGACCTTGACTGTGTTTCATATATTATTGCCGCAGCACCGGGACAAACAGCACAAAGTTCCCTGGAAGATCTTTTATACCTGGCACAAAAAAGAACCCTTGCAGGACTGTCAATTTATTATCCGGCGCCGGGAAGCCTTGACTATCAGTTTTGTGAAACAAATCATATGCTGCCGGATCACTTTTCCCTGATGCGGTCTACAGCGTTTCCGTTAAATAACACAACATCAAGAATAGAGGCTGTGACCCTGTTAAGGCTTTCAAGAATCTTAAATTTCATGAAGTATTTGATCGATACAAAGGGGGACATACCTGAGTCCAAACCTTTTTGCGGCCAAGAAAAAGCCTCTTCTTTAAACAGGCAGGACTCATCAGAAGAACTGCTTCAATGGTTTCTCCATGACGGGAAAATACGGGGAGTTGATCCCGGAGAAAGGATTTATATCCATATTGCAGATAAAAGTCTAATTAAAAAATTTATTCAACAGATAAAAACCATTCCCATTGCAGGAATAAAAAAATCTGTATAGGGCCTGAACAATGTCCACAAACAAGCTCACAGCTTTTAAAGTTCATAGGGTGTAAGGCTTTCCCACCCGTTTTCAGTTACAAGCAGGGTTTGCTCAAATTGTGCAGATAAAGAGCCGTCATTTGTAACTGCAGTCCACCTGTCTTCAAGCACATGGAGATCTCTTTTACCCAAATTGATCATAGGCTCAATGGTAAACACCATACCCGGAACAAGGCATATGCCTTTTCCCCTTGTTCCAAAATGAAGTATCTGGGGCTGCTCATGGAAATCAATACCTACACCATGTCCTACAAATTCACGTACCACAGAACAGCCGCAAGCTTCTGCATAATTTTGAATGGCATAACCGATATCACCCAGTGTAGCACCCGGGGCTATTGTTTCAATACCTCTTTTCAAGGATTCGGCAGCCACATTGACAATTTTTTCCCCCTCTTTTGTCGGGGTTCCCACAAAAAAAGTTTTACTGGCATCTGCAAAATATCCGTCCAATATGGGCGTAATATCCACATTGACAATATCCCCGTCTTTTAAGACACGTTTGCCGGGAATACCGTGACAGATGACCTCGTTGACCGAGACACAAACACTTTTAGGAAATCCCCTGTAATTTAAAGGTGCGGGAGTTGCTCCAGCTTTAATAATTTCTTCATGCACAAAGGTATTAATCTCATTTGTCTCAAGCCCTGGCTTGATCATTTCTTCAACCTGGTTAAGGACTGACATTAAAAGATTTCCACATTTTTTAATGCCTTGAATCTGGTGAGGTTCCTTTAAACGGATATCATATTTACTTTTGTATTCTTCTTGTATGTTTATTCCCATTTTTTTGTTTCTACAACAGTTTTTATATTTTTTCTGGCTTCCACATGGACAGAGGGTATTTCGTCCAATCTTCACAGGTTTAGTTTTCATTTATCTTTAAGCTCCCTGGGGATGTCCCCACAAAGAATGGGGATATGCATTTTCAATTCTAATTTTAATAATATCGCCAATAATGACATCTTTGGAAGGAAAATGCACTATTTTATTGGATTGGGTCCGCCCCACCATCTGCTCCATGCTTTTTTGGACATGATCAAATCCATCTCTCAACTTTCCACTTTTGCCTTCAACAAGAACATCCAGTATCTTTCCAATCTGTTGTTTGTTCTTTTTTCCAGTATAATATTCTTGCAGTTCTAATAAATTATTCAGCCTTTCTTTTTTTTCATCTTCATCAATCTGATCAGAAAACCTGGCAGCAGGCGCAGAGGAGCGGTCAGAATAGGCAAACGCAAAAATGGAATCAAACTCAATCTCGCGCAAAAGATTCATTGTATCTTTAAAATCTCCCCAGGTTTCCGATGGGAATCCAACAATGATATCAGTTGAAAGGGCAATATCAGGACATTCTTTTCTTAATTTTAAAATCCGGTCAATGTATTTCTCCCTTGTATACCCTCGATTCATCTTTTTAAGAATTTTATTTGATCCGGACTGTACGGGCAGATGGAGATGGCTGCAAACTTTATCCAGATCCCGGATAGCATAAATCAGATCACTTGAAAGGTCTTTAGGATGGGATGTGGCAAATCTAATTCTATGTATTCCAGCTATATCATTCACCGCAGCCAAAAGCTTCGGAAAAGAGATCTGAGCTTCTTTTTGACCATAGGAATTAACATTCTGCCCCAACAGTGTAACTTCTTTAACACCGGCCGCAGCAAGCAAGGTTATCTCTTCTATTATGGCTGCAGGTAATCTGCTTCTTTCACGGCCCCGGACATGTGGAACCACGCAATATGTACAAAAATTATCACACCCCTGCATAATGGTGACAAATTTTGAAATTTTATTTTCTTCAAAACAAGAAGTGTCTGGAAGGGCCTCATAAATCATTGCGGAATTTTTTATATCCACAATTTTCTTTTTGCCGGATTTAATCGCATCAATTATCGGCCCAAACCTTGAAAACGCCTGGGTACCCAGAACAATATCAAGGTGTGGAACCCGGGCAAAAGCCTTTTCTCCCTCCTGCTGAGCCACACAGCCTGCCATGACAGTTATAAGATGAGGCTTTTTTTTTTTTATTTTGGCAAATCTACCCAAAAAACTGAATGCTTTTTCTTCAGCTTTGTGCCGGATCGAACAAGTATTGCAAACCACAATGTCAGCCTTATCCATATCTATAGTTTTTTCATATCCATATGAATTTAAAATTGCTGCCAGCTTCTCAGAATCATAGACATTCATTTGACAGCCAATGGTTTTTATATAGGCATATCCGCTATACTTCATCAAATATAAAATCCTTTTTTAAATCTTCAACAATCATCCGGGCTGATTCAAGCCTGTCCGGTGCAATTGCAAGCCTTATATGGCCTGTTTTAGGATCCAGAGTTGTTGCAATCGCCACTCCTTCATGGCCCTCAAAAATAAACTTTATAAACCCTATTTTGGTTTTATCAACCCTATACTCTTTATGGATTGTCCTCATATCTTTCCCATCACACATTATTTAAACAAATTAATATATCATTATTGTTTAAAACTTCAAATAGCTAATATAAATCATATTGTTTAAGATTTGACACAGGCGGGCTTTTTCAGTTATTAATGGTATCTAAATTTTAGATACAATGTTGTCTTAAAAAATGAATGTGCAACCGGACATAACACGGAGAGAACATTTTAATGTTCTCTTTAAAAGGAATCTGTTCTTAAAAAAAATTACTGCTGCTGTGACGTTGATTTGATAATACGAACCATGTGATGCATTGAGGTGAAGGATGTTAAATTCCGATCAAATGAGAGATTTTATTTTAGACCTGTCTAAAACCAGCCGATTTGACTTTCAGCTATGGTCTGCTGAAAATGGACTGATATTTTCTTCAATTACCGGGCCGGCCAATGAGGACTTCAGTGCGTTTCATAAAAAAATCATCAGCTGTGACGGATTCCAGCAGGCCCGGTTTAAAAAAAATGGTGCGGTATTCGGCATTCAACTGAGAAATGGAACTGATGTGATGGGTTCTCTTGTGACTTATCTGCCGGAATTTTATGATGGCAAAGCCCTGAAAAAAAAAGATTCCACCATCCTTACAAACGTCACAGAAGTACAGACGTTTCTCACCCATATTGCCCAGATGCTTGAATCTCAAATGTCCAGCCAGGCCGAAACCGAAGAAATGGCCGACGAACTGGGACGAAGTTTCGAAGACCTTTATCTATATTCCAAGATCGGGGTCCAGACCATGCAATTGAATTTTTCGGAAAAAAAAATTTATGAGTTGATTGAAGACCTTCTGGAAACGATGCGGGCAGATCTGACTTTTGCAAGATTTATTGAAAACCCGGAATACAATGCTGAGATCGCATCGGAACATATGTCAGCGAAAATTTTTGATCCGGCCGCTTTTGTAGAAACCCTGATAAAACAATTACCTTCTGATGAGCGTTCCTTAAAAAAAGAATGTTATATTATCAATGATTCCAAAAATGATCCAGATTTCCAAAAATTACACCCCAAAAGATTTCGGTTCCTTGCTGTAACCATTGAAACCAATGACCATCACTATGGCTGGATGGGATTGTTCTCATTTAATATGAACGAAATTTTTCGGCAAAGTGAATTAAAACTTTTAAAGTCTTTGGCCTCTGCATCGGCCATGGCATTTGAGAACTCCCGATTGTACCTTGAATCCCTGCACATAGCCAAGAAGGAACGCTACGTTCGTAATATTTTTCAAAAATATGTTCCTGAAGCCGTGACCAAAAAAATATTAGACCGCGGCAATCGCGATCTCATCAGCCTTGGTGAAAAGCGACTGGTAACCCTTTTGAATGTGGACATGCGAGGATATTCACGCATATCCAAAAAACTGCAGAGCGAGGAAGTGGTATCAGTTCTCAATTATTTTTTTATGATAATGGGCACGGCGATTTTAAATCACAATGGCATTCTGGATAAATTCCTGGGGGACGGGATCCTGGCTGTTTTTGGAGCACCTGTTGAAAGCGCAAACTCTTCTCTTGATGCAACTCTTGCGGCATTGGAAATGCAGGAAGAAATTGAAAAAGTGAATGTTTTTGCCGAGGAAAATTATGGCGTATACTTATCCATGGGCGTCAGCATCAATACAGGTGAGGTCATAATCGGAAATATCGGTTTCGAAAAAAAAATGGAGTATACAGTTATCGGTGGTGTTGTCAACGACACGTTCCGCATTCAGGATTTAACCCGGGAAAAGGCCAACTCAATTTTAATCAGCAAGTCAACCAACAAGAAAATACAATCTGTTATTTCCACACAGTCGAGGGGTGTGAAGACATTGGGCGCCAATGAAAGCCGGATGGAAGTATTTGAGGTGATGGGTTTAGTAAAGCCGCCTGCCAAAATTTAATATATGCAAATTGACTTTATGATTATTTGCTTATATAAATTTTCTTGAATCAATGGATACCATAATCAAATATTTTAAACCGGATCAGGAAATTGTTAACCTTTTAGCCAAAGAGCTGAACTGTCATGTCCTTTTGGCTACCCTGCTTTGCACAAGGGGCATTAAAACTCTTGAAGATGCCCGCTTCTTTTTAAATCCTGATTTCAAAAACCTTATAGATCCTTTCCTTTTAAAAGACATGAACAAAGCTGTGGAACGGATACTTACTGCCGTTGAAAACAAAGAAAAAATTCTTATTTTCGGCGATTTTGATGCCGACGGAGTTACTGCTACTGCATTACTTAGTGATTTCCTTGAATATTGTGACTCTAATGTATCCTGGTATATTCCCCATCGAATCAAAGAGGGCTATAGCCTTCAACCCGGGCATATTCAAATGGCCATAGAGCAGGAAATTGATCTGATTATTACAGTTGACTGTGGTGTAAGCAGCCATACAGCCGTTGAAAAAGCCAAGTTTGAAGATATTGACATCATCATCACTGATCACCATGAACCAGGACCTACACTACCATCTGCCATTGCCGTGATAGATCCTAAAAGGAAAGACTGCGGGTCAGGGTTAGAATATCTTGCCGGAGTTGGGGTTGCCTTTTTTCTGGTCATGGCGTTAAGGAAATTTTTCAGGGAAAAAAATTTATGGGAAGATAGAGTAGAACCCAATCTTACAAACTATCTGGATCTTTTTGCAATTGGCACTATAGGAGATATGGTGCCTATGATCAATGAAAACCGTGTTCTTTGTATGGCAGGTCTTAAGCGAATAAAGCAGGGAACAAGGATTGGATTAAATTCTCTTGTCCAAATCTCCCGGATTGATTTAAAGAAAATTGACTCTGATGATGTCTCTTTTAAAATTGTCCCCAAAATTAATGCTGCAGGAAGGATATCTCATGCAAGGATTTGTGTCTCTCAACTCATGGCAACCGATATCAGCAACGCCGAAAGAACTGCATCTCTTCTGAACAATTTAAACACCAAACGACAGAAAATTGAACAAAAAATTATCTTGGACATTGAAAATCGACTGTTGAAAAATCCAAGATTACTGGATAATAAACTTTTGTTTTTATGGGATGATAACTGGGATCCAAGTGTGTTGGGAATTGCTGCATCAAAACTGTCGAAAAAATATTATTGCCCTGTTATTTTAATGTCCTGTATCTATGAACATGCCATTGGGTCAGGCCGAAGTATTAATGATATCAATATCTATAAGGCACTCTTGGACAGTGAAAATTTGCTTGAAAAATTTGGTGGTCATGCCATGGCTTCCGGGCTTACTGTTAAAAAAGATAATTTACAATTATTGAATCAAAATTTAAACCGGCATATGGAAAAAACATATTCAAAAAAAGATTTCCAAAAATCCATGATAGTTGATGCTGTTCTTGATCTCGATGATGTCAATTTCAATCTGGCCAAAGAAATTGACAGGCTGAGACCTTTTGGTGTAGCCAACCGGGAGCCGATATTTATATGCGAAAATGTACGTGTCGTATCTTCTTATATTATGGGAAACTATCACAGGAAAATGGTTCTTGAAAAGGCAGTTCCGCTTTGCAGGCATCAGGTTGAAGCCTTTCATTTTAATATCAGTGACCCGGATGACCTGGCTGAGTATTATCCCAAAATTGCCTTTAAACTTAAGATAAATAAATTCAAAGCAACCGCCGCACAGATCATTATCGAAGATTTTTAAAATTTTACCTTGAAAACATCCTGTTTTTATTATATATATCTGGATTGATATTTTAAGATTTTTGATAATTAAGGATACTTCAATGGCTAAACTTTTTTATACCGGGAACAGGGAAGCAAAGCTTCTTTCTAAGATTGAATCCTCTAAAGAACGGGAAAGAATAAGAACGATCTCAACAATCCGGGACAACATAGACTCTTTTAGTAATAAGCTTTCTATGAAACTCATTGAATCCCATTTAGTTGAGACTGTATCAAAATCAAGTGTTGAAAATCAAATCGCAAGATGTTTAGATACGCTCTGCAAAGCAGAAGATTTTGATATTGATTATATGGTCGCCCCTTTTCGAACCCTTATTTCAAATCCCAATATTGCCAGTTTATACCTGACAGCATTTATTGTAGAGAAACTGATCAACCATAAAGATGTCATTGATGTCTATGGTAGTGACGAAGATATTTATTTTTGTATCCAGAAAGAGCTTGGGGCAATGCTTACAAACTCCTGATCTATATTTTTTACCTTAAATCTCTAATTTTTCAATCAATATTTGATTTGGAATGCCATCCTTGTCATATCCTCTTAATCTATAATATTTATTAAGCATTATTTCTAAAGGAACAAGCCTTTTTTCAGGATCATCATTCTGGGGTTCAAAAAGAAATCTTTCAGGCAGAGTATCATCAGCTTTTCTAATACCTTCATTTGTGTTCATAAGCCTTTCAAGAATATGAATTCTTTCACCAGCCCTTAAAAATTGTTTTGAAGACAAATCAATACCGGAAACTGCAGAAAAAAATTCAGGGTATATTGAGATATCGAACAAAGCAAGGGTAAGTGCCGGAGTATTCTGCATTAAGAACTTTAAAACAAAATGGGGCATAAGTCTTGGCAAAATCGTTTCAAGGGTCAGTCCATAACCTGTAAACTGGCAGATATCCAATGAATTAAAAGCTGCATAAATATTTTCAAAAAACTTTACAAACCTATGCTTTCCACGAGTACTATCCGGTGCAAGAAACCTAAAAAAATTTTCAAAACTTATGGGGAATGAAGACAGATGGCAGGCTCCTCTGTTGGCTACTGCATATCCCAGACCCTGGCCATAGGCACCTCTCGGATCATACCCGGCCATCTCAAGTCCTTTCACCTGGATGGCAAAATCTTTACCCCCAAATTTTTCTGAAAGTGTTCTTGATCCCATGGCCAAATGTTTGCCAAAACCTTCAAGATTTGCAATATTTTCCAGGGCTTTCACAATTTTCTCAGTATCGCCAAACTCAAGGTCTGTTTTAATAAGACCTTTCTGGTTTGCTTCCATGGCCCATGCCAGGGTTCCACCGGCAGATATGGTATCCATTCCTTTCTTGTTGCAAATTTCATTAAATCTTGAAATATCATTTGGATCAAATACTCCTAAATTCGACCCCAAAAGGGCAAGGGTTTCATATTCAGGAACATTTACCTGTTCCCCGTTAAACAATCCCTTATGTCCGCAAAGAATTGAGCATGGTTTACAGGTATGGTAACTGGTTTTATGATTTTCTTTAATCTTTGGGCCTGTAATATTGATAGCTTTTGGATGATTGCCGCAGGTGAAATTATGTACGGGCAGCATGCTGTTTTTAATAATCGGCTCTGCATTGGCAGCCGTTCCAAACTGCCTCATTAATAATGTCATATGGTTTCGATTAATATACTTTTTTGCTTTTGCTTTAATCTTTTTAAACCTATCATTAAAAAATGGAACCACCTTGTATTGTCCATTCTTAGCAACAATGGCTTTGAGGTTTTTCGATCCCATGACAGCACCAAGCCCCCCCCTTCCAAGATACCTGCTGCCTGATGCCGCATTGGCAAACCTGACAAGGTTTTCTCCTGCAGGTCCGATCACAAGAATTTCTTTTTTTTTTGTACCAATAGTTTGCTGGGCTTCTAAAATATCTTTTCCCCAAAGAATTGCAGCATCTGAAAACTCAACTTTATCATTATGGATATAAAGTACTATTGGTTTATCAGATTTGCCTTTAAGGATAATCCCATCCCATCCGTTTGATTTAATTTGACGTCCAAAAGATCCGCCACAGGAAGAAGATCCCACAATTTTTGTAAGAGGCGACTTGAAAACTGCATGAAATCTTCCAGAACAAGGAGCAGCTGTTCCTGCCAGAACACCTGTCATGAGAATGATCAGGTTATCTTCACCAAGAGGATCAATTCCCGGCCTCAACCTGTCATACAATAATTTCAATCCAAGCCCTTTCCCCCCGAGATACATCCGCCTTATTTGCTGAGGGATTGGAATCTTTGAAAATGTTTTTAAAGACAAATCTATTTCCAGAACCCTGTTGAGAGTTCCCTTAATTTCTTTAACAAACATCTCATCTTCCATGAATCAACCTCAATTTTATTTGTGAATATGGGGATGTTTCCCGTGTTGGTGTACATGCTCATGGTGATGAATATGGATTTCATCGTCTCTTAAGATCCTGCCGTTTTCCATGGAATATATTTTATCTGTTACTGCGTTGGCAAAATCAAATTCGTGGGAAATGACAAAGTAAGAAATATCAAGGCTATTTAGAATATGAATCAATTTTTTCTTTACTTTATTATCTAACCCTGCTGTGGGTTCATCAAGCAGCAAAACTTCAGGTTCCATTGCCAGCACGGAAGCCAGTGCAACCAACCTTTTTTGTCCGCCTGAAAGCTTGTGGGTCACACTATGCTCAAACAATTGAATTCCAAGCCTTTTAAGGGTCTTTTCGGCAATATCAATGGCCTCAGTCCTTGAAAATCCAAGGTTCAGCGGTCCGAACGCCACATCCTCCAATACGGTTGGACAGAACAATTGATCGTCAGAATCCTGGAATAATAATCCGACTTTGGAACGGACCTGTAAAAAATCTTTTTCATTGTTTAAAATCTTGCCAAACACTTTTATGGTTCCTGAATCTGGTTTACAAAGCCCCATTATAGTATGCAGTAAAGTGGTTTTGCCGGACCCGTTGGGAGCGATCAGTCCAATCCTATCTTTTTTGTTGATCTCAAGATTCAAATGATCTAGAACCTGTATGTCTGAGCCTGTATAAGAAAAAGAAATATCTTCCAGCTTGATTACACTATCATTGTCTATCATATTTCAACCCAAATCATTTCAAGTATGACAAGACTTGCACTTGCCCCACAAATCCCCATTAAAAAAATTGAGTTTAATCTATTTGGCGGGTAATCGTCAAGGGTATGAAACTTTTGATTAAAGCCACGGCACAACATTGCCTGATGGACTCTTTGGGCCCTGAGTGATGCCCTGACAAAAAGCATTCCAGCAAGATAGGCAAATGTTTTATAGGAATGAAGATTGGTCCCGGGATTAAATCCCCTGAATTTTGCAGCTCGCAAAAGTCTTTTATATTCCTGCTCAATAACCGATATGTAACGATAGGTCATTAAAACAAGAAAAACCATTTTATCGGGCACATGAATTCTATGAAGCCCGTTTCCAAGAGAAGCCACTGTCATAGTTGCAATAAGGGCCGTAAACAAGAATAATATGGAGATGGATTTGATGGTGATCTTAATGCATAATACCACACCCTGGCCTGTTATTTTAAACCCATAAAACCTGTACAATATGTCGCCTTCAAATGTCAGCGGAAGGATGATCCAGATCATCAAAAGAAACCAGAAAAGAGGCTTTAATCGTTTCACTACATCAATCGTGTTCAACCCGGCCATTAGTATTAAAAAAATTGAAATAAACGAATAAATCATCGCCAGATAAAGGTTATCGCAAAGTGCTGTGGCAAAGGACAAAACAATTGATGCGATGATGCGTATTTTTGGATCAAGTTTATGGATAAATGACCTTCCATATGCAAAATTTTCTTCTACCATTTCAGGATGTTTTCCTTTTTAAAAACTTTAAGGCCATGGCCAGAAGAAAAATGATTAAAATACCTGTGAATATTTTAAAGATTGAAGGTTTTTTTTCCAGGTTTTCTTTTTTTTTCATTGCAGTTGAAATATCCTGTTCAGATGGTTCTGAAACAAGCTCATCTTTCAAAATTTTCCATTGGCCCAGATGTCCTGCTCCTGCCTCAAGCTTTAAAATAAGATCTGAATCAATATTTTCAGGAATTTTAAATGAATAATTTCCTTTTGGGTCAGTTTTAGCCGTATGGATAACCACTCCTTTTTCATTAATAACTTTTATGACACAATTTTTGGCTTTCTTTTTTGATCCAAAACTGCTCTCCGTATAGATCATGCCTCCTTCCACCCAGACAAAAATGATCACCTTGTGGGCAAAGGCAAGGCTTGCAGGAATCATGACAAGAATAAGTGACACAATACATATTTTTTTTATTTTCATTATTTTTTCTTTGGTATAATTTCAGGATATACTTTTAAAAGAAATGTGACACAAAAGCCGGTCACAATCCCCTCAATTATCATTACCGGTATGTAGGCGGTAATAATGGCAAGGCTGGTTTCAAAAAAATTCTGGTTGGTGAACCACAAGGCCAGTCCCAGTAAAATAGATGAAAATAATATGGAAAAAAGACCGGCCAGAAATCCTGCTATAAATGTAAGTGTGGGTGATTTACCCAGCATTGGTAAAAAAAGATAGTGTGCCAGAACTGCCGGAACAGCCATTACCACAACATTAACCCCTAAAGTGGTGAGACCTCCATATTGAAAAAAAACAGCCTGAAGTATTAAGGCTGTCAAGATTGCGGGGATTGCGGCAAAACCAAGCAGTAATCCTACAATCCCGTTTAAAATCAGATGAACACTGGCAGGCCCTATATTAATATGGATCAATGATGCCACAAAAAAAGCAGAGGCCAGGATAGCCACATGAACAATTCGATCATAATCAATTTTTTTCAGGCCCATTCCCGTTCCGGCAAAAGCGAATACAGCTCCTGTGGCAAGTACGGGACCTGAAAGGACACCCTCTGATATATGCATGTTATTTCTCCTGCCACCTCTCAAATTTGACCCATAAAACCGCACCTAATTCTATATCCTTTTCTTCATTATTATATATCATTTTTTTATCAGATATATTTAAAGCGGCAAATCCCCACCAGCCTGCTGCCGGTGCAGCATAAGTAAACACACCATTCCCATCTGTCTTTATGGTTTGAGTTATCATATAGTCAGACTGTGCCTGGATTTTTTGATCAATATTATAAAATTCCACTTCAACTTCCGTATAGGGCACAGCTTTACCATTAAGCTTTACAATTCCCTGGAACACGTTCCCCATATAAAGGCCAAACGGTCTGGACAAGGGAATAATTTCCGTTTTCAATCCAAGTTCATCATCCCAGCCTTCATCATCGCCAAAGGCTGCAACAATTGTCTTTGTATAGTGAATAATAAAGCAATCTTCAGCAGGTTCCCAATAGGGTTCGGGCACCATGACAAATGTATAAGCACCCGGCCTTTTTATGTTATAATCAGTCTTCCAGGCTTCATGATTCATCACTTTTATCTTTTCAAGTCCAATATTCAAATCCTGGTTTTTACCATTTTTATTCACAAAAACTTTTTGGGGTCTTACAAGCGGCATCCCAATCATTTCAAATGGATGAGAAAAAGAAAACCGGATATCAATTTTTCTGGAATCCTCCTGCATAACCATGTTGTCGGAAGGGATAACCATTCCAAAATGTCCAAAGGATAACCCACAATAAAAACAAATTATTATAATGATCAAAAAGCACAGTTTAAAACATTTCATTTCAAACTCCTAAAAAATAAAAAACCACCAAGGCATCAGTATTTTTTATACTGATATTGCAACCTTCGTGGTTTAAATTGGTTATTAAAATTGAATCATTTCCTTCAGACTTCTGTCTGAATTTATATTTCTACTACCTTTTCAAATCCAATATGTCAATAAATAAAGTAATTATTCACAGGGCAATCGCATGTAACTTTTTTATGATTACTCCATACCCGTTCAGGTCAGTTTACCTTTCCTTCGCTGGATGGGACATGT
>JABGOU010000073.1 GCA_018645325.1 Desulfobacula sp.
TATTGATAACAAGTTTGCAGGAAGAGTCTTTGCCGTTGCAGGATCAGTTGGAAATGCCGCCATACCGGGGGCCATGATCATTTATGGTATTTTATTGGAAAAATATGACTACCCGATCTTGCTAATGGTTTCAGGTCTGGTATTAATGGCCTTAAGTATTATTTCGTTTATTTTGTATAAGGAGAAAAAAGATGGCCGGGAAACAGAGTACCTCTCAAAACCCGTTACGTAAGGTTGAAAGGGTGCAGACAGGTGTTAGGATCGAAAAAAGACTGTTAAAGGTATTAAAGGGGCTTGCCGAATACCATGATATGACTCTTGGCGACCTGATTGAAGGTATTGTTTTGCATGCCTTTGAAGGCAAAGCGCCTTTCAGCGAACAAAATATGAAAAAAATTAAAGACCTGAAAAGTATTTATGAACTAGACCTGACCTGGCAGGACAGCCACAAGCTTGTGGAGTCCTGACCGATTTTAATGGGACAGGGCATGCCTGGCCTGGCGCCTGAAATTTGATATCATATTAAAGATGATGAGCCCTGTGAGTATGACTGCCGCAGTCAGCTGGATACTCTCTGGAAAAAGTTCGGAAGCCTGTCCCACAACCGCACTTGCCTGAACATCAAATATCTCATACACAAAGTCGACAAAAACCCCCATAGCAAGGGAACAAATGGCGATCATGGACAGATATATGATAAGTGCCCGTGTATTAAATATGTTTTTTACAATGTTGATGGTAGCGGCATTGGTAGCAGGGCCTGCCAGCAAAAATACCAGTGCTGCACCTGGATTCAGGCCCTTGAGTATCAAGGCTGCAGCAATGGGCGTGGATGATGTGGCACAGACATACATGGGAATTCCGGCTGCCAGCATGAACAGCATGGATAGAAAACTATGGTCATTGGCCCATAGTGTCAGGTCATCCGGGAAAAAGAAAGTGATGATACCGGCAATTAAGACGCCAATGATAAAGGGCTTTGCAATATCGGTGAGCAATTCTCCATAGGCGTATTTCAGGCCTCTCATCAGTTTTTCAAACAGGGTTTCATTCTTTTTTGGTGCAACTGCACAGCTGTTTTCTGAGCAACCTCAGCCACCAGTCTCTTTTTTTAAGGGTGTTTTATCAGGCCTTAGGTCATGACCCAGAAAATTCTGGGCAATTCCTGTGGAAACCGCAGTGATAAATCCGGCAATGGGCCGAATCACAGTCATGATGGGATCCAGCATGGCCCATGACACGGCAATGGAATCCACGCCTGATTCAGGTGTGGCAATCATAAAGGATAAGGCAGCCCCGCTGTTGGCGCCCTGCTTTTTAAGGCCTGTGGCAACGGGAACAACACCGCAGGAACATAAGGGGATGGGGATGCCAAAGAGTGCCGCTAAAATGACCGGCTTTATTTTGCCCGTTCCAAGGTATTGTTTTATTTTATCGGCTTTAAAAAAGACATACAGGATGCCGGCTACAAAAAAACCAAACAGCATATATATCGCAACATCAAGATAAATATGCCAGGATTCTTTTAAGATTTCATATATGATAGACATGGTAAATAATACCTTTAATTTCAGTGTTGGACGTGGTCAAGGCTCATGTTGATCAAAGAGACCACATGGTCATCATCAATAGAGTAGTAGATGCTCTTACCTTTTCTCTTGTTTTTTACAATTTTCATTGTTCTCAATATTCTTAGCTGATGTGAAACAGCAGAATCGGTTTGATTGCAGAGAACGGCAATATCACAGACACAATGCTCCTGTTTTAAAAGTGCAAGAACGATTGTAAGCCGGGTCGGATCACCTAAAGCCTTGAATATATCCACCATCTGCTCGATGATTTCCTTTTTAGGGATGGTCTTGGCTGTCTCTTGGACGTTTTTTTCGTTAATACATTTTTGCTCACATATATCCATTTAACATCTCCTCATTTGAACAATTGTTCATATGTTAAAACAAGTTTTGTTTTTTGTCAATACCTAGTATCGCAAATTTTATAACTTAAACGACATTGTTTGTCTTTTGCTATTTCTGTTCAACTTATTTTATCTGCGGTCCTTAAAATTGAATTTAAATTGTAATTTTTGATAAACGCATCTGAAAGGCTCCCACAAACTCACAATATTTTTAGTTGTCACAATTTGGATTTAAGTATATATTTTATATTTAAATAACGAGATAAAATCAAACAAGGAGCACTCAATGTTGCAACCGCTGTTCATCAAAGCCACAAGCCTTTCAGATGCCTGGTTTCAAACCCTTTACCAGTGTGTTGAAGCGGGCAGAGCCTTTACCATTAACCGCGGATCTTTTGAAGGCCAGAAAAGGCTTGAGTTTGACTTTATAACCATCCACATCACCCATCCGTCAAGCCTTCCCCTGTTGCCAAAAGTAAACCCGGCACTTGGATTTCCTGATCCAGTGGAAGAAGGTTACCTGGATGATTATCTGCCGTATCTCATGACGGGCGAGGAAAAAGAAGGTGAGTCCTATACCTATGGACAGCGGATTTGTAAATGTGATTCTGAGTATTTGCCCGGTGATTACAAAAAACTGACTGAAATCCTGGTACAGGAAAAAGAAATCTGGGAAGATAGAAATATTTTAGTTGAGGAAAACGGCAGATACTTTGTAAACCAGATGGAGATGATGATCTGGACCTATAAAAACAAGGGGTACAGGAACAACCAGATGATTTTACAGGTGGGCCAGCCCTCGGATATGGTTTTACTTGATCCGCCCTGCCTTCGACACATTGATACCCGTATCCAGGATGGAAAACTTCATTTTTTCCCTTATTTCAGGTCCTGGGATTTATACGGGGGATTCCCGGCAAACCTTGCTGCCATTGAAATGATGAAACAATATTGTGCAGAACAGATCGGCGTTGAAAACGGTGAAATTATTGCATCATCCAAAGGACTTCATATTTATGATTATGTCTTTGAAATTGCAGAAGCCATCAGAGGAAGATCCATGGATGAATTCCGGGAAATGTCTTAAAAATTCCTAATTATTCAGCTCTTGCGCTTGAACCCGCTACAAAAATTCATTATCTTTTATCCTATGACAGAAGAGGAGATGCAAATGGGAAAAAATATCAATATTTCCGAAAAATGGGTTAATAATTTGATTCAGGATTTTATTGCAGATTCACCCCTTAATACTATTCAAAACAAAAATAGTGACCCAGCCTGGGATAGTGCGCTGGTGGGTTTTTCCACGGGAGCAGATCAGATCTGGCAGCAGTATAAAGAGTATATTGGAGCTTTCCATTGGACTCCATTTGAGGTATTCAATCAGAATTGCCCGGATAAGATGGTAACAGCAGAGCAGCTGACGGTAATTTCATGGATTTTACCTCAACGAAAACAGGTCAGGAAAACCAACCGCAGGGCTAAAACATATCCCTCTGATGAATGGGCTCGAATAAGGGTCTATGGTGAACAATTCAACGTGGGATTGCGAGAGCATGTGGTGGAAAGTTTACAAAATGCAGGGCATTCAGCCGTTGCTCCCATGCTGGTTCCAAACTGGACTATTGTAAATTCAGAACGGTTTTCTTATGCGTCTTCATGGTCTGAACGCCATGCTGCCCATGCGGCAGGCCTGGGTACTTTTGGCCTGTGCGATGGTCTTATCACGGAAAAAGGCAAAGCAATGCGAGCAGGATCAGTCGTGGCAAAAGTGTCCATCAAACCAACCCCAAGGCCCTATGCAAACCATCAGGCCTATTGTCTTTATTATGTTGACGGGACTTGTGGCAAATGCATAGACCGGTGTCCGGCCCGTGCTATTACAGAGGCGGGTCATGACAAGGAAAAGTGCAGAAAACATCTGGCTCTTTCCAGAGAATATGTAAAGAAAACTTATAAATTTGAGGGGTATGGATGCGGCCTGTGCCAGGTAGGGGTTCCCTGCGAGGCCCGTATACCGGTCAAGGCGGCACGGGAAGCTTTGAAGCGTGGAGAATTGCCTTTGCCACCACCACCCTTAGCCTGACTTATTTGCGATTCTTATTTCTTCCAAGGTTTATTTTTTAAATTATTGTTGAAAATGAAGCCATATCCATTAAATGAAGAGTTTCTTTTTTTTAAAAAATCACCACCTGTATAAGATGATACAATATGTTCCCAGAATATAAGGGCAGACTTATTTGTTAAAGTCACTGCAACTTCCCAATTACCAGGGTGATTTTTAAATAGATGTTCAGCCAATATGCGGCCATAACCTTTTTTCTCATGATTTTTTTTAATGTAGAACTCTGCCACTGCAAAACCTTTTGCATTGAACCTTAAGTGCTTATTTACCATTGCAAATCCAATGATAGTCTCGGATTTCTTTATAATGTATATGTACCGATCATCGGCAATTGAATAGTGTTGTAAATTTTTCAGTGCACCTTCACACCAGGATTCAATATCATGAATTAAAAAAAATTGACTCATATAATCCAGGTATTCTCTGAAAATTGGTTTGATAGTATTAATTGTATTAATTCGGGTTATCATTTCTCTTCAATGTATGGTTTATTCATCCTCTGCCATATAGTTTTGACTCTTTGCCGGGTATTTAAAAGATAGGCAGACTCAGGCTGTTTCGGCCAGGGTCTCTTATCCCATTCCACGGCCTTGATCCTTAAAACACTGCGGTCAATATCGCCTTTTTCCTGGTCAAGGAAGCCTTCGGCCATGGTTAGATAATCAGTTGCAGCTTTAAAAGATGCATTGATATGCTTAAGTGCATCTTTGTCTGTAAAAACTGCATAATGCCCTGCGCACAAAATTGTTGCACCCATATCTCTAATTTTTTTTAAAGATTCAATGTATGCGTCAAAATCAACTAAAAATTCAGGTTGTAAATACCCATTATTATGGTAACAGGCAACCGTTTCCGAGGCGATAAGGATTTTTTTTTCCGGAATCCAATAACTCATGAAATCCCAGGTGTGCCCGGGTGTATTAAAGGCTTTTATAGTTAGATTTGAGGATAGCTCAATTTCCTGTTCATGTTTGATGAAAAGATCTAAGTCAAAGGATTCAAATGATTGTTCATTAAGGTTATGAATGCCCATTTTTTTTAAATTCTTTGTGCCTTCAAGGTTTAAGTCCCTTATTAATTGAATGGCTTTTTGTTTAACCAAAATTTCATGACAACGCAGGGAACCGCCTAATTGAAGTTTTGGCCAGACATTTTTAAAATGGCCGGCAGCCCCTATATGATCGAAATGGGAGTGGGTCAGGAATAGATAAGCAGGGTTGCGGTCTTTTAAAATTTCTTTGATCCCGGTTTCATAATGGTGTGCAAGTGCTGTGAAACCGGCATCAAAAAGAACAGGGACAGGGCCATCCAAAAGATAAACAGGTATTTCCGGGAGACCTATAACATAAAGCTCATCACTGATTTTTCCAGTTTTTGTAATAATCATTTATCAAGTTTCCAACTATTATTCAGGCAGTTTTTTGCAAAACGCATGTCCTGCTTTCTTAAAGTATTTTCAAATGTTTTTTGGGGAACAATACCATAATCAAAACCACAGTCAAGCTTGTGGGCCAATCTCCTCCCTGATCCACCATCAAGGTACCACCTGCTGCATTGACTGCGGTCGTTCCTCCCTGCGGAGTATGACTTATACGCCTCTTTCGTCACTCCTTGTCGTCTTGCATCTGGCACCTTGCTGATGGCCAGGGATAGTGCACAACCCGTGGCCCGGCAGGCAAACAAAAATTTGATGGTGGATTTGGGTAGACTCTCTGATTGTAAAAATGATTCGTAATTGTTCAGCCCGTTAAAAAAAATTATCCCCAAAGCCCTGTCTGATGGATATTTGCAGGAGGTTAAGCGAATAGCCTCGAAACAAATATTCAACAGGCAGGGCGGTTTCAAGCGTAAGAGCCGAATAATTAAAATGATTCTTGATAAATCAGCGATAAAGCGTATATTAATTTTTATGATTTTACACTAAGAAAATCCTTATTGATGTTGAAATTAGGAAGGAGTTTCTTACTTGTTAACTCTTTTGATGAATTATTTCACAAGATTGATAATTAATTCTGAATTAAACGATCCATTGTAAGAGATATTTAAAACTCACTATGAATAGAAAACAAAATTATGGAGTATTATTTTGGATTTTAATCCCTGCATGAAACACCAGTTGATTCGAAAAACTGTACGAGAGTTTGTTGAAAGTGAAATAAAACCCCATGTGGCCCTCATGGATAAAGAATCAAGATTCCCCTGGGAAATTATTGAGAAAATGAAACCCTTGAATTTTTTCGGGCTTCAGGTCCCTAAAATTTATGGTGGTGCAGACCTTGATACTATAAGTTATGCCATCACCATTGAAGAATTGAGTCGGGTATCTGCTGCTCTGGGACTTTGTGTCACAGTACACAATAGTGTGGGTATATTTCCAATTTTGAAGTTTGGCACAAAAGAGCAGCAAAACAGATTTATACCGGCAATGGCCAGTGGTGACAGTATCGGTGCCTTCTGCCTTACCGAAGCCAATGCAGGATCAGATGCCGGCGGTGTGGAAACCAATGCTGTGGAAACCAAAGATGGATTTATATTGAATGGAACAAAAATTTTTGTCACCAATGGCGGAGTCTGCGGTACCATTCTTGTTTTTGCTGTTTCCGAGGGCAGGGATAAGAAAAATTATGCCAGTGTTTTTATCGTTGAAAAAGACTGCCCTGGTTTTTCTGTAGGTGAAATTGAAGATCTCTGCGGGATGCGGGCAAATCCTGTATCATCTCTTTTTTTTGAGGATTGTAAGGTACCTGAAACAAACCTTTTGGGAAAGATGGGGCAGGGGATGAAAATAGGGTTGATCGCCCTTGATACAGGACGGATAGGGATTGCTGCCCAGGCCCTTGGTATTGCCCAGGCCGCCTTTGAAAGTTCTATTTCCTATGCCAAGGAGCGTCAGCAGTTTAATAAGCCCTTGTCAAAATTTCAGACCATCCAGAATTATCTGGCAGAAATGGCCACAAAAATTGATGCATCAAGGCTCCTGGTTTATAGGGCAGCCGCTTGCAAGGATAGTGGCAAGGCTTTTTCGGAAGCGTCATCCATGGCAAAACTTTATTGCAGTGCCACAGCAAAGGAAGTCACTGACATGGCAGTCCAGATTCACGGAGGGTATGGCTATAGTAAAGAATATGATGTGGAAAGATATTTCAGGGATGCCAAAGTCACCCAGATTTATGAGGGTACAAGTGAAGTCCAGAAAATGGTGATTGCAAGATCTATTTTGTCCAAACCCAGTTAATAAGGTAAGCATA
The DNA here is from genome assembly GCA_018645325.1 of Desulfobacula sp. Taxonomy (GTDB): domain Bacteria; phylum Desulfobacterota; class Desulfobacteria; order Desulfobacterales; family Desulfobacteraceae; genus Desulfobacula. The sequence goes on from JABGOU010000073.1 coordinate 7,289, forward strand.
TGTTAAATATTATTGTATGTATCAAACAGGTTCCCATGGTATCGGAATTGCCCTGGAATTCAAAAACCGGAACCCTGAAGCGGGAACTGGCTGAAGGTATGATGGATCCTGCAAGCAGAAGGGCTCTGGAAGCGGCATTACAGATTAAGGAAAACCTGGATGCCAATATCTGCGCTGTTACCATGGGGCCTGCCATGGCTGAAGAAATTCTGCACCAGGCCAAAGCCCTTGGTGCTGATGAAGGGGTTTTGTTAACAGACAGAAGGATGGCAGGGGCGGACACATTTCTGACAAGCCACATCCTTTCAAGATTTATTCAAAGAGAATATAATAGTTTTGATCTGGTGATCTGCGGTTCCCAGACCAGTGATTCCGAAACGGCCCAGGTCGGTCCCCAGCTGGCTGAAGATCTGGGTATCCCGGCCATTGGTTATATAAATAAGATTAGCGTGAAAGAAAACACTGTTGAAGTCCAGCGCCATGTGGATGATTTTTTTGAAACCCTCAGTATGGATCTACCAGGACTTGTTACCATTGATCTTTCTGCCTACAAACCCAGATATCTTGCCCTTGAAGGGGTGGAAAAGGCCTTTGAAAATCCTGATATCAGAATTATTGATGCCGAAAAATTAGGCTTCAATGACGACTTCAATGCATTAAAGGATTCTCCCACAAGGATTATTGATGTCTTTTCCCCTACCACCCAAAATGAAAACCGGGTACTTAAAGGGGCTGTGAAAAAATTGGTTGATCAGCTTTTTGATGAATATGGCAAAGTGATCAGCTCTGGTATGGGCAAAGACCTTAAAACACATGAACATGATGAGGTATAATGAAAAGCGCTAAAGATATATGGGTGTTTGGTGATTACAGAAATTATTTTCAAAACAGGGTTACCCTGCAGATCCTTGCAAGAGCAGTAGATTTAGCAACTACCACAGGCGGAAAAGTCTGTGCTGTTGTTTTTGGCCATAATGTAAATAATTATGTGGCTGAATATATTGCCCATGGTGCGCAAAAAGTTTATGTTGTTGATGATGAGAGACTTTCATTATATTCCCTTGAAACCTATTCCAGGCTTTTGACAAGGCTTGCCAAAGAATATAAACCGGAAACCATACTTGTGGGTGCCACAAGATTTGGCCAGGAAATGGCTCCCAGGGTTGCAAAACAGCTTGGAACAGGACTGACAGCAGACTGTATTGACCTTGAAATTGACAAAAAAGGAATCTTGGTCCAGATTGCCCCATCCTTTGGGGGCAACCTGATTGCCAAAATTATAACGCCTGTTCAAAAACCACAAATGGCAACTATTCGTCCGGGCACATTCCAGGAGCAGCCCCATGATGATAATGCCATAGGAGAAACCATAATCCTGCCTTTACCCAAGGATCTGCCCGAGGACAGAATACGACTTATAAGTTCGGAATACAGGCCTGCTAAAAAACAAAAAATTGAAGATGCCGATATTGTCATCTGCGGCGGCAGAGGTATGGGAAGCAAAGGTAAATTTAAAAAATTATTTGATCTGGCATGTTTGATGAATGCAGAAGTTGGAGCCACAAGACCGGTTGTATATTCAGAATGGATATCCCATGAGGCATTAGTGGGTCAGGCAGGTAAAAATATAAAACCCAAAATACTCATGTCATTTGGTATCAGTGGAGCCATTCAACACACAGCTGCTCTAACTGATGCGGATTTTATCATTGCCATAAATAAAAATCCCAATGCAACTATGATGAAGATGGCAGATGTGGCAATTGTTGCAGATGCCAATCAGGTCTGCCTGGGTATAATTAAAGCTTTAAAAGAGAAAATCAGAGATTAGCAATTCATGACCGGACAACTGATCTTTTAAGTCTTTGCATCACCCTTATAAATTATACATATCGACATTTCGGTCAGTCAGGTAGGGATACCTTTGCCTTACTTTATTGAGATAGTTTATGTCAACAATTCCACTCAGTAAACCCGGGGCACTCCCGAGTTTTTCCAGTTTCCAGTTTTTACCGTCAAGAAATGGCGGACAAAATGCTGTACAACCATTATCCGGACCGGCCCAGTTTGTACTCATAATATAGATTGAATTTTCTATAGCTCTTACTTTCACAAATGTATGCCAGGTATGGAAACCCTCGTCTCTGGGCCAGCCGCCGGGATGCAGCAGTAAGGAAATACCCTGCTCCAGAGTGAGCTTGCGGACCAATTCCGGGAAACGAATATCATAACAAATAGCCAGGCCGACCTTTATGCCTTTCACATTGAAAGCCGCAAAAGGGCTCTTCCCGGAAAAGAAGTAGTCTTTCTCGCGGCAGACACCAGTACTGCAAACATGCCACTTGTCGTAGTTTGCTACAAGGTCTCCATTTTTGTCAACAACAGATGTGGAGATGTTAAACCTGCCATCCTTGACCCTCCTTGGAAAGCTATAGCATATAAAGCAGTTCTGGTTTTTAGCGAGATCAGAGAACGCCCTGAAACTTGGTCCATGGACATCTTCGGCCAAATCTTCAAGTTCTTGAAACACTTTTATTCCATATCCTGAACTGGAAAGTTCCGGCAGAACATAGATGTCATGACCGGGCATTTTGGTGATTGCTTTTATCGCCGTGGAAATGTTGGCCTTCCGGTTTCCCATGACCTGGGATATCTGAATTCCGGCAACAAAAATTTGCTCTTTTGTCATTTTTTTCCTCAAAGATACTCCATGGCCTGCTGACTATTTGATACCATGGGAAATCCTCAATAATTGCGTTAAAGTTGTAATCGCTTCGGTACTTGCTGTTCTTGGTTAAGATCTATTTTATTTTTGGGATATAGGCAAGCCATATTGTTTTAGAAAAAAGATTATCTCAATATCTTCTTTGAAAAAATAATCGTAATTATTCAGCTCTTACGCCTGAAACCGCCCTGTCTGATGGATATTTGTTTCGATGCTAAACGCTTAACCTCCTGCAAATATCCATTAGACATGGCTTTGGGGATAACTTTTTTTAACGGGCTGAACAATTACAAATAATCATCAAATATTTTATGCTGTCCTAAAAATTCTGAATTAAAAGACCGGTGAGATATGTACAGGTAATGGTCAGACATTGAAGGTCAAGATAGGTGTCTGCAGTGTCGCGGTATAGAAAACCCGCATTCGCAGGCATTAGATCATCTACATCATTAAAATTTAAAATAATTGGAATTTTTGGCAGCGCCCTGAAGCGAACACTTAAGCTATAGGAATGATTGGTAAGTATTGTTCCGCCCAATTTTAAACACCTGGTGCCAAGGGTTTCAAGATGATTAGAAAAACTGGTTTGTATAATCTTTGCCGTGTTTTCAGTAAACCTTGAGAACAATGGGCCGGCATTGGAAAATTCCCTGAAGGTTACAAGTTTTCCATCATTTTCAAGTTCTTTTTCAGGGCTTTTCAATATATAAGTACAAAGCACAACTTTAACTGCAGGAGTAAGATCAGCTCCTGATATATTAAAAAAATCATTTCCATCAAATACAAGCTTTTGATTAAAAAAATTAAAAATAAATAAAGACCCCTGTTTTTGAATCCCAAGGATATTAAGTTTCTGGGATAAATCCATTGGTTTAATCCGGGACAAAAGTTCCGGGTATGCTTCATTAAATATCTTTGAATTATCCATATCTTATCACATGTTTTTCAGTGCATTGAGTTTTTTTAGCAGACCATCGTATTCATCCTCGTATTCAAGAAGGTCCATCATGACAGGAGGTTTGGTGGAATGAGCAGGAAGGCGCGCCTTTGTCTCACTGATAAGGGTGTCAAGCTTTTCCAGACGTCTTTTTATATCCTCGATTGTATCAGTCATATTAATAATTTACTCCAGCAGCTTTGACAAACTCTGCACTATGGGAATGACAGGGTGTCACCCCATATACCATTTTGCAGGACGGGCATTTAGATTCCATAGTTGCCATTTGAAATACAGTATCACAATTTGTACAATTAATTTTAAGTTCCGCACCAACGGGGCTGGTATTAAATCCCATGGTTCTGATTTTATCCACAATTTGCTTTCCGGATTGAAATGATCCGCTACAGTCGTCATGCATGATGTTTTTCTCCATTTTTTTATTAACTTTATATGAAAATTAACAAAAAACGAAGTTAAATAAATTGATCTGAATCAAGAAAATAAAAATAATTTAATCGATTATTTTATTTATTTAATCAAGTTTGCCTTTTAATAAATCCCCCAGTCCGGCAAAAGGATTGGTTGTACCCCCTTTTTTTGAAGACATATCAGACGGCGCATCAGCATAGGCGTCGGCAACCTGATCCCGGGAATGCTCATTGTCATGGCAGTAGATACATAAAAGTTCCCAATTACTGCCATCCGGAGGGTTGTTGTCATGGTTATGATCTTTGTGGTGAACAGTCAGCTCCCGCAGACGTTTACCATCAAACTCGCGACCACAATGGCCGCATATCCACGGATAAATTTTGAGAGCTTTTTCCCGATAGGTTTTTTCACGATCCCGCTGGCTGCTATGGACTTCTGAAATAATTCGTTTGATATTGTTATCATCTTTTGAATTCATTTATGGTTTTCTCCTGTTTTTGATTCTGCTGATTCACCAATATTTTTGCAGTGAAATTCATTTTGTTTTAAAAAAGATAGAGTTTCCACGTATTAAAGTTAATTGGATGTTAAAAAAATAATGAAAAAATCAGGATGATAAAATTAAGGCTTTATCTATTCATTAAAATGCATGGTCAGAGCATAGACACCGTTTTCCAATTGAGCCTCCATTGGATAATTTGCCTTTTCAAATACCTTTTTCATGGGCAGGTTATCAGACAATACTTCAGCTGTCAGCCCCATAAGTCCTAGCTCTTTCGCCAATTGTATCAAAAGGTCCAGCATATAGCTGCCGATTCCAATTCCTTGAAAAGAATCGTCGATTAAAAAGGCTACCTCTCCGTAATAGGAGCGGTCGTCCCTTACAAATCTTGCTTCGGCCATAATGGTTTGATCTCCCGGCCTGCCGCTTAACCCGACAATGGACATTTCTTTGTTGTAATCAACATTAACATATTCCTGCATCTTATCATGGTCCATGGTTTTGACGGAATAAAAGAACCGATAAAACTTTGCTTCATCGGAAAATCGATAGAAAAAACGGCGCATCTGTTCTTCGTCAGATGGTTTGATCGCTCTGAATCGTATGGGGATGCCACCTTTAAACGTGGTCTTACAAGCAATATGGGTTGGATAAAGGTGTGCCGAATTACTGATAAAAATCTGATTGGAGTATAGAAATTTTCCCTTTTTTGCCTGCTCCATAAGCAATTGACGATCATCCGGATGTGCAATGTCTATCATGGCCTGCGCTCTTTCCCTTAAGGTTTTCCATTTTAGATTGGCAACACCGTATTCAGTAGCAATCATATAGACGGATTCTCGAATTCTGAGTTGATTGGGATAGTCCATTAATGAAAATAGTATATTGGAGTCCCCGTTAATATTGCGACTGGGAAGGCCTATTATTGTACACCCTTCTTCCGAAGCTTCCGCTCCTTGAAAAAAATCCACCACCTCTCCTGGGCCTGTTATGACCGATCCTGTCCTTGGAAACGCTACACCACCAATCAGGTCTACTTTTTCTGCCTCATATATGGCAACGAATTGAGGAATCTTTCCAATAAATATGGGGTTGCAGACAAAGTCAGTGCCTTGAAATTCAACCAGGGGGTTACGGTGGAGCCATTTCATGAGTTTCTTTGATCCCAGGGCATAGGATGTCAGAGATTTGCCGCGAAACGGTGTTTTCCTTGAATTGGTGACAGCGCCACTTTTAACAAGCTCGGCCATGGCATCGGTAAAATAAAGAGAATGAAATCCTAAATCTTTTTTGTCTTTTAATTGAGGCCCCAGTGCTTCGAACAACGAACTGTTTGAAAAAGCAAGGCAGTCTCCATCCTTAATGACGGAAGCCACATTTTCAGCAACCTTTTTCATTTGTTTACTAACTTTATGACGTTTGTAGGGAACCTGTTTGTTTGTTGAGTTAACAAGAAGATCGAATTCTTTTATGGAAACAAAGGTGTCTCCATAGGTAAAAGGCATATCCGTATTAATTTCTCCAACAACTAGACTGGCTTTGTTCATAGCTTCCCTTGCAACATCCACTGCAACACCAAGGCTGCAATAACCGGCAGAATCCGGTGGCGTAATCTGGATAAAGGCTACATCAATCGAAACTTTCCCTTTATTAATGAGTTCAGGTATTTCAGATGAATAAGCTGGAATCATGTCTACCAGTCCGGATTTAACAGTTTGTGAGGAAATAAATCCTGAAAAAAATGTTATCAAACAATAATTATAGGTTTTAAGATCCTGGACAGATAGAATCACATTCCCCTGGATGGCCAGTTGAACAAGTTCAATATCCCTGACATTTCGTCCATCATATTCCAAAAGAGATTGCATGAGGGTTAGCGGCGCTGCAGGACCGGTTCCAATAAAAACAGTCATGCCTGGCCTGATTTTTGTTAACGCATCTTCAGGAGGAACCAGAATTTTTTTCCAGTCAAATTTTTTAGATCGCCCCATTACAAAACCTTTGAATAATTAATACGTTCTGATAAAAAAATACTAAAAAAAATTCACCAATAGTGAATTGTCTTGAATCGTAAGCAATGGGAATGCAATAGTAATTACAAAAAAAAGTCAGTTGAAATTTTTAAAAAAAACCGGACTTGACCCCTTAACCGGGCATATCAAATGCACCTGGACCTATCTTCCATTCCCCGTCTTCTTTAACAAGCGTGATGATATCTTCTACTTCATTTTCCTCTATTAAACCAAAAATAAATCCAACAATCCTAAACAGCGGGTTGATGCTGCGAATGGTCATTGCATTAAATTGAATCTTTGCTGAAGAGTCATCCATATTTAATACCTTGGTTTTTATACCGATAGGAAGCAACTGAAGATAGCTTGTTTTGTACCCTAGATTCTTTGCTTCAGCTGCCCTGGCTTCAAGATAAAGGTCCACCGTGCCTTCTTCATTTTCATTAATCAAAGCACCTTCGCTGAGATATGACGTCATTGAGGGGTCGAGCATAAAATAGGCTCTGCCAAAGTCTTTTACCACTTTTGCGGGTGAGCCACCTTTTGCCCATGCAGATGATGATTGGATACCTAAAGAAACTAGCAGAACTACCATTATGGCAATCAGTTTGCGGCCTTGTTTCATTCTCCTGTTCTCCTTTTATAAATTTTGTATTATATGAATTATTCCATTGTGCCAAGACTTATATACTAATAAAAAGAAAATCACAATTCGTATATCATTAACTATTCCTCGGACTACTTCAATTGACTATCTTTGCTGCCGCGCCTATTGAAACTGCTGACTATTGTTTGCTGTTCTTCAAGCTCTGACTGGCAGCGGACACACAAACGAACGCCGGGAATTGCTTTGCGGCGGGCATCCGGAATAATAGCCTCGCACTCGTGACAATGGGTTAATCCCTCACCACCAGGCAACCGACTTCTGGCCAGTTTAACTGCATCTTCTACACTGGCGGAGATTTGATCTTGTACAGCCCCGTCACGGGACCAGCCACCTGCCATAATCTGCTCCTGCTCAAAAGTATATTTTCATGCTCTGGTTGTCGCAAGAAGTTCTTTCAAATCCATATCTGTCTCCCGAGTATTTTCACAACTGCATTGAAAAAATACTTAACAGCCTCCAGGTATTCTACATCAGCCCTGCAGGCAAGGTCTTCCAATACTATAGACAGGTTTGTCTTTCATTTGCCTGGTTCTATATTTCCTACTACATTTGGAATAATAATTCAAACACGACAAATTATTCAT
>JABGOU010000074.1 GCA_018645325.1 Desulfobacula sp.
TGGTTGTATTTACTCAGAATTTTGCATTTAATACACTTTACTTTGGTTCCTTATTGATGACAGGTTTTTTCCTTGGAGAATTTATAGAAAAACATTTGAGTGTTGAAAAAATAATGCTCTACACATGCTTTGCAGTTCTTGGAACCTGCGCTGCTGTTTTATTTATCTATTCTTTAATATATGCCCAGGGAATTGATAACTTAATTTCAAATTATATTTCCAGATATCATGCATTGTCATCCCAGCTTTTTTCAGAATCTGCACAATTGTATCCAGAAATGAATGTTGACCGGCAAATGCTTGAAAAAGCAAGCTCATTATTTGTTCTTATTTTTCCGAGCATATTTATTAATTCATATCTTACCATGGTATGGCTCAACATTATATTGATAAAAAAAGTGTTATTTAAAAAAGGAATCATCGTTAAAAGTATTGAAAATTTAAATCAATGGAAAGCACCTGATTATTTGGTATTTGGTGTTATCGCATTATCTATTTTTATATTTTTACCCATATACACATTAAAAATAATTGCTATAAACTGTTTGATTATTTTAATGTTTGTATATTTTTTTCAGGGAATTGCAGTGGCATCATTTTTTTTCCAAAAGAAAAGGTGGCCTTTTGCATTAAGATTTTTTTTTTACACCTTAATTGCAATTCAACCTCTTTTCATGTTCCTTGTTATTGGATTTGGATTATTTGATACTTGGATCAATTTTAGAAAACTTGATACTGCTATGTAATAAAAAATAAACTAAAAGTCAGCCCAATTGAAAAAAACGGCTGAATCTTTTTGGAGGCTTAAATGAAAGTTATATTAAAAAAAACCATTGACACATTAGGTATCGCAGGAGCAGAATGCGATGTGGCGCCAGGATATGGACGTAATTATCTTCTGCCCCAGGGAAAAGCAATCCTTGCGACACCCCAGAACAGAAAAGTCATGGAACAGACAAAGGCGAAACTTGAACTTCAGATTGCTAAGGAAAGAAAAATTGCTGAAGAAATGGCTGCTAAAATTAAAAATGTTGTATGTACAATCAAGGCCAAGGTTCATGAAGAATCCCGTCTTTACGGGTCAGTCACTTCCCATGACATTAAAGACTCCTTGAATCTTCAAGAGATCATTCTGGAACGTCGTTCCATCCTTCTTGCAGAACCGATAAAAGAAATCGGTGAATACAAAGTGCCCATTCGTCTTTACAAGGATGTTGAACCTGAAATTACAGTCAATGTTATTGCTGAAGAAAAAGAAGGAAAATAATACTTAAACTTCATCCGGGAAAATCATTAAATTTTCCCGGATGAAGTTTTTAAAATTACATTGTGCAAAAAAAAACACACATATCTCAAGATCCCCTCTTAAGCAAAACACCTCCACATGATATTGATGCGGAAGAATCAATATTAAGTGCTATATTTATTAACAATGACAGTCTTCTTGATATTATTGACACCCTGTCCTTTGAAGATTTCTACAAAGGCGCACATAAAAAAATTTTCAAGGTAATAATAGAGCTTGCCACCAAAGATGAGCCTGCAGATCTTGTCACTGTTGCCAACCTGCTCAAAGAAAAAGGTGAGCTTGAAAGTGTCGGTGGCGCTGCATATCTTGCAGCCATTTCCGACGCAGCTCCAATTGCTGTAAATGCTGTACATTATGCCCAGATAATCAGAAGCAAAGCTTCTTTAAGGCAATTGATAACTGCTGCATCTGATATTGTTGAAAGATGCCTTAAAGACAAAGGCGATGCTGAGGATATTATTGATTTTGCTGAAAGCTCAATCTTTAATATTTCAGAAAAAAAATCAGGCACTTCTTTTCAAAGCCTGGGAGATTTAATCAATTTAAATATTGATAAACTTGAAGAACAGCAGGGAAAAGATGGGGGACTTTCAGGTCTGTCTTCCGGATATGCAAAGTTGAACCAGATTACTTCTGGATTACAAAAATCTGATTTGATTATCCTGGCAGCTAGGCCAAGCATGGGAAAAACAGCTTTTGCTTTGAATATTGCCAGAAATGTAGCAATTGAGGAACGCAAACCTGTTGCTGTTTTTTCACTGGAAATGTCCAATGAGCAGCTTTCCATGAGGCTGCTTACCTCTGAGGCCCGCATTGATTCAAACAGGCTTAGAACAGGTTTTATCAGTCAGGAAGACTGGCAAAACGCAACAGATGCAGCAGGTGTTTTAAATGAATTGCCCATTTTTATTGATGACTCGCCCAATATCACTGCAATGGAAATAAGGGCAAAAGCAAGAAAACTTTATAAAAAGCATAATGAGCTCGGCCTTATTATAGTGGATTACCTTCAACTCATGAAGCCACCATTTAGGACTGATAGGAGAGACCTTGAAATCGCTGAAATCTCAAGATCTTTAAAAGCACTTGCCAAGGAACTGAATGTTCCGATTATCGCTTTATCCCAGCTTAACCGTATGCTTGAGCAACGCTCTGATAAACGACCCATGCTGTCTGACCTTCGTGAATCAGGTGCTCTGGAGCAGGATGCAGATATTGTTGCATTTATTTACAGAGATGAAGTCTATAATAAAGAACCAGACAATCCTAAAAAAGGGACGGCTGAAATTATCGTTGCTAAAAATAGAAACGGTGCTACAGGCACTGCATTCATGCATTTTCTTGGTCAATTTACCCGTTTTGAAGAACTGGCACCGGATTCATATCAGGAATTTGAATGAAAAAAAAATTGTACGGTAACACGTCCGGTCTTAGGAACATCCAGATCAAAGAGTTAGAAAATCTTTATATCTTTAGTACACCACCGGAATGTATAGCTATTCAGGAACTTGCAGCTTCTCTGGTTAAAATGTCCCATGAGATCAGACGGCAGATCGGTCTATTAATCGACCGAAGCGGAAAGGTTATTTATGTAATTATTGGAGAGCCCCGCAAAATTGTTATCCCGGTCACTTCGGGATATATGGCCCTTCCCGGCAAACTCAAAGGTCTTCGACTAATTCATACCCATTTAAAAGATGAACCCCTGACAAGGGACGATCTGACTGACCTTGCACTCCTGCGACTGGATTATATTACTGCTGTTTGTATTTCACAGGACGGTAAACCTGGAATAATTTATTCAGCCCACATTCTTCCGGGTGAAAATTCAGACCCATATCAGATTCTCGAACCTGCCACCATTCAAGACCTGAATATGGATTGCCTGGTTCAGATCCTGGCACTTGAATCTGAGCTGACAAAAAAAAATTCTTTATACAAACCTGAATCAGGTAGAGAAACAGCTTTTTTAATCAATGCAACTACTTCAAGCCCCAGAGACGCTTATTCATCCATTGAAGAGCTTAAAGAGCTTTGCAAGACAAGTGGTATCAATGTAATTGGTACAGCCGTCCAAAGAAGAAAAACCATTGATCCCAAATTTGTTGTGGGCAAAGGGAAACTTTCAAACCTGATCATTCAGGCAATTCAAAAATATGCCACCCTTTTGGTGTTTGACAGGGAATTGTCAGCATCTCAGATTCGTTCCATTACTGATTTTGTTGAAATGAAGGTCATTGACCGGACTCAGTTGATCCTGGATATCTTTGCCAAGCAGGCAAAGTCAAGAGAAGGCAAATTCCAGGTGGAACTTGCCCAGATGGAATATCTTTTACCACGCCTGATTACTAAAAACACAGCCATGTCAAGATTGACAGGTGGAATAGGTGGCAGGGGGCCTGGTGAAACAAAACTTGAAATCAACCGACGGCGTGTCAATGAAAGGATTAACCGGTTAAAAAAAGAAATCGTCAAAATCCGCAAACAACGAAGCCAACAAAAATCCAGACGTAAAAGAAAAGATTTACCCATTATATCAATTGTTGGCTATACAAATGTTGGCAAATCAACACTTTTGAATACCCTGACCCAAAGTAAGATCATAGCAGCCGACCGATTGTTTGCAACCCTTGATCCATCCAGCAGGAGACTTAGATTTCCTAAGGATACAGAAGTTATTATCACAGATACCGTTGGATTTATCCGGAATCTTCCAAAAGAATTGATGGAGGCATTCAATGCAACCTTGGAAGAACTTTTGGATGCAAATGTTATCCTCCATGTGATAGACATCAGCAATCCCCGGTATCAGCAGCAAAAAAATTCTGTTGAAAAAATTCTTAAAAGTTTAAAATTGGATGGTATCCCTACCCTGTATGTTTTTAATAAAATTGACAGAGTTGATCTTGATTCATTTGATGATAAATGGCTATTAAACCAGGGTATTCTTGTATCGGCTATTCAAAAAGAAACATTGAAACCATTAGTTGAAAAATTGGAATCAATGATTATTATTGAAAAAATTAGATGTTGACCTATCGATTTTTTTACACTAAATAAGAAAAAAACTTATATATGGAATCATAATGGAAATAAAACAACTGGACCAGATTTTTAACGATAACTTGATCAAAAAAGACTCCATAGACATACCTGATTGCTTTGGGGAGTTTAATAAGAAAAACAGGCTCTGCTCAAAATATTGCTCAATATCCATACGATGTTGCATAATGCATAATAAAAATCCAAAAATTGATATTTTGGAAAAACTATTAATCCACAACCAGTATGCAATAAAACTTCATTGATCTTCATATTTCGAACATTAAAGATGTGATAATTCTAATGCCTAGGCGTTTTGATATTTTATATTCAGTGGAAAATCTTATCTGGATTTAATATATTCTGAGGGTCAAATACCTTTTTAATACCTTTCATAAGTTCAATTTGAGTTGCACCTATTTCTCTTTCAAGATATTTAAGTTTGGTCATACCGACTCCATGTTCTCCAGTAATTGTTCCCCCTAAATCCAATGTAGAATTAAAAAGCTTATCAACTGCCTTTTCTGCCCTCTCTAACTCATCTTCATCAGCTTTGTTATACATTATATTGCAATGTATATTTCCATCGCCTGCATGGCCAAAACTGACCACTTTTAAACCAGATGTCTTTTGTATTTCTTGAATTACGTGAACCATATCAGGGATTTTATCTATGGGAACAACAATATCTTCGTTAATTTTATTTTTTGCAATTTTGTACAGCACAGGAGACAAAGCTTTTCTGGCATCCCATAATTTTTGTGCCTGGGTTTGATCTTTTGCAACTAATACATCTAGTGCATCATGGGAATAACATAATCTTTTTATTTTATCTGCATCTTTTTCAACGCTGCTGACATTTCCATCCAGTTCCAGAATCAACATGGCTTTTATATCTTTCGGCAAACCAAAGCTAAGAGTGTCTTTTACAAGATCAAGGCAGGATTCATCCAAATATTCAACACACCTTGGAATCGTCGCCTCTTTCATGATACCGGCTATAGTTTTGGCAGCCTTTTGCATGCTGTCAAAAAAAACGGCCATTGTTTTAATCATTTCAGGTTTGGGCAATAGCTTTAATGTAATCTCAGTGACCACTGCCAATGTTCCTTCTGAGCCCACAATCAATCGTGTTAGGTCATATCCAGCAACCCCTTTTGCTGTAGAAACACCTGTTTGAATAACTTCTCCCGAAGGAAGCACCGCTCTTAATCCCAGTACATAATCCCGTGTCACCCCATATTTTACAGCTCTTGGACCTCCTGCGCATTCACCAACATTTCCCCCAATGGTACAAACAGATGAACTGGCAGGATCAGGTGGATAAAACAAGCCTTTTTCTTCAACTCTTCTGTGAATATCTGAAACAATAACACCGGGCTGCACTCTCACTAAAAAATTATTTTCATCAATATCAAAAATTTTGTTCATACGGCTTGTGACCATTACAAGCCCGCCTTTGACCGGCACCGCACCCCCTGTCATTCCTGAGCCGGCTCCACGGGGTACAACAATTAATCTTTCTTTTGAGGCTAATTTTAAGATCTGTATAATTTCTTTTTCTGAACCCGGGAATACAATGACATCAGGAAGAAAAGATGAACCCGTTGCATCATAGGAGTAACACAGCAACTCTTCTTTTTCTCTTGTGACATATAATTTTCCTGATATTTTTTGAAGCTGTCTGTAAATAGAACCGGAAACTCCCATTTAAAGTTTTCCTGATTCAATTTTTTTTGAAAGATAATTTATCTGTTCAAAAATAACACTTTTTTGCTTTAATTCTCTTTCTACTGCATTGATGGCGTATATAGCAGTTGCATGATATTTATTATAGCTGTTACCGATTTTTTTTATGGGTTGATCCGTATATTTTCTGGAAAGAAAAATAGCCATTTGCCTTGGTTTTACAATTCTCCTTTTCCTTGACGCAGATATAATATCTGCTTCTGTAATTGAAAATTCTTTACAAATCAATTTTTTAATGGATTCAACCGTAATTCTTTTCTTTGCTTTTGTTATGTTTGCCAATACACTTTTTGCCAGCTCAATATCAATATTATATCCCATTAAATGCCCTTTTGCTGCCACACCAAATAATCCGCTTTCAAGTTGGCGGACATCATCACACAATTCCTGGGCAATATATTCGGTTACCTGATTGGGAATATCATATCCAAAAACTTTAGATTTTCTTTTCAATATCCTGACCCGTGTTGCATAATCCGGAGCATTAATTTCCGTAACAAGCCCAAGGCTTAAACGAGATTTTAGCTGGTCATTGAGTTTAGGTATCTCATCCGGAAGCTCGCACCCTGAAAAAATAACCTTTTTATTTGCTTCAAGAAGGTAATCTAAGGTGATAGCCAATTCATTTTGTGTCGCTTCTTTCCCAGACAGGAAATGAACATTTTCAAGAATCAATACATCACATTTCTTTCTATATTTTTCTTTGAATCTCTCTATGGTTTTGTTTTTCAAAGAAAATATCATTTCATTGGTAAATTCTTCTGCAGTCGCATAATAGACCCTTTTAGAAAGGCTGTTAGTGATAATATGGTGACCAACAGCCTGGGAAAGATGACTTTTACCAAGTCCGGTTTTAGCTAAAATATAAAGTATATTGGATCCTTTTATATTTCCCTGGGCAAGAGATAGGGATGCAGAATATGCAAAATTTGAATTATTCCCCACAACAAAATCATCAAAGGTATAACCTTTATTAAACATTCGCCCATTATTAAACTTCATCTTGAATCCGGGTAAATTTAATTGTTTCGATCTTTTCACCAGCAGAGGAACTGCTGGATATGCACCAATGTTTGTGTTTTTTCCTTTGGAACAAAATTTTTCTTTGGATATTACTTTAAATTCAATACTTATATCATTAATACCTAATTTTAAAAACGCTTCTTCAAATATCACCAGATAATTATCTTTCAATCGTTTTATAGAATAGGTATTTGGGCTGGATAACTTAATATTATTATTATTGTAGGAAATAAGTTGGACCGGATCTACCCACATTCTATAACTATGGTCAGGCAATGTTTTTTTGATTTGGTATTTTACTTTTTCCCAGAGCAATTCCATATTATCTAAACTTGGTCCTCTTTCTTCCACCTAACAAATAGAAAAACTGATTTATGAAGCAAAATTAACAACTACTAAAGGGTAAAGCCGATATTTAAAAAAAGATATATTTTTTTATTGTATTATTTTTTATTGGTCAAACCTAATGGGAAGTGTTAGAGGAATATGAAATTTTTGACTGGCATAATTTTTTAATTGCTTGATATTATTGGTTTTTTTCTGTGAAACAAAAAATCTTTCAAACATTACAGCTACTTCGACAACTATTTATTTTTTCAGGATATTTTAACATTTCATTAGAGATTTTAGTTTTCAAAAAAAATAAATTTACTCTTATTTATTCCTATTTCTTTCTAATTACTTCGAATTTGATAAATAATTCTTCTTTTTTTCTGAGTCTGTAGTTTACTATAGTTTCACAATTATATTAAATAAATTATATTTAATCCACATTTGAATCCCTGAATATTAGCTCTCCTGAGTAATGGAATTTTAACTTTGAATTAAACACAATAATAGGTATATTACCTGATATTTGCTCTCCCACTATTTACACTTTCCTCATCCAATAGTATATTGCATTTTATTTTGCACTATTTAACCTTAATATTATAGAACACCTGATGAAATTGTCATCCAAGCGACCTTATATCGGTATTTCCATGGGAGACCCTGTGGGAATCGGCCCGGAAATATTAGTGAAAGCCTTAAACTATTCAAAAGTTTATACTCTGTGCAAGCCTCTTATCATTGGAGATTCCCAAGTTATACAACAAGCATTAAAGCTTTTAAAGTTCAGGCATAATATCCACATCATAACTGATCCAGATCAGGGCAAATATAAATTTAATACACTGGATATCATGAATATCTCCAATATAAATATAGATTGCTCCTCTCTTTTGGGTCCAACCTTTGAAACAGGGACTGCCATGCAGGACTATATCATTAAAGGGATTGATCTTGCACTGACCAATCGCATTTCAGGCATTGTAACCTGCCCCATTACAAAAACAGCCTTAAAGCTTGCAGGCTCGCAATTTCATGGACACACTGAACTTTTGGCCCATAGAACAAAAACAAAAGATTACGCAATGATGTTATCTGGCAAGAAACTCAAAGTTATTCTGGTTACAATTCATATTCCACTTTCCCAGGTGGTACCAAGTCTCACCACAGAAGATATTATCGGAAAGATTAAATTGACCCATACCTCTTTAAAAAATCGATTTAATATCAAAGCACCCAAAATTGCTGTTGCAGGCCTAAACCCGCATGCAGGTGAAGCATCCATGTTTGGCCCGGAGGAAGAAGACATCATTGCACCAGCCGTCAGGCATTCAAAAAAAAAGGGAATAAACGTTAAAGGGCCTCTGCCGCCAGATACTGTTTTTTATCAGGCAGTCATGGGAAGATATGATGCTGTGGTTTGCATGTACCATGACCAGGGGCTGATTCCATTCAAACTCACCCATTT
Source organism: Desulfobacula sp. (assembly GCA_018645325.1). GTDB lineage: Bacteria > Desulfobacterota > Desulfobacteria > Desulfobacterales > Desulfobacteraceae > Desulfobacula. The sequence goes on from JABGOU010000074.1 coordinate 8,922, forward strand.
TAAGGATGGTGTCAACACGACCTTAGGCCTTCCTATTATTCGAACTTCAGTAGATCACGGGACTGCTTATGATATTGCCTGGCAAGGGATTGCAGACCATTCAAGTTTAACACAGGCCATTAAAATGGCAGCCTTCCAGGCTAAAAACTTAATGCCACAATAAAACAAGATAACTCAATGGATAAAAATAAAATTATCATTGAAGGTGCCCGGGAACATAACCTGAAAAATATTTCTGTTGAGATCCCCAGAAACAGCTTGACGATTATTACCGGGCTTTCAGGCTCGGGAAAATCAACCCTGGCCTTTGACACATTATATGCTGAAGGCCAACGTAGATATGTTGAATCCCTTTCAACCTATGCAAGGCAATTTCTAGGCCAGATGGACAAACCAGATGTGGATGCCATCATCGGGCTCAGTCCTGCCATATCCATTGAACAGAAAACTGCCAGTCACAATCCCAGGTCTACTGTTGGTACCGTCACTGAAATTTATGATTATCTTAGATTATTATTTGCAAGAGTCGGCATTCCTTATTGTTATAAATGCGGCTTGCCTATATCTTCCATGTCCATTGATCAAATCACTGACCAAGTCATGGATCTTGATAAAAAATCAAAAATTATGATTTTAGCTCCCTTAATCACCGGGCAAAAAGGCTCCCACGAAAAATTATTTGCAAAATTAAAAAAAGACGGCTTTGCCAGGATCAGAGTGGACAATAAGATCTATTTAATGGACGATGTTGCGCCATTGGAAAAAAATAAAAAACACACCATAGATGCCGTTGTCGATCGACTGGTTATTAAAAATGGAATTGAAAAACGTCTGACCGACTCATTGGAACTGGCACTCTCATTATCAGGGGGACTTGTAACCCTGCTGGATATCACCCTAAACAGGGAAATCCTTTTTAGCGAGAAAGCATCATGTCTACCTTGCAAAGTCAGCTATCCTGAATTTACACCCGCATCTTTCTCATTTAACTCTCCCCAGGGGGCGTGCAAAAAATGTGGAGGCTTAGGATCTATAACCCAGTTTGACCCGGATCTTATTGTTCCTGACCCAATGCTTTCTTTACGTCAAGGGGCTATATTACCATGGGAAAACAGAGATTCAGTTCAGTTTATGGAGTTTTTGGACGCTTTGGTTACCCATTATAAAGAAGATATTTATACGCCTTTTAAAGATCTTTCTAATGAATTCCAACAGGTTTTGCTATATGGCTCAAAAAAAGAAGAGATCTCTTTTTATATCGAAAGGATGGAAAAAAAAATCAGGTATAAAAAAACCTTTGAAGGTGTGATTCCAAACCTGAAAAGGAGATATCATGAAACCGACTCCAATTACATTAGAGAAGAAATAAAAAAATTCATGAATTTTAAACCCTGTTCTGTTTGTAATGGATCAAGGATCAACAGGGCATCCGCATCTGTCAGAGTTGGGGATAAAACCATCTGGGAGATCACGTCTCTTTCCATCCAGAATTCAGTTAAATACATTTCATCCCTATGTCTTTTAGGTAAAGACAAAATTATTGCAGAAAAAATCATCAAAGAACTGGTGGAAAGATTAAGTTTTTTACAAAATGTTGGTCTAGAATATCTAACTCTTGGCAGATCGGCTGCAACCTTGTCAGGAGGAGAAAGCCAGAGAATCCGTCTTGCCACCCAAATCGGATCTAAACTCACTGGCGTTCTTTACGTCCTGGACGAACCCAGTATTGGGCTTCACCAAAAGGACAATGCAAGATTATTGACTACCTTAATGAATCTTCGCGATCTTGGTAACACAGTATTGGTTGTGGAACATGATGAAGAGACTATCCTGTCCTCTGATCATGTCATTGATATAGGACCTGGAGCAGGAATAAATGGTGGTGAAGTCATTTTTTCGGGTATCCCTGAAGAGCTTGTCAAAAATAAAATTTCCTTGACCGGTCTTTACTTATCAGGCAAAAAAAATATTCAAATCCCTGAAAAAAGAAGAACTGGAAATGGAAAGTCTTTAACTATTTATCAGGCAAATTCAAATAACCTTAAGTATATTGATGTCTCTTTTCCCCTGGGGTGTTTTACCTGTGTAACCGGTGTTTCAGGATCAGGAAAATCAACACTTGTTTTATCCACACTTTACCCTATCCTTGCAAACCGGATCAACCGGTCCCGAAAAACTGCTGGAAAGTTTAAAGAAATCAAAGGACTTGAACATCTTGATAAAGTGATCCATATCGATCAATCCCCCATTGGGAAAACACCCAGAAGCAACCCTGGCACATATACTCAGGTATTTAACCCGATCAGAGAATTATTTTCAAATACCCGAGAATCAAAAGCCCGTGGATATAAACCCGGACGTTTCAGTTTTAATGTTAAAGGCGGCAGGTGTGAAGCTTGCAAGGGTGATGGTATCATTAAAATTGAAATGCATTTTCTACCCGATGTTTATGTGGATTGTGATATTTGCAAAGGTCAAAGATACAATAGAGAAACACTGGATATAAAATATAAGAATAAAAATATCGCACAGGTCCTGGATATGACAGTTAACCAATCGATCCGGTTTTTTGAAAATATTTCAGCCATTAGGACCAAACTTGCAACCCTCATCGAAGTGGGACTCGGATATATTAAACTTGGACAAGCTGCAACTACATTGTCTGGAGGAGAGGCCCAAAGAATGAAGCTTGCAAAAGAGCTGTCCAAAAAAGGAACGGGGAAAACAATCTATCTTCTGGATGAACCAACCACGGGACTCCATTCAGATGATATTAACAAATTATTATTTGTTTTAAACAAGCTGGTAGATTCAAATAATACAGTTATTGTAATTGAGCACAATCTTGATGTCATCAAATGCGCAGATCACGTTATCGACCTTGGACCTGAAGGTGGAGATAAAGGGGGGGAAATAGTTGCTTTGGGAACACCAGAAGATATCGCTCAAAATAAAAAATCCTATACTGGGTACTATCTAAAAAAAACATTAAGCAAATAAGATTATGATTCGTAAATATAACTTTTTTAGAATAAAAATTTTATTAGATAACGCAGATATCTGAATCACAGGAGCAGGAACCATCAATTTCACAAGCGTATGCAATTCTTGAAGCTTTATCAAACATGGTCTCATTTATGGGCTTAAATGAATAAGACTTCATATTTTTCTCTATATATGTCTTACCAGGTAAAAGTTTAAACCCGGTTGAAATCACCTTTCCTGATTCACCTTCAAGGATTTCTGCATCCTCACCATTGGTAACGACTACAAGCGGAATCTGGTAAGGTTTAATTATCCTTGACAATGCCAAGGTCGAAAGTCTTCTGGTGACAAGAGATCCTGGGGCAAATTTTATCAACACAATGGTTTTTTTGTGAAAATCAACCAAAAAATCAATTTTTATAACCGCCTTTTTTAGCCCTGCGATAACCTCAAGACTCATATTTTTTTGAATATTTTTTTTTTCAAACTTGCAGTCAATGACAAGACTTTTTGCAATTTTTTGACGATATCTTTCATCAAGTGTGTCTGGTAAAATAGTACCCGTCAAAAAGTCATTAAGTTTTCCAAGAACCAAATGGTGGGGGTTGGATTGATTTTCCATTTTTCAAACTCCTTTACTCAACACAAATGAACCAGGCATTATACTCTTATCTCATCAATTCTTCTACCTGTTTTAGTTTTGCAATACCCCATTGTATTTCTTGAGCATCATATGCCGGAAAAGTTAAACGGACACATAATCCCTTTTTTTGTTTTTCTTCCCTTAGGTTGGGAGCTACAGCATCCCATGCCGGGGCGACACCAACACCGGCCTCCAAAGCGGATGTCTGAAATATCTCTTCTTTTTCAAATGGTATGGCCTCTAATGTAATGCAGGAAAAAAAGCCTCCTTTGATGACTACGGGAAAGGCACCTGGAAAATTGGTATTAAGGGAAGTATTTAGCGCGTCCATTCTCGGTTTATACAGGGTGCACAGATAGTTCAAATAGTCATTGTATTCACCTGACTGGATGAAATCAACGATAAACCCTTGGGTCGGTAGATTAGGGTTTAGCCGGGTATTTGCGACTATTTTAGTCATCTCTTTAATAATTTTTTCAGGAAGGACCATATAGCCACACTTTGTGCCAGGTGAAATCGTCTTTGTGAATGAACTGACTAAAATGGGTCCCCACTCTGAAACGGCTATGGGTTCATTGTGCTTCCCGTCATAACGAAGTGGCTCATAACAGATATCCCATATGCAAAAAATATTATTTGCCTTACATATACTTTCGACAGCATTGCGATTCTCTGGTGTATAATCAATGCCGGTAGGATTCTGGTGGAAGGGAATACCATAAAAAGCAGAAAATGATGTTTTACGGATCACTTCTTTTAATTGATCTATATTCAATCCAGTCTGCGTCAATTCAACACCAATCAAGTTATGGCCATACCTCTGGGCATCGTGAATAAC
>JABGOU010000075.1 GCA_018645325.1 Desulfobacula sp.
AAATCACCCTGTGCGTTGCAGCCATGGCATTTAAAAAGTCCGGTCTGGGGGCTTACTGACATGCTCGGATTTTTGTCTTCATGGAACGGGCAATGGACTTGCCATTCACCGTTCTGTAATACCTTGTGGTTAGCAAAGTATTGAAAGTAAAAACCGTCAAATGATGTGTAATGCTGAAGTAACGCTGCTTTATGATCCATCGGTCACCTCATATACCATTGTCTTTTTCATCGGTATAATCTTTAAATCTTCATAATAGGCCTCATCCTCCCAGCGACGTTCAGTGAGCCATCCTTGAGCCCATTTAGGAGATCCTTCTGTTTTGATCAGTGCCGGTCGTCTTGAAGCTTCAATTTTTGCAGCGGCAATAATTTCTTTGACCATCGCTTCTGTAAGGCTTGGAATTTTAAGCCATGAATCAGCGGCAGGAGCTTTGCCATGCTTGTAATCAAAAGCACTCCAAAACTGATTAAAAGTCTCTAACCTTTTGCCGGTTAATTTTTTCCCTGATTTTGTTGTGTAAATTTTTTTTGATGAACGCGAAGCTGATTCGTCAGAATCGGCATTATTATCTTTAGGAGATGGTAATGGTAATGGTAATGGAGATGGAGTATTACCATTAGTATACGACTCGTAATACGATAGTATATCGTTGGTAGTATGGCCTTTCTGATAGGCGTATTCTGATTTAAACCACTTTTTAACATCAGGTATATTTTCCTTTTTTGTCTCTCTCAACACCCACCTTAACAGGATATTCTTACTTGCAGCCTCGCTCCTTGATTTGGCGTTACATGCCCACCCTTGATGTTCACACCAGTCATGAATGATATAATTGCCATCAGAATCTTTTTCAAGCCAGCTGCTTTCAATAAGTGCTGATACAAGTTCTTCTGGATCTCCTTCCCACCCGCAAGCATCTGCAATATCCATCTGATCCCACCCAGGTAGAACCCCTTCTGGACAATCCATAGCCACAGTTAGCCATAAATCTATAAGGTATGAGTCAGATCTATCACCAAGAAATCTTCTGAGTCTCTTCCTTTTTCTGTGGCCTTTGAATGACGTTGCAAGACGGATATCTTTATTCATCAATCTGCCTCACTACCCACAATTAACCGGTCAACAAGTCGTGAACTCCAATTCCAGCAGGGAAGGTGGGTTAAGGTATTACCGGCAATAAAAAGACCGATTTCGCATATTTTTTTTTTGATCAGGCGTTTCATTTCATGCCTTGTCCCAGGAACAAATTTATAAAGTATTGCTGTCCCTTGCCGGTGATTTTTGATGTTTTAGTGATCCTTGTTGAATCGTCAGGATTGACTATTGTACGCTCTTTGATTTCAAACAAGCTGAGTTCCATGGATTTTTGGGTGGGCATGTTGTAATCAGTCCCCTTTCGCTTGATCAGGTATTCATTTGCCCGTAACCATGAGAAAAGGCGGTTTTGACCTATTCCGATACCATTTTGTTTGAGCAATTTGGCCAGCTCGCCCACAAGAATACTGCTGGTGGATGCTGAAACCGCGTCTGCAAAGAGGACCTTTGGCAACATTTTTCTGTTCTCATTTTCCAAAGCAAGTCGTTTTTGCTCCGAATCCATGGCTATTTTTAGGATATCGAGTCTGGAAAGATTCTCCGGTTTAGCCTGTTCTTCCAAGTATTCCAGGCGGGTGACAATCTTCATCCGGAGTTTGATCGAATAACCAGATACAAGTACAAGGATTTCTTTTTTAGGTAGGCGGTAGCAGGGGTAAGGCTGCTTATTTTGAGGGTGGATATAGGTCTCCTCAAAATTGAGGACACCCCCTCGTCCATATAATTCCATCAGCATTGATTTTGTATCCCTGAGAACATTGTCATGCCGTTTCCCTGTCAACTCAGCGATTTCTATAGTTGTGAGGGAAATCCCCCAGCTTGATAAATTTAATTCCCGAGCATCTACAATCTGTTCATGGCCAATGATCTGTTTTGGGGTCTTAATATCCACGATAGTGGGTGTGTTTATCATGTTTTCCTCCTATGCAGCAGTGGTCATTTTGGATTGAAGAAAATCAATTACATTTTGGACAGGATAAATTGTATTTCTTCCAATTTTAAATCTGCCCTTAATTCCTTCTCCAAGGCAATCAAGATTTGCTTGAGTTCTTGGATGGAGAACATTACCGGTAGCACGTCCAATTTCTTTTCTGGGGATGCCAATTGGAAATTTTTCTGAAAGTTTTTTTTCTAATTGCTGTAGAACTTGTGCATTCATTTTTTTCACCTTTTATTAAGTTATCATCACGATTCTTAATAAAGTTTACCAGTACACTCTCATAGACAGTCAAAGGTTTTTTTGATTATTTTTAAAAAAAATAGTTGTTTAAAAATAGATAGTTAAGTATAGGTGGGTAAAAAAAAAGGACTGTCCAGGGGGTGGACAATCCTTGTATAGGGGTGGACATTTGTCTATGGACAGATTTATTTCAGTCGGTCAACTCTTTTCATTAGAGCTGCACGCAATGGCCAGCCAGCCTCAAATTCTTTTTTATAAAGAAGTTTCGCTATTTCTCGCCGGGTTTTTTTCTCTTCTTTCCAACGTTTTGCCAGTTCTGCCTGTTCGCTCTTTGTCTTAAGCGAATAGTCAATAGCCTTTTCAATTTTCGGTGCAGTGGATTCAGTAGAGGATACCGATCCAACTGGCGGTGTTCCGATATTGTCCTCTGTTTTTTGATTAGATTTTTTTTCTGTTGAACCAACCTTCTTGTCGCCACTTGCCCAAAAGCATTGAACATCTCCTGATTCTGAAATTTTTTTAACAAACTCCAATGCTGGAGGTATTTCAAAAAGTTCTTTTTCTTTTATAAATTCAAGAAATTCAAAAGGGGTTACAGTTAAATCCCCAAAAAAAGTCTTCCAGTAATAAATTTTATGGTGTTGAAGTGATCTTTTTATAGCAGGATTAATTTTGGGAGCTTTGGAATATTTTTTAAAGTCATCAGTTTCTCTTTTTCGATACCCCTTAACCTTTAGCTTGCCAGTATCTATAGCTCTTTTAAAAATTCTAATGTCTACACGTGCCACTATGTAATAGAAAAATTCATCAGGAAGATTTTGAGACGTATGTATTCGTATGAATCCAGATAATAGAGCAACTCCCTCGCTCAAAGTCCATAAATCAATTTTTTTATAATATTCGTATATCATCTTTTTATTCTCATTTGTTTGCTCGTGAGCCCTATCAAAATAACTAATTTTTATTTTTTTGTTCATTCACGATTCCCCTCCTGTAGGACCCTGATTATTAATCCCCGGAAAAGATGGTCCAGGAAAGCCACCCTTTCAAATCGGTTTATAACTCCGATTCTATCCCGGATAAAGAATTATATTTTTCTTTTCTTGCTGGTTAATAACTTTATTAATAATATTTACCCCAAGTTGTAAGTAATCTATAGCTTAATAGCTATCTTTTCAGCAACCGATGTCTTGAACTTCTTTATCTTATTTTCCATGATGCGATGGTGTTCTTATAACTGGCTCCAAATTATTTTTATAACTCTATAAAAAATTCCATGACTTTTTTCCCCAATTATTGTATTTATACTTTTTTATGAATTATTGTGACGAACTGGTAAAGAACTAGTATCAACAATGCAAAAAAAGGCGGGAGAATTTTAGAAGTGTGTAATATATGTGTAACAATTAGATCAAATAGCAATCACACATTTTCTATAAATTCTTAAAAGCCTTACTATTATTACATTACGCCCCCGTAGCTCAGTGGATAGAGCATAGGATTCCTAATCCTTGAGCGCAGGTTCAATTCCTGCCGGGGGTACCACTTAATATGCAGATCATATGAAAAAACATTACTTTAAACCCGAACTTCTGGCACCAGCCGGGAACTTTGAGAAGCTTGAAATTGCTATCCACTATGGTGCAGATGCAGTTTATCTTGCAGGCAAAAATTTCAGCCTGAGAAATTTCTCCGGAAACTTTACCAACGATGAAATAATTGATGCTGTCGCTTATGCCCACCTTCATAACACTAAAGTCTACCTTGCCTGCAATATATACTCAAGAAATCACGAACAAAAAGAAATCGAGGCTTTTTTAAATATAACCGGACAAATCGGCCCGGATGCAATTATAATATCTGATCCCGGCATCATTATGCTGGCAAAAAAAAATATCCCGGATATTGACATACATTTAAGCACCCAGGCCAATACCACCAACCTGAATGCTGCCATGTTCTGGCATGACATCGGGATAAAAAGAGTTAATCTTGCTAGAGAATTGTCCCTGGAAGAGATAAAAGAAATTGCTTCAAATTCTAAAATAGAAACAGAAACCTTTATTCACGGAGCCATGTGTGTATCATACTCAGGAAGATGTCTGCTAAGTAGCTTTTTAAGCGGAAGAGATAGCAACAGAGGGCTTTGCAGTCATCCATGCCGGTGGAAATATTCAGTTGTGGAAGAACTTCGCCCTAACGAGTATCATCCGCTCATGGAAGATGAACGGGGTTCATATATCTTTAATTCAAAAGATTTGAGAATGATAGAGCACATTCCAGAACTTATTAATGCAAATATAACATCGCTGAAAATAGAAGGCCGAATGAAAGGCATCAACTATCTGGCTTCTGTTGTCAAAACATACAGGAATGCAATTGACGCTTATATTGACTTTCCTGACACATACGAAACTAATCCAGATTGGCTTACCGAACTTTACCAGGTTTTTCACAGGGAATATTGTACAGGATTTTATTTTAATCAAACAGGGGAACCGCAACTCAATTACAACAATATTCACCATGGAAAAATCCATAGTTTTATTGGAAAAATTATGGAGTGCACAAGAGATAACCATTACAAAATAGGCATTAGGAACAAACTTACCAGGGGTGATACAATTGAAATATCGTCTCCAAAGGGGCCTCCTAAAAGAACAAAAATTATTGACTTATTTGATATTGAAAATCACTCCATTGATAATGCCCAACCAAACACCATGGCTATATTATTAATTAAAATTCAATGCCATCCCAATGATATTGTCCGCAAAATATGACAGACCTCCTTTAAGATGTTTAAACAACACTGGTATCTAATAGCCGCCACTTTTAGCGGAATTTTTTTCGGGATCATGGCAGGTGTTTTTTTAATTCTTTTTCATGACTTACCACAAATAAATTCGCTCAAGCAATTTAAACCATCATCATCAACAACGGTCTTTTCATCAGACAATAAAATTATTACCAAATTTTATATTGAAAAAAGATTTCCTGTCTCTATTGAAACTATTCCACAAAACCTGATTTCTGCTTTGATAACGATAGAAGACAAAAATTTTTATATTCATTCCGGTATTAATTTAAAAGCTATTTTCAGGGCAATTCTTTATGACATAAAAGCCGGAGAATATAAACAAGGTGCCAGCACGTTGACCCAGCAGCTCGCAAAAACATTATTTTTGTCGTCTGAAAAATCCATTACCAGAAAAATTAAAGAAGCCTTTTTAGCGCTCCAGATTGAAAGGCGGTATACTAAAAATGAAATACTGGAATTATATTTAAATCTTATTTATCTTGGATCTGGAGCCTATGGTGTTGAAGCTGCCTCACAAACTTATTTTGGAAAATCTGTAGGTGATCTAACCTTGGCGGAATCAGCATTAGTTGCAGGGTTGCCCAAAGCACCCTCTATTTATTCACCTATTAAAAACCCAGATTTAGCAAAAAAAAGGCGGGATATTGTCCTCCGGCAAATGCTGAATGCAAAAGTAATTACTGTCATGGAATATAATTTAGCCAAGTCAGTAAAAATTTCTCTGTATCCCCAAAAGCCAGAACCAAAAAAGGCTGGTTATTTCATCGAATATATTAAAAGCAGATTAAAAATACAATTTGATTTACAAAACATCTTTTCAAAAGGTCTCAATATATATACAACACTTGATTTAAATCTGCAACAGGTTGCAGAAAACTCTATTGCCAAGCGAATGAGCCAGCTTGAACTCCGTATGATCAAACAAGGTATCGACGTATCAAAGGCTCAATGTGCATTGATCGCCATTGATGTTAAAACCGGGGGCGTTTTAAGTATGGTCGGAGGGAAAAATTTTCATAAAAGCTCTTTTAACAGGGCTGTACTGGCCAAAAGACAGCCAGGCTCAGCTTTTAAACCCTTTGTATATGCTACTGCCATTATCCAGGAATTTTCCCAGTATGACAAATTGATGGATGCCCCTTTATCCTATATACTGGATAATAATAAAACCTGGCAGGTAAATAATTTTTCAAAAACCTTTTTGGGAGAGATCACATTTCGCAAAGCTCTGGCATTATCCAAAAACACACCTGTTGTTAGACTGATAAAGATAATCGGTCCGGCCAGGGTGATTGAATTTGCAGAAAAAGCAGGAATTTCATCTAAATTACAACCCAATCTTTCTTTGGCTTTAGGAACTTCAGAAGTAAGCCTGATCGAATTGACAGCGTCTTATATTCCTTTTGCCAATATGGGTATTAAAACAGTCCCTTTTTCCATCATTAAAATAACAGATTCAGACTCCAGGATAATGTATCAAAATACGATCCGGAAACAATCCATTATGTCAAGGCAAAATGCAGCCATTATTACAGATATGTTAAAAGCCGTAGTACTTGAAGGCACAGGCAAAAATGCCTTGGTCATACAAAAAGATATTGCCGGCAAAACCGGAACAACAGACAATTCTAAAGATGCTCTGTTTATTGGATTCAGTCCGGATATTGCGGTGGGTGTCTGGGTGGGGAATGATGATTCCACATCTCTTGGAAAATATGAGACAGGTGCAAAGGCTGCTCTACCCATATGGATTGATTATATGGAACACTTTCTATCCATCAAACCCTATCAATATTTTGATATACCGGATGGTACAAAAATGGTATATATGAATCCTGATACCGGAGAAATAACAAAAGAAAAAACTTCACGGACAGTAAAAACACTGATTAAAATTAAGGGCTTAAAATGATAAGAAAAGCTATGCTTGAGGATGTTCCGTCCATCCATGCATTACTGCAATTCTATAATGTTAAAGGTGAACTTTTAGCAAGACCTCTCAGCAAACTATATGACCATTTAAGAGACTTCTGGGTATTTGAAGATCCAGGGCAAAAAAAAGTGGTCGGATGCTGTGCCCTGCAATTTTGCTGGGAGAACCTGGCAGAAATAAGATCTCTTGCAGTAGATCTTGATTTCACAGGCAGTGGAATTGGTTCTACGCTTACAGAAAGAGCCATCCAGGAAGCGTTTTATTTTAAAATCAAGGACCTTTTCACACTTACCTATCGGCCGACTTTTTTTGAACAGTTTGGATTTTCAACTATTGATAAGAATGAGCTTCCCATCAAGGTCTGGTCCGATTGTATCGGTTGCGTCAGTTTCCCCAATTGTGATGAAATTGCAATGATTAAAAAATTATAAATACACCATTTTATAGGGAATGGGGGGGTGTATTAATGTAGATGGTTTCGGTAATATATGCTCCTGGGATACTGTCAGCCAGTTTGTATCAAGTTTTAACTCCCTAAGCCTTCCTCCCTCCGAGGGCATTGCATGGCTTGTATAATCATATTTTACATTTAAGATACAGATAAAATTTTTACGCTGTCGTGCAATTACATAATTTTTAGTAAAGCTGTTTTGGGTAATGCCTGCATTCCCGGCTAATTTTTTTATTTCACTACCTGGAAGTTTAACCAGTACTGATTTGCATATCCCTCTTTCATCAATGCGCAAAAGGTTTCTAGATTCACTTGAAGAAACATAAACGGTTGTAATACCAGGAAGTTGTCTGAAGTATTGAGCTGCTACTATAGCAGCTGTTCTTCTCCCCCCGGACATAACTGGGACGCCATAGTATTCAAATAATTTTTTCTGAAAATCCTCAGCATATTTATCACCTTTTTCATAAAGATCTTTTGAAATATACCTTAAATCTTTGGCAAGATCCTCGGAGGCTTCTGCTATTGGCCAGTCTATCCTCACATGAAAATGCGTCAAGGCATATCTTACCTTTGTTCGCTGATTTCTTTGAATTAACAAGGCATAATCAATAGGAAGTAATGATCTTAACAATGAGAAAAATTCACTTGTTTCAAAAAATTTAAGATTTCGGTTAAAATTTTCCACATTCGGGAAATACTTATGCTTTAATAAATTATCCTTAGTTGTCTTATTAACATCAAAGTATCTGATATATTTTTTATGTTTTTTATCGATAAAATCTTCGGAGAAAATTATTAGAAATGAATTTTGTGCATCAAACTCAACAGAGGGAATTCTCGCCCTTGGCTTGAGTTCCCTTAGCTCTACAAAAGGATATGGCATTCTTAATCTTAAAAAATTATTATAAGACCCCACAAGGGAGTATCCTAAAACAAATTGATCCAGTTCGTCGCGCAATACCTCATAATAAGACCTTCTAAGTCTTTCTTCCCGGCTTAAACAATCCCTGTGCTTACAAAATATCACGCTATTTTCCTTTATTGTTTATTCTAAGATTTTACTCCAATGCAACCACACCAGGAAGTTTTTTACCTTCCATCAAGTGTAAAAAAGCACCACCGCCTGTTGAAACATAGCTAACCTTGTCTGCAACATTACATTTTTTTGCAGCAAGTCCGGTATCTCCACCTCCAACAACCGAAAAAGCAGAAGAATCTGCAATGGCTTCCGCTATAATCCGAGTTCCCGACATAAATTGTTCCATTTCAAAAACCCCCATGGGACCATTCCATACAATGGTTTGCGCTTCTTTGATGACTCTGGTATATTTTAAAGCAGTTTTGGGACCAATATCCATGGCCATCCATTGATCCGGAATTTGATCTATTAGAACTTCTTTTACCCGGGCATTTTTATCAAACTTTTCAGCACAAATAAGATCACAGGGGAGCAGAAAGTCTACCCCTTGTTCTTTTGATTTTTTAACGATATCTGATGCCTTATTTAAAAGGTCTTCTTCAATAATTGATCCTTTGGTATCAACTCCCTGACTCTTTAGGAACGTATTAGCCATTGCACCGCCGATGACCAGTTTATCAACAAATTTTAACATATTCTCCAAGGCCGCAAGTTTACTGGAGACTTTTGCACCGCCAATGATTGCCACCAGAGGTCTTTTAGGATTTTCAACATAATCGTAATATGATTGAACTTCTTTTTCAAGTAAAAAACCAGCTGCAGATTCTCGTGCAAATCTTGGAATACCTGTCACAGATGCCTGATTCCGGTGGGAAACAGCAAAGGCATTATTCACATACACATCGCAAAGATCCGCAAGTTTTTTTGCGAAGCCTTCATTATTATCTTTTTCTTCATTATGAAATCTTAAATTTTCTAAAAGCAGAATCTGCCCATTGGTTAGTTGAGCAACCAATCTTGTAACATTATCACCTATGCAATCTTCTACAAACAAGACGGGTTTTTCTAATAATTGAGCCAATCTCTTACCCACAGGTGCAAGGCTTAATTTTGAATCCTTCTTACCATTGGGCCGCCCCATATGAGAAGCCAGAATAATTTTTGCCTGCCCTTTTATCAAATACTGGATGAGGTCAAGCGTTGCCATGATCCTGTTATCATCTGTTATATTGAGCGCTTCATCAACTGGTACATTATAATCCACTCTTACAAAAACTGTCTTTGATGACACATCAATATCTCTTACAGATTTCATTAGTTCCTCCAATTTATTTTTGCCTTTTCCGATGCGCCTGTTTTTTTCGAGACCAGCGCTCAAAAAAATTCATGGAACCGGATCGGGTTCCCCGTTCAATAATTTCCTCTTCCACTTTTATACCATCTTTTGTGGACATGGCCTGCTGTAAACATTTTGTTTTGACCGGACAATGGTAGAAACATTCATCCGGGGTCTGCCTTAATCTTTTTGCGGTCATGGGAAATACTTTTTCAAGGATACCAAAACATTCTGGAATTTCATTGGTTTGAGTCATTTAAGATCTTCAAATTCCTTGTTAAATTTTGCTATTAATCCCTGGGATGCAAAACTGTAAAAACCTTTATTTCCTATAATCATATGCTCATGCAATATTATTCCCACATATTGTAATGCAAAAAATAATTTTCTTGTAATCTGGATATCACTGTTTGAAGGTTCAACATCGCCTGAAGGATGATTATGAGCAAAAATGACGGCCGCAGCATTATGCTGTAATGAGCTTATAATTACTTCTCGTGGATAGACCGAACTTGTTGTCAAAGTTCCTGTAAAAAGAATTTTAGATGTAAGTACCCTGTTTTTGGCATCAAGGAAAATCCCGACAAAAACCTCTTTTGTTTTATGCCCGATGGCATGATTCAAATATTCCATCAGTTCCGTGGAGTTTTGAACCACGTCCTTTGATATAATTTTGGCTTTAAGGTATCTGTCAGACACTTCTTTAATCAACCGGATACCCAAACTGTTTGCCGGCCCTACACCTTTAATTGCACACAGTGATTCATGGTTTGCCTCCAGAACCCCCTGAAACGTTTTAAATTGTTTTATAAGCAGTTTGGCACTCTGTTTACAGTCCTTTCTAGGTGTGTTCAGAGAAAGTAACAGTTCTATTACTTCATAGTCATGAAATCCTTGGAGGCCGCTTTTCAAAAACCTGTTTCTCAGCCTTTTTCTGTGTCCTTCTCCATTATTAATCGATGATTTCTCCGTCTCCATTCTCCTTATCCACAGGAACATTTTCCAGGGTTATATCCTCTTGATCATCTTCCTCAGGAAGTCTTGCAATTCCAATAAGTTTTTCAGCAGATGACAAATTAATCAGTTTAACACCCTGGGTATTTCTGCTGATCACATTAATGCCTTCAATGGATGTTCGAATCAATTTTCCTTTATCTGTAACCATCATCAGTTCATCATTGCTATCTACCAGAAGCAAGGAGACCATCTTCCCATTACGTTTTGAGGTTTTGATGGAAAAAACACCTTTCCCGCCACGGGTCTGAGTTCTGTACTCTTCAATAGATGACCGTTTCCCATATCCGTTCTCAGTCACTGTAAGAAGAGTATCTTCCGGGCCCAGAACCTCCATACCAACGACTTTAACATTTTTGTCTATTCTCATACCCCTGACGCCCATGGATCCCCTTGCTGTAGCACGAACATCTCCTTCATGGAACCGAATCACTTTTCCCCCTTCAGACCCAAGAAAAATATTCATGTCTCCATCAGTTATTCTTGCTACAATCAGTTCATCATCATCTGCAAGTTTAACTCCAATAAGACCACCAGACCTTCTCCTTGAATATGCCATCAAGTCAGTCTTTTTCACTCTTCCTTTTTTAGTGGCCATAACCACATATTTATTCTCAACAAACTGATCAACTGTTAATACAGTGGCAAGTTTTTCACCTTCATCAAAATTTAACAGGTTTACAATGGCCTTTCCAAGACTTGACCGCCCTGCCATGGGCAATTCATATACTTTTGACTGATAAACTTTACCAAAATTGGTAATAAATAAAAATGTGGCGTGAGTAGATGCAACAAAAAGATGCTCAACAAAATCATCAGATTTTGTTCCCATGGCTGTCTTGCCTTTCCCTCCTCTGTGCTGGCTTGAATACAGAGTAATGGGATTTCGCTTGATATAGCCGCTTCTGGTTACAGTCACAACCATATCCTCCTGGGCAATCAGGTCTTCAATGCTTATTTCAGCTGTGCTTTCGACAATTATTGTGCGCCTTTGGTCACCAAATTCTTCATCAAGTCCAGACAATTCATCCTTAATCAATCCTCTCACAACTTCATCACTTGAAAGAATTTTATTGTACCAGGCAATGTCCTTTAAGAGGGAATCATACTCACTAATAATTTTATCTCTTTCAAGCCCTGTAAGTCTCTGCAGGCGCATATCAAGTATTGCCTGAGCCTGGATGACCGAAAGGCTGAATGTGGATATCAATCCATTTTTGGCCTCTTCAGGAGAATGTGACGCCCGGATCAGAGCCACTACCTCATCCAGATTATCCAGAGCAATTTTCAAGCCTTCTAAAATGTGAGCTCTTTCTTCTGCCTTTCTTAAGTCAAATCTTGTTCTCCGCATAATGATGTTTCTACGGTGATCGATAAAATGATTCAGAATCTCCTTTAAAGTCAAAAGCTGTGGCCTGTTATTGACGATAGCAAGGAGAATAATTCCAAAACTGGTCTGCATATTGGTATGTTTATAAAGCTGATTAATCACAACTTCATTGATCTGGTCCCTTTTAAGCCCTATGGCAATTCTCATTCCATCACGGTCAGATTCATCCCTGACAAAGGAAGCGCCTGTAATGACCTTATCCCGCATGAGTTCAGCAATTTTTTCAACTAGTTTTGCCTTGTTGACCTGGTATGGGAGCTCGGTGACAATAATGGTTTCCTGACCAGACTTTTTATTTACCTCAACATCAACCTTGGCACGCAGGGTAATAATCCCCCGCCCTGTGCTATAGGCCTCATGAATCCCCTTAGTACCATAGATATGACCATAGGTTGGAAAATCAGGTCCGGGAATATATTCCATTAATTGATTAACATCCATTAAAGGATTATCAATCAACTGGTTTAGCGCGGCAATAACTTCTTTTATGTTATGCGGTGGGATATTGGTTGTCATACCAACGGCAATCCCTGAGGATCCATTGACCAATAATGCAGGAAATTTTGTAGGTAATACTGATGGTTCTTCAAGTGTTTCATCATAATTTGGAATAAATTCAACAGTTTCTTTTTCAAGATCAGCAAGCATCTGATGGGCAATCTTGCGCATCCTGATTTCCGTATACCTCATTGCTGCCGGAGAATCACCATCCACCGATCCAAAGTTACCCTGGCCATCAACCAGCATATATCGTAACGAAAAAGGCTGGGCCATCCGGACAATGGTGTCATAAATAGCTGAATCACCATGAGGATGATACTTACCCATAACATCACCAACAATACGGGCAGATTTCTTATAGGGCTTATTCCAGTCATTCCTTACTTGCTGCATGGCATAAAGCGAACGCCGATGAACCGGTTTTAATCCGTCACGAACATCTGGAAGCGCTCTTCCGATAATGACACTCATTGCATATTCGAGATAGGATTGTTTCATCTCCTTCTCAATACTAGTCACATTAATTTCTTTGTTAATAATCAACGTT
>JABGOU010000076.1 GCA_018645325.1 Desulfobacula sp.
GATACATGGGGGATCCCGCAGTAAGCAATGAGAATATTTGAGTTAAAAGCCTTTATATCGGCTTTATTTTTAAAAATCGGAATTCGTTCAAATGCAGGATGGGTTTCTCCCATTTTCCAGACCCATTGATTTACCCCGCCAAAAGCTGCTGCAAGCTGGTCCTGCATTCCGCAGGGAACCCCTGCCACACTGGATTCAATATAATGGGCGAGCCAGGCGATCTGCTCAGGGTTTATATTTTTGTCAAGCGCTTCATGAAAAGCCGATATCATGGCCACTGCAGCAGAAGAAGACCCTCCAAGTGCACTTCGAGGAGGAGATGTCGATTCAATCTTAATATGAACGCCATGGGCATCAAAATATTTTGCTATGGAAAACATCAGACCCATGGGATGATTAAAAGGCGCTTCATCATTTCTAAAAACCGCGGTTTCAAAACCCTTTGACTCAACTTTGACATATCCCTTTTCCCAGGGAAAAAGACTGACCCTTGTCCTTAAATCAAGAGCAATATTAAAACTTGCTGGTGACAGATGATGCAAGGGCAGATAAAATGTGCTGATATCCAGAGTACCACCAAGATCCACCCTGCATGGAACAGATGCCCGGACAGCATTTTTTTCAAGTATTTTTTTTAAATTCATTTTTCGTGTCTTAACCGGTCAAGAAATTGCAAACTTTTAAATTCCCTTCCGATATAAAAGGGAATAAAGGCTTCCACCAGCATTTCTCCTTCTTTTATGGCAAGGTTTGAAAATTTTATTCTGTCAGCTCTGCTGATATCACTTGTGTGTATCCAGTTAATCTGCTTTAAGGTTCCTTTTGAAACTATCATCCCGTATTTCGATCTTTTTTTAATGCAATTTTGACACATGATTCTGCCTTCGGCAAAATCAAACCATACTTTTTTTTGCTCTATATGATCAACAGGTGTTTTACATTTATCACAATTTTCAATATTGGGGAAAAACCCGGACAGACTCATAAACCTGATCTGAAAAAAAAGACTGATCACTTCTCTGGATAGACTCCCCTGATTTAATGCATCAAGTGAAAATAACAGCAGATTATACAAGCCCGATTGTTGTTTGTTTTCCTCCAGCCAGAAATGCATCACTTCTACCCAAAAACTTGCATAAGCGGTCTTATATACATCATACCGAATATTTGCAAATCCATTTTCAAGATCAGTCCGGGACAATATAGTTAGTCCATCTTTTTTTTTTTTAGGAAATGTACATTGGATATTATTGACGGAAAAAAGGTCCAGTGCACCTGAAAACCTTTGAATACTCTTTTTTGCATTTTTTGCAATTACAGATATCTTACCTTTGGATTCTGTTAGAAAACTGATGATAAAATCATGGTCACCATATTCAATTTTTCTAAGCAATATGGCATCAGTAACAAATCCAGGCATAAAACCGCCTTAAATATCCAGAAGCTGTGTTGCTATCATAAAATAACAATACACACTCACAATATCAATGGAAGTTGTAACAAAGGGTCCTGTTGCAACTGCAGGATCTATATTGAGTCTTTCAAGAATAAGGGGAACCATTGAACCCACAAGCGCTGCAATAGACATGGACATTATTATGGCAAGTCCCACGGAAAATGCCAATGCCATGGAAAAAGGCTCTGCTGCAAAAGTCAATTTTGCAATAACACCAATGAAAATACCGTATATTACACCCAGAATAAGCCCCACTGCCAGTTCTTTTGAAACAACTTTGGTAAAATCCTGGATTTCAATTCTTCCTGTGGCAATACCCCGGACAACAATTGTTGAACTCTGGGTACCTATATTTCCTCCCATCCCCATAATAACGGGAATAAATGCTGCAAGAGTTGTGAATTTTGCAAGATCTTCCTCAAATCCGCCGATGATAAAAAAAGCGGCTACCCCTCCTAAAAAACTTGCAAACAACCAGGGCAGACGAATCCGAGTGCCTCTCCATACTGTCTGGGTTTCAATGTATTCTTCACCCACTCCAGCCATTTTTAATATATCTTCGGTTGCAGCTTCATGGAGGATATCAATAACATCATCAACAGTTACAATGCCCACAATCCTGTTATCATCATCCACAACAGGAATAGCAAGGTAATCATATCTTGACACCAGTCTTGCCACTTCTTCCCTGTCTGTATAGGGCTTTACTATGACAAGATCTTTGGCCATAAATTCTTTTAATGGTTTTTCCGGATGGACAACCACAAGCTGCCTTAATGAACTGACTCCGACAAGTTTTCCATATTCATCTACAACATAGATATAAAATGGCATTTCAACATCCAGATATTTGCTCTGTAATGCTTCAATAACCTGTTTTGCTACTACATCCTCTTCCAATGCGATAAAATCTGTTACCATGAGGCTTCCGGCAGTATCTTCACCATAGCTCATCAACTGCTCAATATTATCTGATTCCTCTTTCTGCATTTTTGAAAGAATTTGATCAGAAAGTTCTTCATCAAGGAGGGTCAAAAGGGAGGCTGCATCATCCGAGGGCATGTGGTCAAATATATCCACAAGCTTTGTAAACTCTACATTTTTTACAAACTCCAGAAAAAGCGTCTCCTCAAGCATGGAAAAGAGAACACCGATTTGTTCCGGGTCATCCATAAGCCCGAACAGCTTTTCCCGGTTATCAGGCGTAAGCACATTAAAGGCAATGGAAAGATCTGCCATGTGGGTTTTTTTAATTATATTGAGTAATTGCTTGGTTGCCCCGCGCCGCAACAATCTTTTCAAACTGGCAGTTAAAAGTTTTATCTTTTCATTGTGCATGGTCTTCCTTTATTTACAACTCAATTTAAAGCATAATTTTTATATGAGCATTTTTCTTTAATGATTCAAGCCAGGTTTTAAATTTTTTCTCTACCTGTTCATTATATAAAATTTCATGAATTTCATCGCGGGCCTGTTCATAGCTTTTGTTACCATCAAGAACAATATCTTCGACATAAAAAATCTGGAATCCCTGGGAAGTTGAAATAGCATTTGAATATTCTCCTGTATTTAACCCGGATATAATTTCTTTAATATTTTCAGAAAAATTACTGATATCAAACAGTCCTAGATCACCCCCGTCGGATGCATTAGGCGAAAGTGAGTATTGTTTTGCAAGGGTTGAAAAATCTATTTTAGCATCCAGTTTCTTTTTAATTTCTTTGATCCGGTCTTCATTGTTCATGAGGATATTTCTTAAGCGATACTTTTTTTTGCCTGAATATTGTTGTGCATTGTTATCATAATAATTTTTTATTTCAGATTCAGTGATAATCACTTTTGACTTCACTGCATGGTTAATCAACTTGGACTGTAATATCTGTTTTTTAATACTTTCGCGATATTCTTTTAAAGTGACTCCCTGATTAGTTAAAGCATTCAAAAATTCTTTCTCGGTAAGTGATCTGGCATTTTTTACATTTTCCAGGGCATTATCGATCTCAGTATCTGATACACTTATTTGATACTTTTGGGCTTCCTGCTGGGTTAATGATCTATCAACCATTGCCATGAGTATTTTATTGTTGATTTGTTTTACCGCCTCTTTTCTCTTTTCACCAGAATATCCGGAAGAGTCTATATTTTTAATATATGAGGCGGTTTCTTTGCTTAATTGAACCAAAGTGACAATATCATCATTAACAATTGCAACAATTCTGTCGATAACCTCGGCTGATATCGGTCTGCAAAATCCAAAACCGATAATAATCAAGTAAAAAATAACTCCATTAATTTGCTTTTTCATTTTCAATCCCCTCACTATTTTCCATATCAATTAAAAACGTTTTCAGTTTTTCCATATTGATTTGCACTGGATAATCCTTTAAAAGCTTTTGTAGCCATTCCTCGTATTGATCCTGAGCCTTCTGCAATCGAAGCCGGGATACCAGTTCTTTTTCATTCTCAATCTGCTTTAAATCCCGGATACTCTCATTGTTTTTCTGCAGATAGGCAGTATAATATTTTTTATAAAACCCTACAATACCCTGTGGGGTGATTTCAATCTTTTGTTTTAGTTCCTGATCGATAAGTTTATCAATGATCATATTCTTCCTGAATCGTTTTTTCCACAATGAACGAGGTATAGCATTTTTTAATAAAATCTGTTCAAAACTGTCTTCAGGATAATCTTTTCTGAATTCTTCCTCTGCAGACTGAACCTCCTGCATCGTCACTTCCACACCCTTATCAGAAGCAGCACTGAGAAGAAGAATCTCATTGGAAAGCATTTGAACAAGATCCATCACCATTTTATTATATTCTTCAGGATTTTCGTCAATATCATATGGATAGGCCGCTCTTTTGAGATCAAGCTCTTCTAAAAACTCTACACTGGTAATCATAATTGATGCGGTTTTAATTAAAAACGAGGAATCTGTTCCCTGTTCAGGTTCACTGCACCCCATAAGGAAAAAGACTCCACAAATAAAAACCCAATCGATAAAACGCTTGTTTAAATGATTCATCAATTTTATTAGCTCAACTTTATTTTTTATTCAAAAGAACCCTTTCACAAATTAATAAGAATAGCATTACCACATATTTAGTGCAAGCCAAATCAGGGCCAAATCACCTGTTAACCCTCCCGGTATAGCAATCTAACATTCTATTTTGTCAGAACGTCGATCTATACCAAGACAGGATAAACAAACATGCAAAGGAAACTAAAGAATTAAATAAATATCTTAAAATCAATTTTAAACATTGATTTGTATTCAAAAATATGGGAATTCTTAATCAGTAAAAAAATCCGGAGATTCTCTCAATGACTCAAAAACCAACCTATGAAGAGCTGGAAGAAAAAATTAAAAACTTGCAGCAAGCGGAATCGGATTTCAGACAAAACCAGGAGACCCCATCAATATCCAGGCAAAAACTTGCCTTACATTTTTTACAAACACCTCTTGCGGTAATTGAATGGGATTTGGATTTCAAAGTTAGATCATGGAATCCTGCTGCAGAAAAAATTTTCGGATATAAAAAAAATGAAATATTAGGAAAACATGCTTCTATCATAATACCTGAAGAATACAAGGCAAAAACTGATATAGTTTGGCAAGACCTAATAAAACAAAAGGGCGGTACCCGCAGCACAAATGAAAATCTTACCAAAAAAGGAGAGATAATATTCTGCGAATGGTTCAATACCCCTATTATTGATGATTCAGGAAATACTATTGCCGTGTTCTCCCAGGCTCAGAATATGACGGCAAGAAGACTTGCTGAATATGAAAGAGAAAAATCCATATCCCTGCTGAAAGCAACCCTGGAATCCACTGCCGATGGTATTCTTGCCGTGGATAGAAATGGAACCTGGACTGAATTCAATCAAAAGTTTCTTGATATCTGGAATATTCCCGCATCTATACGTGACATCGGTAAAGCTAAGGCAACATTGGATCATGTAATCAACTATATTGTTGACTCTGATACATTTCTATCCAAAATGAAAACATTGTATCAAAAACCCGAGGACTCGTCATTTGAGATAATTTCGCTAAAGGACGGAAGAATCCTTGAACAATATTCCCAGCCACAATGGTTAAGACAAAAGATAGTAGGACGGGTCTGGACTATTAAAGACATCACCCATCACAAACAAACTGAAAAAAAATTGCAGGCCTCACAAAAAAGATTTCTCACTGTTTTGAACAGCCTTGATGCCACCATTTATGTAGCTGACTTTACAACATATGAAATCCTTTTTATGAACGACTACATGAAAAAGGTTTTTAAAAAAGATGCTACCGGCAAAATATGCTGGGATATTTTTAGAGCAAGCTCCGGGCCCTGTTCCAATTGTACAAATAATAAATTACTAGACGAGAATAAAAAACCCACGGGTGTTTGTATCTGGCAAGGTCAAAATCCAGTCAGCAAAAGATGGTATGTAAACTATGACCGGGCCATAGAATGGACAGATGGACAAATGGTTAAACTTCAAATAGCCATTGATATCACAGATCAAAAAAAGGCTGAGGAAAAATTATTACAAAGTGAGGGACAGTATCGTGAATACTTTGAAGGAATTTTTTCAGGAACTTATATCTCAAATCCGGACGGAAAACTGATTGCATGTAATAAGGAGTATAAAAACATTTTCGGCTTTGGCAGCACCCAGCAAGCAATGGACACACCAATAAAAGCCCTTTGTGTGAACCCTGACGAACGAGTTGGTTTTTTAAATCTTCTGAAAAATAAAAAACAAATAACAGGTTATGAGCCCAATTTAAAAAAAATTGACGGTACACGGCTTAATCTTATCGAAAATTCTTCAGGTGTATTTGATGAAAAAGGAAATCTTGTTCAAATCAGAGGTTTTCTATTAGATATTACAGAACAAAAAAAACTTGAAACCCAATTGATGCAGGCTCAAAAAATGGAAGCAATTGGAACCCTTGCAGGAGGTATTGCCCATGACTTTAATAATATTCTCACAGGTATCTTTGGATATGCGCAATTGGCTGAAATACATATTAATCAACCTGAAAAGGCAAAGGAACATATTGCCCAGCTGGTGAAAAGCGGCCAACGAGCAGCAGCTCTGATTCGGCAGATACTTACATTCAGCAAGCAGTCAGAATTTAAAAAGCATCCTTTGAGTGTTTACATCTTATTAAAGGAAGCCCTTAAGTTAATCCGCTCCTCAATCCCTTCAAACATAAGCATAAAAGAAAATATTTTTTCCAAGGCAATGATTATAGCAGACCCTACTCAAATCCACCAGGTCATCATGAACCTGTGCACAAACGCATATCAGGCAATGAGCAACGCTGAAGGTTTATTAACGGTGGGATTGGATGAAATTGAAATTTTTGAACAAAAGAATTTTCCAGGACCCGAGATCTTAAAAGGTAATTATATTAGGCTTGAAATCATTGATACGGGTCCTGGCATAAATAAAAAAAATATGGAAAGAATATTTGATCCATATTTCACTACAAAGGAAACCGGGAAAGGAACTGGCCTGGGTCTGGCTGTTGTTGACGGAATTGTTAAAAAACAAAAAGGGTTTATTAAAGCATACAGCAAAGCTGGCCATGGTTCCAAATTTCAAGTATTCTGGCCCATAATTGAACAAAGTATTGTTCCCGAGGCCTTTGTGAAAAAAGAAACAGATTTATTCACTGGAACAGAAACAATTATGCTCGTGGATGATGAAGCAGATATTCTTAAGACATTACAAATATTTTTACAACGCAGGGGATATAAAATACAGATGTTCAATGATGGTAAGTCGGCGTTGAAGGCCTTTATTGAATCACCTCAACAATTTGACCTTATCGTAACTGATATGACGATGCCCCACATGACAGGAGATAAACTATCCAGGGAAATTTTCAAAATACGAAAAGATATGCCTATAATTCTTTGTACAGGATATAGTGAAACTTTTTCTGAAAACAAAGCCCGCAAAATTGGTATCTGTAAATATGTCCAAAAACCTATAACAGGATCAGACCTTGCTGCCCTAATCCGTGAAGTGCTTGATAAAAAAATAATTAATTGAAGAAATGGCAGGCTGTCAAATGATTCGGGTCTTCTGAATTTTTAATCAATTCCGGCTCTTTTTTAAAACAGATATTTTGAACATGCTCGCACCGGGTATTGAATCTGCATCCATAAGGAGGATTCTCTGCGGAAGGCACCTCTCCTTTTAATATAATCCTATGACGTACAGATAAAGGCACAGGTATAGGGATAGAAGATAAAAGCGCTTTGGTATATGGATGGCGACCGGCATTGTAAATCGCAATGGCATCTGCCACTTCAACAATTTTACCAAGATACATGACGGCAATCCTGTCTGAAACATGTTTCACAACAGATAAATCATGAGAAATAAAAATATAGGTCAGTCCCATTCTATGCTGGAGTTTAAGTAAAAGGTTTAAAATTTTAGATTGGACGGAAACATCCAGTGCTGAAACAGGTTCATCACAAATAATGATTTCCGGTTCAAGACTTATGGCTCTGGCGATACCAATTCTCTGACGCTGGCCGCCGGAAAATTCATGTGGGAATTTAGAAAGGGTCTCGGGTAAAAGACCGACAATTTTTATCAAGTTATTAATTTGTGAATCTAATTTCCCCTTTTTTTTCCCATGAATAATATATTTTTCTTCAAGGACCTCTTTGACTGTCTGCCTGGGGTTCAAGGATTCAAATGGATCTTGAAAAATCATTTGTAGGTTTAAGGCAAGTTTTTTTCTTTTCTGACGATTAAGACGGGAAACCTTCTGTTTCTTTATAATAACCTGTCCTTCCAATGGGTCATAAAGTCCCATGATACATCTTCCCAGGGTTGTTTTCCCACAACCTGATTCGCCGACAATCCCCAGGGTTTCACCTTTATTCACAGAAAATGAGACACCATCAACGGCATGGACCCAGCCTTTTGGCCGTAAAAACACGCCACCTGTGACAGGAAAATATTTTTTAAGATTTTTAACCTCAAGAATCGCCACGTCACCACTTTTTCATATAAACAAAATTTGTAATTATTCAGCTCTTGCGCTTGAAACCGCCCTGTCTGATGGATATTGGTTTCGAGGCTATTTGCTTAACCTCCCGCAAATATCCATCAGACAGGACTTTGGGGATATTTTTTTTAACGGGCTGAACAATTACCAAAATTTATAAATTTCATACTGGGATATGAAAAAATCTTGCATAGATTAATCCTGCGCCTTTTCCCAAGGATAAATCTTAACAAATTGAATTGTCTGGAGCTTTAGAACATAAAAAAAAGGGTTTTCTTACACCACCTTAAGAAAACCCCTTAAAAATTTTACTCAACACTTACATTAACAGCTGCTGGCCCTTTCTGGCCATCTTCCACTTCAAAAGTCACTTTATCGCCTTCATTCAGTGATTTGAAACCTTCTCCATTAATCCCGGAATGATGAACAAATACATCCGGTCCATCTTCCTGCTCGATAAAGCCATACCCTTTTGAATCATTGAACCATTTTACAATCCCATTTGCCATTGTGACTTTCTCCTTATTTAAAATAAATAATCATAGTTTCAAACTTCAGGTCTTGCCACTCTAACAGATGGGTCTTGCCTTTAGAACGAAACTGCTAAGCCTTTCTACAAGGGGCTTTCGTTGAGTATTATTGACTTTGAATTAAAAAATCAAGGATTATTTTAAATAAAATCATTTTTTCCTTTTTTTATTTCGCAAGCCAAGTGGCATGCTGCCGTATGATTTCGTCCAATTTTTCGTTCCATAGGGACTATTTCCCTGCAAATATCCTCAACCCATGGGCAGCGGTCTGCAAACCTGCAGGCCTTTGGCATATTTAATAATGACGGGACATTCCCCTTAATTGTGGGCAGAATAGTTTTGGATTCCTGTGCCAAAGAAACAATAGAAGTTAAGAGCCCTTTGGTATAGGGATGGCAAGGACGCTTGAACAATGTTGCAACTTTAGCTTTTTCAGCAATCCTGCCTGCATACATAACAGCTACATCATCACAATTTTCCGCAATAACTCCCAAATCATGGGTGATTAAGATGACAGACATACCCGATTTTACTTGAAGATTTTTAATCAAGTCCAGAATCTGGGCCTGGACGGTTACATCAAGAGCAGTGGTAGGTTCATCCGCAATCAGAATATCAGGTTCACATGCAAGGGACATGGAAATCATTACCCTTTGCCGCATACCTCCTGAAAGCTGGTGCGGATATTTTTTCATCACGTTTTTCTCATCAGATATCCCTACTTTTCCAAACATTTTATTTGCAGCTTTGTCCATTTCACAAAAGGACATTTTTGGAAAATGCAGTTTATAAATCTCAATCATCTGTTTGCCAATTGTATGGACGGGGTTTAAGGCTGTCATGGGCTCCTGAAAAATCATGGAAATTTTTTTTCCCCGGATATGGTGCATATCATCAACAGGAATTCTGGAAATATCCTTGCCATTGAATAAAACCTGACCCTTGACAATACGTGAAACAGGTTTTGGTAGCAACCTCATGATACTGAGTGCTGTCACACTTTTACCACAGCCTGACTCTCCCGCAAGCCCCAGTATCTTACCTTTTTTCAATTGAAAACCCAAATGGTCCACTGCCCTGACCAAGCCCATATCAGTGTTAAATTCAATCACAAGGTCCCTTATTTCTAGAATAGTCTGCTCATCCACCTTGATTCACTCCTTTTTTGAACTGTTCATCTCTGATCACAACCTGCAAAAAAGCCCTGCCCTTTTTCATTGCATTAAGGGTTTCTTCCTTTTTTCCCGAATTCATCCAGAAAAGTCCACCCGTCATACTGGAAAAAGGATCGAACAGATCATCGGTTCGCCTGGTCCCTTTAAACCCTGGCAGTTCAATCCATCTCCAGTAACCCTGCCTGACATAGGGAACCATAAACGTCGGTACAAAAGCACCTGTTTTGTGAATAGCATTCTGTATTTTCAATGAAAGATTTATTCTTTCTTGTTCATTCAAGCTTGCCCTGTATTTATCAATCAATTCATCCAGCTCAGGATCATCAGTGTTGGTAATATTGTTGGTCTGGGGTTTATGGGCATTGTCTGAATGCCATCCCTGCCAATAGGACGGTCTTATATTTGTACTCCACCCCATCCATGCAACATCATGTTTTTTTTCCAGAATTTTTTTAAACATAGCCGTGGAATCCAATCTTTCAAGCAAAAGCTCAACCCCGGCTTTTAATGCATCTTCTTTAAGCACCACAAGTCTTGGCATATGCTCCTCATAGCTATAGGTGACCTTAACTGAAAACCTTATCGCATTTTTTTGCCATATACCATCACTTCCCCTTGTCCAGCCTGCAGACGACATTAACTCATCTACCTTTTTGATATCATAAGACCTTGATTTTATCGTATAATCAGAATATCGTCCAT
This sequence comes from Desulfobacula sp., assembly GCA_018645325.1. Lineage (GTDB taxonomy): Bacteria > Desulfobacterota > Desulfobacteria > Desulfobacterales > Desulfobacteraceae > Desulfobacula. Next base: position 10,907 of record JABGOU010000076.1, read on the forward strand.
AACCGAAAAAAGCCTGGGATAGCCTGAAATAATCTTTCCTTAATACTTTATTTATAACTTTTTCAATGTTCATTGCATGGGCAAATGCATAACAAATCCGCTTGTCTTTAAAAATGTCTTTATCCTGATTAAGCCACATCCCCTGTGCAGATCTCTCCTGATCATTAAAAAACCATATTTTATTGATATACCCTTTTTGAAACAAAGAAATATTTGATTTCTGGTGCCAGTATTTGGGAAATCTCAAATCAAAAGTATCAAGTTTGCCTTTTTTAAAATATTCCCATTGAAGATTGATATCACGGATCACATTAAAGATAACAGTGTCAACATTGTATCTGTTCTTGAAATATCTTTTATCTTGAGCCCAGAAACCTTTTTTCCTTTTGAATTTAATGAATTTTCCTTTTTTAAAATCACTGATTTGATAGGCACCTGTATTGGGAACAATTTCCCAATTATTGGTTTGGACAAATGTTTTATCAAGGATTCCAAAATAGTGTTCTGGTGTTGGTGAAATACCCAGTTTCAAGTGAAGATCAGGTACTGCTTTGGTACTTTTCACCCCAATGGTGTATTCATCAAATACAATAACAGCTTTAATTTCTTTTGTGTAGTAATCGTTATACCAGGGTGCAATGATATGTTCCGAGCGCATAAATTGCAGAGTATAGACATAATCCCATGCCTTTACAGGCTTACCGTCCGACCATCTGGCATTTTTATCCAGCATAAAGTACATGGTTTTTTTGTCATCGCCAAAGGCCCAGTGGGTGGCAAGCTCAGGAATTATTTTGCCGGTATTGGGGTGGATATTAATCAATGATAATTGATTGTCTAAAATAGCACTTCTAAAGGAACCATTTGAATCCGGTCCCACCACTCTGAATGTCATGGGAAAACTTGTGATGGCAGAATGAAGGATTCCACCCTTTTTGGCCTTATCAGATGAAAAAACCGGATCTGATTCATTGGTGAGCCATTTAATATGATCGGGTAAAACAGCGTAATTTCTTTCCTCTTTGGGTATATCAGTTTTTTTTAAACTGGATTGCTCTTTTTTATTATTTTTTTGTGTTTCATTGTTACCGCATCCTTGTAAACAAGCACAAAACAATAAAGCCACTGCCATCATTATACTAAATTTCATTTTTCTTCTCGCTTTTAAAGTTGCTTTACCGATATTTTTTTTTAAATGCGTGGCCAGAAAACCTGAAAAGCCGGCGGTTTTCGATCGTCTGCTGTTTAAACGATTACACATCCCTATACCAGATTAACCCGGCTATTATCAATATTTGTTTTGGTCTAACTTTATACCATTTTCGTCCAACCCCCCATATACTCCCTCATGCCTGAACCATTGTTTAAAATTTTAACCTAAATGCATTTTTATGTCAGCCGCGGCACTTGAAAAAATATCAATTTATCTGTTATTTGAAACGGTTATCTTATTGTTAACAAGACAAATTATTCAAGATAGATATTGACTCTAATCAGATTTAATGATATACGAAATAGTTTTAT
>JABGOU010000077.1 GCA_018645325.1 Desulfobacula sp.
GTACAAATAAATTGAAAAATTTTTAATCAGTTCAAAATAATCAGAAAATTTAAGCCCAGATAAAGAGGCGATCAACAATTGTCAGGTCGATTTCATCCTGATCTAAAAGGCCTACCACATCAACCACTCCAATACCGTCATGTGTATCAAGGGTTGTTATCTGTTTTTTAGGGCATTTTCTAAGCCATGACTTAAGTTTTTTACTTTTATGGGTATACAATGCATGCAGAACAAGCATTGGTAAAGCAAAGTCATAACACCAATACCCTTTTTTAGCCAGTTTAAGCTGATAGGAATAATGCTCATGAACTTCCGGAAGAATTTCAGTGTCAAAGGCAGATGCATAATCATTAAACCAGTCCAAAAGTTCCCATATTCTGGGCTCCAGAAAAAAACAGTTCGTACCAATTTCAATTGTTATATAAGCAATGGCATCCAGACGAATCATTTTGGGGCGATTTCTGGATAGGCGGATTAAAAATTTTCGCATGACTTCCCGGGTCTTGGGAGAGTTATAATCAAGATCAATCTGTTCCTGATCAAAGGTGCACCATATTTTTTCAAGGGAACCATTGGGTCTTTCAATGACCTGATAAGGCGGCCTGGGTTTTCGGGTATATACCTTTTCCAAATCTTCATCACTGATCCAACCTTCAGGATGAAGCTTATCAAACGAAAGGAACATATCTGCATACTCACTGGCAGGCCCTTTTTCTATATAATCCTGAAAAAATAGGCTCTGTCGTGAAACATGGTTGACCATAAAATCAATTATCAGATCAAAATCCTTACCAATCTTTTCGATATCATCCCACGTGCCGAATATTGGATCGACCTCATCATAGCTAATGGGTGCAAATCCCCTGTCTGATGATGATGGATAAAACGGAAGTAGGTGGACTCCATATACAGCTTTGGAAAAATACTTGCGCAGCGCATAATGCAGTTCGGCAAGATTGGTTCCCATACTATCAGGATAAACAATCAACTGAATCTTATTTTTCAATGCCATTTTCTTCAACCCTTTTTTGCTTTAGCAATAAACCTATAATAATTTATCCCTTCAATCATACCCGCTGCAAATGTTTTTTTAGCAAAATAAATATTTCTCAATGATTTCATCTTTTCCAATTCAGGGCTGTAATTGCCGACAACGATACCCAGCGGTTCACCTTTGAGCATTTCCTCATCATTGCCAGAATCACCGCAGATTAAAAAATTTTTGAGCGGGATAGACCATTTGTAGCTCAGATAACGGATTGCCTTCCCTTTTGAAGCCCTATAAGGCAGAATATCAAGATATTTTTCATGAGAATAGATTAAATTGTAATGACAGCGCTGCTGGGTAAGAATATGATGAATTTTGGGCAAGCGCTCTTTTCCAGGTGCCATATTATAACTGAGTTTGTAGGAGCCTTGACCCGCTTTTCCCTGCAGTTGAAGATAGTCAACATCCTGTAGTCTCGATGTGATGACGTCTCGTTTCCAATTTTTTGAAATATGAGTTTCCCAACCTTTATCATGGAGGAGAGAGTCACCGTATGTGATCTGGCTTCCCACAGAGGATATAATGATATCAGGCTTTATAATGCCGTTTGCCCTGAGAACTGTCATTGCAGATTCAAAAACCCGGCCGGTAGCAACACCGAAACCGATGCAGTCCTTATACTGTGTTAGCAAATCCATCAGCTGCCTGAGCTCTTTTTCATTGCCGCCGAGCAGGGTATTATCAATGTCAGTAATGAGAATATAGTTTAAATTTGCCAACCGCTTACCGATACTTGGGGCTGATACTTCGTCATTCATATTTGAAATTTCATAATGCTGACAAAGGGATGTCATCTTTTTCACATAGGTATCAACATGGCTTTCCCAGGTATAATACTTCCTTGTATTTATTACGGCGTTTTTTGAATGAAAATTCCAGGTTTCCGGATTGACGATAATTTTCTTTATGGCATTGGAAATAGATTTTGTATCTTTTGGATCTACAAGCAGACCACCATTGCAGTTTTTATTGATATCCTTGGGTCCACCGTCATTCGTCGCCACAATTGGCAGACCGGTGGCCATGGCTTCAAGTAATGTGATTCCAAACGGTTCCACAAGGGCGGGGTTTACAAACACTCCTTGTTTTTCTGCACAGATTCGGTACAGCTCCGGCACTTCATGCTCAAAATCATGTTTTTTAGGTATGGCCATTTTTCCGTACAGGTTATACTTGTCCATCAGCAAAAGCATGCGGGTTAACACGTCCCGCTCGCTGTCTGATTTCTTTGTGATATCTTTTCTGATACCGGCAAAAACAGCAAGGTTGGCAATTGCCTGCAGGTCGATATCTTCACCATAGGCCTGGATCAACCCTTCGATATTCTTTCTCTTGTCAGGGCGGCACAGTACGAGAATCATGGGTTTGTCCGGATGCTGGAAAAATCGATTTAATTCCCGATTCAATGATTCCTTTGTAAAAAGGGCCTCTTCTTTTTGTTCACTGGTAGAAAAATCATTATGATAAAATGGATAGAATTTCTCTATACCAATGCCTGGTGGAATCACTTCATATTTGGGTAATGTCCGATTCCGGTAGAGATCGTATTGTTCATTTATCTCCTGATTTGTACTTGTCACAACAAGGTCTGCATATTTGAGTATTTGTTCCTCGACATTGATTCTATGATCAATTTTCAGTTTTTTGTTGATGTCATCAATAATAAGACCTTCGCCCAGTAATCTGGCTTTTTTGGATCGTCCTAAAGAATGACCGGTGTAGACAAAAGGAATACCAAACACCCTGGCGAGTTCTTTGGCAACATACCCGGCATCTGGATAATGACCATGCAGGATATCCGGAATAGCCTCCTCAAGCTTGATAAACCTGATGGTTTTATCGACAAATTCATCAAGAAACGGCCATAATCTTTCTTTTCGAATATATTTTCGCCCTCCGCACTGGATTCGGATAATCCTGAATTTGTCATTCACCTGTTCAATCGGAAGACTGTAATCACTCGAGTAGGCTTTGTCTTTTATCAGACGGGTAAAGAGGTCCACTTTTCCGATTGCTTCATTTTTTGAAAGGGTTTTGCATAATTCAATAACATATTTGATCTGTCCACCTGTATCCGAGTCTCGTCCAAGTTCCATGTTTTGTGCCCGGACTAACCCATGTATACTAAACATTTGTAAATATAACGTCTTTTTAGGCATTATTTCATTCCCAGTTTTTTTGCCAATGGTTGATAGATTGATAGATCGTCCGGAAGTGCTCCCCTGCTTTGACAGATATGGGAGGCAAACTGAACAGCAAGTGCAGTGGTTTTTTCTACTGGCAGGCGGTTGGTAATTCCGGCGGCACAGATGGCAGCATAAGCATCCCCAGCTCCTACAGTGTCAACAACATGCTGAATCTTCAAGATAGGTTTTTCATGGTGATGGTGGTGATGGAACCAATGGCTTGCCTGATCTCCCATTGTCAGAATCACTGTTTTGATATGATACAGATCCATCAATTGAACAGTCCGGTATTCAAGGGAACCGTCGGTTAAAAACCAGCTGGAAATTTCATCGAATTCATCCTGGTTGATTTTTAATGTATCTGCCATCAGCAATGCGTCCTTTATGGACTGCCGGTTATAGCAGTCAGGCCTTAAATTAAGGTCACAAAATGTGCTGGTATGTTGCGGTTTTTGATTCATCATTTCATGAAATCTTTCTGCACTGGTTTTCCTTCGCTGTATCAGGCTTCCGAAATATATCATTATCAAATCCGGATAAAAATACTGCTCGGGTATGATATCAAAATCGATATAATCATATGCCTTATCCGGAACGATGATAAAACGATGACCCGTTCCCTTAAAGGTTTCAACCTCAACAATACCGGTACCATGGTCGGCATCAATCTGGATATCCTGCGTATCAAAACCATGGTCCGCCAGAAACGTTAGTATTTCTTCACCATTCTGATCACTGCCGACTCTGGAAACGAATCGAACCGGAAAGCCTAATTTCTTTAAATGAAAGGCAAAATTAAAAGGTGCACCACCAATACGTTTACCATTTGGAAAAATATCAAACAGTATTTCACCGATAATTAAAAACATAGTTCACGTTTTTTTTAAAATAAATTCAGTTGAGAATGGTCATTGCCTAAATATAATACCATGGGTTAATCTTTACGTTTAATGTTCCCACCGGCTATGAAGATTACAATATTCCCGTGCAGCAACCTGACTAGCAACAGTTTTAAATGTAGCCACATTTCTCACATTTGTATACTTGGTATTTTTCTGCCATGTTTACTTCTCCTTAGTTCGTTGTTACTAAAATTTTAAAATCGCTCCAAATGATCTTCATGAGGTGCCGATATGTAGCTTTATAAATATCCTTAAGATCGTTTTTTTCCAATTTTCTGCTGCAGTTCCTTGTTGATCTGTCCATCAACAGGTCGTCCATAGTATTCATAAAGTCTTTTTTCATATTTAGATTTTATTGGCTTGCCTGGATCAAATTCAGGACTTTCTTTGATTTTTTCTTTTGACAGGTTTACTGAAAAATTCGAATTCAACCAGCTAATAGCCTCGACCCAATTCAAACTTAACATCACTTTTTTCCCACCAGGGAACCAATTTCTGGTATCGACAACTATATATCTCAAAGCCCAGGTTTGATCATCCACAATAATGTCTTCCAAGTGTCCGATATCCCCATTTAAAGCATTTATGGAGTATCCTTTTACTTTTTTGAAAGACCGAAGATGATTTTTTTCATCAATCATCAGTTTTAACAAGTTTGGTATATCTTCATCAAATTCAGAAGCAAGGGAGATTGATAAGTCTGTCGGGAAGGCAGCGTGTCCCCATAACCCATTGCTGGACCAATACGACGGATATCCAAAAAACTGATTTATTTTTTCTTCATACTCTCTTGAAACAGGTTCGTCAACAGTCTGAGATGGACAATCTTCAAGTTGTTCTTTTGAAATATTAAGATTTATAATTCTTGCAGACCAGTCAGGGTTACTAATCATTAAAGGTGAAATTAAAACTTTTTTATCAAAAAGCCATTTTCCAGTATCTGCTAACAAATATCGTATGGTCCAGCAATCATCATCAAATAACAAATCTTTGCAATTACCAACTGATTTCCCCTCTATTAAAAGCTCATAACCAATAATTTCATTTATGTTTCTTAACATGTTACCTCCAATACCTACCTTTTGGCCAGCTCCATCTCATCAATCACTTTCCATTGTTCTTCAACAGCTTCCGGAGATAGACCATGGCTAATTTTGAATCCATATCGTTTCCAGAGGAAATCCTCAATGCTCAACCATTTGCCTTTGAATTGAATTTTTTTGGTTTTCGCGCACATAGTAAGAATGTTTTCAACAGCTCTGATCCTTTGTTGAGATGTACGAAGTTTTTGCTGTGTTTTCTTTTTATATGTGAGCTGTTTAGCTCTGCGTTCCGTAATATCAGCAGCAAAAACAATAGCTGTTTTCACCTTATCCTGCTTTAAAACCGGAGAAATGCGACAAGAAAACCATGAAAACCGGTTCGTGTTGATTCGTCCTTTTAATTCACATGTAACTGACCTTTTTAACTCAAAGGCATCCTGGATCGCTATTTTAAGCCGTTTATGATGTGTTTTAGATACGGCATCTAAAAAATTTTTACCTTCAAGGTCCTTAGTGACTTTTTGTGAAGTAAAAATAATAGTCCCGGATGCATTAATGAGAAAAATACACTCTTCCGTGTGATCGATTATCATTTTAAAAAACTCTGTAATTTCTGTGTACATTAGGTGTCACTCCGTTTTAAAAATCATCTTTTGCGCCATTATATAACAGGAATGTCTTGAGAATTGCTGCAAAATGATGAAACAATTTTAAGGTTATTTTCAACATGGATCCCCCCTAATGTTAGCTTCACCGCATTGTAAGCATTTTGGTATAAATGTTCATTATTCACATAACCGGACAATGTTACAGCTCCATCTGTCACAGATATGGTTATTTTGTCTCAATCACTTCTCCTGTAATCATTATAGGGGATGCTTCAATATCCTCTGCCGCCATCATGGAAACCACCCTGTTGAATGCACTTTCTATCATCAGTTGCTCCCAGTCTTCCAGTTTCGAAAATTTGGAAGTGAATTTTTCCTGAAGCAATGGCGGTACTTTTTCTAATATCGCTTTTCCTTTTTCAGTAACCATAAGGTTGATTTTGCGTTTATCCGTAGTGTCTTTGTCTCGATCTAAATATCCCTGATATTCAAGGCGTTTCGTAATGTTAGTCACTGTTGCCTGGCTCAAACTGACATCTTTGGATAGCTGGGTAACCGATATCAACTCTTTATCAACAACAGTTTGTAATATGATCAACTGAGGGCCGGTCAATCCAAACTTCTTTTTCAATTGAGTTGAATGCTGGTCTATGGCCTGAATGATTTTCCTTAGGGCTACCAACAAATTTCGACATCGTTGTTCATTTAAATCCATCATCCTAATCCTTTTATTTCAGGCTCAAATCTATCAGTTCCATATAATCCGCTTGCCTGTAGATAAAAAATTTAAATTCTACTCCATGCTTTTCTGAACCAATAAAGCATAGTTGTCTATGGTTTATGTTTATTGAAAAATAACGATAATGTCAATGCTTTCAGTAATTTTTTAGAAAAATATTCATATATTCTTGACAAAATGCATAGAATTCTATATATTTATTATGCTCCGAGGAGCCGAAATCGACTCAAGGACTCAAGATCTTTTTTGCAAGTTTGATTTTTTTGTCTCTTTTATGGATTCTGTCGGTGCAAGGAACAATGTGTATAAAAAATGGATATGCACGATAACATTAACCATCTATCAATAGGAGATGATATGTGCGGTATTTGTGGTGAACTTTTCTTTAATGATCACCCTGTAAATGAAAAATCTGTAAAAATTATGAATAAAGACATGATCAAACGAGGCCCTGATCATGAAGACACCTACCACGGCATATGGGCCTCATTGGGTCATCGTCGTTTAAAAATCATAGATTTAAGTGACGAATCCAATCAACCTTTTATTGACCCGAAATTGGGATTAATCCTGGTTTTTAATGGTGCCATTTACAATTTTAAAGAACTTCGAAAAGAGCTGGAACAATTGGGTTACACGTTCTATTCAAGAGGCGATACTGAAGTGATACTCAAGGCCTATCATGCTTGGGGTGAGGACTGCGTTAAAAAGTTCAACGGTATGTTTGCTTTTGTGATCTATGACCAAAAAAACAATTGCGTATTCATGGCCCGGGACCGTTTGGGCATCAAGCCATTATATTTTTTCAAAACACCAGAAAGTTTGATCTTTGCATCTTCACTGCCCGCCATTTTGAAAACTGGCAACGTCGCAAAAAACATCTCAAAAGAAGCACTTCATTTTTACATGTCGCTTCATGCAGTTGTTCCGGCACCCTATACATTGATTGAGGGTGTAAGAAAGCTTCCGCCTGCAACAACGATGACAATTAAAAAGGACGGAACAGTGATCCAGCGGCCTTATTGGAATTTGAATTTCGAACGGGACAATGAGGAAGGACAATACACGTTTGAAGACTGGAAACAATATCTCGCCACGGCGTTCATGGCTGCAGTAAAAAGACGACTGGTTGCGGATGTGCCGGTTGGTGTCCTATTGTCCGGCGGCATAGATTCCAGCCTGATCGTTGGCTTGCTTGCCGAAGCAGGTCAAAAAGATTTAAAGACATTTTCAATTGGATTTGAAAGTGTTGGTGGAGAAAAAGGTGATGAGTTTATGTATTCTGATATCATCGCGCGTCACTTTGCCACTGATCATCATAAAATCAGGGTAAATTCAGACCAGGTATTGCCTTCCATGACTGCATGCGTTCAAGCAATGAGTGAACCCATGGTTTCTCATGACTGCATTGGATTTTATCTATTGAGCAAAGAGGTCGCAAAGCATGTTAAAGTTGTTCAAAGCGGACAGGGAGCCGATGAAATTTTTGGGGGATATCATTGGTACCCGCCAATGATGGACAGCGACAACCCAGTTCAAGATTATTGCAATGTTTTTTGTGACAGAACCAATGACGAATTCCAACAGATCGTTCACAATGATTTTCAAGGAGACGACTTTACATCTCAATTTATCGAAAAGCGTTTTTCTTTACCTGGTGCTCAGATACCGGTTGATAAAGCATTAAGAATTGATTCAACAATTATGTTAGTTGATGACCCTGTTAAACGAGTTGATAATATGACAATGGCCTGGAGTCTTGAAGCGCGCGTACCTTTTCTTGATCATGAACTTGTTGAGCTGGCTGCAAAAATACCTTCACAGCACAAGGTCGGAAACGGCGGTAAATACATATTGAAAGAAATGGCAAGAAGCGTCATCCCAAATGAGGTAATCGATAGGCCCAAGGGATACTTTCCTGTGCCTGCGTTAAAATATATTCAAGGCAAATACCTTGATTTTGTAAAAACCGTTCTTAAAAGTGATACCTGCAAATCCAGAAAAATAATACGCAATGAATACATCGATTTACTGCTTGAATCTCCGGAAGCTCATATTACTCCCCTTAAAGGTTCAAAGTTATGGCAGGTGACACTATTGGAATTTTGGATGCAACAAAATGGGATATAAGGAGTTTTCCAATGGAAAGAGCAAAACACAGGATTGAGAAAAATTACAGCCAATCATTAAGAAATTGGGAAAAAATTAAAAATCCAACTACTAAAGAGATGACACCCAATTCCTTTTCGGAAATGGGTTGGGGACGACTGGTATTCGCACATACATTCAACGCCAATGATAAAATAGTTGAAACCATGTGTTCTCATGGGGACATTTGCCGAGATATCGCCATGTATGTCATTGACCCTCATGTAATCATATCAATGGCGCATGACAAGTTGTTCATTGACCCGTCTCATACTTACCGGTTGTGGAATTATGATTATCGGTATGACAATCAAAAACAAAACATTGCTTTTTCAATAAATCGGCTTTCAAACGAAGATGAGGCAGAGCAGGTAAATGCCATATATGCAAAATGTCATATGAAAGGGGCAGACCCTCAATTTCTTTTGGACAAACACGCAAACAAACTGAGAACGTATTTTATTGCAAAAAGAAGAAGTGATGATCAGGTGATTGGAATTGTTACCGGAATAGATCACGTGGAAGCATTTAATGATCCTGAAGGCGGATCAAGCTTGTGGTCTCTTGCGGTAGATCCCCAGGCTGGCATCCCGAGTGTCGGCATCAGCCTTGTCAGGCAAATAGCTGCACATTATTTCACAAAAGCACGGGTATTCATGGATGTGAGTGTCATGCATAACAACGAGCATGCGATCAGTTTATACAAAAAGTTGGGGTTTCAACGTATTCCTGTTTTTTGCATTAAACGAAAAAATACAATCAACGAATCATTGTATATTCCAGAGAATAAAGATCTAAATCAGCTCAATCCCTATGCAAGACTAATCGTTGACGAAGCCAAGCGGCGGGGAATTGTTACGGATGCCGTTGATGCCGATTATGGGTTGTTCAAACTCAGCTTGGGGAGCCGATCCATCACATGTAGAGAGTCGCTGTCAGAGATGACGACTGCTGTTGCCATGACCAAATGTGATGACAAAAGTTTGACTCGAAAACTGGTTGAAAAGGCAGGGGTCACAGTACCACGCCAGACAAAACATGTTGGCCATGAATCAGATCTTGAATTCTTAGAAAAGGTAAAACGGGTTGTGGTCAAACCAGCCAGAGGAGAACAAGGTTCAGGAATCAGTGTGGACATATCAAATCCTGATGAATTGAAAGCAGCAGTCAAAAAAGCCGAAAGCGTTTGTTCTGTCGTGCTAATAGAGGAATATATACCGGGAGAGGATTTACGCATCATTGTCATTGACCATAAAGTTATTGCTGCCGCTGTGCGAAAGCCACCCTCTATTACAGGGACCGGCTCACATACCATTTCGGATTTAATTCATAAACATAATCGACGAAGGATGTCAGCCACAGGTGGTGAAAGCAGGATACCGGATGATGATGAGACATTAAGGTGTCTTAGAAAAGAAGGCTATAATTATGACTCAATACTTGAGAAAGGCAAAACAATTACCGTAAGAAAAACAGCGAATCTCCATACCGGAGGTACCATCCATGATGTTACCGACGAGCTTTCGGATGCACTTATAGCAGCTTCTGTTATCGTCAGTAAAACGCTTGATATTCCGGTGACCGGCCTTGATTTTATTGTTCCGGACATACACCTGAATGCCTATGCATTTATTGAAGCAAATGAAAGACCTGGGTTGGCTAACCATGAACCGCAACCAACAGCAGAGCGTTTTATCGACCTGCTTTTTCCTGAATCAGTGAGTTAAATAATAATGATAAAAATTGATGAACGTTACTTGCAAAACCAATTGATATCTCTACTGCAGATTCCGAGCCCCTCAGGATATACGGATCAGATTGTGCATTACGTCTGTACAGAACTCGAAACCCTGAACATACCTTATAATGTCACCCGAAGAGGGGCGATAAGGGCTACGCTGGCCGGTGAGATTGATACACTTGACCGGGCGGTTTGCGTCCATTTAGATACCTTAGGCGCGATGGTAAACCGATTCAAAACCAATGGCAGACTTTCCATCAGGCCCATCGGTACGTGGTCCAGTCGCTTTGCTGAAGGCACCAGGGTAACTGTCTTTACAGAAAATGAAAAATATCGTGGAACTATATTACCATTAAAAGCCTCGGGTCACGTATTTGGGGAAAAAATTGACACCCAGAAAGTGGGTTGGGATAATATTGAGGTTCGGGTAGATGCAAAGTGCCACAATAAATCAGATCTTGTAACCTGTGGTTTTGCACCTGGAAATTTTATTGCAATCGATCCATGTCCGGAAATTGATGATAACGGTTACATCAACTCCAAATATCTTGATAATAAAGCAGGGACCGCAATCCTATTGTCAGTGGCAAAAACCATACAGGACAATAAAATTAAATTGCCAATGGATTGTCATTTGCTTTTTACAATTAATGAAGAGATTGGTATTGGTGCCACAGAAGTTCTATATAATGATATAACTGAAATGGTTGTTATAGACAGCGCGATGGCAGCACCCAGACAGAACACAAATGAGTATTCAACAACGCTTGTGATGATGGACCAGTCCGGTCCATTTGATTACCATTTGAATAAGAAATTGGCGAAACTGTGTATAACTGAAAAAATACCTTTTCAACGGGATCTGTTTGAGTTTTACAGGTCTGATTCTGCGTCAGCCATTGAAGCAGGCAGTGACATACGGACCGCATTGATCGGATTCGGTGTGGATGGATCACACGGATATGAACGAACCCATATGTCGTCCTTAAAGCACACGGAAACGCTGTTATTAAGCTATATTCAAAGCAATCCCACTTTCAAAAGAGATGAGAATGAGATGGGATCAATTAATGGTTTCCCACATCAGCCGACACGCGACCCGATTAACATAGAAACATAAAGCGATTCCCAGGTAATTTATCGTTGAAACAAATTCAAATCATTATATAGAGGGCATTGCACATACTATGACGAAACAAACCAATACAAAAAAAGATCTTACGAAAAAGAAACTCATTAAAATTTTGGAAAAGATAGATTCAGAACGGATAAATCAAAATTTGAAAGAAGATTCTATTGCAAAGAAAAAACTTAAAAATTAAAGACACCTCCACACATGATCAAAAAAAAGGATATAATCAAAAATGAACTCCTAAAGGGAATCATTTCCGTTCGAATTAATACGCTGTGGAGAATGCTGTCTTTAAAATGCCATGGTGAAGGATTGCCTGCCCCAAACGATGAAGGTGCTACCGGAAAATATGATAACAAAGGAGCTATCTTTATACCCGGCGGGTTGATATACTAGGATGTTGATGAAAACGAAATTGTATACCATCGCCAATCTGAATTCTCATCAGCTTTATTTAGAAATCAGATTCGGTCTGCCATGCAATACGATAACGCAACACTACTATTTCAAGACGGTATTGCTAAAGGAATTAACCTTGATAGTGGTTTCTTTTCAAAAGCGGCCAGAACCATCAATATTTTTAAAAAAGCCGCATTCAGGAGAAAGAAAAAGATTAGTCCAAAAATTTTAATGCAATTAGACTCTGAAGATATTATCAAAAGTCATTGTCCAACCTAATCATTTTAGCGGATCGATATCAGATTATCAAACGAACTTCTGGTTTCAGGAAGTGTTGATGGAGAAAACAGCTTTGACTGCCGGATAACCTCCCAGTTTAAAAATCCCAAAGGCATTGTTAT
>JABGOU010000078.1 GCA_018645325.1 Desulfobacula sp.
GAAACCGCCCTGTCTGATGGATATTTGTTTCGAGGCTATTCGCTTAACCTCCTGCAAATATCAATCAGACAGGGCTTTGGAAATAACTTTTTTTTAACGGGCTGAACAATTACGAATTATTTTAGGATTCAAGGCAAATCTATTGATTTTCAAATCAAGTTGTGAGAAGTTTATGGCATTTATTATGGATTTTTGATTTACCAGGCTTTACCTGGGGGGTTACTGAATAAAATTGTTAATAACTAATTTATTCTTTTAAAGCAGATGTTCTGATAATTATGATAGTTAAAATTAATTATATCCTTATCTTATTCTTAGTTGTTTTAAGCAGCGCATTTTTTGCAAAGCAGTTCAAAAAAGAACATGTAATCAACAACATTAATGCTGAAACAATTTCATATTTAACTCAGGAAATTCAAGATTTAAACAGAATTGTGTCCTTGTATGAAAATAAAGAAATCTATTTGAAATCAATTATTAAATCCAACGAAAAAAGACTTGAAACATTAACAAAAGCAAATGTAACCTTAACTGGATATCATCCATGGTCAAATGGAATCAATTCAGATGGTTATCCTCAAACAACAGCGACCATGACCCTGCCCGTAGTTGGAAGGACATGCGCGATAAGTTCCGAGCTTGTAAATAGAGGATGGCTGGGGAAAAAAATATATATTGAAGGAGTAGGGGTATTCATGGCCGAAGATCGAATGAATATTGATTTAAACGGGTTAAGAATTGATTTGTGCATGGGATCACTGGAAGATGCTTTAAATTTTGGTAAAAAGAAAAATATCTTGGCCATTAATCTCAACTAACGGCCATGGGCCGCCTTCAGGGCATCAATGAGACGTATGGTATCATCCTTGGTGTTATAATGGGCAAAACTCAGCCGGAGGACGCCGTCGCTTGTATCTATCCCCAATTTTTTCAATAATCTATACGCATAAAAATGGCCATTTTTTGCAGTCACCCCTTTTTTTGCCAATAATGAGCTTAGTAAAGCTGATGAATGGGTGGATGAAATCAAGGAAATATTTGCTTCACGACCTTTTATATTTGATTTTCCTATGATTCTCAGCGGCAATTGATTGAGCTCTTTAATTAATATTTTGCACAGAGATAGTTCGTGTTGATTCATAATATTCGAAATATCAGAAACTTTTAAATTCAGGGTCTTATCAGAAGAACCAAAATGATGATCATGAAGCTTTGAAAAAAAATCCCCTATCCCGGCAAGTGCTGCAATCAAAGCGTGATCAGGACCGGCTGCATCTAAACGGGCCCAGGGATTTTCATTATTAAAAAAATGACATTGGGGTGAGAGTCGGGCCATAAAATCCGGGTCTACATACATGATGCCTAAATGAGTCCCAAATGTTTTATACGTACTGAAACAGTAGGCATCTGCCCCGGACGATGAAATATCCGGCCAGCGGTGTGGTGCATAGGAAACACCGTCAATAACCACTTTTGATCCGAAACTATGGCCTAGACTGATAATTTCTTGAATTGGATTCACTGTTCCAAGAATATTAGAGCTATGTGTTACGCAGATAATTTTCGTCTGCCTGTTCAGGAGTTTTTTAAATTCATCAAGGTCAAGTTCTCCATTTTTGGGATTGATCTTCCAAAAATTCAAGACAGCCCCTGTTTGTCGAGCCAATCTCTCCCAGGCACCAATGTTTGCTTCATGGTCTTGTTCAGAGACAATGATCTCATCTCCCATTTTGAGAAAGCCCATACATGCAATACTGAGAGTATTGATATTTTGAGTTGTTGACGGCCCAATGGTAAGTGTTCCCACAGGCACATCTAATAACTCAGCAATGACGCGGCGGCCTGTATCCATTTGTTCACCAGCAGCGGCGGCCAGCGGGTTATCACCATATGGTTGAACTTTATTGGCTTGATAAAAATATGTCAATTTATCCACCACGGAACTGCAGGCAAAGGTTCCGCCGGCATTATCAAAAAAAGCCAGGTGTTTTGACTGATCTGATTGAAAGAAAGGAAATTGCCGGCGCGCAAAATCCACATCAAAAAAGTTTTGATCGGCTTTAGGTTTCATGAATTTCCTTCCCTCCAATGGTGGATAAGCTTATTTGTTCTTTTGGTTAAAATTATTAACTCTTTATTGGTTTTAAACATAATTGAAAATTTAGAAATCTCTACCGCGCACCTTTATTTCTTTTCCTATCTGGAATGGTTCATCATCTTCAAGAATCTCCGGAAACCCTTCTGCCCTGAAGTCTGTATTACATGCATCTTCCAATCTCTTTACCACCATGGATGACCATGCCCTTGATCCAAACTGACTCAAACCGTCTTTGATTATATCAAGTGCCAGGGGTGCAATCTCCATGGGTATTCCGTAACGGTTGCCAAGATCGTTGAATATACTCATATCTTTTACGGCCAAATCATTTGTAAAGTTTATATTGTAGCTGCCGTTAAGAATTACCTGACTCTCTGTTTCGTGTACAAATGAGTTGCCTGATGAAATTCGGATTGCCTCATAGGCAGTCGCCAGATCCATGCCGGAAAGTTTAGCCACGGCCCAGGCTTCACCCAGAGCAACAAGGTGAACTCCTGCCAGATAGTTGGTGATTACCTTGATAACCGAGGCAGACCCTAAGGGGCCTGTGTGGAGAATTTCATTTCCCATTACGGCAATTGCAGGAAATGCTTTTTCAAAGCCGGCCCGGTCTCCCCCCACAAGGATGGCGATATTTCCAGTGGCAGCCCTGTGGCAACCGCCTGATACAGGACTATCCATGGGAATTGCTCCTTTGGCAGCGACTAGTGCTCCTATACGTTTTACCTCTGCCTCATCTGTTGTGCTCATTTCAAGCCAGATTTTACCCTCGTCCAGGCCGGCAATTACACCATCTTCTGACTCCATTACCACACTCACGATTGCTGGTGAGCCAAGGCATGTTATAATTATATCAGCTGATTGGGCCAGAGCTTTCGGTGATTCCGCCCATTGGGCCCCATTTGCCAGTAAGGGCTGTGCAGCAGCTTTATCGATGTCTCTTACGATCAGTTCAAAGCCGTTGTTTTGCAAGCTGCCTGCAAGTTTGCCTCCAACGTTACCGAGGCCGATAAATCCGATTTTCATTGTCTTTTCCTGTTTTCATTTTTTCAATTATTCTCTGAAACAAGATAGAGGGTCTGGTCCCAAAGATTGTTAAAATTCACCTTATTTTTGATTGCTATAGAGAAGAATTTTCTTTTTGTAAAGCAAAATAAACAACTAGTTTGAGAAAGACCAGAAAAGGTCACATTATGTTTTATAGACAAAAGTATCGGTTATGAAATAGACAATACTTTTTTGAATAAACGATTTGGGTATTCGTATATCCTGTTTTTATTTATCCAGTTTTTTGTCCCATTTTGTCGTATTCAGTCTAATTCCATTTTCTTTCAGATCCAGGATACCTTTTTTAAACAAACCCCCAATGGCTCTTTTAAATTCTTTTTTACTCATGGAAAAAACTTCTCTAATTTCTTCTGGAGTGCTTTTATCATGGCAGGGTATAAAACCACCGGCGTTTTTTAAAATATTTACAATGGTGTCACCAGAGCCTTTTACAGAATTATAACCCGGTTCCTTTAAGGTTAAGTCAATTTTTTGATCATCACGAAGCCGCATGATATAACCTGTGCAGGTGTCTCCTATTGACAGGCCCTGATAGGTTTCATTGATATATAACATACCAAAGTATCTGTTATTTATTACGGCCATAATACCAATCTTGGTAAAGGAGTGGATCAGAAGGTCTACTTTTTGACCCACTTTAAGATCCTTAATGTTTTTATCGCAATGCACGGATATCTTTGTTGTTCCAAAGACCCTGCCGGTCAAGTCATCAAAACAGATTTTTGTGAGATATTTTTTACCGGGGATCATTCTGTCCTGCTGCTCACTTTTGGGTACCAGCAGATCTTTTTCAAGCCCCCAGTCCATAAATGTTCCAAAGGATGCAACATCTTTGGCTTTAAGGAAAACAAAATCTCCTAGAACTCCCTTTGGCGTTAAATTTGTTGCAACGGGCCGGTCTTCCGAGTCATTATATACAAACACTCTAAGTGTATCACCTATGTTTGCATCTTCTGGAATGTATTTTTGAGGAAGTAAAATCCTGTCTTCTTCAGATTCTAAATATAAACCAAATTCAACCCTTTTTTCCACAATCAAATCATTATATTGTCCAATTTTAAGCATGTTCGTTCCATATTATTTTTAATAGAAAAGTCCAGGCGATGGCCAAAATACCATCTATCTTCCCAACCATCAGGAGCGTCCTATGTTCTTTAGGACATCTTTTACCTGGTTTCCATCAGCAAGTTTCCCAAAATGTTTCATAACTATTCCCATGGCCTGCATGGGACTGTTGAATTCTGAGAGATCTACATTATCTGATATCCACTTCTCAATTTCCTCAAAACTGGCCATTTTGGGAAGATATGAGTTCAGCAGCTCCAGATAGTCTGAACTGGTTTTTTTCTTAAACTCGAGCATAGTCTTTTCTGATTTAACAAATTTGCGGATAATGTTAAGGAGGTCATCATCGGTTATTTCCTCAGGCTTTTTGACCCGGGTGGTCTTTTTCCCACTCTCCAGGGTAATGGGGACGGTGAGGCTGGGAAAGGCTCCCATGATGAGCCGCATGGTGTCCCGAACGTCTGTATCTTTATTCATCATGGCGCTCTTCATATCCCGGCGGATTTTATCGTATAGGGAGATCCCCATTGAGTTATCCCATCCATATTCTTGTTTAATGCCTGGCATTGACCTTATCTCTCCTTTTATAATCATTGAATTTTAATATTATTCAGGTTATTCCGGCATCATACCACATTAAAAAAAACACTGCTATAGGGTTGTAATTCCCTGATCCACCATCAAGGTACCACCTGCTGCGTTGACAAGATCTAATTTTTACATTGTTTTAGTTGCAGGGCATAACGGTTTGCGTTTGCTTTTACTTTTTCAGCCACCCGCATGAGCCATTTTTTCTTTAGATAGGTCCGACGCTTATATCCGCCATGTCCTTCATGATAGGCAAGATATTGTCCATATGCATCCCATTTAGATATTTTCAACGTGTTATAAGAAATATTTCCATACCACCCGATAAAATCAACGGCATCTTTATAATCATCACGATCGGCAAACCAATTACCGGTTTTATCCTTATACCACTCCCAGGTGCTGTCTAATACCTGGGCATAACCAAATGCATCGCTTGGGCGGGTCCAGGGAATAAACCATAATAATGTTCGCCGGGGAGGTTGCGCATCACTGACAAACCGTGATTCCTGATGCATTATTGCCAATTGAACATGTACTGGAACCCCCCATTTCTTATAAGATTTATACGAGGCTTTATACCATTTTGATTTTTCATCAAAAATACGACAGGCATTGTTGATATTCTTTGGCGGGCTAGTTGCACAACCTGAAAAAATAATTAAAAATAATAATAAATACAAAAAAATTTTTGGCTTATTCATTCTTACCAATGCTAGCGGATGGATTTTGTTTTAATTCTGAAATCCCTTTTGGAGAATCTGCTGATACTGATTTCAAGATATCACCTGTATGTTTTTTTAGACTGTAAATATATTGGTTTTATAGGCCTTAAATCAAATATCATCAAGTTTTATTTAAATTTAGATATATCATAGGTTTTTCTTGGGTTGTCATTGACAACTGCCATATTTTATCAGAAGGTGATCGAGTTGAAATTAATTATATACCTCGTAATAGACTAAAGCATTAATTTGATTTAAAACATTAATACAAGGAGGTAAATATTGAAACGAAATAGTCATGCCGGAAAGGCCCTTAACGGTGGATTCGGTGCTACCCTTTTTTCCAATGATGAGCTTGAAGAGATTCATCTGGCAACCCTGGAAGTACTTGAGAATACGGGGGTGTTTGTTGAAGATCCAGAAGCTGTTGAACTTTTTAAAAATGGTGGTGCAAAGGTTAATCCGGAAAATAAAATCGTAAAACTTCAGCCTTATATGGTTGAAGAGGCCATTGCCTCGGCGCCGTCCAAGTTGTTTCTGGCGGGCAGGAATCCTGAGAATGATGTCATTCTTGAAAGCAACAGGGTCGGCTTTACCACCTTTGGTGAAGGCGTCAAGGTAAGAGATCCATACACGGGTGAACTGCGGGTTCCCACAAAAAAAGATGTAGCAAATGCAGCAAAACTGGCCGATGCCATGGACGAGATTGATGTTTATGAAAGGGCTATAGGAGCCCACGAAGTTCCCCAGACAGTGGGCCAGCTTCACAATGCCGAGGCAAGTTTTAACAATACAAGCAAGCATCTCTTTCTGGGACCTTTTGATGGATTTCAGCTGGATAAAATTGTAGAAATGGCCGTTGCCATTGCAGGAAGCCGCGAAAAGCTTCTAGAACGCCCTTTGGTCACATTTGTTACGTGTCCGGTCAGTCCATTAAAGCTTGTGAAAGACACCTGTGAGGTGATTATGGGTGCTGCCCGTTCAGGTATGGCAGTCAATATTTTGTCCATGGCCATGGCCGGCGGATCATCTCCCGTGACACTGGCAGGAACCCTTGTCAATCACAATGCCGAAGTATTGTCCGGAATCGTTTTGAGTCAGTTGACCCAAAAGGGTGCCAAGGTCATTTACGGGAGCTCCACCACAGCCATGGATTTGAGACTGGCAACCGCTTCCGTGGGATCTCCTGAATGTGCCATGATCAGCGGTGCAGTGGCAAGGCTGGCACGGTACTATGCATTGCCGAGTTTTGTCGCCGGTGGCTAGGCTGACAGTAAAATATCCGATGTCCAGACCGGCCATGAAAAAACCCTTACAGCCTTGTTACCGGCGTTGGCAGGTGCCAACCTCATTTACGGCTTGGGTATGGTTGAGTCAGGCATGACATTTGATTTTGGTCAGCTGGTTATAGATAATGAGTTCGCAAAGATGATTCGATATGTCCTTGGCGGAATCCCTGTTAACGATGAAACCCTGGCAGTGGATGTGACAAAGGATGTGGGGCCGTTTAAGGATTTTTTAAGTCATCCGGCCACCTATAAGCACATGCGAATTCAGTCACAGCCGAAAATCATCAATCGACAGGGCATCGATCGATGGATGGCGGACGGATCTAAAACCATGTACGAGAAAGCAATCATAGAGGCACAAAACATATTGGAGAATCATCAGCCGGATCCATTACCCCGGGGGGTAAAGGAGCAATTGCGCAAAATTGTCCGGGATGCTGAAAAAGAAAAACAAATGTAATTATTCAGCTCTTGCGCTTGAACCCGCCCTGTCTGATGGATATTTGTTTCGATGCTAAACGCTTAACCTCCTGCAAATATTCATCAGGCAGGGCTTTGGGGATAATTTTTTTTACCGGGCTGAATAATTACAAACAAATTATTTAATCAATTGAGGCGATAAAATGGAAAGATTTTTGGTAATTGTTTTTTCTGCTGCTGTTGGAGTTGGTTTTTTCCTATGGTTTTCCCAGGCAGTTAAAAAGCAGTCCATGCGAGAATATATCATGTCACACCAGTGGCTTTTGCACCCGAATTCAATTTGCTATTGGCGGACAGCCATGGCCGTGGTGGGATTTGTTCTCTATTTTTTTACGGCCTATCAATCCATTGCTATTTTTATCTTTACTTTTGCCGCCATCCTTGATGGCGCAGACGGGGTTGTGGCAAGAGGATGTAATCTGGGAACCCTCTGGGGAGAATCGCTGGATCCTTTGTGTGATAAATTGACCTATTTGCCGCCATTGATTGGATTTGCATATGCAGGAGTTATATCAATAGAATTGGTATGGATTCTTGTGGTCATTGAGTTTGTGGGGCAGTTTTTTGCAAGGCGGATTTTGACTTGGATCAAATTTTCCGGAGCTGCCAATAACTTTGGAAAAATAAAGGCGATGATCTGCTTTGGCCTTGTTATTTTATGCGCATTGATGGATAAAAACCCTGGATTAATAAACATTGTTGATGAAGTGCTAATTGCCTGCATTATACTTTCAGGTGCATCTGTGGTCTTTAAATTTATCCCCAACCGCCTCTACGCAGATATCCTTTCTGCACTTAATTTTAGCTGTGGTGTTACAAGCCTTATCCTGACCCATCATCATTATTTTGCATGGGCCATCTGTATAATCATCGTAGGACAATTGTTTGACTTATTTGATGGGCGTATGGCTCTAAAGCATGGGGGAACCAAATATGGTCCTTATCTGGATGATATTGCAGATTTTGTCAGCTTTGGGCTGGCACCGGCCTATGTGATTGTCCAAAAAGAAGGGTCATTGGCATGGTTTGTCGGTGTTATTTTTATTATCGGGGTTGCATTTCGCCTATACAGGTTTATCGCAATGGATAAAAAAAGGGCTGATCTGCCCGATGGTATATTCAACGGCCTTCCCAGCCCTGCCGGAGCCCTGATCGTTCTTGGTGCAGCTCTTATTGCAACTCCAGGCATTTTATGGGGACTGACAATTGTCTCCGTCGTTTTAATGGTAACTCATATACGGTTTGTACATTTTGGGCGGGTGATCTTAAAACAGATCCCTAAACCCGTATTTTTTCTGATCAGTGCTTCAATTATCATTATCTTGTCTTTTATTTTTAAAACAAAAGATACCCAGATGTTTGGATATCTTATTCTGGGTTCTGTGACCGTCTATATGGTTGTTGGCAGGAAATGGATACAAAATTAGGAATGGATTTACTCTATACATCACCAAGATGAGAATCTATCCATGTTGTGACATCATTCAATACTTGTTCATGCTCTGGTTCATTGAATATTTCATGGTATAAACCATTATAAATTTTTATTGTTTTATCTTTTGAGCCTATTAAATCATAGAGTAGTTGGGCACCCCCCGGATCTACTAATTTGTCATCGCTCCCCTGGGCAATCATTATCGGCAAGTTTATATTTGCCGCCTGTAGGGTCACATTCTGCATTGCCTTTATTAATTCCGCTCCAAGCCTTGCTGTGGCTTTGCCCGTATACACCAGAGGATCATTGACATAGGCCTCTACCACAGACGAGTCTCGGCTCAAACCGTCTGAATCCAATCTTACCAGTCCAGCCCCGGGTATTATGATCGAAAGCATCTTTCCCACAAAAATTACGGCTTTTGAGATATTGTCAGGGACTTTGATACTTGGACCTGAAAGGACAGCTCCTGATGTTTCATCCTGGTGATTAAGCAAATAGGCAGCACTGATTAATCCTCCCATACTGTGACCGATCAGAAATATTGATTTATTGGGCTGCCATTCTTGAATCATGTCAAAATAGTTCTTGAGAGTTTCTGTGTAATCCTGGAATCGTTCTACATATGCTCTTTTGCCGTCTGATTTTCCATGGCCGATGTGATCGATCCCATAAACAGCATAGCCCGATGGAACAAGATGGTTGACAAGATTCATATATCTTCCACTGTGTTCAGCCAGTCCATGAGCAATTAAAAGTATGGCTTTTGGATCCTTTTCAGGCAACCAGTATTGATAATAAATATTTGTATCCCGAACACCTTTCAAGTATCCATCCTGATGTTTCATTTACATCTCCTCATTTTTCTCGGTTTATGAAAATCACAGGTCAATCTTTGTTTTTTTTATATGCGCAGGATGGTAATGCACATAAACTTTACGAAGCATCTCAAGGCCCGATATGAGTGTACTTTCAACTGTATCGGCAATCTTGTCCCCATCTTTTACACTCAAATCTCCATCTATGCAAATGGTAAGATTCACCACCAGGTAAGGTCCGAATCTGTGGGCATGGATGCCCTCGATTGATTCAATCTGGTCCATATCATATAGAAGTTCATGTATCCTGTCAGCAATTTCCTTGCTGGGCACATTATCCATGAGATCTGAAGAGGCTTCACGAAGAATATCCATACCTGTTTTTGCCACGATCAAGGCTACAACAGCACCTGCCACTGGATCAACCCATGTCATTCCCAGTATGCTGAGAAGAATACCTGTTGCAGCGCCCGTGGAAGCAAAAATATCATTTCGGTGATCCCTGGCCAATGCGCTGATTGCCAGGTTCTTAGTTGCCTGGCTGATTCGGTTTGCGTGCACCATGAGAAAAATTTTGGAAATAATCGTAGCCAGAGCCACAACCAGAGCAAACATTCGTACCGTTCGCTGTGGGGCAGTTCCCACAAAAAGATCAAAAGCAAAATTGACAGAATCCCAGAATATAGCGGCACCCGTGGTAATCACGAAAGCGCCAACGACTAAAGCTGCAATACTCTCAAGTTGATGATGACCATAAGGGTGTTCAGAATCAGCAGGCTTACCCGATAGTTGTACAAATATTTTCACAACAACAAAGTAAATAACGTCGGATACTGAATTGATACCATCGGCAAGAAGCCCTTGACTATGCCCCAAAATGCCGGCGAAAATTTTTACGAATGCAAGGATAGAATTGAAAAACAGACCAATATTAACAACAGATTCAGCGGCTCTCTGACGGTTTCTGGTTTCGGTTTTCGTGCTTGTTTTTAATATTTCCGTGGACATCAGATTATTATCTTTTTAAATGTTATAATCTATAAATCATCTTAAGAGAACCATTGGAAGATTCCAAGATATTCAGGGCAAGGAGTCTAAGTATTTGCCCATAATAGAATATATCTCTTTTCCTGGCTCTTCCGAGCCTGTAGTGAGGACACCAATTCGTACAGTGGTGTTTACTGGATTTGATCCCCAGGGCCAGAAAGCGCAGTATAAATAGAGTGATTTTGAAATATCCTTGCGAAAAACAGTTTGGTCCTTTCGCATGCCGCCGATGGCTTTTGAAAAACCGTCTGTTAAATTTTTCAATAAAGCTGATTTTCCAGCAGGTTTAAATGGACGGCCATAATACTTTTCAACTATAGGTGTAATCTGCTCAATTACATCCGCCTCCACAACACCTGTGTAAAGCAAAGGGTCTTTGCTGTCAGGAGGTTTAATTTCAAAAGTAGTTTTGAGTTCTCCAATTAGGCTCATTGCCTCCTCAATAGTTTTCAGTTGATCTTTCATGTCTCCTCCTTGTTCTTTTTGAGCGTTCATGGTTTTATAGTTGAAAACAGGCTTCCACTGAATCTTTTTATCAGATAATTACCAACTTTTTCCCGGTCAAGTAAATACCTTTTAATTTTTTCTTTAGTTTTTTATATGAAATAATGTTGCAAAACAGCATCTTTATTTCATGTTTTATTGCGGGGTAACCCGGGTCAAAGACCAAGGCGGCCATGGCCGTTAGTTTAATGTAAATGCCATGTATTTAATTTTAGATCCATGTGAAAGAGCAGTTTTCTCAAAAGTGGAAACTATGTAATTGGCTCCAAGCCTGCTGGAGTCAGCCCCATGAATATTATCCGATTTTGCAATTATGTTCCCGCCCCATTGTTTGACGGATTTTCTGGTGTAGTTGTACAGCAGATCACTGTCGGTCTTCAAATGTATGATACCTTTGGGAACGAGTAAATACTCATATATGTCTAAAAATGGTGAGGCAGACAACCGGGATTTGATTGATCGATTCTTTGGGTGCGGGTCAGGAAAGGTGAGCCAGATTTCGTGTATTGAATGTTTCATAAAGAACTCCTTGATACGTTCAATACGCACACAAAGGAAGTGGACATTTTCGAGGTCATTTGCAATAGCTTTTTCAGCGCCTACACACATACGGTGACTCTTATAGTCGATTCCCACACAAAAATTAAAAGGATCGGCAGCAGCGAAAGCCAGACTATACTCTCCTTTACCACAGCCAAGTTCGAGAATCTTTTTCATGCCCTTGTAAGGTTCCTCGTACCAGGGGTATGAAAAAGGAGAGCCAGGTTTGCCAAACGCTGAAAAAGTGACGTTAGGCAGATGTTTGACTCGTTCGTATTTAAGAAGTTTATTTTTTGCCATGATGAAAATTTGATTCTACCCAGCATAATATCGAATCGTATACTACACTATTATACAAATATTGCAATAAATAACAAAGACCCTGATCCACCATCAAGGTACCACCTGCTGCGTTGACTGCGGTCGTTCCTCCCTGCGGAATTCTTGGTTTTTTTGGGATAAGAGAAGAATAAAATTTGACTTAATAATGAATTTTAATTAATATATAAATACCATTCATTTTTCATTTATCCTTATAATTTAACTAAAGGAGGGAACCATGAATCGGTCTATCCATAAAATCATTGAAGA
>JABGOU010000079.1 GCA_018645325.1 Desulfobacula sp.
GATTTCCGGCCGCTGGGCCGTCGTGATCGGATTTGATAATAAGGTGATGGCCGGTGCCTGGCTACCTGGCCAATCGGAAAATATCCTCAGGGTCACCGATCTGGCTAAACGCCTGAATATTCCACTGGTCTGGTTGGTGAATTGCAGCGGGGCCAAGCTGACTGAACAGGAAAAATTTTACGCCAATCGGAGAGGAGCAGGAGCGCCTTTTTTCAGGCATGCCGAGTTAGAACAATTGGGCATCCCTGTCCTGGCTGGCATATATGGAACAAACCCTGCGGGAGGAGGATACCAGGGAGTGAGCCCCACGATCCTCTTTGCCCATAAAGACTGTAATATTGCCGTGGGCGGCGGCGGTATCTTAAGCGGCATGTCTCCCAAGGGGTATTTTGACCTTGAGGGCGCAGAACAATTGATTGCAGGCGCAAAACAATACAAGGCCAAACCCCCTGGATCAGTTGATATTCACTTTAATGAAACCGGTTTTTTCAGGTATGTCTATGAAGAAGAAAAAGGGGTTCTTGACGGGCTTAAAGATTATATGAAGGATATGCCGGCCTATAATCCCAAATTTTTCAGGGTTGCAGAACCAAAAGCGCCAAGGTTCCCGGCAGAAGATCTTTACCGCCTCATCCCCCATAATCAGAAACAGATTTATAATTTTAAAGAGATCATTGCCCGCCTGGTTGACGGCAGTGAGCACATGGAATTCAAACCGGATTACGGACCTGAGATTTATACGGGTCTTGTGAAAATGGATGGATATCTTGTGGGCATAATCGGCAACAACCAGGGCTGGCTGGGAGAAGATTATCCAGAGTATGCCGACTATGGCGGAATAGGTGGTAAGCTTTATCGCCAGGGTCTTATCAAAATGAATGAATTTGTTACTTTTTGCGGACGGGATCGAATCCCCTTGATCTGGTTCCAGGACACCTCGGGAATAGATGTTGGTGATATTGCGGAAAAAGCAGAACTTCTGGGCCTTGGACAGTCCCTGATCTACTCCATCCAGCACACGGATGTGCCCATGACATTGATCACCTTGAGAAAAGGAACGGCAGCAGCCCATTATGTCATGGGAGGCCCCACTGCCAATCGTCATAATGCTTTTACCTTAGGTATCGGCACCACTGAGATTTATGTCATGCATGGTGAAACAGCAGCGGCTGCAAGTTTTTCAAGAAGACTGGTCAAAGAAAAAGATGCCGGACGTCCCCTTGAACCGATTATTGAGAAAATGAATCAGCAGGCCAAGGAGTATTATGATAATTCAAGACCGGCCTATTGTGCAAAATATGGTATGGTGGATGAAGTGGTGAAGATGAGCTCTCTGCGTGATTATCTGAAAGCCTTTGCAGGGGCAAGTTATCAGAATCCGACATCCATCTGTCCCCAGCATCATATGATTACGCCAAGGGTTATCAGAGGATAGTAAATTTAACCAGATTATTTTATCAGGAGGTCAACATGGCAGACCCTAAATTCTTAAAAATTGAAACCGATGATCAGGTTGCCAGGATTGTGCTTGATAGACCCAAGCACAATGTTCTGGACATCCCCATGATGGATGAACTTAATATCCAGCTTGAGAAAATAGCAGCAGATAAAGCGCTTAAATGTGTTGTGATTACGGGTGAAGGCAGAAGTTTTTGCGTCGGCGTGGAAGTGGGAGATCATAAACCGGATAATGTGGATGCAATGGTGGCAACCTTTAACCGGATTTTTGAACTGATAAACATGATTGATATCCCCATTATTGCTGCTGTAAATGGTGCATGTCTAGGCGGCGGTATGGAAGTTGCCATTGCCTGTGATATAGTCATAGCCTCGGAAAAAGCGATCTTTGGTCAGCCCGAAGTCAAACTTGGGTTTTTTCCGCCCTATGCTGCCTTAAGGCTTCCCGAACTTGTTGGCGTTGCAAAGGCCATTGAAATTGTCACAACGGGCCAGACTTACTCTGCCCTGGAATCCAAGGATCTTGGGTTTGTTTCAAAGGTGGCAAGTGTTGATGATTTCCAGGCAGTGGTTGATGGCCAGGTAAAACAGATCTGCCATGCAAGTCCATTGATCCTGAGGCTCAACAAACGGGCAGTAAAACGTCATATCGGAACCAATTTTTTCCAGGGTGTGGATCTGGTTAGCAACTATTTCCTTAACACAATGATGAAAACAGAAGATACCCTTGAAGGTATTGCAAGTTTTGAGGAAAAAAGAAGACCTGTCTGGAAAAACAAGTAATAATGAAAAGCACTTCTTTTTTTTTATGGCAGGGGTTAATCAGCCCCTGCCATAAATTTATTCGGTCTGAGTTATGCCCTGATGTTGCAAAAGCCATGAAGATTGCAGCTTCAGGGCATCAATTAAATCTATACCTGAAATTTAAAGGAAAATTATAATCCGGGTGAATTGGGATGACAGGACCTGGCAAAGATAAATTGTTTGATTTAGAAAAGCGGATGAAAGCTTTGGGAATCAAAAAAGAAGATGTTGAAGAAAAATTTATCAAGGCATCGGGCAGAGGAGGACAAAAGGTAAACAAATCATCGTCTGCCGTATTTATCAAACACAAAAAAACAAACTTATCCGTTAAATGTGGAAAATCAAGGTCCCAAAGTTTAAACCGTTTTTATGCCCTTCGCAAACTCATTGAAAAAATAGAAGAGGCAGTGACGGGCAGGGACGATAAAAAACTAAAAAAAACAGAAAAGATAAAAAAGCAAAAACAGAGGCGCAAACGTAAAACGCAAAAAAAACTTAACCATCAATAAATTTTTAAAAAGCCCCGAGTTGACATGGTTTTATTTTGATGTTTTTTTTCTCACAGGCTGATCCCATATCAAGTCGTTTGATTTTTAGTTTTTTTGCAATAGTCCAGCACTCCAGACAGGATATTCTGCCGTCTATGCTTGTTATATCCAGTTGTTCATTTAAATCAGGCATAATGTTAATATCAGGATCAATTCTTTTTTGCCCGTTGCTGTAGCCAAATAATCCAAGCTGGCAGTCTGCAATACGATATTCTAAAAGATCAGTCTGTACGCCGATCTCAGATGGAGCAACGTCCAGATCCTTTCCGGCCTGGTGGGCGTAAGCACATTTAATGCAATTATCATCGGATAAAGCCTTTATTTTGCTTGCTATGGTTTCATTGATTTGCCTGCCCTTATGTTTTGCTGCATAATGCCCTTTATCTTTGTGCGCCATAATATCATCCTTTATTATTCATCTTATGGTTTTTTTTGTATTTAGAATCTGTTTTATCCAAATGATAATATATAAACGGGGAAAATAAAATGAAAAATTGAGGATGTTTATTTTTTTCCGGGAAAAGACGGTTTTTTCAAGACGAACAAATAGACTGCCAATAAAAAAATAAACCAGAGAATAAAGGTTATGGGGAACCCTGAAAATGAATCCATAAAAACTTTATTTTCAACAGATTCTGTTTGGATGCCCTGTTTTATAGTTTTTAATAAAAGGGCATAGAGAATGCCCAAGATACCATAGGAAATGTTATAAGCCAGTCCTTTAAAGCTCAGAATCGTTGCCCGCTGCTCAGATGATGCGGCCTGATTGAGATAAAAGCTGACAAAAAAACCTGTGAAGTACATGGCGCTATAAGTGATGAGTGCTGGAATTAATCCCAAATAGGGCCAGAAAAAATTCATGGAGACAAGACCGGTAAGGGTTAAGCCGGCGGTGATCCAAACTGCATAAGAGGGGGAATGGTTTTCTGTAATTTTTTTTGCGATTTTGGGAACCACAAGCCCGAACATGGCTACAAGTGATCCAATAATACCGAAAGTGGATTCCGGCAGTTCGATCATCCTGTAATATTGGCTGGAAAGGGTGATGACCATTCTGATAATACCGTCAAAGAGCATGCCGAAAAGTATCACACAAAGGGCAAAAGGAGTTTTTAAAATCCAGAGACCAGCCTTGAGTGTCAGGCTGAAAGCCTGCCGGATCTCGGGCTTTTTTGCATCGGATGATGGTGAATTTTTATGAGGATCATCCATTCGAAGGGTAGTGATAAATGCACAGATTGCCAGGATAAAGGTAAGGTATAAGGGAAACCGCATGGTGGTTTCCTGGGAAAAATTTGTATCAAGATCGAAAAATCGGCAGACGCTTTCAAGGAGGTTTGGATCATAAATGGCCGCGCCTACACTCATGGCAATAATGAATCCAAAGGATTGAAACCGCATTAGGATTTCCAGCACTCGACCCCATTGGCGCTTGTCACCTTCTGCTTCCAGTGAATCATAGGCTATAGCCTCATCAGCCCCGCTGGCAGCCGCTTCTGCAAGTCCGCTTAAGACACGGTTAATCAAAAAAACAATAAAAATAATGGAAGGATCTGTTTTCGGGATAAAACTGATGATGCCGATCTCAATGATCATTATGGATGTGGCAAAAACCAGCAATCGTTTTCTTCCGATAATGTCGGCCAGGGCTCCCGAGGGAACTTCGGCAAGAACAATGGTGGCTGCCCAGACAGCATTAAGAATGGAAAACTGGGCCACGGTCAGACCGAAATCGAGGAACAGAATGGTAAAGACCGGGTAGTAGAATCTTGAATTAAAAAAAACTTTAAAGGCAATAAACAAACGGATATTAGGGATGGAAAATGTAGGTGTCAATGGTTGCCTATTCTTTTTGTATCAGGGTTTTTAAAATATCTTCCTTACCAATGATGCCTATAAGTTTTTTGCCGTCCACAACAGGTAGGGTGTGAAAATGCTTTTCCACCATAAGGCTTGCAATTTCAGATACAGGGGTGTCGGCAGATATAGTAACGGGGTCTTTGATCATGGCCTGGTCAACGGTTGCGGCTGATATTTTTTGTAAGGTGTCTTCCAGCTTTTTGGATGATGACAGGGGGATGATACTGTCAAGAATGGTAAAAATCGGTGGAATGGGCATCTCTTTTTGCTGGAAGATCAGGTCGCTCTGGCACAGGATACCCACCAGTTCATTTTTGTCATTCACCACGGGGACGCCGTTGATATGGTTTTTTAACAGGATTTCAACGGCTTTAGGGACCTCTGTATCCGGGGAGATACAAATAACATCGGTTTCCATGATATCTTCGGCAATGACCATGATATCCTCCTTATGAATGAACGGGTTTTATTATTTGTTTCGTTCAAAGGTAGTGCAAGTGATACTTTACTATACACGAATACCGGTTTCAGGTAAAGCGCCTGTGATTATAAGATCAATCTGCAAAAAGCAGTTGAAAAAATGAGGAGGAACTTCACCATGAAAAAGAAAAACATTTTATTGTCCAGGAGGGGTCAATAAGGGATGCTGATTGGGGATCAATGTAATACGCTGTCAATACAAACCTTTATAGTCGCTTGTGTGACTCTGAAGAAAAAAAGTAAATATTGTCAGGAGACAACTCTGCCCAGCATTGATCAAGATCTGTAGTTGAGCTGTCAGGTATATTCACGACTATAGGCTGATCACCGATATGACTATAGAGCAATTTACCCGCACCAAGCTTCTCAATAAGTTCAACCTCAAGCCGCAAACGACCTTCTCGTTTTTCTGAAAATATTTGGATTTTTTCAGGGCGTATACCGGCCACCAAACTTCTTTTATCTGGAAGGGTCTTGTTTTCTATTGTCATCCTGGTCCCTTTACCAAACTCAATCATTTTCTTCCCCACAACCTTTGCTGCAAAGAAATTCATTGGCGGAGAGCCGATAAAGCCTGCCACAAATTTTGATGCCGGATCATGATAGATTTCATCGGGGCTGCCGATCTGCTCGATATGGCCATCATTTATTATCACAATTTTATCAGCAAGGGTCATGGCTTCGACCTGGTCATGGGTAACATAGATCATGGTTGTACCAAGCCTCTGGTGCAATTTCTTAAGTTCGACCCGCATCTGATGGCGGAGCTTGGCGTCAAGGTTTGATAGCGGCTCGTCAAAGAGGAATACTGATGGTTTTCTCACCAGCGCCCTGCCCATGGCAACCCTTTGACGTTGACCTCCGGAGAGCTGTCTTGGTTTTCTCTTTAAAAAATCGGTTAATTGCAGGAGGTCCGCTGCCTCTCCAACTCTTTGTTTGATTTCTTCACGGCTGAGTTTTCGGAGTTTTAATCCATAGGCCATATTATTAAAAACGGTCATATGTGGGTAAAGAGCATAATTCTGAAAGACCATGGCAATTTGTCGATCTTTAGGTTCTACATTGTTGACTATCCGGTCACCGATGGTGATATTGCCCTCACTCACCTCTTCAAGACCTGCAATCATACGCAGTATTGTTGATTTCCCACAACCGGATGGCCCTACAATGACAACAAACTCCCCATTATTAAAGCAGGCGTTTATCCTGTGGACGACCTCTGTCTTTCCGAATGTTTTAACTATATTTTCAAGTATTACCTTAGCCACACTACTTCTCCGTTTCTGTTAAACCTTTAATAAAGAGTTTCTGCATCCCAACCACCACAACAACAGGTGGCAGCATGGCCAGCAGAGTGGTCATCATTATAAGATGCCATTCCGGGGATTCTTCAGCCGCTTCAAGCATCTGTTTTATGCCCATTACAATAGTGTACATATCTTTATCTGTGGTGATTAAAAGAGGCCAGAGATACTGGTTCCAGCCATAGATAAAAAGAATAACAAAAAGAGCTGCAATATTGGTGCGGGAGATGGGTAACAGGATATCCCAGAAAAAGCGCATTGGCCCGGCCCCGTCTATACGCGCAGCCTCCAGCAGTTCATCGGGTACGGTAAGAAAGGACTGCCTGAACATGAATGTGGCTGTGGCCGATGCTATCAATGGAATAGTCAATCCCCAGTAAGAGTTCAGCATATTAAGATTTGCCACGACCTCAAAGGTTGGCATTATACGCACCTCCACGGGCAGCATCAGAGTGATGAAAATCAGCCAGAAAATAGTCATCCTGAAGGGAAACTTGAAATAGACGATGGCAAAGGCTGACAAAAGAGAAATAACGATTTTTCCACAGGCAATCATCATGGCCATTATCATTGAGTTGATCAGCATCAAGCCGACAGACTGTTCGCGGGCATTTCCGACCCCCTTGGTAATGGCATCAACAAGGTTTTCGAAAAAATGTCCTCCCGGAAGAAGAGGCAGTGGAATCTGTGTCATCCTAACCCCAGTGTGACTTGAAGCAACAAAGGTAACCCAAATTGGAAAAGCGACCAGCAATACCCCTGCTATCAGAACAATATGGCAGATTACCGTCGTCACAGGGCGTTGTTCTATCATAATTAGTACTCCACTCTACGTTCGATATATCGAAATTGAATCACGGTAAGCACAATGACAATACCCATCAATATGACAGACTGCGCCGCTGAACCACCAAGGTCAAGACCAATGAAACCATCATTGTAGACTTTATAGACGAGTATTTCAGTTGCCTTGACTGGGCCACCCTTGGTGACCGCATGAACAATACCAAATGTTTCAAAAAAAGCATAGATAAGGTTCATAACCAACAGGAAAAAAGTGGTGGGGGAAATGAGCGGGAAAATAATAGTCCAGAATCTCCTTCCAGGGCCGGATCCATCAATTGCAGCGGCCTCAATAAGGGAATGTGGAATGGCCTGTATCCCGGCAAAAAAGAAAAGAAAATTATAGCTGATCTGTTTCCATGTTGCAGCAAAAACGATAAGTGCCATAGCGTGGTTGCCACTGAGACGATGATTCCATTCAAAATTCAGGAAATCCAGCATATAAGCAATGATCCCTATTGTGGGATCAAACATGAACATCCAGAGTGCACCTGCCACTGCAGGGGCCACAGCGTAGGGCCATATAAGCAATGTGCGATACATGGACGAGGCTCTAATCACCCTGTCAGCCATGGCAGCAAGAACCAGCGAAATACTTAAAGAGGAAAACGCCACAAGGCTTGAGAAAAAAATAGTACGTTTGAACGTATCGAGATAATAATCATCACCAAAAAGCTCTTTAAAATTGTCAAGCCAGACAAATTGCGTGCTTAATCCGAAAGCATCCTGAACAAGCAGGCTTTGGTATATAGCCTGACTCGCCGGCCATATAAAAAAGACCAGGGTTATAATAAGCTGTGGCGCGACCAGAATATAGGGCAGCGGCGAAGGTTTAAAATGGACTCTTTTTAGCATAAGTATCAGGCAATCAACAGCTGCAGTCACCTGCAGCTGTTGAAAATAATAGATTATTTATTTGCTTTCTCAAATTTCCGGAGAAGTTTGTTGCCACGTTTTACAGCTTCATCCATGGCTTGATCTGCCGTTTTACTTCCGTTCCAGATAGCCTCCATCTCTTCGTTGATGATTTCACGAATCTGAACAAAATTGCCGAAACGTATACCACGTGAATTGGGAGTAGGCTGATTGAGACTCAGCTGCTTAATAGCTGTATCTGTGCCAGGATTTTTTTCATAGAAACCCTGCTTTTTACTGAGTTCATAGGCAGCCGTGGTAATCGGAACATATCCGGTTTCCTGATGCCACCAAGCCTGGACTTCAGGAGAAGATAGATAGCTCATAAACAGAGCGACACCCTTGTAAGAAGCTTTTTCATGGCCACGCAAAACCCATAGGGTAGCTCCCCCGATGATTGAATTTTGCGGTTTGTCTATAACATCGGGATAAAAAGGCAGCATGGTTTGAGCAAAATCAAACTTGGCCTGCTTTTTAATACCGCCATAATAGGCGGAAGAGTTCATCCACATTCCACATTCTCCATTTGTGAACATGGGCAGACTGTCACCCCTGCGGCCACCATATTGGAAAATTTTACTCTTTTGCCAGTCACCAACACTCCCCAACATCTTTTTGACCTGATTGTTGTTAAAAGAAAATTTAGTATCGGTTCCGGCAAAACCATTTTCCTTTGTTCCTACAGCTAAATTATGCCAGGCACTGAAGTTTTCAAGCATAACCCATGATTGCCAGCCAAAAGAGAATCCACTCTTATAACCGGCATCAAGAATTTTTTGTGAAGCCGCTTCCATTTCCGGCCAGGTTTGAGGCGGTTCTTTAATTCCGGCTTTTTTAAATGCCTCTTTATTGTACCAGAGAACCGGGGTAGAGCTGTTAAACGGCATGGAGAGGAGTTTGCCCTCAGATGTCTGATAATAGCTGATAACTGCAGGTAAGTAGTCAGATTTATCAAAAGCAACACCACTATCACTCATTACGTCTTCAACTGGGTAGACAGCTCCTTTGGCTGCCATCATGGTAGCAGTCCCAACTTCAAAAACCTGTACAATATGGGGCTGCTGCTTTGCTCTGAAAGCTGCAATTGCGGCGGTCATGGTTTCGGTATAGTTTCCCTTATAAACCGGCACAATTTTATAATCTTTCTGGGTCAGGTTGAAATCATCGGCAATCTTGTTGACCCGTTCTCCATTGACGCCACCCATTGCATGCCACCACTGGATCTCAGTAGCCGCAAAACTTACCTGAACCGCTGTAAGCATTGCAGTTACAACCACTGCTCCTAAAACAGTTTTCAAATTCATCATTTTACATTCTCCTGAAAAAGTTAAAGGTTAACGAAACGTCGCATAAAAAGAATTGCTAAACAAAAATTAAAGCTTAACGGAAAGTTGTATAAGAAAGATTAGTTAAAGGTTAACGAAAAATCGCATAAAAAGAATCTTTCTAAACATTGCATATAGGATAAGAAGTTCCCTTTTGTCAACTAAAGTATAAAAAATAATAAAAAAACAGCCAAAAATAATTATTTAGTAAAACTGATGAAAAAACATGGGGAATCGGTTCTTGAATTCTGATAAATTCAACTTAAATTGAGTGTATTAAGGTTTGGAAAGCTTGAAAACTAGCAGAATCATTTTTTCGATTCGGTCTTCCCTTGATTCTGCTATCAATCTCCCATTTCGTTTGATCTTCTCATCATGGGTAACAACTCGCTACAAAAAAAACTCGCAACATAATTGGAGATACACTATCCAGCAGTTCAGACCCCGAAAAATGATTTTTCAAAATCTGCAACTATAAATTTGCTATATTATATCGTTGAATATGGAAAAATTACCGGGGATGATACCCTCGGCTTATATAATGGAATTGAAATTTTTATTCAAAAAAACATCGGATACCACATATAGGGGTCCCCGAATCTTGTCTGGATCGAGCCTTTAAAATGCCAGTTGTCGCTGTAAGTTTCCAGCCGGAACCCCATATAGATAGACAAATTGAACTCCCTTCTTTGAAATGAAAATATATTCACGAGCAGGTGTTTTTCTAATCAAACATGCCATCCGAATTTCTAAGCATAACTGGAAGAAGAAGCCAACGCCAAGAATTGCTAAAAAAATGGAGTATATCACTCTCCATGGAATTTTGTTTTTAAAAATTCGATGATGCTGTCTGATATCTCAATTCCATAAGATGCAGTTGAAGGCAAATCATGTCCCATACCTTTAATAATTTTCAAGTCAGAATTGGGTATTGCTTTTGCTGTTGCTTCTCCAGCGACAGGAGGTATCATCGGATCTTCATCACCATGAATAATGAGTGTAGGGATTGAAAGTACGGCGAGGTCATCCCTCCTATCCTTCTGTGTCATGACCGCAAGGTATTGCCGTGCCGTTCCGTCAGGGTAAAAACAACGGTCATATGACTTTGCAAACATTTTTCGGTAAAATTCTTCATCAAATGGTCTACCAGTGCCACAAATCAACTGGAAAAGTTCTGTCCGATTATCAATGTACGCCTCCCGCTCTTCTGGTGGAGGGTTAAACGTTGCTTCCATTACCTTTTGTGTCGGCATGTATTCATGACTGTTTCCTGGATTGCTATAAATAGATATAAGACTTAGGGCTCTGTCAGGATAATTGATTGCTAAAGTTTGACTGATAAACCCACCCATAGACATTCCACAGATATGAGCTTTCTGGATATCAAGGGCATCAAGAACACCGATCGCATCATTAGCCATATCCTCTATACTATACGGCACTGGCGCTTTTTCTCCTGCAAAGAGTTTGCCAATAAGCTGTCTTGCTTCATCTAAATTCAGGCTGTCAATTTTACTTGAAAAGCCGGTGTCTCTATTATCAAATCTAATAACTCGGAATCCATTATCAGCTATCCTTGAACAGAACTCACTCGGCCAGTAATGCATCTGACCACCTAACCCAGAAATCAGCAATAATGTCGGATTAGATGACCCTCCAAACTGCTCATATTCAATCTTTATTCTTTTTGTATCGATATTTGGCATCCTTGTTCTCTCTATTTTTTGATTGCCATTTGAAACTATAGTGACTTAGTAATGAATTGTTTGTCACCTATCAATGGATAGGGTGAGCCATAATGGTATATACACCCACGAGTCAAATCCTCAAATATACTGAGCGCTTCTTTCACCAGTCCAGACTTTCTGAATTTTACCGAAAATACCACATATGGTAAAGACAAATTTTTCAACTTCAGATTTAAATTAAAATATATGGGATAACATCAACCCAAATTTCAAAAGATTGAAATAACGTATATTGAAAAAATTGACCGATACCCATTCTGAAATTGTGTTGACTATTAACAGTCCAGGGGTTTTCAGCATCATAACCAAATACAAAATCTTGTAGTTGAAGGGAATTCGATTCAGCAAATTGTGGATCGGTAAACTTTTACAAAATCACATTTGTCGAAAATGGCAGTACAGCCATTTTCGACAAATGGCCGGTTATTAGTTTAAATTCCACGGGGTATATTTGAAAGGTTTTGAAACCTATTTGGGATTACTCTGAGGGTTTTAAAAAATACATTGACATTATCTTGGTACATTGGTAACAATATAGCGATGTATGCTAACTTATTTCTGGAGTTTTGATAATAATGAATCGAAATTTTTTTTATCTGCTGACAGGCCAGTTTGTTTCACAGATCGGGGATAAATTTCATATGATTGCCCTGTCATTCTGGGTTTTGAAAACAACAGGATCTTCGGCAAAGATGGGGGCGGTTCTGGCGGCTTCCTTAATCCCTTCCTTAGTGCTTGGTTTTTTTTCAGGCGCTTTTATCGACCGGTATAACCGCAAAATTATTATTGTGGGAACTGACCTGATCCGGGGGTTGATTATTGCCTTGTTTGCCCTTCTTTTTTATCTTGAAATGATGAATTTTTATGTGATTTTACTGATGCAGGCCCTTTTGAGCGTTAATGCCGCCTTTTTTGACCCGGCCATACCCTCTGTGATTCCACAGATCGTCA
>JABGOU010000008.1 GCA_018645325.1 Desulfobacula sp.
AAAACTTACCCTGGAAATATTAAAAAAGGTTTTAGTTGATTCAGCAAGTACAACAGCCATGATCTTTTTTCTGCTGATTGGTTCAATGATTTTTGCCAACTTTGTTAATGTGGTTGGTATGCCCGATGCTTTAGCTGATTTTGTCCTGGGATGGGATGTTTCGCCTTTTGTTGTGGTGCTCATTCTTATGCTGGTCTATGTTCTTTTAGGCTGCATCCTGGAAAGTATGTCAATGATTGTTTTAACGGTTCCTGTTTTTTATCCCATGATACAGGCACTTGGTTTTGATTTAATATGGTTCGGAATCGTAGTCGTTGTTGTTACTGAAATAAGTTTGATCACACCTCCTGTGGGATTAAACGTGTTTGTACTCAAGGCTGTATTGCCTGATGTAAAAGTCAGCACCATCTTTAAAGGCGTAACACCTTTCTGGATAGCTGATATTGTTCGTTTAACACTTATTGTATTGTTTCCAGCGATTTCACTGTTTTTAGCCCACATGATGGTGTAAAGCCTGCTGAAATTTTGGACAATTGTCTTACGATAAAAAGCCGGAATTGAACATACTGATCCTGTTAAATTCCAGCTTTTGATTATGGGTTAGAAAAAATATTTGTAATTGTT
The DNA here is from genome assembly GCA_018645325.1 of Desulfobacula sp. Lineage (GTDB taxonomy): Bacteria > Desulfobacterota > Desulfobacteria > Desulfobacterales > Desulfobacteraceae > Desulfobacula. The sequence continues at coordinate 625 of JABGOU010000008.1, forward strand.
TAGCCCGTTAAAAGACGTTATCTCAGAGCCCTGTCTGATGGATATTTGCAGGAGGTTAAGCGTTTAGCATCGAACAAAAATATCCATCGGACAGGGGCGGTTTCAAACATAAGAGCTGAATAGTTAAAAATATTTCTGATTAGATATAATAATTTTTATCAAATTTATCCCAGAATTCCTTATCGTCATCTTTCCAGTCGTTACCAAAACGCTTGTTAAAATTATTTCCTAATTTTTCAAAGGAAAATTTCCAGGTGGATCTGCCTTGTTTGTGTTTGCTCAAAATATCATTGATTAATGAATCAAGTACACTTAAATGTTCTTTTGAAAGATAGGAAATAGCACCCTTTTTAATGGACTCGATCAAGGATTTTGGATTCATTGAGTTGGCAGTCAACATTATGGCAGGAATTTTTCTTTTTACACATTCTTCAAGAAGCGTAATCCCGTTGACTCCCATAATGTCCAGGATAGCAAGATCATATTGAGTCTTAAGAATTTTTTGGGAAGCAGTCTCGTAGTCCTGTGCAACGTCAACTATTGCCTCTTCCAGAATTTCCTGTATAGTTTCAATGACATCCGATTCATCGTCAACTGCCAGTATGTGCTTATTTTTGAGAAAAGAATTGTTTTGTGTCATTTTTTCTCCTTTTCAAAATATTATATAAAGGTATAAGCTGTATTTATTTTAAAATAATTTTGCTGATATCTTTTATTGACTCATAAATATCAGTTTGTTTATCCTTCTTATTAATTTTATAAACTAATTAAAAATTCTTGAAAAGTCAAGCTATTACAGGGGCCCTGATCAACCATCAAGGTGCCACCTGCTGCGTTGACTGCAGTCGTTCCTTCCTGCAGAGTATGACTTATACGCATCTTTCGTCACTCCTTGTCGCCTTGCATCTGGCACCTTGCTGATGGCCAGGGATAGTGCGCAACCCCATGGCCCAGCCGGTAAATAAAAATTTGATGGTGGATTTGGGGGCAAACTGACCTGAACGGGTAATGGTCACAAATATTTAATGCAGCATACAAAATTCTTCATAATTCGAGTTGATAATTATTTGCCACCGAGAATTGCTTAATAAGAATAATGGACAAAGCCAAGATTTTAAGATAGATGAGAATTCATGTCGAAAAAATTTTTTAATAAAATCATGGTTGCTCTACATCGCAATCCCTGGATAAAAAAGCGCTGGGCCCAAAACTTCAATGCCTTGGAATCTGATAACATTCCCTGGACTCCTCTTAAAAAACCTCTTTCAAAATGCAAAATAGCATTATTGACGTCCGGAGGTGTTCATTTAAGGATGGATCATCTTTTTGATATGAAAGACAAAAATGGAGATCCTTTTAACAAAAAACAACAAACAGCTGTTTTCAAGGAGTGTTTAGAAGTACTTAAATCAGCTCAAAAACCAGGGATTATCGTTGATAGTACACATGGTTGGCCCCGACACAAGTTTAATTAAATACAAAAGGTAATTGTTCAGCTCGTTAAAAAAAAGTTATCCCCAAAGCCCTGTCTGATGGATATTTGCAGGAGGTTAAGCGAATAGCCTCGAAACAAATATCCATCAGACAGGGTGATTTCAAGCATAAGAGCTGAATAATTATGACAAAAGTTTAATAAAAGACAAAAAGATTGACCATAAACAAGTGAAATTATATGTTTGGGAAAGTTTAATTCATGGCAGATATTTTAATCAGATAAAAAAGCTTCAAGGTTTGAAAAATAATTTTAAGGCAGACATTGTTCAGCTTGATGTGAATACTGTCAGAACATTAATCACGTGCAGGATAGACCGGAGACAAGAAACTTATGGATAAGCTTGCCAGTTTCTCAGAGATCAAAATATTATCCAGGCAATACAAAGCTTCTGGTAAAACAATTGTATTTACCAATGGGTGTTTTGATATTATTCATGCAGGTCATGTAAAATACCTGAGCCAGGCTGCAAGTCTTGGTGATATCCTTATTTTGGGTCTTAATTCAGATCTTTCCGTGAAAACCATCAAAGGAGAAAAAAGACCAGTGATTGGTCAGGATCATCGCTCAATTGTTGTGGCAGCCCTGGCATGTATTGACCATGTGGTATTGTTTGATGAGCCTGATCCCAAACTTTTGATTGAAACCATCTGTCCTGATGTACTGGTTAAAGGAGCAGACTGGCAGGAAGATCAGATCATCGGAGCTGATTTTGTAAAAAAAAATGGGGGATATATCAAAAGAGTCTTTTTAGAACCAGATATTTCAACATCAAAAATTATAGAAAAAATTGGTAAGCTTTACTATGAATAAAACCCATATCAAACTTTATGAGTTTGAACATTTTAAAAACCATCCAGGTATTGTTCATGGCATATTTACAAGGGCAGGCGGAACAAGTACAGGCGCTTTTGATTCTCTTAATATTGGTATCAATTCAGGAGATGACCAGTCGACCATAGCAAAGAACCGGGATATTATTATCCAAAAAATGGGGAGCAAACCCTTTGTTTTTTTAAATCAGGTCCATAAAAGCGGTATTAAGGTTTTGGAAAAAGAGAAAACGGATTTGTTTAAAAAAAAACGATCCAGTATTGAGGCCTATACTGCTGACAGCATTATTACAGATATAAAGGATGTGTTTCTTGTCATCCAGGTCGCTGATTGCCAGGCTGTAATGCTGTATGACCCCCAAAAAAAAATAATTGCAAATATTCATTCAGGATGGAGGGGAAGTGTTAAGAATATTATTGGTAAAACCCTGGACAAAATGGGTCTTCAATTTGGGTGTCAGCCTGAAAATATCATTGCAGGTATTGCTCCCTCCCTTGGTCCCTGTTGTTCTGAATTTGTAAATTATAAGGATGAGATTCCCCAAAATCTATGGAGATATAAAATTAAAGGTAAAGATTATTTTAATTTCTGGGAAATAAGCCGGGATCAGCTCAGGGAAAAGGGCGTGAAAAAAAATAATATTCAAAATATGGAAATCTGCACAAAATGTAATACAGAAATGTTTTATTCTTTTCGGAAAGAAAAAACAACAGGCAGGTTTGCCTGCGTGATTTCAATGGTTTAATGAATATTGGATTCACAAAAAGATTTATCCGGCATGCAATTTAATACATACAATCTGATAAATGTAATTTGATATCTGATTGCAATAAACTCTGGATAAAAAAGATGCTATTTTCACATTGACTTGAAATTCAGCATATGGTATTTGCTTTCAGGATAAATTGATCTGTATGGCCAGAGGGAAAATTATAAAGGCTTAATATGAAAAAAGAGACGGGCAAAACCATCAGAGAGCTTGGATATTTTGCCAGTCTGGGGATTTCAATAGCCCTTGCCATTTTCATCGGTCTTGGAATCGGACTTTGGCTGGATAAAAAATTTGGTACAGAGCCTGTTTTGTTACTTGTTGGTCTTGCATTCGGTATAGCCGCCGGATTCAGCAATATCTACAGAGCAGGGCAAAAGGGAAAAAAGTTTTAATGCAGGACCTGCAAAAGATAGTTGATTTTATAACAAGGTCTAACTGGTTGATTCTTCTGCTGGGCGGAATGATCGGCCTTGTGATGACCCCGATGAAATTTGCTCTGGGTATCATTCTTGGCGGCTTGATTGTTGCTGTCAATTTCCATCTTTTAAAGGGAACATTAAAAAAAATGTGCCATCCTGACACTGTATCGGAAAAAGGACGGTCAATTGTCGGTAATGTCCTGGTTAAATATTATATTCGATTTGCCATAAGCGGGTTTTTGATCTTCCTGCTGATATCGAAACATATTGTTCATCCGGTAGGCCTTCTGGCAGGCCTTTCCGTAGTTGTTGCAAGTGTATTTTTGGCTACGGCACTTGAATTAAAAAAAATATTCTTCAAGGAGGCAGTATAAAGTGGAGCATCCCTATTTGTTTATGACGTCATTGTTCGGAATATTTGGAATGGAAGAATGGGCTGCAGCTCATCCGCATGTTACCTATATGTGGCTGGCTATGGTCATTTTGATAGTTTTAGGTTGGCTGGGTGGAAAAAGTATTACCATGGTTCCCAAACCAGTACAGAATGTATTTGAAGTCCTGATATCAGGTCTTGAAGAATTTATGGTAGGCATAACCGGAGAAGAGGGCAGAAAATCTTTTCCTTTGTTATTGACTATTTTTCTATTTGTTTTACTTGGCAACCTGTTTGGATTGATTCCCGGATTTTATCCGCCAACGGCCGCGATTAACACCACAGTGGCCCTGGCCCTTATTGCGGTAACATGGAGTCATGTGATTGGAATAAAAATGCACGGGATTAAATACATCAAACACTTTTTGGGGCCAGTACCTGCCTTGATGCCTTTGTTTCTGATTATAGAACTTATAGGTCATGCAGCACGCGTTTTATCCCTGACCCTGCGTCTTTTCGGAAACATGATGGGCCATGAACTTGTAGTTGGTATTTTACTCATGCTGGCCGGACCATTTTTAGTACCGCTTCCCATCATGGCCATGGGTATACTGGTCTCTCTGATCCAGGCAATCGTGTTCTTCCTGCTGCCCACCATGTATATTGCAGGGGCAATAGAAGAAGCACATTAATACGAGTTTTACGGGATTTGGAAGAAGCCCCGTTATTTTATATTATTTTATTAAATTATAATAAGGAGTAAAACATGGAATTTCTAGTTGGTAGTGTATGGGCAGCAGGTCTTGCCATCGGTATCGCAGCTTTTGGTTGTGGTATTGGCCAGGGTTTGGGTTTAAACGGCGCAATGGCCGGTATTTCAAGAAACCCTGAAGCAGCCGGTAAAATCCAGGTGAACATGCTGATCGGTCTGGCATTGATTGAGTCTCTTTGTATTTATGCACTTGTTGTTGCAATGATTCTTCTTTTTGTTCATCCTGCTATCGCACCTGCAGTTAAAGCACTTGGTGGACATTAAGCCATACAGCTTGAATTAGATAGATATTTTTAACAAAAAGGGTGTAAAAATTTAATTTTTTACACCTTTTTTGTATCTGGGGTCATGTATCTGGGGTCAGGCTTGCCTTATTGTACTTATTTGTCAAAATAAGTACAATAAGGCAAGCCTGACCCCGTTTAGAGGTTGCTGATTTCCTGGCTGGTGAAGACTTTAATATTTTTTGCGGCAAGAATTTTCAATGCCTTATCATGATCATCAAATCGGAAAATCATTATGGCGTTTTTGGTTTTTGGATTTGCAAATGCATACATGTACTCCAGGTTGACTTCATTTTCTAAAAATGGGTCTAAAATTTTATTTAATCCGCCTGGCTCATCCATGACTTCAACAGCAAGAACCTGGGTTATTCCCACTTTAAACCCTTCTTTTTTTAATGCTTTTTCTGCTTTTTGATTATTGTCTACAATTAAGCGTAATACGCCAAAATCAGTGGTATCAGCAAGAGATAAAGCTCTTATATTGACATTGGCATCCCTTAAGATAGCAGTAACTTCTGCAAGTCTTCCTTCCTTGTTTTCAATGAATATGGATATTTGTTCAATAAACATGGTGGAAACTCCTTTTGTCTAATACAGTTTTCCTTTAAACACGGGTTTTCTTTTTTCAAGAAAGGCATTGGTTCCTTCCTTTGCATCTTCACTTGCCATATTAAGACCAAAGACATCATTTTCAATCCTGCATCCGGTTTCGAGGTCGGCATTCAGACCTGATTGAATGACTTCTTTTGCAGATCTTAAGGCTACCTTTCCTTTAGTGGCAATGAGGCCGGCTGTTTTTAAAACATTTTCCATAAGCTTGTCAGGTTCACATACTTTATTGACAATACCATATTCCAGGGCTGTTTGAGCATTAATATTTTTGCCGGTAAAAATCATTTCTTTTGCAAGGTTTTCACCAATTCGTCTTGCAAGCCTCTGTGTCCCTCCGAATCCGGGAATCAATCCCAGGTTGATTTCTGGCAGGCCAAAAAGAGCTTTGTTTGAAGCATAAATAAAATCACAGCCAAGGGCCGCTTCCAGGCCTCCGCCCAGGGCAAATCCGTTTACAGCTGCAATGGCCGGGATGGGAAGGTCTTCAATTTTTGAAAAAACCTTCTGCCCTTTGCGGGAAAAACTTTTTCCTTCAAGGGGGTTCATTTTCACAAGTTCAGCAATATCCGCTCCTGCAACAAATGCTTTGCCGCCTGTGCCGGTCAGTATGAGAACCCTAATATCTTTATTGTCTCTTATTTGATCCAGGGCAATATCCAACTCATCAAAAAGCGCATTATTTAGTGCATTCATCGCTTTTGGACGGTTAAAAAACAAGGTTGCAATCGAGTTGTCAACCTCAAGGATAATGTTTTCAAAAGACATGGTTATCTCCTTTAGATAAAATTATAATTGTTTTGGATTTGTTGCGTTTATATATTTTTCAATTCCATCAGTAATTGTTGTGGCAATGGCTGTCTGGTAGGAATCGCTCATGAGTCGTTTGCATTCTGTCTTGTTAGAGATAAAGGATGTTTCAATCAGGATAGAAGGCATTCTGGCACCCAGCAGAACATAAAAAGGAGCCTGCTTAACACCTAGATTATTTATCCCTGAATATTTTTTCCTCATACCCTTTATAAAATTATTCTGCACTAGATTTGCAAGCCGTGTGGATTCTTCAATTTTTGTATTTTGGATCAAATCACTCAAAATTAAATCCAGATCAGAGATGTTTTTTTCAGATGTTGCATTTTCCCTTGCTGCAACGGCAATGGCCTGTTTATCCGTGGCAAGGTTTAAAATATAGGTTTCAATACCTTTTAATTTTCTGTTTTTAGCCGCATTAACATGAAGAGATATAAAAAGATCTGCTTTCTTTGTATTGGCTATGGCAGTCCTTTCTTCAAGTGTCAGCTTTTTATCCTTGTACCTTGTCAGCAATACCGTACATTTTAATCTCTGCCTGAGAGTTACAGCCAGTTTTTTTGCCATTTTCAGGACAATGTCTTTTTCCCAGACATTCTTATAATATCCCGGAGCTCCGGGGTCAGAGCCGCCATGCCCCGGGTCAATGACTATTTTTCTAACCCCGAGTGCAAATTGTCTTGCAATATCAGATGATTTTAAATTATCTGTTGAAAGTCTGGAGGTTTTCCCGGATTTTTCAGAGGCTGCCACTTTTGGAGGAGAAGATGAGGCAGGCGATCCATTAGATCCTTTTCCCCAGACATCAATGACAATCCTGAAAGGATCCTTTAAAGAAAATATTTTATAATTTTCAAATGATTTAATATCCACCACAACCCTTACAGTATGGGGAAGGTGCTGGCCTGCCCGGGCCTGTTTTAAAAGAGTGTCATTGATGGGAGTGTGTTCTGCAACGCCTTTTCCAAGCTTTGTCTTTTCAATATCAATATACAATCGTTGCAAAGGTTTATTGATATAGGGATCTTTTTTTAAGAGTCTGTGGGAATACTTCCTTTCGCTTTCTGCATTGATAACAATTCTTGTGTATTCAGGGTTGGACCAGAACCTGAGATCTGTAATAGTGGTATCCCTGGAAACATTGTCATAAGATGATCCAAATTTTTCGGGTTTGTTTTTTTTCTTAACAGTGACTTCATTGCTTTGAACAAATTTTTTGATCAAGACATTATTTTTAGACAGACTTTTTTTAGATCGTATGTGACGAATTTTTTTAACAGAAAAATTTGGGTTATCCGTTATGGTTTTAAGCATTGACTTAGCACGGCCTGCGTATACACTTTTGGGATAGTTGTTCTGGAGACTTGCAAGAAGGTCTGCTGCCTGGCTTTCATGACTCTGTTTCCCGGATAATTTGGACAGGGTTGTATAAAGTTTGGCTGCTTTATACATGCCTGCCGGTGCCCATGAGTCCTTGGGATGAAGTCGATATATGATTTCATACCGGCTGATGCAATTGAGCCATTCGTTTTCTTTTTTCTGCTTGGATGCGGAATGTCTCAGTTTTTTATAGCAGGCATCAGCTTCCATATATTTTTGTTTTGCACTGTCTGCAAACCCATTTACTGTGAAAATAAAAACATATGCAAAGATGAAATGTATGAGAAAAATCTGCAGTATAGATTTTTTAAATGTTACCATATCCTATTGACTACTTTTTTGTTTTAAATCGTTTAACACATTAATTGCTTCAAGTGGAGTCATACTTGAAATATCAATCTTTTCCAATGTTTTTTTAATAGATTGTTCATTATGGCTGAATAATTCCAGTTGATTGTCCCTGGATTTTTCTTTCTTTGTCTTCTTCTTTTTTATTTTTTCAGGCACAGGTTCGGGTAGATCAGTGTTGTTTTTATGTTCAATACGAGACAATATATATTTTGCATTGTTAATAACAATATCCGGAACACCGGCAAGTCTGGCCACCTGGATTCCGTAACTTTTATTGGTTCCGCCTTTAACAAGCCTGCGTAAAAATACTATATTATCATTAAACTCTTTGACGGCAATATTAAAATTTTTAATCCTGGGTTTTGTTTTTTCCAGTTTTGTTAATTCATGGTAATGTGTTGCAAAAAGGGTTTTCACCCCAATATTATTGAGATCATGAAGGTATTCGGCAACTGCCCAGGCAATACTCATTCCATCATAAGTACTTGTTCCCCTTCCAATTTCATCCAGGATAACAAGGCTTTTGTATGTGGCATTATTGACAATATTGGCGGTTTCTTCCATTTCCACCATAAATGTACTCTGTCCTGACGAGAGATTGTCAAGCGCCCCGACCCTTGTGAATATCCGGTCCACAATGCAGATGGATGCTTTTTTGGCAGGTACGAATGATCCCATCTGGGCCATTAAAACAGTCAGGGCAACCTGCCTTAATACAGTTGATTTTCCTGCCATATTGGGCCCTGTGATTAAAAGGATCTGGTTCTCAATATTATCCATTTCAATGGAATTTGGAACATATCTTTCTCCTGTGATCAGTTTTTCCACAACGGGATGACGTCCGTCTTCAATAAAGATTTTTTCCTCATCATTGATGACAGGTTTTATATATCCGTTTTCCGATGAAGACCTTGCAAGTCCCTGGAGTGCATCTACATGGGCAATGAAATCCGCTGTTTTAAGAATAAGGGTTGCTTTTGAAATAATTATGTCCCTTATGGTGCAAAAAATTTTGTATTCCAGGGCATTGCGCTTGTCCTGTGCATTTAATATGGTGGATTCAACCTGTTTCATTTCATCGGTGATGAATCTTTCAGCATTCACAAGGGTCTGTTTTCTGATATAATGATCTGGAACCAAATTAGCCTGAACTTTTGATACCTCTATAAAATAACCAAATACTTTATTATATTTAATTTTAAGAGAAGACAGTTTTGTTATTTTTTTTTCTGTTGCCTCTGTTTTTGCGATCCAGGATTTACCATCACGTGAAATTAACAGCAGTTCATCCAGGGCAGGGCTGTAGCCATCATTGATTAAACCGCCTTCATTGAGTACATGGGGGGCATCTTCCCTTATTGCCTGTTGAATCAATCCGGACAGAGCACTAAGCTCCTTTAAAATTATTGCCTGATTTTCAATATTTTTTCCCGTGAGTAAAGGACTTTTAAACAAGGAGAGTTCTTTAAAAAGATGAGGAAGTTTTGTTAAAGAGTTTTTAAGTGCAATAAGATCCCTGGCATTTCCCTGACCCATTGAAATTTTGCTGCCAAGTCGTTCTATATCATAAACTGATTTCAGGTGATTGATCACCAATTGATGTATATGGGATGCTTTGGTGATTTCTTCAATACAATCCAGACGCTCCTGGATTTTATTTTTATTGATTAAAGGGTATCTTATCCAGTTTTTGATAAGCCTAGCGCCCATGGCCGTGATCGTTCTGTCAAGCACCTGGATCAATGTCCCTTTTTTATCCATTGTCTGAATATTTGTCAGGATTTCAAGGTTTTTGCAGGATCTGTCATCCATAACCAGAAAATTTTTCAGGTCATAGGGTATGATCTGGAAGATATGCCGGGTATCCTGCATCTGGGTATTCTGGACATATGCGAGAATTGCACCAGACGCCGCAATGGATGCAGCCATATGCTCAACGCCGAATCCTTCAAGACTTCTGGTTTTAAATTTGTTTAAAAGCCTTTCCTTTGCTTCTTCGACATCAAAATCATTTTTGTCTAGATAGGTGATTTGTTTTATGTCAAAAATCCGGCGGATATGTTTATAGGCAGGGTCTTTTTCAAAACTGGAAGGCAGAAGTATTTCTCTGGCATCAATTTTTAAGGCTTCATCAATCAGTTCCAGTGGTATTTTTGACTGCCTGGTTTTAACCTGTGTGGTTTTAAAGGTTCCAGTTGAGATATCAAGATAGGCAATACCGGCTGCATCCCTTGTTTTTGACAGGGCTAAAAGAAAATTATTAGACCCTTTATCCAGTAATTTTTCATTTAAAATCATGCCCGGGGTGATCACCCGGACAACTTGTCTTTTTACCAGACCCTTTGTTACCGCTGCATCTTCCATCTGTTCACACACGGCAACCTTGCATCCATTTTCAATTAATCTGGCAATATAATTGTCAGCCGCTTTAAAGGGCACACCGCACATGGGAATGGGGGTATCATCATTTTTATTCCTGGAGGTCAGGGCAATTTCCAGGATAGAAGCAGCTTTAATTGCATCTTCAAGGAACATTTCATAAAAATCTCCCATCCGATAGAACAAAATTGCGTCTTTATATGACTTTTTGATGGACAGGTATTGTTCCATCATGGGCGTATTTTTTTTTGGGCTCATTTGCTAGTTTTGTTTCAGCAGAATCAGTCGGCAGTATCGGGTTTAGGATCCTTTTTAATATCATTTTCCGGCTGCTCATAATCCGGTTGCACGAAATCAGGCTGTTCAAAATCAGGTTGCTCGAGATCGGGCCGCACAAAATCAGGCTGTTCAGGTTCGCTGAGTTTGACAATCGGTTCTTTTTTCAACTCTTTTTTGATGTAGGGGTCATGCTGGAACACGTCCAGTTCGGTTTTTAGAGAGACTATCTTCTCTTTTAAGGAGGAAATGGCAGCATCTTTTGTTCTTATCTCTTTTTTTAAACCCAGCTTTATCATGAATCCCCTTAAAATGGCGAGGATAATCCCTAAAAGGAAACAGATTCCAAAATACGCTATGTTTTGAAGTTCTGGTATGGTCCAGCTCCAGGTATCAATTTCCAGATCAATTTTCAATGCTGTTTTTGTCATGAAATAATCTAAGTTTTGAAAAATCAGGATTCCAATAAGACCTAGAACAATCATCCACAAAAGAAATTTAAGTGTTTTCATTCATCTGCTCCATATTTTAATGTATTCCGTTAAGTTTGGGTAATCATAGATCAATTCTTTTTTTTTTTCAATTCTTCTTTTTTGATAATAAATCAGCCCTTAATACCCACCATCATCATTAACCATTTACCATTAACTGTTCACCATTAAAGAAAAACCGGATTAATTTGATTGATATCCGGATGGCTTGGAAAAATGCTCCAGTCTAGATGTCTCAACAAAATCTTTTTGGGGATTTCAAAACAGGAAAAATGAAGATGGGGAGGTAATTGCGGGTTCTTATGGGTATCACACACCCTTGAAATGACCTGTTTTTTGATTATGCCATGGCCAATTCTCAATGCCTTTTCAAGGATGATATGGGAATATACAAAGACAACTCTTTTATTGGAAGATCTTAAGTTTTTATGTTCTACAACAAGGGTCTGGCCAAGAAAATCACTGCAGATATTTAAAATAATCCCGTCTTCCATGGCCGGTACTTTAAAGGAATCATTAAAGCTGTGGATTTTTCCTGGATGTCTTCTATAATAAGTTATATCGATTCCTTCATGGAAGGCATGCCGGAATTTAAAATCTCCCCACCATTTGTCTTTACTTGAAAAAAGCATTCCACAATAAAACAGCCATTGAACTTTTTGACTATTTTCAAGGTCACAGGGCAGATCATTGACATTTGAAATGAGGTCAAGATAGTCAGAGAATCTGCTCATTACAGGGCTTTTAAGGTGATCTTATGGCCCATAAGGTTTATGTCTTCTATAATGGCCTTCACCTTCATACTTTCTCCCAGAAGTCCTTTTAAAAGGAATGTATCTTTGCCAACCGGTGTTACTGCAGCCACATTTTCCATGATCAGTTTTTCATCATTGTTTTTTCTTAGGTATACATTTGATTCGCACATTTTTATTTTCCTTTATTTATGATTTATGGGGCTTGCATAGTTGCGTTTAGGGTTCCTGAACGCAACTATGCAAGCCTGACCCCACTTAAGTTTGTATCATTTTTACCTTTAATGGCATATTTTTACAAGAATCAATGATTGCTCCGCCAGAGTTTTTATTCATTGCACAATTGACAACCAGAGTGTTTTTTAAAAACTGATATCCTGCCTGTTCATGTATATGGCCACATAACACCATTAAGGGCGGGTGATTTTCAATAAAGTTTCTCAGGCCAATGCTTCCGGCGCTGAATCTGTTTCCCACCTTGTCGCATACACCTCTGGGTGGCGGGTGAACCACGAGAATTGTATCTGGGGTGATACTGGGTTTAAGCCTGTCAAGAAAGTGAGTTTCCCTGAAACTGATTTTAGAAAGAAAGGGCAAAGGAATGGTTCCGCTGAGGCCAGCAAAGTCTGCATCTTTATAAATTACAGGAACATGGTTCAAAAGGGTGGTATTTTTCTGTTTCCTTAAAAGTCCTTCAACGCGTTTAAAATCCGAGTTTCCCCGGATACCCATAATGGGTATGGGAGTACCCTTTAACTGGTCAAAGGTTTTTAAAGGGGAAACATAATTGGTGATATCGCCGGCAATGACAAGAATGTCAGGGGCTTCCTGCGATATGACATCCTTAATCTTTTCAACCTTTTCGGTTTTTCCATGAATATCGGCTACAGCATAAATCCGCATTTTATTGGGTACCAACCATTTTAAAATTTGTATTCATGAATCATATACAATAATTTAGTGTTGAAGGTATTTTTTTAATTCTCTGTAAAAGTTTTCATGTGAACCAAATGAGTATAAAAACAAACTAGAATCCACTACTTCATAAGCTAACAATAAATGCTGGTTCTGAGAGTTGAATTTATAGATTTGGACACCCTTTAAATCTCCCTTTTTCATATCACCAATTGTGGGGTTGTTGTAAACATATTTTACAGCATTATCCAGGTCTTTGATCTGATGCTTGTACAATTTCTTCTTTTGTCTGGCAAAAACAGGGGACTGGACAATTTCCTTAATATTACTCATTCACCATTTCCAAAAACATATGGAGTTCCTTGACCGGCTTTTATCTGTTCTCTTCCCACCAGGATATCCTGTATGAATGGTAATGGAAGCTCTGGGTTCTCTTCAATCATTTGTCCTATTTTTGCCCAGTATTCAATCTGACCGGCAATTGATCTTTTAAATACCTTTGACTTGATCTTTGCTTTCTCAAACAGATCATCAGATACCTTAACTGCTGTTGCCATAAATCCTCCCCAAATGGTTTTAGTTTCATTTTAATACCATGGGTTGTCTTTTGCAACTAATATTTTCAGGGTTTTTAACAGGAGCTATTTATCGGAATTGCCAGGATTGGCATTTCCGATAAATAGATTGACACACTTAATCAGCATCAAATATTTTGCGCAGCTTATGGGCAAGGATGCTTGGATGATGGACTTTTCTATGAAAGAATATCCCGGCCGGATCAGATCTTTCTTACGTGCAGCAAACTTCTGCTTTAAGCGGCTTGTCAGCGTTCGGAAAACAAATATTGTGCAAAAAACTGCAACCAGTATGAAAATCGAATTTAAACTGCCCAAAAAGATCAGAGTATGCCTGGCAGGCTGGTATACCTCTTCTGCTGGTAATCTTGATACTTACATCTGCGGCCCGGGCCAGACACTGCTCAATGGAAACATTTTTTGCAGCAAGAGCTTCAACCAGATCCTTTTCAGCGTGCATCCTGTAGTGCCTGTAAAGCGACACAATTCATCGGCAAGCCGCCACAAAGCCCACCACAATCCATGGCCAAGCTGGCAAACGAAAATTTGATGGTGGATTTGGGTAAACATCCCTAATAAAACCATTTGGATATAATGCCGTAATTTATTAGATTATAAAGACTTGAATAAATCGATTCAGAAAGAGATAATATAAAAAAGTGAGTTTGGGAAAGGGGCATAAAATTAATGGATAAAATTGAATCATTAAAAAAATTATTAGATCCAAAGAAAATAGCAGTGATCGGCGCATCAAAGTCCAAGGATAAGGTGGGGGGCATTATTTTCAGGCGGCTCTTAGGTTCAAGGCGGCGCCTGTTTCCTGTAAACCCAAAGGAGACGGCCATTGAAGGCCATAAGTTTAGTCCCGATATTCAGTCCTTACCTGACGATATTGATCTTGCCATCATCACGATTTCTGCCGAGGCTGCGGTAAAATCGGTTGAAATGTGTATTGAAAAAAAAATCCCCAATTATATTATTGTGGCCGGCGGATTTGGCGAGGTGGGTGCTGAAGGAAGACTGCTTGAAGAAAAACTGACAAAACTTGCTAAAGATAATAGTGTCAATATCCTTGGCCCCAATTCCCTGGGCATATTTTTGCCTGATGAGAATATTGATACCATCTTTGTTGAGCATGGGGACAAATCCCTTGACAGGAACGGCCAGGTCGCATGCATTGTTCAAAGCGGTTCTGTAGGGGTTGAAGCCCTTGGGTATGCATCCAACACGGGTTATGGCATGCGGGCCTTTGTGGGTCTGGGCAACAAGTGTGATCTTGATGAAATTGATTTTCTTAACTATTTTTCCCTGGATAAAAAGACAAACTGCCTTGGGTTTTATCTTGAAAATATTGAAAAGGGCAGGCAGTTTTTAACCATTGCCAGAGAAACCGCCAGAAAAAAACCCGTGGTTGTGTTAAAAGCCGGAAGAACCCATACAGCAGCTTCGGCTGTCAGTTCCCATACAGGAAAACTGGCTGGTTCTGATAATGTGATTTCTGGCGCTTTAAAACAATTCGGGATTCAGCGGGTTTTTGATGATGAAGAGTTCTGTGATGCCACCAAAGTGCTTTCCATGCTGCCAGGGGCTCCCGGAAACAGGGTGGCGATTTTAACTGCTGCCGGCGGCTATGGGGTTATGTGTACGGATTTTATTGAGAATATGGACAAGCGGGCAAAGCTTTTGATGGCAATACTGTCTGAAGCCACTAAAAGAAAGATAAAAGACGCCACCTTTTCCTTTACAGCCTGTGAAAACCCCGTGGACATCACTGCAAGTGCTGATGATATGATGTTTTCAAAAAGCCTTGATGCGTTGATTGAGGATGATGGTGTGGATATTATCATCTGTATCGCTTTTTTTGCCCCGCCGGGCATTACTGAAAATCTGATCGATATCATTGCCGACAAAATCAAAAAATCAGATAAACCAATAATCGTGTTTACAAAATATGGACCCTTTACAGATAACAGCATTAAAAATTTATATTATGCCGGTGTTGCAGCATATCCTTCCGTTGGAAGAGCGGTCAGGGCAGCCCGTTTTCTTGTGGAAAGAACAAAGATAAAACAAAGGCTTGATCAGGAGGCATAATTTAAGATGGAAAAAAAGATTGAACAGTGGTTTGAAAGCATTGGTGATAAAAAACATCCCGATGAATTTGATGCAAAATATCTGGTGAAACTGTATTCCATTAAAGTGCCTTGCGCCAGAAGACTGGGACCGGAAGATATCTTTGATGTGGAGGGAATTGATCCCCCCTATGTGCTAAAGGTGTGCTCTTCAAACATTCTGCACAAAACAGAATTTCAGGGTGTGGTTCTGAACAATGACAATGAAAGTGTTCAAGCCAATTTCAAGGAGCTGCAGAAGCGGTTTCCCAATGAGAATATTCTGGTTGAAAATCAGAGCAGTTATATGGGGCCGGAATTTATTATCGGGATCATCAAAGACCCGGCTCTGGGCCATGCCGTAATGGTCGGGGCAGGAGGAGTACTGACGGAATTGTATAAAGACACGGCCTTCAGACTGGCTCCCTGTTCTGTGACCGAAGCCATGGATATGATAGATGAGCTGGTTTTATCCCCTGTATTTGAAAATTTCAGGGGGATGACACTTGATAAAAAAAAGCTTGCAATAACCATCTCACAGGTGGCAAGGCTTGCCCATGATCTGGGTGATCGATTAAGCCAGCTGGATATCAACCCCATTGTCTTTAGTGAAGGGGAATGGATTGCCTTGGATGTTAAGATTGTGTTTGAATAGTTCGGATGTGGGACCATTTGACCCCACTTAAGACGACTATCCTTAATGTCCTGGCCGCTGATGCGAGGTGTCGCAGTCAAAAATCACCTTGACTTTCGGGCTTAATTTGATACCATATACGGACTGGAGGTGATAAAATGAATATTATAGATGACATAAAACCCGTTACTTATCTAAAGTCAAAAGCCGCAGATCTGCTGAATCAAATCAATACAACTCATCGGCCTGTAATTATAACACAAAATGGTGAACCCAGAGCCGTTCTTCAAGATCCTAAAAGCTATGAAGATATGCGAAATGCGATCAGCCTGTTGAAACTAATATCACAAGGTGAAAGTGATGTGAGAAATGGTAAGATAAAGCCACAAGAGAAAGTTTTCAATGATATTGAAAAATCATTGAAGGCAAAACTGACATGAGTTCAAAATATAAAGTTATTTGGGCCAGTGTCGCAGAAAAAGATCTAAAAAACATCATTGAATATATTGCAGAGGAAAGTCCTCAAAACGCTCTGAAAATATTAACTAAAATTCGTCAGAACGCTTCAGGTCTGTATACATTACCAGAGAGAGGCAGAATTGTATCGGAGCTCAAAGATCAAGGAATTCTGCTATATCGGGAATTAATAATTGCACCATGGCGGTTAATATACAGGATATCTGGACAGGAAATATTTGTTTTGTCTGTTATTGATTCTCGCCGAAATGTTGAAGATGTGCTATTGAAGCGATTTATTGATAAAGAATAGAAACTGCGAACAATGCAATCCATCAGACTCTCAGGATCTCGCGGTTTCTTTTTTATTCTGCTACCTGCCATGGCATCTCCCAGAAATATGATTTTATCTGCCTGAAGGTGACTTGGTTTTTTTTTGTTATGATATTATAGTATGTTTACCGGGTTGGTTCTGGCAATTTTTCTGTGCCTGCCATAGAGCAGATCGTCCATAAAAAGTGCTATTTTCTGATTCAAAACGTTCCGGGAGATATAAAACCGGACGAATCTGTGAACGATTGTGTCGGGTTTGGTATAGGGGCAGACAGATATACACAGCCCGCAGTCAGATCCGATTGTTTTCCAGTATGAAAAGCATTTTTCCTGGTTTATCGACCAGTGTCGCAAATTGCGGCTGTAAGGCTCATCACCATGGGAAACAGACCCTGACGGGCAGTTGTCTGCGCATTTTTTACAGATTTTACAAAAATTTTCCATATAAAGTGGTTTTGGACATACAGAATCCGGCAGCTCAAGATCTGTTGTCACAATGGCAAGTCTGACACAGGGGCCAAACACCCGGTGCATGAAAATTCCCATCCGCCCCAGTTCTCCAAGACCTGATTCCACGGCTATGGGAACACAGAGGGTGTCGTAATTGGCATCATTGTGCGCCCGGGCAGGATAGCCGAAATTTCGGATATAACCGGCAAGGATGTTGGATATTTTGGCGGCTTCCACATATTTTTGTGCAGATTCCTGCAGCACACTGCTTGTAGGCGCTTTTTTTATCATTTCCACCCGCATGGGGACCACAATGGCAATGGCTGTTTTATGGTTCTGGTCGGTTTTGCTTCCCCAGTTTTCAGCATGCCGGCCTTTATGGCTGTAGTAATGATGGGGCTTTAATCGCAGAAAAGACACATCACAGGCCCCATAAAATATGGACAGATCCCTTATGGTTTTACACAATTGAACCGGATCAATGGATGCTTTCTGTTCAGATACGTTTCCTACAGACAGGGGAATGGATCTTTCAAGATATTCAAATGCCGCTTGATAGCCGGGGACTGTGTACTGGTCATGAAAGACCTGCTCTTTTTCTCCGAATTCAGGTTTCTGATGAATCTGGTGGTCAATTGATTTTTTTTCAGGCCGCAAGGCATAATATTGCTTCATCAGTTCCGGGTGATGCTGGATGTTATTGCGGGCAAACATATTATCCCTTTCATCATATTGCACGGCTTTTGAAGTGTCTCGTTCTTTGGGCCGGCCCGGGAAAAATCTGATTAAAGAGATTATACCAAAAAGACCCAAAAGTGATACAATGAATATATTAAGAGTTTGACCAGTATCCATACTTGTGAGAAGAAGGCCCCAGAAAACAGAGTTCAATATAAAAGAAACCAATGCTGTAACTCCTGCCCTGATTTCTTTTTCTCGAAAAAAGGACAGGCTTAAGACCATCAGAAAAAGAGATGTTCCGATCAGGATGATCCAGTTTACAGATATTAGTATGCAGGTCATGGTGATTCTCCAGAAAAAACGATTAAATTATAAAATTGTGTAATTATTCAACTCTTGCGCTTGAACCCGCCCTGTCTGATGGATATTTGTTTCGATGCTAAACGCTTAACCTCCTGCAAATATCCATCAGACAGGGCTTTGGGGATAATTTTTTTTAACGGGCTGAACAATTACAAAATTGTTTTTATATATACTGCCTTCTATCATTATCATATCAATGGGTGTAAAGCCGGCAAGATAGCACAGATCTGCGGGCCTATCAATATCCCACACCACAAGGTCGGCATCCTTGCCGATTTCAATACTGCCTTTTGATTGCTCAAGACCAAGTGCCCTGGCACCATTGATTGTTGCCCCCACCAAAGCCTGTTCACAGGTCAGGTCAAAGAGCATGCAGGCCATGTTGAGGATGAGGGTCATTGAATGAACCGGGCTTGAGCCCGGGTTCAGGTCTGTGGACAGGGCCATGGGTATCTTGAGGTCAATCAGCGTTTGAACGGGGGGTTTTTGTCTTTCCTTTAAAAAATAGAAAGCGCCGGGCAGAAGAACTGCTGTGACATTGTGGTGAGCCATTTTTTTTGCCGAGGACAGAGACAGATACTCAAGGTGATCACAGGAGAGAGCCAAAAATTCAGCAGCAAGCGCTGCACCATTTGAATCAGACAACTGCTCTGCATGAAGTTTGATCTTAAGTCCAAGATCTGTTGCGGTTTGAAAAACCTTGTGCGTCTGGGAAAGATTAAAGGCGATGCGTTCGCAAAAAACATCCACAGCCGTCGCAATTTTCTGGTCTTTGACAGCGGGCATCATGGTTTTTGTCACAAGATCGATATAGCAGTCAGGATTGTCTGCAAATTCCCGGGGCAGGGCATGGGCACCTAAAAAGGTTGCCTCTATGTGTAGAGGAAAATTTTCATCCAATTGCCTTATAACCTCAAGCAGTTTCAGCTCGGTTTCAAGGTTGAGCCCATAGCCTGATTTGATTTCAAGCGTTGTGATTCCCTGGCCAAAGAGTGCGGCCACCCGTTTTGAGGCGGATATGAATAATTCATCTGCTGTTGCGTTGCGGGTGGCCTGTACCGTTGAAAAGATGCCGCCGCCTTTTTTTGAAATTTCTTCATAGGTTGCGCCGGAAAGCCTCATTTCAAACTCATTGGATCTTGATCCTCCCCAGACAAGATGGGTATGGCAGTCTACAAATCCAGGCATAATCCAGCCGTTTTTACAATCAATAATATTTTGACAGGTGGTTTTATCCTGAATATCTTTATCTTTGCCAATCCAACAAATTGTTTTTCCTGTGACACCCAGGGCAGCATTCTTAATAATGGAAAAGGCATTGCCTTCCATTGTGGCAAGATGGCAATTGATAAAAAGGGTATCAATTTTATCGGGTTGCAGGACTTTCATTTATTCTTTCCCTTCATTGATTGAGGTCACATTGATTGGGGTCAGGCTTCGCTTATTGTGGTTATTGAACTCAATAACCACAATAAGCGAAGCCTGACCCCGAAGATTGATGACCCCGAAGATTGACCCCGAAGATTACGAAAATTACATATTAATCATGGGGAGCTTTACCCCTTTTTTGTCGGCCACATCAATAGCCGTGTCATATCCGGCATCGGCGTGTCTGATGATTCCTGTACCCGGATCATTTCTAAGAACGGTGGTGACTCGTTTTTCAGCATCTGCACTGCCGTCAGCCACAGTGACCTGGCCTGCATGGAGGGCATATCCAATACCCACCCCGCCTCCATCATGAAAAGAGACCCATGTCGCCCCTGAGGCCACGTTTGTCATGCAGTTTAACAATGCCCAGTCTGCCACGGCATCAGAGCCGTCTTTCATGGCTTCAGTCTCCCTGTACGGTGATGCAACAGATCCACAGTCCAGATGGTCTCTTCCTATAACAATAGGTGCCTTTACTCGTCCATCCCTTACAAGATCATTAAATAATTTGCCGGCTTTTTCCCTTTCCCCATAACCAAGCCAGCAGATTCGTGAGGGAAGTCCCATGTGTTCAATTTTTTCCCCGGCCATTTTCAACCAGTTCACCATTTTGGTTTTTTCAGGGAAAAGTTTTAATAGTTCCCGGTCAGTTACCTTGATATCTTCGGGATCACCTGAAAGGGCGGCCCATCGGAAAGGCCCTTCCCCCCGGCAGAAAAGTTCCCTGATATAAGCCGGAACAAATCCTGGATAATCCATGGCATTGTCAACACCTCGTTTCATGGCCTGGGCCCTTAAATTGTTTCCATAATCAAAGGCAATGGCGCCTTGTTTCTGCATTTTTAGAATGGCCCTTACATGATCTGCCATGGAGTTTAAGGCCATATCGATATATTTTGCAGGATCTTTTTTTCTGAGATTTTTTGCCTCTTCCATGGACAACCCCTGGGGATAGTATCCATTGAGCTCATCATGGGCACTTGTCTGATCTGTGATAACGTCTGGGATAAAGTTCTTTTGTATCATTGCCGGAAGTATATCCACTATATTTGCACAAAGCCCAATGGAAAGGGGTGTTCCATTTCTTGCGGCTTCACGGGCTTTTGAAATAGCATCATCAAGGTTAGATGCTTCAACATCCAGATATTTTTTTTCAAGCCTTTTTTTAATACGCACAGGGTCAATCTCAATACAGATGGCAACCCCATTTGCCATGGTAACTGAAAGGGGCTGGGCACCGCCCATTCCGCCAAGTCCTGCAGTTACAACAATTTTGCCTCTAAGATCAGCATTATAATGTTTTTGTCCCAGGGAGGCAAAGGTCTCATAGGTGCCCTGCAGGATTCCCTGGGTGCCGATATATATCCAGGACCCCGCTGTCATCTGTCCATACATCATCAGGCCTTTTTTATCCAGCTCATGAAAGGTGTCCCAATTGGCCCACTTTGGAACAATATTGGAATTTGCAATCAACACCCTGGGGGCGCTTTCATGAGTTTTCAACACGCCAACAGGCTTTCCAGACTGAACCAGCATGGTTTCATCATTTTCAAGATCCAGAAGGGTTTTAACAATAGCATCAAAACATGGCCAGTTTCTTGCCGCTTTTCCAAGACCGCCATATACAATCAATTCATCCGGATTTTCACCGTTGTCAGGGTCAAGATTGTTGCACAGCATTCGCAAAGCTGCTTCCTGGTACCAGCCTTTGCAGTGAAGCTGGGTTCCTCTGGGAGCCCTGACAGGGCGGGCAACTCCGCATCCTATATTTAGATCTTTTAAAAGTTTTTCTATATTATTCATTTATTTTCCTCCTGATAAGGTTGACATTTGCGTTGAAATCCGATAGTACTTGTCTATACAAGTATAGATATGATGTCAAGTGATTTTTAATTGGGGCATAATTGGGGTCAGGCTTGCGTAGTTGCGTTGTAATTGTTCAGCCCGTTAAAAAAAGCTATCCCCAAAGCCCTGTCTGATGGATATTTGCATGAGGTTAAGCGAATAGCCTCGAAACAAATATCCATCAGACAGGGCGGGTTCAAGCGTAAGAGCTGAATAATTATGTTGCGTTTATGAAAATGCAAGCCTGACCCCAATGACCCTGTATAAAGGACAAAAAAAACAATGGATAGATCAGAACAACCCATTGCCTTATATGAAAAAATTAAAAAAAGTGTTGTCAAAGACATTGAATCAGGAAAGCTGAATCCCGATGATAAGGTGCTTTCGGAAACCAGGCTTGCAAAAAAATTTAATGCCTCGCGAATGACTGCAAACCGCGCACTGAAAGAGCTGACAGAAGAAGGAAGGATTGTAAGAGTCCAGGGAGTTGGAACTTTTGTGGCCCGGCCTAAACCAGATGCAGCACTTCTTGAAATTAAAAGCATTTCAAAGGAGATTCAAGACTGGGGCGGGGTACATTCATCTGAAATTCTGGTATTAAAAAAAGAAAAGATTACAGCATCGATTGCGCAAAAAATGAATCTTAAGATTAATGATATAATCTTTCATTCCCTTATTGTTCACAAGGACAGAGGTATACCGGTCCAGTATTCAGAACGCTTTATCAACCCAAAAGTGGCTCCTGAATATCTAAACCAGGATTTTAAAAAGATTACCCCCAGTGACTATCTTCTGAAGAAGTCACCGATACAGCAGGCAGAGCATATTATTGAGGCTGTAAATTGTAATAAACAGATTCAAAAACTATTGAAAATCAAATCAAGTGAACCCTGCATCTCACTTAAAAGACGAACATGGTCTTTTGACATGGTGGCAACTTACAGCATCATCATCTCACCGGGCTCAAGATATAAACTGGTTGGAAAATTTATGAGAGGATAAAAAAAATGAAAGATCAAATTGTTTTACGCGGGAATGGTTTTATTCTCGAAGATCTTATTCAGATAGCAAGAAATAAGGTAGGCATCACAATATCCAAGCAGTCTGAAGCCAGAATTAATAAGGCCAGAAACCTGATTGATAAATGGGTGGAACAAGGAGAAAGAATTTATGGTGTAACCACTGGATTTGGAGCTTTGTCCGGGGTAAATATTTCCTATGAAGACACGAAAAAGCTTCAAAAAAATATTTTATTCAGCCATGCTGCAGGAATCGGTAAGGATCTGGACAATGACGTGGTCAGGGCAATGATAGCCTTGAGGGTGAATGATTTTTGCCGGGGCAATTCAGGCCTGAGACTTGAAACCATTAAAAAGCTTACCAGGATCTTAAATGCAGGTATTGTACCTGTTGTACCGGAAAAAGGATCTGTGGGCGCAAGCGGTGACCTTGTTCCCATGGCTCATCTTGCCCTTGTGTTGATCGGGGAAGGAGAGGCTTATGTTGATGGCATGAGAATGTCAGGTGCCAGGGCCTTAAAGAAAAAATCAATCAAACCCCTTGTGCTTGACTCAGGAGAAGGGCTTGCTTTGATCAACGGAACACAATTCATGATCGCCCTGGGATCTCTTGCCCTTCATGATGCTTTAAATCTTTGCAAGCATGCAGACATTGCAGCAAGCATGAGCCTTGAAACACTCATGGGGACAAGATCTGCCTTTGATGCAAGGATTCATAATGCAAGACCCCACACAGGCCAGATTAAAGCTGCTGATAACATGCTCAGGATCACGGAAAATTCAGATATCATTTCCTCCCATGGAGACTGTTCCAGGGTTCAGGATGCCTATACCCTGAGATGTTCACCACAGGTCCACGGGGCTTCCTGGGATGCCTTTGCCTATGTGGATAATGTTATCAGAGTGGAGATGAACTCATCTACGGAAAATCCTCTGATTTTTTCGGAATCAGAGGATTTTCTTTCAGGTGGTAATTTTCACGGCCAGCCTTTGGCGCTTGCCTGCGATTTTTTAGGTATTGCAATAGCAGAGCTTGCCAATATTTCGGAACGACGGATAGAAAGGCTTGTGAATCCGCAGCTTTCAGGACTTCCTGCATTTCTTGTAGAAGACGGGGGCTTAAATTCCGGGTTCATGATTGCCCAGTATGCCGCAGCCTCTCTTGTTTCTGAAAACAAAATCCTTGCCCATCCGGCATCTGTTGATTCCATTCCAACCTCGGCAAATAAAGAAGATCATGTGTCAATGGGTTCAATTGCTGCCAGAAAGTGCCGGGAAATTGTCGCTAATACAGAAGAGGTCATAGCAATTGAATTGTTGTGTGCAGCCCAGGGAATTGATCTGTTCACCAATATTAAAGCAGGTGATGGTACCCTTGCGGCCTATGAAGTTATCAGAAGCCGTGTTGATTACATGAAAGAAGATCGGATTCTTTCATTGGATATTGCCAAAGTAAAGAAGCTGCTTAAGGAAGGCAGTATTGTAAAGGCAGTGGAAGATAAAATCGGCAAGCTGTATTAGTCAGGGTCAGCCGCTGATCCTGACAAGTTTGAGATCGCCCCATAAACCAATGCTTTCGCCTTTAATGATCACAATGCCCTGGATGCCGGGTATATTTTTACCGATATCAATGGTTTTTTTAATATCAGACGCAGCCCTGACCATATTACCCAGGGCCGTGGCAGCTGCATCAGCCAATGAGCATGACCCGGACAGCACTGTTGCTGCATCAGCCTTACCAAAGCTTTTTGAATGACCTAAAGTGCCTGAAGATGTGCATATCCCATAGGGTTTATCCCTTTTTTTCACCAGGATGCCCGTTGTCATGCTGAAAGGCGTGTTTTCAGCATAAATACTGAAAATGGTTTCAGAATCTGATTTAACAAAGATATCGCCCCCGTTTTCTACGAGAATTTCCCTGGTATGCTCCAACAGGGATAAGCCTGCATATTGTGCTATAGCACCTGCCACGGCTGCCATGGGGCCGACATCGGCCAGTTTTGCCGCCTCAATCATATCCCTAATAATTTTTGGTACAGGCCCGGGATCACTTAAGGGAATAAGGGAAGATGCAAATTCAGGGTACAGCTTAATATAGCTCTCAATCCAATTTCGGCAAATTAATACTGATTGTATTGCCTTTTGGGCAAGATCGGTCTGGGCCTGGATATTCAGGTTGGTTTCTTTTACAGTGATATCAAAAGAGACCAGACCCTTTTTTTTATGCTGTTTTCGATATGTCCTGTTCTCAAACATTTTCAATGGAATCCGGTTTTAAATGATTCGGTGCCTGGCGAATAAAATAAGAATCAGTCATGCCCGAGATATAATCCCTGACTATTTCGGGGTTTGAATGATTCTCCTTGTATAAAGGAGACATACCATTTAAGAAATCCGAAAAAATAATAGATTCCTCATTTCCTTTTTCAAGGGCTGTCAGGTATTTTTCAAACAGAAAATTGAAAATATCTTCAATGGAAGACAAATGCTTTTTAATAACAGGATTTTTGTAAATATGCCTGTAATTAAAAGCCTTAAGTTGTTTTAAAGCAGAAGATATTTCTTTGGAAAAACCGATGAAAGGCTGCCCCAGACTGTTTGAGATCAGGTCTGTAACAAGATTAAACACAATGGTACCGTTCGTCTGCCCCAGCATTTGTTTGCAGACATCCGGTATGGCCTGTCTTTGAACAAGGCCAAGACGGATGGCATCTTCCAGATCCCGGCCGATATAACTTATGGTATCAGCCATTCTTACCACACAGCCTTCCATGGTCATGGGTATTTCATTGCAGACCGTTTCCTTTTTTATGGTTTCCATCATCAAATGAAATTCAGCAAATGATCTGTTTTTTTGGGGAACAAGTTTTTTTACATGGGCTTCACCATTATGACAGATAATGGCATCCATTGTTTGAAGGCTTAAATTCAATCCTTTGCCTTTTTTTTCGATTTTATCCAGAAACTGGATGCTTTGAAAATTATGATGGAAATAACCCGCCCCCTGTTCATGGGTAAGCTTTGAAAGGAAACGTTCACCATCATGCCCAAAGGGTGGATGCCCGATATCGTGCCCAAGACTTGCAGCTTCAATAAGGTCTTCATTTAATCCAAGATACCGTCCAATTGTCCGGCCGATCCTTGAGACCAGCTGAACGTGGATTACCCTGTGGGTGAGATGATCATTATTTATAAGAGAAAAAACCTGGGTTTTATCAATATACCTTGTAAAGGCAAGAGAATTTAAAATTCGGTCAGAGTCAGCGGAAAATGCCTGGCGGTATTCTTTTTCAGTGAATTTTTCTTTGTAACGTCTTTGGGCTGTATTGCTGAAACAGGCCAGGGAACAAAAATTTTCCTCCTCCCTTTGATTCAGAAGATTTTTTAATTCCCCGGCTTTTTCAAAATTGTCATTCAATATTGTATTTATAATTGTTTAAGGATGTTTGAAACTATAGTATCAAATGCCTTTGTAAATTGTGTTTCCTTGTCCTGGGACATCATGGGAACACCATTGTCACCGGATTCAACAATGCGGGTGTCAAAAGGGAGCGATCCTAAAAACTCAAGGCCCTGGGATTTCGCCGTCTTTGCGCCGCCGCCTGAACTGAATAAGTCAATGGCCTCATTGCAGTGAGGGCATTTGAATCCTGCCATGTTTTCCACAATTCCAAGGGTTTTTAAACGAACAGTCTTGCAAAAGGAAATGGATTTTCTGATGTCTGCCAGCGCAACTTCCTGTGGAGTTGTAACTATCACGCCAAGAGCTTCAGGGATAGTCTGTACAACAGTCAAGGGTTCATCACCCGTACCCGGAGGTGCATCAATAATTAAAAAATCAAGCTCTCCCCAGTCCACGGAACTCACAAATTGCTTGATCATTCCAGTCTTAGCAGGACCGCGCCAGATAATGGCCTGGTCCTTGTCCTGCATCAGTGCCTGGACGGAAACAACCTTGAGGTTGCCATTAACCTGTTTTGGAATCAGAAGCTGATTTTCAGAAATATCCAGGAGTTCCGTGAGTCCCAGCATCTGGGCAATGGAGGGTCCATGTACATCCACATCCATCAGGCCTGTTTTATATCCTTTTTTTGCAAGGCTGGCTGCAAGATTGGCAGATACACTGCTTTTGCCGACTCCGCCTTTACCGCTTAAAACAAAAATTTTGTGTTTTATTTTTGAAAGGGAAGCCTTAATTGCATCGTCTTCTAATTTCTGTCTGGCCGCCATATCCTGGCCATTGCCCTGTGATGGGCAGCCTCCGCCTTTTTTGGCTTTATCTACACTGTCGTGAATCATTTTATAACATCTCCTTTGAGAAATATGGTTTATAAATCACATTTATAATGCTCACTATAAAGGTTCTGTCAACCTGAATACAGACTCTTTTATCAAGGGATTTGCCTGAAAACCTGTAATGTCCAATGTGAGTTTCCGGGTATCCATATCTTTGATTTCTATTTTTACGGGAATTTGGTTTGAGCCATATGTTTTATATTTTATAATATTCATTTCATACAAGAGTTTCCCTGATACGTCAGTGGATTTTAAGCCATCTATTTTTTGATTGCCATTAAAATGAAGGTATTGAGTCACCCCTTTCCAGTTTTGTTCTAAAGCAATACTGGATAATGATGGATCTTGTGCGGTAAAATATGCCTTGTCAAATTTTTTTACCGGTAAGCGCCCCAATAAAATTGATATGATTTCAGACATTTTAACGGGAACATTGATAAATTCATCCATGTCCGGGTCTTTTGAGTTATCCGAATATTTTGCATGCTGCCCCGTATGGGAAAAGAAAGTTATTTGTTCCCCCGTTGCAATAATGGTTTCCAAAGGGTGGCCGGATATTAAAAATGTGATCCTGATCTTATCGGGAAAGACCGCAGCCCATGCAATCCTGAACTTATCAGTCTTTTTTTTTGTTTCAATCCTTGCCCAGCCCGTCCCTCTGCCTGCAATAATATTGTGATTAAAAGACTGAGCTTTTTTTGCAAGAAGAAAGGCTTTTTTATCAAGTAAAGGATTCCCTGCAGGTCTTAGCTGTGCACAACCTGAGAGAATCAGTATAAAGAGAACGATGCAGACAAATGGGGTCAGGCTTGCGTTGTTGCGTTTATCGTTCGATAAACGCAACAACGCAAGCCTGACCCCAACAAATAGGTTTTTATTAATCATTTATTTTTTTTTGAACAGCCTCAATTTTTTTCTTAAGCTCAAGGACTGTTTTTTTGTCCTTTTCATCAGCATTGGTTAAGGCTTTTTTATAGGTATCCAGGGCTTTTTTAAACTTATTCAACATTTGATAAGCATCACCAAGGTGATCTGATATTATGGTTTCAAAAGATGTTGTTTCAGCGGCTTTTTCAAGGTGTTTTACAGCCATTTCATATTCCTCTCTTTTGAAATACACCCAGCCCAGGCTGTCCATTATATACCCGTCATCCGGTTTGATCTTAAGAGCTCTCTTGATAAGCAAAAGCGCCTCATCAAGTTTTATTCCCAAGTCTGCATAGGAATAACCAAGGTAGTTTAAGGCACTTGCATCCTTTGGATCAATTTCAATAATTTTTTTCATGGTATTGATGCTGTCTTCTTTCAGGCCAGCTTTATCCAGTACAGCACCCAGTCTGAACAGCAGCGATGTATTTTCAGGAGAGTTTTTCAAACCTTTTTTTAAAAAACTTATGGCTTTTTCAAGGATTCCATCTTTTTCATAAAATGAGGCAAGATAAATGATAATATCGATATCTTTTGGAAAGGCTTTATTTTTGTCTTCAAGATAAGTGACAGCTCTTTGCCTTTCCCCTAATTTCTGGTAGAGAAAAGAAATATTCAGAATGGTCTTTTTATACTGAGAATGTCCGGGTTTTACTTTCAGATAATGGAAAATGGCTTTTTTTAAATCTGCAATCTCTTCATAGGCCAGGCCCGTAAAAAAATTCAGGGTTTGATTTTCAGGATCACTTTTAAGCATCTGGGTGAAAACAATCAAAGCATCTTCATATTTTTTCCTGGAAATATATTCGTTCACAGCCAGCATTATAATCCTGGAATCGCTTTCAGCGTCCCGGGCAAGATTCTTGAACAGGTCAGAAGCTGCATCCTTGTTCTTATTTTTATAATAGTGCAGGGCCATTCCTAATTTTGCCCTGTAATTTTCCGGCTCTATTTCAAGTATCTCTTTATAAGCCTCTAATATTTTTTGATAGTTTTCAATGATGTTTTGAAGACTTAAAATATTTATCAGTTGAAATCGTGGTTCAACAATATCAGGCTCTAAATCAATAGTTTTTAAATATTGAGTTTTTGCAAGTTCATATTGTTCTTTTGCCTGATAGATCTGCCCCAGATAAAACCATGCAACATAATAATCAGGAAACTGATTAACCATTTTTTTTAACAATACCAGAGCCTCGGAGTTGTTTTTTTGATCCATATATATTTTGGCAAGACGAAGAAAGGTTTCCTTGTTTTTTGGATCAATAGATAGAATCCTGTTTAAAATTTCAACCAGCTCTTTATCATCCATTTTATCTTTTTTAAGTTGAACTAAAAAAAGCAATCCTTCTATATTATCAGGGCTCAACCTGACCAGTTTTTCTGCAAGCGCCAGAGCTTTTTCATCTTTGTTTTGTTTCAGGTAGAGCTGGGCCAGATCCCTGGTTAATATAAACGAGTCAGGGTCTTTAACCATTGCAGTTTCCAGAGATGCAGCAGCTTTTTCATAGTCTTTGTTTTTAATGTGAATCCTGGATTCAAGATAGTAATAATTTGATGAAACCGGATGGTCTTTTTTAATCTCTTTTGTTTGAACAATTTTTGAACCGGAAGGTTGTTGATTCTGTTTAAGCTCAGTACAGCCGGCTAAAAAAAAATTTAAGATAAAAATAAGAACAACAACAAGACTTTTTTTCATAATCAGCTTTACCTTTTATATGAAATTATGCTGCATACCAGCATCGTTATTTCATGTTTTGTAGTGGGCAAACCCAGGGTCAAAGACCAAGGCGGCCCATGGCCGTTAGTATAAGAATAATTTGTAATTTACTGGTTGTGATCGTACATGTCAAAATCAGGCATGTCTTTTTTGAAATAGGCTTTCATTTTCTTTAAAATATTATTTTCGATCTGCCTGACCCGTTCCCGGGATATTGAGTATATTTCCCCTATCTGTTGAAGTGTTTCAGGGCTGTCGGAGAAAATTCTTCTGTCAAAGATGTCAAGCTCTCTTGCATTAAGGTCTTTTTTAAAGGCATTGACCTTTGTATGAAGGATATCTTCAATTTCCTTTTTAGCCACCTTGTCTTCCGATGACTCAGATTCAACATTTATAAATTCAATTCTTTCAGTATTTGAATCATTCTTTAATGGCTCATCAAGACTTAAGTCCCAGTTGGCCAGTCTCTGATCCATGTCAATTACTTCTTTTTCAGATACACCCAGTTGTTCTGACAATAGCTTTGGCTTTGGATCAAAACCTTGTTCAATCAATCTTCGCTTTTCTTTTTTCAGCCTGAAAAAAAGTTTGCGCTGGCCCTGGGTTGTCCCGATCTTCACCATTCGCCAGTTATCCATGATAAATTTGAGAATATAAGCTTTTATCCAGAAGGATGCATAATATGAGAATTTGACATTTTTATAGGGATTGAATTTTTTAACTGCTTTAACAAGCCCTATATTGCCTTCCTGGATTAAATCTAAAAGGTTCTGCACCCAGATTCTATGAAATTCAAGGGCAATTTTTACGACCAGGCGCAGATTTGAAGTGGTCATGATATAGGCTGCTTCCTGGTCTTCCTCTTCCTGGATACGCTTCCCAAGTTCAATTTCCTGATCACGCGTCAAAAGCTTGTACCGGCTTATCTCATTAAGATAGCTTTGAATGGGATCTGATTTTACAAGTGCTTTTGAACTTGAGGATTTTGTTTTTTTTACAGGAACCAAAAAATCTTTTTTAGTCAGTCTCTTTTTTTTTTTATTGTACTGATCAGTCTCTTTTGCCATTAATTATGCCTTAAGATAGTTTTGATAAAAATTAAGTATATCATTATCATCCTGCCGATAAAAGCAATTTATTGTCCATAAAAAAATAATCCCCTATTTTTCTATGGACAATTTGGGGTAAATTTGATAAAAAGTCTTCTTGTTTGCGCCTGTAGCTCAGCTGGATAGAGCAACGGACTTCTAATCCGTAGGTCGCAGGTTCGAATCCTGCCAGGCGTACCATTGATATCAAGGGTTTTCAGCTTTTAGTTGAAAGCCTTTTTTGTTTCGGGTGACATATGGGTGACACCACTCCAATATGCTGTAATGGTGGCCTGATTAATTCGGTTTTATTTTTTCCTATATAGCTGAATTAATAATTTAAAGGATATTTGCTTTATACCACATCTTTGGAACAAACAATCAAGAAAAAACTTATCCCTAACCCTTTAAACATTTTTTTAATTGTTAGGGCATCCCGTATTTATATCTTCTAATGGTTCAAAGCTCCACTTCCTTAATTCAAGTTTAATGTATCGCAACGTTATAGGTATTCACGATGATAATTATTTTCTATGATATTGGGAAATAAAGTAATCGTTGTTTTTTCCACACATCTTTTGGAGACTTAAATGCCTATGAAAATTTACGGAAAATTTGAGGGCGCATACTCATGGTGAAATAGGACCTTAAGGACCAACATATCGGTGATACTTTCCCTCTTTCGTGCGTGTCAATCGCTGGTTGATATACCTAAACAAGCCTTGACGAAGTGGTACGCATGAACTTAACTTTTAATTCCCTTGCTTCTCTTTTTAACTATTTGGGGATCATATTCTTCTCCTTTTTTCCACATGCCATACATTGCTGCCAAAATACTCCTGGAGACTGTAAGCTTGGCCTTGTGAGATGGGATTCCCTTTTCGATCGTCAATTTTAAATACTGTTTTTGGAATTGATTATCCTTTGCAATGATCGCCACCTCTGCTGATTTTTTGATCGCATTTTTTAAAGGCCGATTATAGTCTCGTGTTAATTTCTTTGAATATACTCTTTCCCCAGAATTTCTTTCCATCAGCCCAATACCTGCATACATCCATACTTTCTTTTTGTTTGCAAATCTATGTGGTGTTTCCATTATTGCTGATATGGTTGCAGCATGGATCAGTCCTATCCCGGGTATTTTTATGAACTTTTTTATTTCAGGGCACTTTTTACTTTGAATTCTAATATTCCTTTTAAGTTTCTCCTTTGATTTGAACAGCTGATCCAGCTGAACCCATAGTTCTTCGACTATCAAATGTGTAATTTTATTTTTTGAGAGTTTTTTTCGCCATTTATCTCTGTATTTATCCATATATACAGTATCCCCGGTGCATCGTATCCCATTACTTCTGAATTTGGCTTTTATCTTATTTTTAACCCTTGTCTGACTCTTTATCGTGTCATGATAGGCAAACACCAGATCTTTGAATTTTCGTCGATGGCTAACTGGATGATAAATCTCCTTTATATATTTCCCCCTGGCCAGTTGAGCTAGTTTCTCAGCGTCTATTGCGTCATCCTTTTGTCCTGCTTTACCGATCCATTTATTAATCTTAGGATCTGTAATGACTAACTGTTCTCCAAAATTTAAGCTTGTTTCAAGTAACCAGCCAGCCAGTTCGCCCTCTTCAATGAAAATTTTCCTGGGTTTGGGTATGTCTTTTACGAAAGCCATAAATTCTTTAACACCTGTATTCACTTTTGCTTTTTTGGTAATAGTTCCTCTTTCATTGACCAATGCAAACTCTAAGGTTGAAATATGACAATCCACTCCTATATAATTCATCTGGGTATCTCCTTTCTGGGTTGAGGTTATTTTTTATGGCAAAAAATAATACCATATTCCAACCTGGGAGGGATACCCGTTGTTCCATAGTCTCATGGTATATGAATATTTTTCAGTTTTAAAATTTCGATTCCAATATATGAGCCTCAACCGCTGTTAAAAGCCAATCTTGCACTGTAATTTTTAGTTTTCACTTGCCCCTAAAGCAGAATTTTAAAATTATATTTAGTTAAATTATTTTGAGGAGGCACAAAGAATTTTCTTTAAATATATTGAAATATATTATAACAAAAGAAGGAAACATTCGGCCAAGGGATTTCTCTTTAGAACTCTTATTATTTTGCTCCCCCCGATATATGAACCAGAGCCGGAATCATAAGCCATTTTTCCGCAGTGTTTTTTAATATATAAAAAACACTGCAGCCAAGCATCTATTTGCCCACGAAGTTTGAATACTTCAAGACAACACCCTTGCTAAAACGATTCTATGTAATGT
The DNA here is from genome assembly GCA_018645325.1 of Desulfobacula sp. GTDB lineage: Bacteria > Desulfobacterota > Desulfobacteria > Desulfobacterales > Desulfobacteraceae > Desulfobacula. The sequence continues at coordinate 33,748 of JABGOU010000008.1, forward strand.
CCGGAGCAAATAATAAGGAGTCTTTTTCTAACGACTTTATAGACCGAATCAAATAGGTGAACGGTATGCTTAAACAGGTCAGAGCGCTGCGGAAACCCGCATTACTGCATATTGCAAGATCTGACGCTTCGGAAAGGCGACCTGGAACCGATATTTGATCTCCAAGCTATACCGTTCACCCAAATTTATCTTACGCCTTTATTCTCAAATATGTCAAGAAGATTTGTTATCATTCCAACGGGAAGTAAAATCCAGGCTTCCTTCATCCATAGGAGGAAAAAACTATTTTACAATTGAGCTCATTGATGTAAACGAAGATAACAAATTAGACCTGTTGCTTGGTGGCCATGAATGGGAGGGTTCAGGGACAATAGTGTTGATCAATCCCGGGAACAATAATTTTTCCAATGTCACGCCTATTATTATCCCAGAGGTTCCGAATGAAGGTGTAGTTTTTGATTTTACATTTACTGGAACTGGCAATAATCGCATGTTATGGATACTTAGAACTTCTGGAGGAGATGGAACTTTTTATCAGAGTCGAGTTATTCAGAAAGTCCTTTGGCATTCACTTAAATCTACTGTTGTTTCAAACGAAAGACCAGCTCAATGGATACCCTGGATTATACCAACAATTATAAATGGTATAAAAGTAATAGCTTGTGATGATAAAAATACTGGAGTGTCCATTTTTGCATTCGAATAATTTTTAGTGTACGATAATCATACTATTAAACCATAACTTGGCCCAAACCATACAATCAGGAGGGGAAAGCTTGGAAGAGTTTATAGAAAAATTCAACAAAGTAGATCATGATAAGTTTTCTAAAAATTACTATTGCGATAGAAATAAAAAGGCTCAAGGAGAAATGAAGGCAGCTTTACGATCATTGCCAGAAACAGAAAAATTTGAAGCAGAAAAAATGATTCACGAGGCACGTAATAACATATCATAAGAAGAGTAAAAGCAATATCCCCAGAAATGGAGAAAAAGGACAAAGGAGACTCATAAAATGAATCGGTGTGGCTCAATTTTTGTGACCATAAATAGCTCAATTCTTCATGACCGTTGACAAAACACAGTGTCGTCCGATTACTATTAGTCTACTCCCTACGCTAGATTTAGTGAGTTTGCGTGGTTCGTGCATTTCAGCAACGGCATCGTCGTCTACTACAGTAAGTCATATAGTTATTATGTACGGGCCGTGCGTGCCTTTGATAGTTTCAAGAGTTTTCAGCATGCCTCGGGTATACTTTAACTTTTCATGGAAATCTGTTTTGAGTTGTGTTGGTATATTGAAGATTCCAAACTGTGGATTAAGTCTATAATCGCTTAGGATGATTCAGAAATTCATGGTGGTCAGTGACAAAACAATTTTCTTTAAATATATTGAAATATATTATAACAAAAGAAGGAAACATTCCGCCAAAGGCAACCGCCTGCTCATAGTGAGCAGAAATGGGCACAATAACAAGTTTTATTCAGACTTGGGACGGAGAAAAGGTTACGCTGGAACAAAAAGATATCGTGGAGGTGTTAAAGGCTCAAAGCACAGAGAACCAGGATCGAATAGAACTGTCAAAAGCGATCCAGATCATGGAAGATACTCCAAAAATTAAAATCACACTGCCTTCCAACCTCATCTGAGTAGGCCGATTCAGGGAAAATTATAAACAGGGTAAATACAATTTTAAAAAATTAAACTCAAAACGATTATTTTTTTTATAAATAGAAAGGAGAATTGTGAACCATGGAAAAATTCATGAGCGTCCAGGTAAAGGAAACTTTTATTCGTATGAGCTCTTCTTTTATTGCAAAAATTAAAGGCAAGCTTTTATATGGTGACCAGGTTGCAGTTATAGAGGAAAATGATGCCTGGATAAAAATAAAAGCTTTCAATAGCAACATAACAGGTTGGATGCATTCTTCGGCTTTGACCGTGAAAAAAATCATACTAAAGCCCGGGGAGAAAGATGTTAAACTTGCAGCAAACAGTGATGAGTATGCTCTTGCAGGCAAAGGGTTTAATAAAGATGTGGAAAAAGAGTATAAGAAAAAAAATCCTAATTTAAACTTTGCCTGGGTAGATAAAATGGAATCCTTTAAAGTCTCGAGCCGTCAAATTCAGCAATTTCAAAGAAAAGGCAAACTTGTTCCACAGGGAGGTGCCTGATGAAGATCTCTAGCAGAAGACAGTTTTTAGGCCAGTCATGCCGGTATGCAGTATTGGGTATAAGTACAATGCCAATTTTAAGCCTGATGCTGACAGGATGCAAGACAATGGATACAATAGGCAGCCTTGCCGAGACGGTTTCTCCTCTGAGTGGCAAGTATAATACTGACAAGAAAGCATCCCTGATAAAGGCTGGCTCGGCCGTTGCAAAAACCTTTGAGAGTTTTACACCGGAGCAGGAATATTATATAGGTAGAACCATTGGTGCGGTTGTCCTGAATAAATATTCGCCATATAATAATTCACAGGCAAATTCTTATGTTAATATACTGGGACAGACCCTGGCGCAGTATTCAGATATCCCGGAAACATTTGGAGGATATCATTTTTTAATTCAGGATTCTGATGAAATAAATGCGTTTGCTGCACCGGGCGGACTTATTTTTGTCACCAGAGGTATGCTTAAGTGTTGCGAGAATGAAGATGCGCTGGCAGCAGTTCTTGCCCATGAGATAGGTCATGTCCAGGCAAAGCACGGGCTCCAGGCGATCAAGAGATCAAGAGTAACCAATGCCCTGACAACTATAGGCATTGAAGGTGCTAAGAACTTTGGTGGAGAGCAACTAGGTCAACTTACAAAAACCTTTGAAAAAAGCATATCTGATATAACAAATACTATGATTAATAAGGGTTATTCCAGGGCTTTTGAAAAAAATGCAGATCTGGGAGCAGTTAAAATCCTTCAACGGGTAGGCTATGACCCCAACGGACTGACTGATATGCTGAACTTGATGAAGACAAGACTTAAACCGGGAAAAATTGATTTTGCAAAAACACATCCGTCTCCAGAAAAAAGAATTGCTGATATTGAAAAAGTCATAGGATACAGCAAAAAAATCAATCAGCCCAAATCCAGGATATCAAGATTTAAAAATTTTATTGGCATAATTTAGTATGGCTGGAAATTTTGATATTTTTAACAAATGTATTAGAGGTTTATATTTAGGCCTGGCAGTTGTTGGCATTGCACTTAGTGTCTGGCTGTCGGGGAATCTTGAAAAATTCGAAGCCCAAACCTGGGACTGGCGGGTTTCAAAACTTGCAAAACCGGAAAAAGCAAGCCAGGACATCATTGTTATTCTTTTAGACCAGAACAGTCTGAACTGGGCAAAAGAGGAAATGGGGCTGTCATGGCCATGGCCCAGAGAGATATATGGTATCCTGGTTGATTTCTGCCAGAGAAATCAAGCCCGGGCTTTAGCATTTGACGTAATTTTTACAGAACCTTCCCAATACGGCGTAGCAGATGATTTGTCGTTTGGAAAGGCTGTTTCCAAATTCAAAAAGACGGCATTCCCCATATACTTGAGCCATACAAGCGGAAGTGTGACGCAATGGCCGGAAACAGTGCCTGAGCCGACACTTATAATAAAAGGTATTGATTTTTGGCTCAAAGAAAAAAATTCAAAGTCTATCATATTTCCAATGGCAACCACGCCTGTTTTGGATATTGCTCAAAATGCTTCTATTTTATGCAATGTCGATATCGCACCTGGTCTTTACGGTGTTTACAGAAAGCTGCCTTTTTTCAGTTTATTTAATAATAAAACACTACCGGTTCTGGGATTTGGCCTTTTCCTTACGGCTAATCCTAAAACAAATGTGAGTATTGATAATTCAGGCATTAATATTAATGATTACAAAATACCCATGGATAGTCAGGGTTTTTCAACTTTACGATACAGGGGGCCTTCAGGAACATATAAAACCTATAGTGCTGCATCTGTACTTCAGTCTGAAATAAGGTTCCGTCAGGGCATGGAACCCAGTATAAAAGATCAAAATGCATTTAAGAATAAATATATTTTTTTCGGGTTTTCAGCTCCTGGATTGTCTGACAATCATCCTGCGCCTGTTGACAGTAAATTTCCAGGTGTGGAAATGCATGCGACCTTACTTGATAATCTTCTTTCCAAGGATTTTATCAAACCTGTCCCAAAATGGGTTACCGGAATCCTTGTAACGATTCTGACTCTTTCATGTGGTATATTATTGTTTGTTTTTTCCAAACCTTCCCAAGAGGTTGTAATCAGCCTGATGATTCTGCCCATGCCTGTCTTGCTTTCCGTATATGCATATACCAAAGGGTATTGGCTTCCCATTGCAGTTGAGGAACTCGCCTTGATTTTAATTATAACCTCAGCATTGATAATTAATTATGCAACAGAAGGGAAACAGAAAAGATTTATTAGCCGTGCTTTTAAGCAATATCTGAGTCCCGAAGTGATTGACCAGATCATCCAGCACCCGGAAAGGTTGAAACTAGGGGGAGAACGCCGTGTTCTGTCTATTTTCTTTTCAGATCTTGAAGGATTTACTTCTATTTCGGAAAACCTTGAACCAGAGGTTTTGACAGGGTTTTTAAATCAGTATCTTTCCGCTATGTCAGAGATTATTAACCAGGAGGGTGGTACCATTGACAAGTATGAAGGTGATGCTATTATTGCATTCTGGAATGCACCTTTAGAAATAAAGGATCATGCTCTAAGATGTGTTAGAGCATCTTTGCGATGCCAGGAAAAACTTGCCCAGATGAGGCCTGAATTTAAAAAAATGGTTAAAAAGGATGTTCTTATGAGAATCGGTATTAATACCAGCGTTGCAATTGTAGGTAATATGGGGTCAAAAAAGAGATTTGATTACACCATGATTGGCGATGCGGTCAATCTTGCCGCAAGGCTGGAAGGTGCTAACAAACAATTTGATACCTATACCATGATATCAGAATCAACTCGTGATGAACTTGGTGATGAATTTGCCATGAGAGAATTGGGAAAAATATCTGTAAAAGGCCGTCAGGAGCCGGTCAGGATTTTTGAACCCATGTTTCACACAAAAAATGAGGAAGAAAAGAAAATTTATGAAATCTTTAATAAAGGTCTTCAATCATTTTACATTGGTGATTTTAAAAAAGCTGTCAATTATCTTACACCCATAGAAAAAAAAGATCCAGCAGCGTCAGCCTATATAAAAAAATGCGGGTTAACGAATAACGTTGCTCCGGAAGATTGGCAGGGTGTTTGGATTATGACACAAAAATAAGAAAATAATGATAGTAACTATTTCTGGTATATTGTGAATGAAAAATTTTGGTCTGGTATCGGTCTATGCATAAACCACAGGATGTTCAATTCGTGATAAGAGGTGTGTCCACTTCCGACCTGGAGATGCTATATTCTCTATCGGTCAATGACAATCTATTGAATCTGCCGCCGGATAAAGACATATTAAGGGAAAAGATAAAGGCAAGTATTGCCTCATTTTCCCCTGGTGCAACAGTGGCCGACCCGGAATATATATTTGTTCTTGAAGATCTTGAGAGCGGTGAAGTTATCGGAACCTCAACCATATTTGTAAATTATGCCAGCAAAGCGCATCCCCTGTATTATTTTACAGTATATGATGAATACAATTCAGTGGAAGGTATCTCTGTCAAAAAGGATCACCAGTTACTTCGACTGGGGTGGGAAACCTTTGGCATAAGCGCATTTGGCGGTCTGATAATAGATCCTCGATATCGTGGATTGCCGGAAAAACGCGGGAAACAGATCAGTTTGATCCGAATGTTGTTCCTGGGGATGTTCCCGGAACTTTTCCATACAATGATTATCTCTGAACTCATGGCCCCATTGAATCCAGATGGCAATAATCCCTTTTGGTCAGCCGTCGGCAAAAAATATACCGGGTATGAATATGAGACCGCCTTTCACTATGCAAGGCAAAAGGATCGCCGTTTTATTCAAGATTATTTTCCAAAAGAGGATATCATCCTTTATCCCCATCAAAAAAATCTGCACCGCAGCATCTATTCGGTCCTTGATACGGGACGACCCCAGCAGCACATACTCACAGTACAGGGTTTTAGGTATAACTTTCGGATTGACCCCATGGATGGCGGTCTGCAGTACACCGCAAAAATTCAAGAAATCGATATCATTAAAAGGGGAGGTTTTTATGTCTGTGATAGCCTTTGTACAGGTAAACTTCCGGAACTATCTGTATTGATCGGGTCCCTCAAGGCCGGTCATTTTTATGGGGGCCGGTTTCCAGCGGATATCCACGGCAGTAAAGTTTTTTTATCAAAATATATATTGTCAGTCCTTGGGCTTAACCTCGGTGACAGGGTTTATGTCAGTCCTTTCTAATTGTTTACTTTTTCAAACGATCTTCGGGCAGTGTGATCTCCTGGAAAATATTATCGCTTGCTGCCAGAATATCAATGGGCGGATCAAAACCGATTTTGGAGGCTGCATGCAGATTAAACGTGATTTTTGGCGGGGCATTGTCAACCATGATTAATTCCCTGGGTTTGGTACCGTTTAAAATTTTGATAACCCGTTCTCCCAGAAAACGTCCCCTGTCACTGAAATCATATGTGGAAAATCCCATTAAAGCGCCTGCCTTGACAGTACGGGTTCCTTCCCTGGAAAAACTGGGAATTTTGTTTTGTGTCAATAACTCCAATAAAGAGGCTACATCACTTATTTTCCAGTCAAAACAGTTCAACGCAGGTATGAAAAAGGCATCAATGCCCTGGTCTATTAAATATTGGATTCCTGCCTGGCAATCCTGGTTGGATTCTGCATCCCCTATCTGGTTATATTCGATAATCTCAAAACCCAATTCTTTTGCAACCTGATGTGCATCTTCAACATTCGAGTATTTGCGGCCATTTTCATTGTCTGAGTAGATAATCCCAAGCTTCTGGAAATCAACGACGTCATGGAATATTTCGAACATTCTCTTATAGCGGCCGGGAACAATCCTTACTGTAAAATTATCGCTGCCGGAATCGGTCTCACTGACCACAAATTTTGATTTGACCGCATCGGCCACTGCCACAGAAAGGATGGGGGTTTCTTTGTTATTATGCTTGAGAATCGCTGCTGTGGCTGCTGTTCCTGCAGATATTACAAGGTCGAGATCCTGGCGGGCCATCAGAAGTTTGGCAATTTCCTGGAGTTCGGTTTTTTTTTCCCATCCCGGGCTGAAATGGGCATCCATTGGATATTCCACCTTATCTCCCCAGCCTTTCTGGATTAAAATTTTTTTTATGGCTTTATAAGATTCCGTATAGGTCCAGTATTCACCTGCTTCAATAAATCCGACCTTGTACACTTTATCTGATGCAAACGCGGTGATGGTACCAGAGAGACAGAGGCTGACCAGTATGCATGCCATGATTAACCTGATGGATATTTTACCCATAATATACTATCTCCTAAGTGTTTGGTTGCAAGTAATTAAAGAATGTTATCTTTGAAATTCCCTTAAGTCAATAAAAGGATACATCTGAACACATAATTATTGGCCGGTGAATATTCCCTGTAATGGTCTGGTCCTATTCTTCAAGCTCTGAAATCGTCAGGTTGGCAGCCCTTAATTTTTCTGAGGTGATACTGGCAATTACCCCATACAGATTCAATGCAATTTCCGGATAATCATTTTTCAGTTTGGAAAAATTTGTAATGCCTAATTTGAAGCAGGTGGAAAATTCACGGGCAATTATATCTGCAGACCTTGGTGACCCGTCAATGAGAGACATTTCACCGAACATTGAACCATAGGTGCTTGTCAGCAGGCGTTTATGACGTTTTCCGCCCAGGGGCATACTGACGTCCACTGACCCCCTGACCAGCAGAAACATGGACCTTTCCGTATCCCCCATGGATATTATTTTTTCGCCCTTGTGAAAATCCTGCTTTTCAAGGTAATTTAAAATAATCTGACTGTGTTCTTCATGAATGCCTTTATATTTAAAAAACGTCTCCAAAGAAATTTCCCGGGGCAGGTCAAGTTTATCTTTATGGGTTTCCAGTATACTGTCTTCAAAATATTCCACAGCAAGACTCGTATCAGGGAAGAATCTTTCTTCTCCAAAAACAGATACCAGTCCCTCTTCTGAAAGCAGGCTCCATTGATTGCTGTGGGGCCCCATATAACTGATGGCAAGTTCAACCTTCTGTTGTTTAAATAAAGAATAGGTTTGCCCAAGAACCTGACACCCGGTACTGTCGATCCGATTGACCCGTTTCATATCCAGGACAATATATTTTGCCCCCTGTCTAACCAGTTTTTCCATTTTATCAACAAGGGTGTCTGCAGATCCGAAAAAAAGAGCTCCTTCCAATCCGATAACGCATATTTTGTGGCCATGTTTTTCCAGGATCACAATTGATTTTTCAAATCGTTGTTTTTTGGAGATCAGCTGTGATCCATGGTGAATCGTCCGAATAACGGACCGACCCATCTGGGCGATGAATACAACAATAGAAACAAGAATCCCCACCCCCACGGCTATGATAAAATTAAACATGAGCCCGACAACCATTACCGTTAAGATAATAATCAAATCAAGGAGAAGTTCACTTCTATTCAGGCCCTTGCCCTTGAATATTTTTTTTATTATCAGAAGGCTTCTGTTATTCATTAATTGTGCACAGATATACACCACCACCCCAGCCATAGCTGAAGTTGGGATGTACCCCATGGGTTTGCCAAGGATCAATATAAAAAAAAGAATATACAGTCCACAGAATACCCCGGAAAACTGTGTCCTTGCCCCGGAAGAATAATTTAACGTAGAACGTCCCAGATATCCTGACACCGGAATTCCACCAAATATGGCACCCACGGAATTCCCAATTCCCTGGGCAATCAGCTCCCTGTTGCCCCGGGGCCGTGACCGGGTAATATTTTGAAGGGAAACAAGTGTTAATAAGGACTCAATGGATCCCAGGACTGCAATGGCAAAAGCGGCAGGTACAATAACGGGAAAAAGAAGAAAAAAAGCGTTGTCTGGAAAGGCACTGTAAAAGCTGACCAGATAGGATAAAGAGGGGACAGCAAAAGGGACCTCACCGATAATCGGGCCCAGGGTTTCCAACGGCAAGACAATTTTAAAAATATGATACACACATGTTCCTCCCAGTATTCCCAGAAGATGGGGGGGGAGTTTTGTTTTATATGTATTCCCCCAAAATATTATCAGTATGGTGCACAGGGTGACCACAAGTGTTGGCAGTGATATTTGTGCCAGGCCTTTGAATATTCCCTCTGATAGGTTCAGTTCTATTCCCAGGCAGGAATTAATCTGGCTGAAAATAATTAATAAAGAGGTTCCGTTTATAATTCCTAGGACAACAGGATATGAAATATTTTTCACCAGTGTTCCAAGCCGTAAAAGGCCAAACAAAATTTGAAAAATTCCACTGAGGAAAACCACAAAAAAAGCAATTGAAATGACTGAAACCATATCAGGGTTCACAGAGGAATTAAAATAACTGGTATTGACAAGTTTTGTGATGACAGAGGCAAAAATAAATGCTGCCGGAACATTTGGTCCGGATATCATTATTTTTGTACTGCCAAACAAAGCCGCTATCAGTCCATTGAAAACCGATGAAAACATGCCGGCAATAATACCGGCCCCGACAAATTCAGGTCCAAGCGGTGCAAAGGCAATCATACCATAAACAATGTTGCCGCTTAAAGACAACACAGACGCCGGAAGCGCTCCTGACAAGTCGCCCTTAAGTTTTAGAAAACTATATTTTTCCTTTAACTTCTCTATGTCCAGTCCTTTTTCATCCTGGGGTTGCAGGCAAAAAATCCTTCATACAAAAATTGTAAAAAATTTTTAATACAAACTATTTAACTTAATTTAATTTATTCTTCAAGATTTGAAGGTGAAATAAAATAAAAGATCTTCTCTCTTTGAATTTGTTCAGCCGACGAAAAAAGAGTGTCAGACTCCGTCGCTGTGAAGCTCCTTTGCTATTTCTATGAAACTTTTTTCACTTGCGAGAAAAGCATCTACAACATCAGGATCAAATAATTCTCCTTTGTCTTTGATAATGATCTGTTTTGCTTTTTCGTGGTTCATTTTCTCTTTATAGCACCTTTTTGATGTCAGTGCATCGTAAACATCCGCCAGGGCGACCATCCTTGCAGAAAGCGGGATCTTTTCCCCTTTCAACTGGTTTGGATAGCCTTTGCCATTCCATTTTTCATGATGATAGTAGGCTATTTCCTTGGCAATGGTTAAAAATGTCTGGTCTTTAAATTTTCTGGTAATTTCAGAAAGAGTACGACCGCCGATAAGGGTGTGTATCTTAATCTGTTCATACTCTTCTTTTGTAAGTCTTCCTTTTTTTAATAAAACAGCATCTGGAATACCAACTTTGCCTATATCGTGGAGAATGGATGACTGATAAATATCTTCAACATACTGGGGAGTGATATAGTCTTTGAACTGAGGCATATCAGACATTTCCCGGGCAATAATCTTGCTGTACTCACGCATTCGCTCAAGGTGCCTGCCCGTATCCGTATCTCTATACTCAGATAATTTTGCAAGTCCCAGTACAATTCCGGATCTTGCATCTTTAACATCTTCGAAAGACTGTAACAGGTTTTTTTCAAGCAATTTTTTTTCAGTGATGTCTCTTACAACTCCCCTTACCCTGTCTGCTGGTAAATGTATATTAACCATAAGAGAAGCAGACATTTCTATAGTTTTTCGTCCACCGCCTTTGGTGTTAATTTCACATTCTATTGTGCTTGGATGTTTCTCATTATTTTTAATTTTGTTAAAAAATGTATTAAATCCTTCAATGTCATTTTGATCGAGATGATATGTAATATTGGTTCCTATGATGTCTTTTTCAGATCGTGCCAGAATCTTGCACATGGAATTGTTAACAAATTTGAAATCACCAGCAAAATTTATTTCATAATACCCTTCTTCAATACTCTCTAATATGATGCGGTATTTTTCATGGCTTTCCTGTAAATTATCTTCTGCCTCACGTCGTTTTTTTATATTTGCCTTGGCATGGGAACCAAAAACAATAAACAATGTGCATACAATTAATTTTTCATAAAATTGAAGTTCAGTTCCAATTATAATCATTCTCCAGCTTAAATCCGGTGAATCAAAAAAACGGATCAAGGCATTAAAAAACCAGAAGCAAATTGCTATGCCGATACCAAAAGCCAGCATTGAATCGCCTATACGATCGCGGGAAGATTTTTCCTGCAGGCTTATTTGATTTTTAGAAACGATATCCATGTGTCCTCAAATTTTAATATTTGAAATACTCGATGTATTCCTTTGGTTAAAAATATCGCCCACCTTGCACTTGAAAAATTTTTCAGGTGTAAGGTCAGGCATTAAATATCGAAATGAAATTATTAGAAAATTTTATAGTGATAATCAAGCCATGTCAAGAACAACTAGCAGAACAACCAACAGAATCACCCGTATAATTGAACACCCGGGGGAACAAAATGAGTGGTAAGAGAATATGATAAATGTTCAAGAAAAATTGGTTGATTTTTATCTTTTTTAAATACCCATTGCATATGGGGTATTGATTTTACGATTTTTCTTTTTCGGTCTCGCTAGTTTGGAATTAAATTTTCGGTAACACCCGGGATAGATCATACCCTGGGTATTTGAATGTGAGCGCTTAAAAAGTTTTCCCAGCAAAATACTTGCCCCTAAAAACAAAATCAGCCCCATTCCGTTCAACCAAGGCATATATGGGCTGTCACTGCCGGCGATGAGCAAACCTGTCGCCCAGGCTGTTCCTGTGATTCCAATAAAACATTTTTCATATATTGTTATTTGATATTGTTTCATTTTTAAGTCCTTTTTTTAAAGCATTTCATCATTTGTTTATAAAACTAAACACATTAATCAAAAAAAACTATCTATATTCCCTGCAGCTCCAGATGACCTTACCGACAATTCTTACCCTGTCTGCTTCTTCTCTTTTAAGGTAGATGGGTTCATAATCCTTGTTATCACTGCAAAGGACCAGTTTATTCGGGTGTTTTTCTACTCGTTTTACTAAAATAGTATCTTCCACGCCTACTGCATATATGGCACCGGCAAGTATATTTTTTTGAGATTGATCAACCAGCACTGTATCCCCTTCTTTAATTACAGGTTCCATACTCTGACCGAAAACTTCCATGGCAACCATATCCCTGGCAGACCCCTTTGCAGAAAGCCATTTCGTTTGAAAAGAAAGATAATCTGTTATATTTTCATCACACTCAAATGATCCTGTTCCTGCAGAAAGTCTTGCCGCTACTTTTGGAATATATTTAAATTCAACATCCTGATCTGACTGTGTCTGGAGAAACACGTTTCCAATGCCGCTTTCAATCCATTGAGGATTAAAGCCAAACCTGCGATACAATTTGACAATCCATTTGTCGGGAATTTTATTGTTGTTTCTTGCATGGGTTATCCCGGACCGGTTGATTTCAAGTTCTTTTGCAAGCTCTGACTGGGAATTGATACCTGTTGCATCAAGGATTCTTTTCAATAATACGTCTATTTTATTCTCAACCATATTTTCCTTTTAATTCTTTATTTTTTTGAAGTTATGTTTTTTTTTCACATATGTTGAAAAAAAGCAACACTTTTTTTTATTTTTTTAAAAAAAAATAGGCCCCTGGTTACAAACTTTAAATCCAAGACTAAAGTTGTTAATCTGAAAATCAGACTTATTTTTAAATTAAACTTTTAACAAAAAAAATGGATCAATTATCATGGAAAAAATATTTATTTCAGGGGCTTCAGGATTTATAGGGAAAAAACTTGTTCGCCTTTTTTTATCAAAAGGATATCAGGTGCTTGGTATTGGCTCTTCTTCGACCAATCCATTTTTGGATGATCCGGTTTTAAAGGAGCAGGATTTAAAGGAGTTTGAAAAATTTGAATGGATAAGTTCCGACACCACTGTCCCGGGAAAGTGGCAGGATAAAGTTGCCCAATCAGATATTATTATTAATCTTGCCGGGCGAAATATTTTTCACTATTGGACGGAAAATTATAAAAAAGCAATTTATGACTCCCGCATATTAACAACAAGAAATATTGTCAATGCAATGGAAAAGGGTAAAACACAAAAATTTTTGACGGCTTCTGCTGCAGGAGTTTATGGAGATTGTAAAGACGATCTGATCACAGAAGAAAGATTGCCGGGAAAAGATTTTCTGGCAAATGTGTGTTTGGACTGGGAGAATGAAGGGTTAAAGGCGCAAGAAAAAGGGGCCAGGGTTGCGATTATGCGTTTCGGGGTTGTCCTGGGAGATGGAGGAGCGCTGTCTTTAATGACTCCAGCATTTAAAATGTTTGTGGGAGGCCCCCTGGGAGGAGGGCGGCACTGGTTTCCCTGGATCCATGTGACAGATCTTGAAAAAGCAATTGAATTCATACTTGGTAACAAAGAAATCATGGGTGTATTTAATTTTACAGGCCCCATGCCAATCCAGCAGAAACAATTTGCAAAAGTTCTTGGCCGGGTATTGACAAGGCCTTGTTTTATCAATGCCCCATCCTTTATGATCAAGGCAATTATGGGTGAGCTTGGCACCTCTCTTTTGCAAAGCCAAAGGGCTATTCCAAAGAACTTGCTGGATTCAGGATATTCATTTGCTTTCCCAACACTGCAATCAGCTCTTGAGGATATTTTCAGAAAATAAATTTTTAATTGATAATTGGTCTATTTATTGTATATATAAAGGATGTTTAAATAGTTGCGGATGTGGTATGCAATTTGCAACTTTTTTCAAAGTTATTATGAAAGTTATAATGTATATAAAAATAATTAAAATCGTTAACTAAGGAGAGTAGAAATGGAATTTGGGTCCGTTGATGAAGTATTAAGTTTTGCCGTTGACAGGGAAAAAGAAGCTGTTGAATTTTATTCGTCTTTAGCAAAGGAAGCAACCAGGGCTTCACTTAAAGAAACCTTTGAGAGATTTGCCAAAGAAGAAGAAAAGCATGTTTCCCTTCTTTCAGATATGACAGGCAATAAAGATAAAATTGATTCCTATGAGTTTGAGGAAATTACAGATCTTAAAATCAGTGATTACATGGTGGAAACAGAGTATAAACAAGGTATGCCCATGCCTGAAATCCTTAAAATAGCTATGAAAAAAGAAGAGCAGGCAGTCAAGCTTTACTCAACGCTTGCGGACAAGACAGATAGTGAAGATGCAAAAAAAGTGTTCATGATCCTTGTCCAGGAAGAATCAAAACATAAACTTGCCCTGGAATCAATGTATGATGATTATCTTGCAGACCAGGATAATTAACTTATTATCATAAAAAGGGGTTGATAAACTTATTATCAACCCTGGCCCTATATATTGTCATTGATCTTTTTTATCAGGCAGTATTTTTATTTATATTAACAATTTTATAATGTGGCCGTGTTTTTCTGGTGTGAATTAAGAATGCCTGAGTAAGGATTCACTCAAAAATAATAGTAATTGTTCAGCCCGTTAAAAAAAATCATCCCCAAAGCCTTGTCTGATGGATATTTGCAGGAGGTTAAGCGAATAGCCTCGAAACAAATATCCATCAGACAGGGCGGGTTCGAGCGCAAGAGCTGAATAATTACAAATAACTTTACATTTTCAAAAATCGGTAATTAATTTTTGAGTGAACCCTAAAGGAAGAAAAGTGAATTTAAAACATCTTTTCAAGCCATCAACCATGGCAGTTGTCGGAGTGTCCACTTCCCAGGACAATCACCCGGCCAACGTGATCTATAATAAAAATCATTTACGATATCCTGTAAAGACATTTCCAGTGAATCCAAAGGGAGGCATCCTTAATCGGGAAACTCTTTATCCAAGTGTTAACCATATCAATGAAAATATTGATATGGCTGTTATTGCAGTGCGTGCAGAGTATGTTATCAAGGTTGTGGAGCAGTGCATAAAAAAAGGAGTTAAGAGTGCTGTGATTATTTCCGGAGGATTTGCCGAGGTTGGAAATTTAAAGCTACAAAATTTTCTTGTTGATATGGCAAAAGAAGCTTCTTTTCCTTTTATAGGTCCCAATTGTCTTGGAATTTATGCTCCTGATCATGTGGATACGTTTTTTCTGCCGGGAGAAAGGATAATCCGACCTGACAAAGGCAATATCGGTTTTGTAAGTCAAAGCGGGGGAGTGCTTGTGGATCAGATGGTTAAATTTGCAGGCCAGGGAATTGGTGTGTCCCTTGGTGTCAGCATAGGAAACAAGGCTTGTATCAGGGAAACTGATATGCTGGACTGGTTCGATAAAGATCCCGGAACAAAGGCCATTGCCTTTTATATTGAAGGATTTGAAAAAAATGAAGGCAGGATGTTTATTAAAAGAGCGGAAAAATGTTCAAAACCCGTGGTTGTTTTAAAAGCCGGGAAAAGTAAAAAGGGAATTGAGGCGGTTTCCAGTCACACAGCCTCCCTGGCAGGTGATTACAGGGTGTTTTCCCAAATCATGAAACAATATTGTGTGGCTGAGGCAGAAAATGAACATGAGCTTACTTCCTTTTGCGAGGCTTTAAGCTGCTATCCAAAAGGGATAAGAGGTAATGTGGGTATTATTTCCCTGAGCGGCGGGCATGGAGTCTTAGCTGCGGATGCATGTGAATTGTACGGCATAAAAATACCTGTCCTGGAAAGAAAAACAATGGATGCCATCAGGGAAAAGCTGTCACGGGAGATAAGGGATATTGTTTCCCTTGTCAATCCCATGGATTTAACAGGGAGTTCTATTGACAGCGACATTGTGACCTCGGCAAGGCATTTGTCAAGAGATATGAATATTGATTGTATACTGGCCCTGTTGATCCCTTATTCTCCAGGGGTTTCAGCCGATATAGGGGCAAAGCTCAGCCAGGTTGCAAGAAACGAGGGAAAGCCCATGATTGCCTATGTTCCCAACGAGGATAAATATAAAATTATCATAGAAGGGTTTGAACTTAATAATATTCCTGTGGCATCTTCTGTGGAGGGGGCAGTTCTCATGGCGAAGGCTTTGACGAGGTGCAGACCATGTTAAAGAAAAATCATAAAAAAATCATAGACCAGAGTAAATCTTTAGGATGGGTATTGGAACCTGATGCAAAAGCATTAATGAAATCACAGGGCTTTGATATACCCGATTTTATTTTAACCAATTCCTTTGGGGCGGCTGATGTATTTCTTAAAGATTGTAAAGGCCCGATTGTGGCAAAGGCCGTTTCAAAAAAAATACTGCATAAGACGGAGCATAATGCTGTTGTTACAGGGATTTTTTCAAGTGATCATCTGAAAACTGAAATGGAAAGGCTGCTCAAACTTGAGGGATGTGAAAATATCCTTGTTGAACAGATGGTCCAGGGTATAGAGATTATTATCGGGGC
Source organism: Desulfobacula sp. (assembly GCA_018645325.1). Classification (GTDB taxonomy): domain Bacteria; phylum Desulfobacterota; class Desulfobacteria; order Desulfobacterales; family Desulfobacteraceae; genus Desulfobacula. The sequence continues at coordinate 50,180 of JABGOU010000008.1, forward strand.
AAAAAACGATTTCCAGTTCGGGCCTGTTATTGTCTTTGGAATTGGTGGTACATCCGTTGAAGTATATAATGATACTGCAATCAGGATGGCCCCTGTAAAGCCGGCTGATGTTTTTTCAATGGTAGGGTCTTTGAAAGCAAAAAAGCTTATTACCGGATATAGGGGAAAGCCTGGTGTGAATATGAAAATTTTTACGGATTTAATGGTAAAATTTTCCCATTTAATCATGGAACTTGAAAATGATATTGAATCCGTGGATTTAAACCCCGTGATTTGTACAATGGATCGTTGTGTCATAGCAGATGCAAGAATAATACTTCAGATGTCTTAGGTGTGAACAAAAATGGTGATACATACATGTATCATGAGACAAAAAAACAAGAAACCTGCGCCAAAAAAACAAGCAATTTGTTCAAAAAAACGGCCAGGCACAAGCAACAGGAAAAATTTATGCCGGATAAAAAAAACTTAAAAATAATATCATGGAATGTAAATGGTTTAAGGGCAGTTTTAAAAAAAGATTTTGTAAATATTGTTCATGGCCTTGATCCTGATATTCTCCTTCTCCAGGAGACAAAACTCCAGGAAGACCAAAGGACGGATGAGATGATTGATCTGCATCCTTACAGCTCCTTCTGGTCCTATTCAACGATAAAAAAAGGATACAGCGGGGTTGCAGCCTATTCAAAACAGGAACCCCAAAAAGTTACTACTAGATTTTTAAAGCCTGAATTTGATAATGAGGGCCGTGTGATCCAGCTTGATTATAAAGGTTTTACTTTATTTAATATTTATTTTCCCAACGGCCAGATGAACGATGCAAGGCTAAAGTACAAGCTTGATTTTTATGACTGGTTTTTAAACCTGGCTGATAAATTAAGAGACCAGGGGAAAAGTCTTATTATTACAGGTGATTTTAATACAGCCCACAATGAAATCGACCTGAAAAATCCAAAACCCAATTCCAAGCGGTCCGGGTTTTTAAGAATTGAAAGGGATGTTCTGGACCAGATGGTTGATAAGGGGTATGTGGACACTTTCAGACATTTTTATCCGGACCAGGTAACGTATTCATGGTGGTCATACCGCTTTAATGCAAGAAAGAACAATGCTGGCTGGCGGATTGACTATTTTTTTGTAACAAAGGATCTTATGGATAAAGGTGTTGTAAGAAAGGCCTTTATCCATAATGATGTATTTGGATCAGATCATTGCCCTGTGGGTATTAGTATCGAGATCTGATGTAAAAGAACCTTTTCAGCCCTGTCTTTTAAAGCCATTAGTCCTTAAAAACAAGTTTCCCGCCGATATGTCCTGCAATCCCTGCAGCAGCAAGCATGATAATATTTATGAAAATAAATACCAGGGATTTTGGGGATGATAAAATAGCCGGGTCCAGCAAAAACCATACAAAGCTTATCATACACGAAACCAGGGTTATTGAGGCTGCCATGATTTTTAACTTAAAAATTATGGTCATGGCGCTATTATATTTTTTCTTCCATTCAACTATTCCCGTGTAAATCACAAGAGGAAGGGCAAGGATGACAAAAATCAGGTTGACAAAAGCAACCTTGGATAAAAATGGGTAATCAAATATCCAGGCTAAAAGAAAAAGAATGACTGCTGCGGGCAGTATCCCGTTGGGCGTATGCACCAGAACCGGGTGGGCGTGGTGTTTGACAATAAGGGAATATATTTTTTCAATTCCTTTTTCTTTGACTGCAGGGACGGGCTTTTCAATCTTTTTTTCTGTTCCGGGCTTTGCTTTTGATTTTTCCTTAAAAGGCGTTGTTCCCGGTTTTACTTCAGTAGTTTTTTTCTCCCCTGTCTTTTTTTCCTGGGGCTCTATGTTGATTTCTACAAATTTAGAAGCATCCACGCCACAGATCGGGCATTTTTCAGGTGGTGCCTCTCCTTTATGAATATATTTGCAGACACTGCATTGCCATGTTTTCATATCAGCTACCCCTTTTTTTTAACGGTCATCCATATCTGTAAATACACACTCATCAGGTCCGCAATAATCGCCTACATACTCTGCCCCCGGCCTGTAAAGGGATGGTTTTGGAGCTGCCATTGCATATTGTTCTTCAATGACGTGGGCTGACCAGCCACTCACCCTTGAAATAGCAAAAAGTGGTGAAAAAAGATCTGTTGCAATACCCATGGCATAGAAAAGGGAGGCACTGTAAAAATCAACATTGGAAAATATTTCTTTTTGTTTCTTTGCCTTAAAGGCAGCCTTTCCTTTTTTCTCAAGTTCCCTTGAAAGTTCATACCATAATGGTTGATTGCTGATCTGTCCCATCCGCTTGCACATGGGGGTTAAAATAATGGCCCTTGGGTCATCTGTCTGGTAAACGGCATGACCCAGCCCCATGATCAGTCCTCCAGAATTTAATATATCGTTGATATAGGAATCAATTTTTTCAACAGAGCCTATTTCCTTTAACATTTTCATGACCCTGACATTGGCACCGCCGTGGAGGGCGCCTGAAAGAGAACCTATGGCAGCAGATATTGCAGCATATATGTGAGCTCTGGTGGATGCCACCTGCCTTGCCGTAAATGTGGAAGCATTAAATGAATGTTCTGCATGAAGTACAAGGCTTGTATCAAAAAAAGCCGCTGTTTCATCATCAGGCTTTACTCCATTGAGCATATATAGAAAATTTGTGGCATGGTTTAAATCATTGTCAGGAGAAACAATTGGTTTTTTGTTCCTGATCCTGTCCCATGCAGCTGTAATTGTAGCAATTCCGGCAATAATATTTTCAGCGCTGAACAGTACATTTTCAATGGCAGGTTCCCCAATTGTCTGATCATTCTGTATCAGCAGAGGGGTTGCCATTTGAAGTACATCCATGGGGTTCATGTCCTGTGGCAGGGTTTTAAGAAATGAAAAGATATTTTCCGGAATCTTTCTTTTTTGTTTCAGACTCAGGCTGAAAGCTTCCAGTTCTTTTTTCTTTGGAAGCCTTTCATACAATAAAAGAAAACAGACTTCTTCAAAACCTGCGTTTTGGGCAAGGTCTTCAATCAAGAAACCTCTATATATAAGTTTGCCTTGTTTACCCTTAACATCACAAATTTTAGAACTGGCCACATCAACACCGCGAAGGCCTGTATTCATAACCGGTAATACACAATCTTCCATGAGTTTTTCCTTAAAAATTAAAATATTTTTTCAGGGGATCTTCTTTCAGGGATATAATGCGATTCAATTTCATTGTTATGAAGCGCCTTTGATATATAAAGACCGCAAAAGCAGGCACCGAATTCTTCCAGATCAGGTGCCCTGTATTCACAGGGACAGGTAATGTCCTTGTCATTGTCCCTGTCACCACATGCAAGCCTGCAGGGGCAGGCCATATATCCATATCTTTCCTTATTTAAAAGAAGGGATTCAAGAAGCTCAAACACAAGGTCTTTATCTTTATTAAAATAAATGTCTCTTGCTTCCTGAGATTTTTTTAATGCCTGGTAAAGTTGTTCAACTTTCATATTTAATTCCTAGAGCCTCCTTTATTTGTTTTTCTTTATATCCGACAATTACAATTTCGTTGATTTTAATTGTGGGAAAAGAACAGCGGGGGTTCATCTCTTTTATGTCTTTTAAAATGGCTTTCCTTTCTTCTCCTTCAAGATCGTCCACTTCGATGTAGTCGTATTCAACATTGCATTCTGAAAGAAGCCTTTTGGTTGATTTGCAGTGGCTGCATGTACTTAATGCATATAAGATTGTTTTATCCTTGGCCATTAATTTCTCCTTTGATGGCAAATGGTTTACTATTGGGGTCTCTTAATTTTTTGTTAATAAACTTGCATGATTTATACCAGATTTGCAAGTTAAAGTAAAATTTGAGGAGCAAGGCTTATATACAAAAAAAACCCCGGGTAAATATGATAAAAAAAAATTATCCCCAAAGCCTTGCCTGATGGATATTTGCAGGCGGTTAAGCGTTTAGCATCGAAACAAATATCCATCAGACAGGGCGGATTCAAGCGTAAGAGCTGAATAATTACAAAAAAAATTTAAGATTTTAAGATACAGATGGCCTGAATTTTGCTAAGTTCTTTATAAAATATGAAAAGATATTTTAAGGAGAAAATCAATGAATCAGTGGTATTGTTCTGTTTGTCATGAAAAATTTAGAAGCGAAAACAAACCCGTTGCATGTGAGGTTTGTCATGCAGACGATAGGATGATAATGAATATAGAAGAGATCCCAGAATCCCTTGAACAGGTCAGGGATCTGGCCCGGAAAAAGCTCAAGGGAATCTGTGCGGCATATCCAACATGCGACGGAAGCTTTGATAAAATATGCCAGAGAGAAGCTTATGGAAAACCCATAGGGCTTGGCGGTGTCGGTCAGGGTTTGTCCTTCAGGGCAAATACACAGGCCCTTGCAGATATTAAATTAAATATGTCCGTACTGGGAGAACATTTTGAGCCGGATACTTCATGCTCATTCTTAGGTATGGATCTGAAATTTCCCATATTGGCTTCTTCTACGGCAGGAGCCCAAAAATATAATGATGCCCTTGATGAAACAATGTTCTGCACATCCGTTTTAAAAGGGTCACAAGACGCAGGCACCATAGGACTCAGGGGAGACACATGGTTTTATACGTCTGAAGACAACCCCTCACTTAAGGCAATGAAAGCCTGCAATGGGTATGGTATTCCTATTTTCAAGCCAAGGGCACAGGATGTCTTGAAAAAATTTATTGAAAAAGCCCAAAGCTTAGGCTGCAAAGCTGTTGGTGTGGATCTGGATGGATGCGGGTCAACCATTATGGCATCCCATGGGCAGCCTGTATTTAAAAAGAGTGTCAAAGATATTGAAGAATTGGTAAATTTCACCTCCCTGCCCTTTATTGCCAAAGGTATCATGCTGCCGGAAGAAGCACAAAAATGTGTCGATGCCGGTGTTTCGGTCATTGCTGTTTCCAATCATGGCGGCAGGGTTTTAGATTCAACCCCGGGTGTTGCCACAATGCTTCCTTTGATCAGGGAGAAACTTGGGGATGGCATTACCATCACAGCAGATGGGGGAGTGAGAACCGGGTATGATGTGTTAAAAATGCTGGCACTGGGAGCAGATGCAGTTCTTCTTGGAAGGGATATTATAAGAGCGGCTGTCGGTGCAGGTGCACTTGGAGTCCAGCTCCACCTTGAACATATTAAAAAAACCTTGAAAAAAGCCATGTTTATGACTGGAACAACTAATATTAAAAGGGCTAATTCAAGAATTTTATTCAAATAAAACTAAATAAAGGAGGAAAAATGGGAAAAGTCTTAATTTTATACGCATCACGGTCTAATGAGACAAAATCAATTGCAGAAATCATAGCAGAGGGTGTTCGCATCTCAGGACATGAGCCTGATATAAAAAAAACAAGCCAGATTAAAAGTGAAGATGATATAAAAGGGTATGATGGATATATCTTTGGTTCTGCAACCTATCATGGCGAAATGATAACATCCATGAAACAGATTTTGTTCATAGCAGAAAGAGCTGAGTTAAAAGATAAGCCCGGCGGCTCTTTTGGTTCCTATGGATGGAGTGGAGAGGCACCGGGAAGAATATTTGACACAATGCAGCATATTTATGGAATGAAAATGGTGTCAGGACCTTTGATGCTCAAGGCAAGCTGGGTTGGGGGTGGTATCAAGGCTGCCCAGGATTATGGAAAGAGTATAGCGGCAATGATTTAGAAATTTTGCTAAAACCAGATTTTTTAGGAAAAATACATTATTTTGACCAACTGGTATGATGTTTGCATTTACACAATAGTTAGCAGCAAGTGTGCGAAAAAAACCAGGAGGGATAAAAAATGTCCAAACTGAAAATTGTAACAAAAAAATATAAGAAAGACATGCCGCAACCTAATTTTTACTTTGCCTTGAAATCTAAAAATGAAATTTATTTTCAAATGGCATCTATTTTTAAAGAGGTTACAAATAATAAAGATGAATTGGCAAAAAAAATTGTTAACGGGTTTTTTGCTGGTGAATCTTCTGACATTGTTCTGGAAAAACAGTTTTAAATGATGTATAGGAATTAAAAGTCCAGATTTAATTTTGTTTGTCTAAGTTTTATTTTACGCATAAGAATAATTTTATTAATATAAAAAAGGAGATATTAAATGGCTGAACAGCTTGGTATTTATAAATGCGGTAAATGTGGAAATATCGTACAGGTCCTTCACAGTGAAAAACCTCCGGTTGTGTGTTGCGGACAGAACATGGACCGACTGGTTGAAAATACAATAGATGCAGCATTGGAAAAACATGTTCCTGTGGTTGAAAAAATTGATGGGGGATATTTAGTAAAGGTAGGCAGTGTTGCTCATCCCATGGGGAATGATCACTTTATTGAATGGATTGAACTTGTAAGCTGTGATGGAAATTATGTGCAGAGAATGATGCTGTCACCCACAAGCAAGCCTGAAGCCACATTTAAAACAGATTCCGATAAGGTAGTTGCAAAGGCCTATTGTAATCTCCATGGTCTCTGGCAATCTTAAGAAAATCGTATTACCTTTTCTTTGCTGGATGGGACATGTTGGCAGGCTCTTATTCGGGCTACACTTGTGGCGGAAAAACTTAGGTTCCCTCAAACAATTTCCACCACTTAACGTTTTGCCCGCCAGAGCCTGTACCAACAGGTCCCAAAATGCTCATCCAAGGCAAACTGACCCTAACTAGTTGCTGTGCCGACAATTACAATGATTGTAGCGGATAGCAGCGCAAAATGTTATTTACATGCCTGACCCAATTTTTTTACGGCCTTAGATTTTAAAAGGTTTTAATATTCCATCAGTTTTCCAGCAAGAATTCTTATATGGCTCATTTCTTCTTTAATAATATCATTAATCTTTGACTGGCCAAGTTTTAAAGGAACCAGCTCCTTCATTCCAAGATAAAAGGCAATTGAATCTTTTTCAGCCTGAATAGCTGCACCCAGTATTCCTTGAAAATTGCTTTCAGGCTTGTCTTTTTCAAAAAAGACCCTGGTGTCAGCCAAAGCTTTAAGGTAAAGGACATTTTCATCACCAGGATCAAAAGTACTGGAAAATGCTTCTTTATCTGTTAATTGTTTTTGCATGGCAGCAAAGGTTTTTTCATGATCGTCTTCCATCTTAGCAAGCTCAAGGAGAAATTGTTTGTGATCTTCATTTTCCAGAAGCTTTGCTGCATCTCTGTAGAATATTGCACCATTTTGTTCTATTTTTACAGCAATTTCAAAAATATCATTTGCGTTAAACTCATTGGCCATCTTTTCCTCCGGATAATTTTTGTTTTAACGTTTTAGCTATCTTCACACCCAGGTCAAAACATTTATTCAGATCATCTTCATCTGGGACATATTGAACTTTAATACCCTCATCAATAATATCCAGTTTCATTTCAGAAAATTCATTGTTTAAAATCTTTACTGCTTCTCCACTCCATCCATAGGAACCAAAGGCAGCTGCAATTTTATTCTGGGGCCGCAAACCTTTGATATATGTCATGACATCAGCAATAACAGGGAAAATACCGTTATTGAGAGTTGGAGAACCCACGGCAATTGCTCCTGCTTCAATAATTTCAGTCATAATATCGCTTCTATGCCATTTCCTTGTGTTCATGAGCCTTACAGCCACATCTTCCGACTCAATGCCACTTGTAATTGACCGGGCCATTTTGGTTGTGCTGTCCCACATGGAGTCAAATATGACAACCACCTTATTGGCAGGTTCCTGCCTGGACCATTTGTCATAGGCCTCAATGATTTTAGATGGATTTTCCCTCCAGAGAATACCATGATCCGGGCAGATCATATTGATCTTCAGATTCATTTTTGCAACATCTTTTAAGAGAGCCTGTACCCTTGGCGAAAAGTGAAGAAGTATATTGGCATAATACTTTCGGGCGTGGGGGATGATTTCATCTCCTATTTCATCATCAAAGAATTTATCACCGCTGTAGTGCTGTCCAAAGGCATCACTGGAAAAAAGAATTGCATCTTCCACAAGATAGGTGAACATGCTGTCCGGCCAGTGAAGCATTCTTGTCTCAAGAAAAGAAAATGTTCTGTCCCCGATTTTGAGTTCATCACCACTTCCCACAACTTTAAAGTTAAAGTCTCGGTTAAAATGGCTTTTTAAGTTTTTTGCCCCCATTTTTGAACAATAGAGAGGTTTTTCTTCTCCAATTACCTGCATCAGTCTGGGGATGGCCCCGGAATGGTCCATTTCAGTATGGTTACTGATAACTATGTCAATTTTTTTGGGGTCAATAATTTTGCTGATATTGGATAAAAATTCATCTGCGAATTTTTCTTTTACAGTATCAATCAGAATGTTTTTTTCACCAAGTATTAAAAATGCATTATAGGTTGTACCTTCATAGGTGGAATAGCCATGAAAATCCCTGATATCCCAGTCCCGGCACCCGACAGAATAAATTCTGTCAGCTATTTCAATGGGTTTATACATTTATTTTTTCCTCCTGCAGTTAATCCAATTTTTTAAAGTTGTCCTGGGATGCACCGCAAATTGGGCAAACCCATTCCCCCGGCAGATCCGTAAAAGAAGTACCTGGCTCAACGCCATTATCAGGATCACCATCAGCAGGGTCATACACATAACCGCATACACATTCATATTTTTCCATATTATTATTCTCCAATTATAAATTAAATATTTTTTGGTCAAGCACTAAATAATTAACTAAAGTCATTTTAGTTTTTTTTAAATGATGCAAAGACTGTACCTTAAATTTCAAGTTTTATTCCTTATAAAAAGGGTTTTAACTTGGAGTATATTATTATAGTATAAGATGCTTAAAATCAATGGATCATTTATTCAAAAGAGTGGAACATGAGTCATAATGTTTATATAAAACGAACAAAAATCAAAGCACCAGTGGAAAAGCTTTTTGCCTGGCATGCAAGAGATGGAGCCATATCAAGACTTACACCGCCATGGGCACCCTTGAAAATGATCTGGCGAAGCGGCCATGGGATTCAAAAGGGAGTAAAAATAGCATTTCGGATAAGCCTTTTTAAGGTATCCATGATCTGGGAGGCAGAACATATAGAATACCTGGAAAACAAAGTGTTTAAAGATCGGCAGGTTAAAGGCCCTTTTTCCAAATGGGAACATACTCACAGGTTTATAGCCCATGGCCCACAAAATTCAATCATGGAAGATAAGGTTGAATTTAAACTTCCCTTTGGATTTTTAAGCCGGCCTTTTTACAGGTTTGCCAAAAAAGAATTTGAAAGAATGTTCAGATACAGGCACAGGGTACTTAAATATGATCTTGAAAACCATGTGGACAAAACCCCTAAAAAAACAATTCTTATTTCAGGCTCTTCCGGAACCATGGGAAGTATATTGGTTCCACTCTTAAGAACCCTGGGTCATGATGTGATAAGGCTTGTAAGAAAAAAAGAAAACCTTTTAAAAGATGAGCTTTTCTGGGATCCTTATAAAGGAATCTTGAACCTGGAAAATAAAGGACCCATTGATGCCGTCATAAATTTAAACGGTGTTGATATCTCAAGGGGCAGGTGGACAAAAAAACAAAAACAAAGGATTATTGACTCCAGAGTTTTTCCAACCCGGCTGCTTGTTGAGAAAATCAAAGATCTTGATCATAAACCTGAGGTCTTTATTTCATCTTCTGCAATAGGCTTTTATGGCGAAAGAGAAGATAAGACCTTAAACGAAACATCCAAAATGGGAGATTGTTTTATTTCCAGGGTTTGCAAAAAGTGGGAACATGCATCCATGGATGCCCAAAAGGCAGGGATCAGGACCATTCAGCTCAGGACCGGTGTCGTGCTTACCCCGGCAGGTGGTGCACTCAAAAGAATGGAACTGCCTTTTAAAACAGGCTGCGGTGTAAGACTTTCCCACGGCAGGCAATATATGAGCTGGATCAGTATGGATGATGCAGTATCAGGCATATTATACATATTAGGGCATGAAAAAATCAGGGGACCTGTAAATCTGGTATCTCCCAATCCTGTAAACAATAAGACCTTTTCAAAGATATTGGCAGGTATTTTTTCAAAAAAAGTATTATTTGTCATGCCCAGATTTATAGCTCTTGCTCTTTGGGGGGAACTTGGAAAAGAAACCCTTTTGACCAGTACAAGGGTGAAACCTGAAAAGCTTCTGGTCAATGGGTTTTCGTTTCAGCATGAATCGCTTTTGCCGGCATTGAAGGATATGCTTGGCAGATAAAATTTTAAATTTGTAATTGTTCAGCCCGTTAAAAAAGTTATCCCCAAAGCCCTGTCTGATGGATATTTACAGGAGGTTAAGCGAATAGCCTCGAAACAAGTATCCATCAGACAGGGCGGTTTCAAGCGTAAGAACTGAATAATTACGAAAATTTTTTTAAATGAAAAATAATAAATAAAAATAAAAGGTAAAATAGCTAAGGATCCGCTCAAAAATTGGTAATTAGTTTTTGAGTGGGACCCTAAGGAAAATCTAAAATGAATATCAAATTAAAAACTCTTTTTTCTTTTTTAATGATTACAGCGCTTGTTTTCGGGTTTATCCATGTTTATTTCCCGGCTGATAATTATAGTTTTGAAAGGCTTCACATTTTCCTTTTTAATCTTTGTACAGGAGGAAGCATTCTTTTGTACTATACCCAGGGAAGAAAGAAAGTATCCAAAACCATCAAGTTTTTTTTCCTGGGGTCATTAATTTATGCATTTTCAGCCTTTTTTAAAATCTATCCAATTACCATACTTGTCTCAGTACCTCTTTTTATACTTGTTGAAAAAATTCGAATTAAAAGATTTTCTTTGTTTCCTGTTATTTTTTTTAAATTTAAAGAACCCGTATCAGAAAAATTCCACCAGGCATCTTTGCTCTGCCTCTCCATAGGGATTGTCATGGCAGGCATGGTTATTTTAAACAATGAATATTTTAAATTTGTTACCATGGAAAAATTGACCCTGAACACATTTTTCTTAGGATTTTCTTTTCCTTTGTCCCTGATAACGCTTTCCCTTGTTTTCGCCATGCTTAAAAAAATAGAAACTTCATCAATCAAGTTACTTATGGAAATTTGTTTCTGGACCATAACCCTTGGAGTGATAATATTTTTTATTTTTATTTTACTGGAAAAATTTATTCCCCAGATTTTTGTTACTCTGGCACTTTTTACAGCAGTGGTCCTTGTTTTTTATCTTTATTCAAAATTTGCAGATAGAACTCAACAAAAATTTTTTTTAACCTCGGGTATAGGGTTTTTAATTTTTACAGCCATAACAGGTATTGCATACATATTCATGCAGATGTCTGAAGGGTATGATCCTCAAAAAATAAAATGGCTTCTGCACATTCATGTTTTTGCCTCCTTATATGGCTGGAATCTCTGCGGCCTGTCAATTATCTGCAGGTTTGGTGATTTCCCCATAAAACTTCATTCCACAAGTGTGATTTTTATGCACTGGCTTACGGCAATTGTTTTAGCTCCGCTAGGTATTTTTTATGGATGGTTTGCAATCTTTGCCATCATTGGATATTCATTTATAGTGCTGACATTATTTTTTAGCAGTAATAAGGATTCAAGATGACTAACAAGGAAAAACTAGGCCGGTTTTTAAGCCTTTTTAAGGGCAGTTCAAAAGTGCTGGTTGTGATCAATGCTGATCCTGATTCCATTGCAAGTGCAATGGCTGTTAAAAGACTTTTATGGAGAAAGGTAAGCGAGGTCGGCATAGCCTATTTTAATAAAATAAGCAGGCCCGATAATCTGGCCATGATCGAATATACTGATCCGGGCATAGTAAGGATAGAGGATATAAAAAAAGAAAATTTTAATAGTTTTATAGTGGTGGATTCCCAGCCTGATCATAATGAAATATTTGGACAATTTGACTATGATGCCATTATCGATCACCATGCTTTGACCTGTGACAATGCAATATATGCCGATATTCGACCAGATTACGGGGCATGCTCCACCATATTGACTGAATATATCAAGTCAAAAAAAATAAAACCCTCTTCCAAGCTTGCTGCAGCCCTGATGCTGGGGATTAAAACCGATACTTCGGATTTTACCAGGCAGGCAAGCCTGAAAGATATAAGGGCCTTTCAATACCTTTATAGATTTGCAGATAATAATATTGTTACCAAAGTTGAAAGAGCAGCATTGACCCAGGAAGATCTGGATTTTTTAGGCAATGCCATAAAACACAGAAAACTTATGCACAACAGGGTTTTTTTCCATGCGGGAAATATAACCAAGCCGGATGAACTGGTTGTGGTGGCAGACTTTTTTTTAACCCTTGTAATGGTTAACTGGAGTATTATTTCAGGTATTTATGAAAAAAAACTTATTATTATTGTTCGAAATGATGGCCTGAGAAAAGGTGCGGGAAATGCTGTTAAAGAAGCCTTTTCCATGTATGGTTCAGCAGGCGGTCACAAGACAATGGCCAGGGCAGAGCTTGATTTAACGCTGATTCGAAAACAAATTGGGGCGGTTAATAAAAAAGCCCTTGGAGACTGGATTATATCGGTTATTGAAAAGACAGCCGGCAAGAAAATAGAATAATTTTTGTAATTATTCAGATCTTGCGCTTGAACCCGCCCTGTCTGATGGATATTTGTTTCGAGGCTATTCACTTAACTTCCTGCAAATATCCATCAGACAGGGCTTTGGGGATAATTTTTTTTAACGGGCTGAACAATTACTAATTTTTTTTATATTTATAAAGGACGAGCATATGAATCAACCCGAATACTGGAACCCGGCTCTGGAGACAATGCCTCTGGAAAAACTTAAGCTTTTGCAGTTTAAGAAGTTTAAAAGAATATTAAACTGGGCTTATACCCATTCAAAATTTCATAAAGCACTGTATGATACAGAAGGAATGACCCCGGATGATATCCGTTCCTTTGATGATATTAAAAAGATTCCAAAAGTTGAAAAATCCATGATGAGAGAGATTCAGAGTAAAGATCCCTTTCCCTATGGCGATGCTTTGTGTGTTCCATTAGAAGAGGTGTCAACCTACAGGCAGACAAGTGGTACAACTGGCCAGCCTGTTTATCAGCCCGATACCTGGCAGGACTGGGAATGGTGGTCGGAATGCTGGTCTTTTGTTTTATGGGCCCAGGGATATCGTCCAAAAGACAGGGTATTTATTCCCTTTGGATATAATATTTTCGTGGCTTTCTGGGCCGGCCATTATGCAGCGGAGAAACTGGGCTGTGAAGTGGTCCCGGGAGGAGTCCTTGACACCCAGTCCCGGATTTTAAAAATAAAAGAATTAAATGCAACTGCCATGATGGCAACCCCTACATATGTCTTGAGAATGGCGGATGTGGCAAAGAACAAGATGGGAATCGATCCAAGTGAACTCTCCATCAATAAAATCACCTGTGCAGGAGAGCCCGGGGCCGGTATCCCCAGCACGAAAAAAAGGATGGAAGATGCCTGGGGGGCAAAAGTATATGACCATTCCGGCGCAACTGAAATCGGTGCATGGTCATATGAGTGCCGGGACCAGCCTTGCGGAATGCATGTCAATGAAGCCATGTTTCTTGTGGAAATAGAAGATATTAATACGGGTGAGATCACAGAAGAGCCCGGACGAAAAGGAAAAATGATCATCACCGCACTGGACAGAATGGCACAACCCTGTATAAGGTTTGATTCTAAGGATGTTATTGAATGGGATTCTGATCTTTGTTCATGTGGCAGGACTTTTAGGCTGATCAAGGGCGGTGTCCTTGGTCGGGCAGATGATATTACAAAGGTGAAAGGGGTGCTCCTTTCTCCTGCTGCAATCGAAGAAGTGGTCAGATCCATTGACGGGCTTGGAGATGAATTTGAAATTATTGTGGATAAACAGGGAGATGTTGACCGGATAAAGCTAAAGGTTGAGCTTTTGCCTGAGGTAACAAGAGTGAGCATTGAAAACCGGTTGAAAGATCAGCTGAGGCTGAAAACAAACCTGGGATACATGATTGAATTTTATGATTATGGCAGCCTGCCCCGGTATGAAGTAAAGGCAAAACGATTTAAGGATTTGCGAAAAAAATAAAGGAAGAAAGATCATGAAAAACTTTTCCAGCTTGAATGGGGTTAACGATAAAATCCTTAAGATAAAACAATTATTGTTTGAACTTGAAAAAGATGCAAAACAATTTCCCGCTCTTGACAGAAATTCGAAAAGGGCCCTGGCAAGTATAAAAATGCTGGAATTAAATATTTCAGATATTGTGGAATTTGACCTGGCTGATTCTTAGGGCCTACTCAAAAATAAATTACCAATTTTGGAAGCCGATTCATCCTGTCCAGCAGCGTTGTGAAAACACGGCATATACTTGATATACCTTAGTTTCCGCGCCTTGCCGGACAGGCGACTCAACTCCCAAAATTGGTAATTTATTTTTGAGCAAACCCTTAGTGGGGATATTTTTTTTAATGGGCTGAACAATTACAATAATAATTGATTGAGGGAGGAAAAATGTCAGTGCTGAAAAAAATCTTTATTGGAATTACCGCTGTTTTAATCATTGCAATCATTGGAGCAGGCTTGTTTGTCTACTCAGTTGCCACAAGATCACTGCCTTTGTATGATGGGACATTGACCATTAAAAATCTGACCCAGGAAGTTATGGTCTTAAGGGACAAATATGCAATCCCTCATATAGTTGCAGAGAATGAATCTGATTTGTACAGGGCTGTCGGGTACACACTTGCCCAGGATCGTCTCTGGCAGATGGATTTATTGAGAAGAGTAACCCAGGGAAGATTATCTGAAATATTTGGAGAGGACCTTGTGGACATTGATCTTCTCATGAGATCTCTTAAAATACCGGATAAATCAAAAAAGATTTTATCAGTATCTTCCCCAAAACTGATTCTTGCTCTGGAATGTTTCACTGATGGTGTAAATCAGTTCATTGAAGGCCACAAGGATAAACTGCCACCTGAATTTACTATTTTGGGATATAAACCCGAGCCCTGGAAACCTGAATATTCAGTCAATCTTATCGGGTATATGTCCTGGGATTTAACCATGCCATATACTGCTGAGACAATTCTTCACAAGATTCATAAAAAAGTCGGCAATGACAAATTTAAAGAACTGATACCTGATATTGGTTCTCAAAAATCTATAATTTTTCCTGAATTAAAGACCGGTACAAGTGAGTTTGATTTAAAAAAATCTCTTTTTGCAAATATGAATATTCTTGAAAAATATGGAATAACAGCTTTCCAAGGATCTAACAATTGGGTTGTTTCAGGTAAAAAAAGTGTAACGGGAAAACCCATATTTGCAAATGATATGCATCTTGGTCTAAATGCGCCCGGTCTCTGGTACCAGATGCACCAGACAATTAAAGGCAAATTAAATGTAACAGGAGTTGTTCTGCCGGGACAGCCCTTTGTTATAGCAGGACATAATGATAAAATTGCCTGGGGCATGACCAATGTAATGGTGGATGATATGGATTTTTATCTTGAAAAAATAAATCCTGATAACCCTGACCAATATGAGTTCATGGGGGAATTTAAAGATTTTGAAATTCATCCTGAAATTATAAAAATCAAAGGCAAAAAGAGTGTTACAAAGCAGAACAGGTTTACACATCGCGGTCCCATTATTTCCAAATTCAAAAAACTCGGGGATGAAACCATTACCATGAAATGGCTTGGAAATGAGATGAGCAATGAATTAAGGTCCGTGTTTCTGCTTAACAGGGCCAAAAACTGGGACGAGTTTAAAAATGCAGTAAAAACATTTACTGCTGTAAGTCAAAATATAAACTATGCTGATATTGATGGAAATATTGGTCTGTATTGCAGTGCCGGGGTTCCAATTCGTAAAAAAGGAGACGGGCTTTCAATTGTTCCGGGCTGGACTGATGAATATGACTGGGAAGGGATAGTACCTTTTGAACAATTACCCCATTCATATAATCCTGAATCAGGTTATGTGTCCTCGGCAAATGGCAAGACAGCACCTGACAATTATCCCTATCACATAAGTTATTGGTATGCGCTTCACTACAGGATAGACAGGATCAGACAAATGCTTGAAGAAAAAGAAAAATTATCTGTTGAGGATTTTCAAAAAATGCATGGTGATTTTAAATCCAGATTTGCCATGGAACTTATGCCCCTGATTACTAAAGAATTAAATAAAATTGACAAGATGTCGGATCTTGAAAAATCAGGTTTTAATATTTTGCAGAAGTGGGACCTTACTATGGATAAGAAAAGCAGAGCTGCAGCTATATTTGATTCTTTTTATGTCAGTTTTGTTAAAAATATGGTTATGGATGAAATTGGGCCTGAATTATACACTGAATACAGTAAAAGTTCATACCTTGCCCGTTATCTGGTCAATAATATTGTGCAATCCAGCGATTCAAAATGGAGCGATAATGTTTTAACTTCGGGAACAAAGGAAAATTTGACGGATATTGTTTATAAAAGTTTTAGTGAAACCATCTCTAATCTGAGCGAAACACTTGGCGATAATGCAGATAAATGGAGGTGGGGAAGTATTCACAAACTCAAGCTTGCACACCCTTTAGGAGGGGTAAAAATTATTGATAAGATCTTTGGATTCAATAATGAACCCAAAGAGGTCAGCGGCAGTTTCCATACTGTCTGCCCCTATGCTTACAAGCTTTCCAATCCTTTTGTGGTAAATCATGGTGCCTCTCACAGGCATATTTTTTTACCGGGCAACTGGGATGAATCCCTGTCTGTAATCCCAACAGGCAACTCAGGAATTCCTTCAAGCGATCATTATTGTGATCAAACAGATATGTATGTGAATAATGAATATCATCCTGATTATTTCAGCATGGACAAAGTTAAAAAAGCTGCTGAATATAAACTTAAAATGAGTTCAAAATAATAAGATCATCCGGGCGGCGCTTAAGGGCCCGCTCAAAAATAACTGTAACTATTCAGTTCTTATGCTTGACGTCGCCCTGTCTGATGGATATTTTTTTTCGAGGCTATTCGCTTAACCTCCTGCAAATATCCATCAGACAGTGCTTTTTAGATAATCTCTTTTAACGGGCTGAACAATTACAAATAACTTTACATTTTTGCGCGAACCCTAAGCTGCCCGGATGAAAAAACTCACTTATTCTTTTTCAAAATCATCTTTTTCAGCACCGCAGATAGGGCAGCACCAGTCATCCGGAAGATCTTCAAAACTTGTTCCAGGCTCAATGCCATTGTCCGGGTCACCATCTGCAGGGTCGTAAACATAACCGCATGGTCCGCATACGTATTTGTCCATTTTAAATCTCCTTAAATATTGATTACAATTTATACATTTATATCATAAACTATGCTGGATTAAAAATCTTAATTTTTTTTGAGAATACAGCAAAAATTTTTTAAAACCAATGGTTTCTGATCGGGCACAAGTGAACTTGAATATAAAACTTTCACGCCTGATCCTTCATCAAGGTACCACCTGCTGCTTTGACTGCGGTTATAATAGATCCGTTTTTTCAAGTGCCATCACAATCCCTTTATAAGATGCAATGATTAATACAACATAAAGTATCAAAAGTACTGCGCTCATAAATATCATCTCCCTTTTTTACAGCTCTTTATCCTGTGATAAAGCAAATTACAATTAATATGACTCTTCGTCCGTGATCTCTGCTGCTGTCAGTTTTTTTGAATCCATAAGTTTCCAGACATAGATAACATAGGCAAGAACGATGGGTATGCCCAGTGCTACATAGGTCATTACCGTCAGAGTAAATTTACTGGAGGAGGCATTAAAGATGGTAAGACTTGACTGAAGATCCAGCTTTGACGGATAAAACGCCGTGTTATTAAATGCAGGAAGGCACAGTACAACAAGACCTACACAAATAGTGCCCAATCCACTGAACCATATCCCTTTCTTACTTTTTTTAAAGTAAGAAGTCAAAACACCATATAATACAAGGACTATTCCTGCCACCAGCAATATAAACAAATAGGGCATGGCCAGAAGATTGGATAAATATTTAGTAGAAACAAGTGAGATAATACCCTCGCTGTCTGCATTGAATCCTTTCATAAAAAGAATACTGATAAGGACATAAAGCAAAAAGGGCAGGGCAATTATAAAACTTGTCCACGCGCTCTTTCGCAGTCTTGATTCAAGATCCCGTGTTGAGGAAAAATCAATACTGTTTAAAAGATAGAGCGCACCTAAAACCCTGGCATTAAATACAAGAAAAATTCCAAGGGATAGGTTAAACAGGGAAAAAGCTGCTTCAAGTCCTCTTAAGTTTATCCCCATTAAAGTGTAATCCCAGGTGACCCTGTTGTACAGGTCCAGTGTGAAGTTTGAACCCGTATAAAATGTCCCCACTGCCGCACCAATCAGAAGAACACCTATTGAGCCGTTTATAAAAAGAAATAATTCATAAACCCTCGACCCCAGAAGATTGTTTGGTTTTTTCCGATATTCATAGCTGACAGCCTGGATAATAAATGAAAAAAGAATCAGTATCCATACCCAATAGGCTCCCCCGAAACTGGTCGCATAAAATTTGGGGAAAGCGGCAAATAATGCGCCGCCAAACAGGACAAGGGTTGTAAAGGGCATTTCCCATTTTCGGCCAAGGGATGTGACCACCAATGATTTTTCAAGATCGGTTTTAGCGACCTGCCATAAAAGTGTCTGTCCTCCCTGGACAAAGGTAAGAAACAAGAAAAGTGAACCCACAATGGAACAGATGATCCACCAAAGCTGTTGCAAGGTTATATAGTCAAGGTTTGAAATCATTTTAATGACCCTCCCTCCGGTCCAATGGATATCTGTTTGAGCATGATGGTTATTTCAGCAGCAAGCAAAATGGTGAACAGTCCTAAAAACATAAAGAATGTAATCTGAACATTGACAGCTGAAAGATTCGTTGTCGCCATCTTAACTGGTAAAAGGCCGTTAATGGCCCAGGGCTGGCGGCCTACTTCCGCTACAACCCATCCGGACTGCTGGGCAATTAAACCTAAGAGACCTGATATTAATCCAATGGGAAGTAACCATTTTTGCTGTGTAAGAGAGCCTTTGACTGCATAAAAAAGAAAGACGGCAAAAAGAACAGGAAAAAACGACCCCAGGGTAACCATGATATGAAAGGCATAATAGGGGATTGCAACAGGTGGAACTGCTTCTTCCGGTGTATTAAGATATCCATATCCCATGTATTCCTGGTTTTTTCTAAAATCTGCCAAAGCTAAATCGGCTTTCTGGCTGTTCTTTTCTTTTCTGGCCTGTTTAAACAGCGCAAGATCATTAATAGCGGCTTTTCCCTTGTTAATCTTAGATGCAACACCTTCTATGTTTTGTTCTTTGTTACCATAAACAAGATCATCAATTCCCGGTACAAATGAATTGAGAGAGCGGTTTGCTAAAAGAGAAAGAAGAAAGGGTATTTTTACCTTTACGATAAAAGGGTCTTGATCATCTCCCGGCTTTTTATCATGATTGAGAATGCCGGCTTCAATGGGTGCTTTTGTTTGTCCCTTGTATAACCCTTCAATAGCTGCAAGCTTCATGGGTTGCTTCTGAGCAACCTCATAGGCTGATTCATCACCGGTGAAGGCAACAAAACTTGAAGAAAGCAGGCCAAATACAGAGGCTACAACAATGGATTTTTTAGCCATTTGAATATGTCTGCCCTTTATAAGATACCAGCAGGAGATGGTCAGCACAAACAAAGAAGCAAATAAAAATCCAGAACTTGAGGTGTGAACAAATTTAGAAACGGCCACAGGGTTAAACACGACTTCAGAAAAACTATTCATTTCAAACCGGGCCGTCTCGGGATTAAAGATCATACCAACAGGGTTCTGCATCCAGCCATTGGCTACAAGAATCCAGACGGCTGAAAGATTTGAGCCGATGGCCACCATCCATGTGGAAAAAAGATGGAACCCTTTTGAAACCCTGTGCCATCCAAAAAACATGACCGCGAAAAAAGTAGCTTCAAGGAAAAAAGCAAAAATTCCTTCAATGGCAAGGGGTGCCCCAAAAATATCTCCCACGATCCAGGAATAATTGGACCAGTTGGTTCCAAATTCAAATTCGAGAATGATTCCCGTTGCAACGCCAATGGCAAAATTGATTCCAAATAATGTCATCCAGAATTTTGTAATGGCCCGCCATTGCTTATCTCCTGTTCGTACATAGATCGATTCAAAAAAGGCGCATAAAAATGAAAGCCCCAGTGTTAACGGTACAAATATCCAGTGATACATGGCAGTAAGAGCAAATTGTGCTCTTGCCCAGTTCACCATGCTCAAATCAATATCAACCATTATTCTTTATCCTCCTGTTAAATGGAATTTGGTTTTGTATTAAAAAGATCATTTTGATTGGCTTTTGGAAGCATTTGCTGTGATTTGTTCAAGAACAAAGTTTCCTTTTTCCTCATCCGTCTGAAAATTTTTATTCAAATAATTGGGAAAGAAAAAAAGTTTTAAGACTACAAACATTACGAAAAGTTTTATAAGAATGATGGTCCACAATTTTTTTCCAAGAACCATTCCCCTGAAACCATCACGATAAAATGTATAGATAGTATGGATGCTTTTTATTGGAGTCGTATAATTTTTAAATGTCATTCTTATCTGTTATACCTAATTTTTTGTTATTCCAGTAATTGAATCTTTCAATATTTGATTCTGGCAAAACCTCTTTTTCCATTTAATCTCTCCTTTTTTGAATTTATTTTTTATTTTGCATGAAAAAGCAATTAATATGCCATTAAAGAAAAGAGTGAATAAAATAAATTTGTAAATTAATGAATTGTCATACCATAAAGGATTTATCTGCCCAAGGCAACAGTGTTTTGAAACATTTGGTGAAAATATTGTAACCACCCATTTAAGGATGTTGGCATGGATTTATTCCACTGGTACGTTTCGTATACAGAAAAATGGGACATTAATGTATCAAATGCTTGAGACAAAAAAAGGAATAAGACATATATATCAATTTTCATAAGTATGTTCCAAAACCTATGCCGCCCAATGGCTTTGGGAAACAGAACCATTGGGCTCATTGCTGATTCGGAACGTTTTTTTGAAAATTGCTATAAACCCTAATGTTGCATAAAAATTTTATAAAAAAATGAAACACCATGAATTAATTCCAAATAATTCCAATATGAATCCTGACTCGAGAATTCACTATAAGTGGTGTGTTGTATTAAGGACTTGAATACATCAGAGAGGAATGCGGCAGGAGGCATCCTGCCGCATTTTGATTTATTTCTTTTTTGTTGCCTGGGTTTCCCAGTCTGCAATTTCAGTTGTTTCGTAAATTTCTTCCCAACCTGTAATCATCCCTGCAATATGGCTGAAAAGGGAATGCCCCGTTGTTGTCATATAAAGGTGAACGATCAGAAAATTTAAAAGAAAGAGTGCAATAAGTGTATGGATAACAGCCAGGGCTGACAGGGGTAAAACTTGGGGTATATCGTTATAAAGATAATATAAAAGACCTGTGACCATTTGTGCCGGCAATAGCATTGCAGAAATGCCAAGATAGGCAAGCCTCTGCAAAGGGTTGTGTTTGGCTCCTTTTGCCTTTTGCACTGGGTGCGGTTTGCCTTGAAAAATTCCCCAGGAATAGTACAGAATTACTGAAAACAGTTTTTTGGTTGTGGGTATATATTGTTTCCATTCTCCTGTTGTAAACAGCCAGAATACAAAAAAGGCAAATAGAATCAGCCAGGTCAGGCCGACAAAATTATGGATATTGACAGCAGTTTGAAAGCCAAACAATTTATAGGTTCCATGAATTTCAAGACCGGTTATGATCAGGCTGATAATCATAAGTGCCTGGAGCCAGTGCCAGAGACGTTCATATCTTGTGTAAAGATAAATTTTAATAATTTTTTTATCTTTCATTTATTCCTCCTTGCCATTCCGGGTAAAGAATCGTCCAATACCATGGAGTAATACTCCTGCCAGGGCTCCAAAAACAGAAAGCCACCCAATGGTGTCCATAAGGCTTGATTTGTCCCGCCCGGGCATATACAGCCCTGTTATATTGGCAAGTCTTGAGTTTTTCCTGATATGACACTGATTACAATTTAAAGCATTTTCCTTTGGGGCAACCATGTGGGTAATGGGAAATGCATAGGTTGTTTCCACATAATCAAATTCTCCGGAATAGGGGATGCCAAGGGTTTTATTGCCGTGTTCAATGGCTTTATTCATGTCAAATGTTTCCCAATATCCTTTTTCCCCTGAGAGCATAGGTGCCAGAAGTTTTTTATTAACTTTATCATAGGGCTGCTTTCCCCTGTGAATCTTAAAAGGGAAAATACGAGATTCAGGATCATTTTTATCACCAACAGGATGACTGACCTTTACAACTTTTGCAGGATCAATAACATCATTTATTGTAGTGCTTGTCTGGGACCCATTGGACCAGAAATATTCCGGTTTTACGTTCTTTTCCCATTTGAATTCCCCTTTAATGGATTTATAGACAGGTTTTCCAAAAGGGCCTTTTTCAATATAGGGTTTGCCGTTTTTCATTTTGCCGGCCTTGGTCCAGTCCCACCACATCATAGTGGGATTAACTCTTGCATATTCCGGGATATGACATGCCTGGCAGGAAACCACATTTGTATGATCGTTCATTTTTGAATCATTTTTATGGGGCTCGTCGCTATGGCAGGAAACACAGGTGATTTTCGGTGCCAGATCATCTTCAATCAGGCTTTTGCGTGTTTCAACAGCAGGATTTGTATATATTCTTCCGGCAATATGATGATCAACTGTTGTGTGACACCTTGTACAGGTAAAATTTTTACCGTCTGTTCCCATATGAACATCCAGCATCCGGTTGGGTTTTGTTAAGGATGTATCAAGATCTCCATGTTTTACACCATCACCTCCGCCCCCTTTAAAGTGGCAGTCTCCACAGTTTTTTCTTGTGGGGAATGTGACCTGGGAAACAGCCTCTTTGACCTCCTGCTGGAGGTCAGTGGCGATTTCATTGGTATCAGGATCACCATCTTCGAGAAATGCCTTGATATCCCCAAGGGCTTCATTAAAGTTAAATCCTGAATCATTATGGCATTTCAGACAATTAACATCGCCTTCCACACCTTTTTTATTCCAGCTTGTGTGACAGGAAAGACACCCTTTGTCTTCCATGGCATTTCCGGAAATACAAAAATTGTTTACTGAATATCCGGCTTTTCCATAACGAATATCTTTTTTATCACCAGATGCAAGCCAGGTCCAGTGAATGGTTTTGTGAAACTGGGTTGCAGCTTCTGAATGGCAGGATATACAGGCCTTAGTTATTTCTTCTCCGGTTTTGAAGTCTTTGTTCAAAGCATCTATTTTTGAATGGTCTATTGTACTCCATCTTTTATTATCTTTTACCGCCTGCCTGGCAAGCGTCCTGCCCAGAGCCTCATCCTCTATTTTGGGAGTCGATGCAAAGGCAGACTGAAAGGAGAATAATAAAGATGATATGACAATCAATGCCATGAAAACTTTTGGCAAATACCTTTGTTTCATATGGTTCTCCATTGGTTTGCTAAATATTTTTAATGAAAAAGGGCGGAAACAAAGACCGCCCTTTTTATTTTTTATTTACAAGTGGCAGGTGAGGGCGAATCAGAAGCATGGTTATAAAAATATGAATAAATGTCAAGGATATCCTTATCAGGAAGAACAGACCAATTATCCATGCAGCCGAATTCATCAAAATTCTTATTTTCAAAAATTTCCTGCCATTGACCCATTGTTTTATCTGCAGGACTTATTTTAGGAGTGGCAGACTCAACTCCACCGGTTTTAGCACAGGCCTTATAGACCTTGCGATATGTATATTTGCCTTTTCTATCGTTACCGCCCGGTCCTTCAGAGGCAAACGCCATGGAAAAGGACACAAGTAAAAACAGTATCACCATGGAGGTGCTCATATATTTTTTAAACATGCTGGTTCCTTTATGATTTTTTATTTTCAGGTAAACTTTCAATTTATTTGGGTTCTTTAATGACAAATGTCCCGTCACTTTTGAAATCAATTTCAGCTTCTACATAATAAACATCTTTTAAAGATTCTCTTACGTCTTTTACCATGTAAAAAGCCTCTCCACTCCTTGCACCGGTTGAACATACAAAAACAACGGGTTTTTTGTCGGAAAGATCCTTGATTTTGGGTTCAAGGTCTTCCACTGGAATGTTAACAGCAGTTTTAAATGATCCTTTTGCAAATTCATCTTTATCTCTTACATCAATGAGAAGGATGGATTCAGGATCTTTTTCAAGAATGTCTTTGAAGCGTTTAATATCAATTGATCCTTCAACCGTTCCTGCTGTGACCTGCATGGCCTCTTTGGAAGCACCATACATTTTTTTCCATTCAGGGTATCCTTTGTCAAACACCTTGACATTTGTGTATCCCATTTCAATGGCTTTTACTGCTGATTTATGGCTTAACCTGCATTTGAGGCCTCCGCAATAAAAAACAATGGGAGTGTTAATATCTCTTGGCAGTTTTCCCTTGAGAGTATCAAATTGAGAAAAGGGAATGCTGACGGCTGTGGGGATATGCCCTTTAACAAATTTGGTTTTTAAGGGTCTTGCATCCACAATCACAGTGTTGTTATCAGCAATGAGTTTTGCCACATGCTCGGCTTCAAACGCGCCGTAATTGCCTTTAAGGCTTATCCATTCAGGATATCCTTTGGCATAGACTTTTACATTTGTATATCCTAATTTTTCAGCCTTTTTAGCGGATTTATGACTGAGTTTGCATTTAACTCCCTGGCAATAATAAATCAACAGAGCGTTTTTATCCGTTGGCAGAAGATTTATGTTTTTATCAAACTGGGAAAAGGGAATGCTGACTGCTCCGGGAATATATCCACTCACATATTTGCCTTTGTAGGGCCTTGCATCAATCAAAATCACGTTCTCAGGCATGGGAACAGCTATGTTTGCTTTTACAAATGCAGCATCGACAATATCATGAAACATCCATGATGTATCAACCTTAGCCGTTTCAGCCGTTTTGGCTGTTTGCGAGGCAGTACAGCCTGTTGCCATTATCAGACCTGCCACCATGGCCAGAATCAAAATTTTCATTTTGTTTATTTTCATTTTTTCTCCTTAAAGTTGTGGGTTATTTTAAATGGATATCGCCATTTATACATTCTTTGTGTTAACTCACATATAGCAATGAGTGTGCCATCCTGCAAAATGGCCAAGGGTAATTATTATAAGTATATAAAATTAAGCGATATTTATAAATATATATTTATTTTTATTATTGTTAATAAGACTTTCTATTGCCAATATGTTAATTATGTGTTAAGTTATCGCTTATCACTTAACAATATTAATGCTTGAGAGGATAATATGGATATAGGTAAGCAATGGCGGAGTATTATTGATTCAGTGCCTGATGGAATCATCATTGTTGATGAAAATGGAAATTTTGCTGCAGCTAATCAAACCGCTCAATTGATTACAGGCTATACGGAAAAAGAGCTGAAAGGCCAATCCTGCAGGCTTTTGAATTGTACAGGGTGCAAAATTATCGGAAAAGGAAAAGGGAAACAATGGTGCGGGCTTTTTTCCGAAGAACTGATCAGGGAAAAAAAATGTATGATTACAAACAGGCATAACAGGACCATACCAATTGTAAAAAATGCAACAGTGCTTTTTAATGAGAAAAAACAAATAGTCGGTGCTATTGAAACCCTGAAAGATATATCTGAAAATATAAATTATAAAAATGAACTGGCCTCCATTAAAAGGATGTATCATATTGATGAAGGATTTCATGGTATCATCGGAAGAACCCCTGTGATGCAGAGCCTTTATGAATATATAGAGAGCGTGGCATCTCTGGATACGCCCGTAATGATTTTAGGCGAGAGCGGCACGGGAAAAGAGATGGTTGCCAAAGCTCTCCATGAAACCGGGAACAGGGCTGACAAACCCTTTATTAAAGTAAATTGTGCGGCATTGAGCGAAAATATTCTTGAAAGTGAATTATTCGGCCATGTAAAGGGTTCATATACGGGGGCGGAATTTGACAGGATAGGCAGGTTTGAAGCCGCACACAAAGGAAGTATTTTTTTAGATGAAATTGGAGATATTCCCCTTTCTGTCCAGATTAAACTGCTCAGGGTTCTGGAAGAAAAAATGATCCAGAGGGTAGGTACAAACAAATCCATTCCAATTGATGTCAGGATTATTACAGCAACAAATAAAAATCTTGAAAAATTAATAGAACAAGGGTTATTTCGGGAAGATCTTTTTTTTAGAATCAATGTTTTCCCTTTAACCTGTCCGCCGCTGCGCCTCCGTAAAGATGATATTACTTTGATTATTCAACATTTCATAACACTCCAGGCGGAAAAAACAGGAAAAAATATTTTAGGGTTTACACCAAAAGCCATGCGTTTGATGGTGGCATATCGCTGGCCTGGAAATATCAGGGAATTGAGAAACAGTGTTGAATATGCTTTTGTCCTGGCAAGGGGGAAAAGTATCGGGATTGAACATCTGCCTGAAAAAATAGCAAGTTTTAATCCCATGGAGGTCAAACCCGTTAAAACTGCAGAACACAATGGTGTCGTAAAAGTTGGACTGTCTGAAAAAGAAAGGCTTATTAATGCACTTCAACAGGCTGACGGGAATCAGACAAAGGCTGCTGATATTTTAGGCGTCAGCCGGATAACAGTGTGGAAGCGCATTAAGAAGCATGGGATACAGCTTAAGTAGTCTCTATAGTTGGCCTGTTTAAAGACAGATGGTTGCAGCATCACATGCAAGATCAATTAATTCTGCTGCAGTTGCCATCCGACAGGATTCTTCAAGGTCTTCTTCTTCAATAAACCGGGATTTTGCGCAGGGAGTACAAACAAGAATGGGAACCCCATGGGCCTGCAGATGAGCCAGTGAATCATCGGCAGAATCTCCAGTGGCAGCTCTCAAGTTTTCCACAGCCCCTTTTCTTGCAAGATAAACTGCTTCATCCAGCAGGAACAATGTTACATTTTTTCCTTTTTTCTGGGCCATGGCAGCAAGAAATAAACCTCTGGTGGCACGGTTAGGATTATCTGTGCCACATGCAAGGGTAATCAGTACATTATCAGTCATGTTGTTCTCCTTATAATGGATAAAAAAAAAGATTTATTTGTTTTACACAAGATCATAGTTAAATAATAAATGAACTTTATTCCTGTGTAAAGTCACACTATGTGGTATTTGTTTTTAAAAATGTGTTAATATGCTAGTTTATGTTAATAAATCGTTAACTGCCTTGATTAAAAAAGGTATGTAAAAACTATGACAAAAATGAGACTAAAAAATTTAAAACCCCTGGTATTGTTTGATTCAGGTTTTTTTTAAAAAAAAGATTGCTTTGGCATACTCATTGCTAAACTTATTTGTTTAACTTTATTTGTTAGAAGAGAATTTAAGCTAAGGGATTTGAATATGAAAAAGGAAAATTTACTTGTAATTGCAATAATTTGTATCGCAGTTATCGGTTTTGTGGCTTATAAGAATTTTAACTCTAAAAAACAGACTGATTCCATTCAGGGTAAAGGCTTTGTTCAAACCAGCGATAGTTCAAAGATAGACTGGCAAAATTATGCACAGGGAAGGGAACTTGCAAAAAACCAGAATAAACATATTTTCTTATATTTCCATGCAGACTGGTGCACCTATTGCAGAAAACTCAAGAAAACAACATTTAAGGACAAGACGGTTTTAAAATATTTAAAAGATAATTTTATCAGTATTGAAGTGGATACTGATAAAAATCAGGAGATGGCTGCACAATGGAATGTCAAAGGACTGCCGACAATGTGGTTTTTAAAGTCGGATCGTTCAAAGATCAGCAGCATTCCCGGGTATGTAGATAAAAAACAATTTTTACATATCTTGAAATATATTCATACTCAAAGCTATGAAAAAATGAATTTTCAGCAATTTATGAAAACAATTTAATCGTATGAAAATATCTTTTTAGCGAGTATGAAATTATTAATGAAATATAATAAAGAGAGGCAAGATGACTTCAAAAATTTCACGCAGGGCATTTTTAAAAGGCTCAATTACAGCTGTAGGGTCTGTGGCTGCAACCACAAGTGTTGCCCGGGCGGCAAAATCCATAACCAAGGGGAAAAACGAACCTCTGGTGACCCTGCTTGACATAAGTAAATGTATTGGGTGCGAAGAGTGTGTTTTTGCCTGCCAGGAGGCAAATGCTGCCAAGTATCCTGAGCCTGAAAAACCGTTTCCCAAAATGTACCCTCCCAGAGTCCCAGTGGAGGACTGGTCAGATAAAAGAGATGTGACTGATCGCTTAACCCCTTATAACTGGCTTTTCATCCAGCGCGCATCAGCCATAGTTAATGGAGAAGAAATTGAACTGACCATTCCAAGAAGGTGCATGCACTGTGATAACCCACCCTGTGTCAAACTTTGTCCCTGGGGCGCATTAAAACAAGAGGAAAACGGACTTTCAAGAATTGATTCCAACATATGTCTTGGTGGTTCAAAATGCAGGAAAGCCTGTCCCTGGAAGGTCCCTCAAAGACAGACCGGTGTAGGGCTTTATCTTGACTTATTACCCGCTTTAGCTGGAAATGGTGCCATGTATAAATGTGACCGGTGTTATAATAAACTTGAAAAAGGAGAAGTGCCGGCCTGTATCGAAGTCTGCCCTGAAGATGTTCAAACCATTGGCCCGAGAAAAGAAATTTTAAAAAAGGCCCATGCCCTTGCCAAAGATATGAATGGATATATTTACGGCGAACATGAGAATGGAGGAACCAATACCATTTATGTCTCTCCTATACCCTTTGAACAACTCAACGAGCGTATTGAAAAAGGAAAAGGAAAGCCCCACTTAAATAAAGTTAAAAATATGATGGCAGATGGGACAAACCTTGCCAAGGCCATGATAGTCGCTCCCATTGCAGGATTAGCTGCTGCATTTGGAAAGTTCTACCTGAGTTCAAAGGAGGATAAATCATGAATAGCCAGGCAAAAATAAGAAAATATATTTATAGTATAACAGTTTTTTTTATTGCATTGTCCGGGTTTGCCCAGATGCCTGTTTTCAAGAGATATTATATTGCTGATATTCCAGGGCTTTCATGGCTGGCCCAGTTTTATGTGACTCATATAATGCATTACATTGCCGCCATTGTTTTAATTACTTTTGTCATATATGTTCTTTTTGATTTTATTTTCAAAGGCCGGGGGTTGAATACAATTACCAGAATCGGCTATTTTAAAATAGTCATACTTGCAGGACTGGTGATCACAGGCTCCTTAATGGTTGTAAAGAATCTTCCCAGTATCTATTTTAATCACAATGTAATTATCGTTCTGGACCTTGTACATTTGGGCTTTTGTATGATTCTTTTAGGTGCCGGCCTCTATTCTTTGATAATGAAAAAAAAGTGGGTCAGCTAGGATATTCAACTGATTGATTCGTCCATATCCGTTCAGGTCAGCTTACCTTTCCTTCGCTGAATGGGACGTTGACAGGCTCTATGTCGGGCTACTTGTGGCGGAAAAACTCGCTTCTCTCAAACACTTCCCGCCACTTAACGTTACGCCCGCCAGAGCCTGTAACAATAAGTCCCAAAATGCTCATCCAAGGCAAATTGACCAGAACTAGTTGCTGTGCCGACTATTAAAATCATTGGTGCGGACAGCAGAGCAAAAGATTGTTTACATGCGTTGGGCTTTTTTTTTGCTCAGTGCAAGTCCGACACCTGAAAGTATTATGATGGAGGCAATAAAAAGTCTTGCAGAAAATGCCTCTGACAATAAAATTATTCCGCCAATGGCCGCTATCACAGGCACTGTCAACTGGACAATGGCCGCTCTGGTGGAAGTCAATCCCTTTAATGCAGTATACCATATGACATAGCCGGCTCCTGATGCAAGTGTTCCGGATATGGCAGCCGCCAACACACCTTTTGAGGTAATCAATACAGGCGAGGATATCAAAAAGGCTGCAGTGAGAACCATGGGGATGGAATAAATAAAGTTAAATGCAGAGGTTATCACAGGGTTTCCTGCCTGCCTTCCTAAAAGGGAGTAGACACCCCATGCTATCCCTGCAACCCCCATTAAAAAAGCACCCAAAGGTGACGGTGAACTTATGCCTGGGAATACCAGGTAAACTAGGCCTGTAACCGCCAGAAAAAGTCCGGTAAACTGTATGAAATTCATTCTTTCACCGGAGATCCATCCAGAAATGATCATGGTTGTCTGTACAGCGCCAAAAAGAATCAGGGCGCCCGTCCCTGTACTTAAACTTAAATATGCATAGGAAAAGAAAAGAGCATAAATTGACAGCATAACAGGCATCATCCATTTGTTTTTATAAGAAATGTGATTTTTATTTTGTTTTGTCAAAAGATAAATGATGCCCAGAAATAAAGCCCCTGAGCAAATTCTGATGGATGTAAAACTTGCTGCATCAATAAGCTTGCCTCCCAAAGCAAACCTGCACAAAATTGAATTGGCAGCAAAAGCTGTAAGGGAGATGGTGGTAAACAATATGATTTTCATTCAATTTCCTTTAGGGCCCACTTAAAAATAACTTTACATTTTTGAGTGGTCACATAGTAATCAAAAGGTTTTAATGTTTTGTGTTGTTGATATAGTTCATCCATAAATTAAATACCATATCAAATTAAACAAAGAAGTCATGTAATTATTCAGCTCTTGCGCTTGAACCCACCCTGTCTGATGGATATTTGTTTCGAGGCTATTCACTTAACCTCCTGCAAATATCAATCAGACAGAGCTTTGGGGATAATTTTTTTTAACGGGCTGAACAATTACGAAGTCATTAATTCAAAAGCCATAGCCTAAAAAATATATTTACTCCATTCTTGATAAGTTAATCCAATTATGTTAGGCGGTTTTAAAAGTTAAAGGTAAAAACAAAAACCGGAAGGAAAACAAAATTGGAGAGAAAGATGTTGAAAATCGGAATTATCGGTGGATCAGGACTTGATGATCCTGATATTTTAAAAAATTCAAATGAGCTTGAAATTAAAACTGAATATGGAAACCCGTCTTCGCCTCTTTTGTCAGGGAAAATCAATGATGTGGAAATTCTTATCCTGGCCAGGCATGGACGTAAACACCAGCTAAGCCCGACCCAGGTGAATAACCGGGCCAATATAAAAGCACTTCAACAGGAAGGGGTTACCCATATTATTGCCACAACAGCCTGTGGGAGCTTAAGGGATGAGATAGACAGGGGGCATCTGGTTATTCTGGATCAATTCATCGATTTTACACGATTCAGGAAGAACACATTTGCAGATTCTTTTAAAAACGGTCTGGTTCACCCGGTAATGTCTCACCCCTTTGATGATAATTTAAGAAAAACACTATGTGAGACAGCAAAACAACTTGATCTGAGAGTTCATGATAAAGGATGTGTCGTTACAATAGAAGGGCCAAGGTTTTCAACTGTTGCCGAGTCTAAAATGTTCAGACAGTGGGGGGCTGATGTGATCAATATGTCAACTGCTCCCGAGGCCATGCTGGCAAATGAAGTTGCAATTCCCTATGCTGCTGTTGCCATGTCAACGGATTATGATAGTTGGAAAGAAGATGAAGCACCTGTTACCTGGGATGAAATCCTGGCTGTATTTGATCAAAATTCTCATAATGTAATAAAGTTGCTTGTAAATGTAATTGAAGAATTAAAAGAATAGAAACTGACATAATAAAATAAGGAAATAAAAATGGATTTAAAAGAAACTATCAGAAGTATTCCAGACTGGCCCATAAAAGGGGTGATATTCAGGGACCTGACCACATTGATGCAGAATCCTTTGGCATTCAAAAAATCCTGTGATATTTTGTATGACCGATATAAAGACATGAGTATTGATAAGATTGTGGGAATTGATGCCAGAGGCTTTGTCTTTGGAGCAGTTCTGGCTTATAAACTGGGTATCGGTTTTATTCCTGTCAGAAAAAAAGGAAAACTGCCATGGAAAACCATCCAGGAAACCTATAGTCTTGAATATGGGGAAGATACCCTTGAAATACATGAAGATGCTGTTGAAAAAGGCGAGAAGGTTGTCATTGTAGATGATCTGATTGCCACTGGCGGCACTGTAGGTGCCACGGTAAAGCTGGTAAAAAAATTAGAGGCTCAAATTATCGAATGCGCCTTTATCGTAGAACTTCCTGAATTAAAGGGAAGAGATCAGATTCAAGACTGTAAAGTGTTCGTCATAACAGAATTTGAAGGCGAATAGTGAATCAGAGATATTTTTTTTTACCCGCGATTGGTTGTCACAATGCCGATAAAAATAAGCAGCATGCTGTAAAAATAAACCATATTAATGCTCTCTGCCAAAAACAGGTAAGCTAAAAAACCGCTGAAAACAGGAAGAGTATAATAAACCATTCCTGCTTTGGCAGGTCCAAGAATAACAATTGATTTAGTCCAGAAAACAAAGGCGCCAAGAGACGCAAATATGCCTATATAAAGAATTGCCGGTATGGTGGTCCCATTTAAAACTGAATGTTGAATTGTTGTTTGCTCCCATAAAAAAAAAGGAAATAAAAAAAGTAAACCCAGGGTGAATATTGAATACTGTAAAGCTATTACACTTATTCCTTCAGGCTTGTTTTTTAAAAAAATGCTGTAAACAGAAAATATAATTGATGCCATCAGCATCCAGACATCACCAATATTGAAAGAAATATTTAAAATATTTGAAAAATTTGCTTTTGTAATGAGTGTTATCACACCGATTAACACAATGGCGATGCCGAACCCTTTCTGGATGGTTATAAGTTCTTTATAAAGAATTCTGGATAAAAGGATAATAAAAACAGGAAAAGTGATTGCTATCAAAGAAAGATTCATTGCTGTTGTCGTGTGTCCGGCAATATAAATCAATGTGTTAAAAGTTGTAATTCCAAGAAGAGCTGTGATTGAAAAGTAGGCTGGATGTTTTTTTATGGTTTTCCATTCGCCTGTCAAATGTTTAATCGCAAAGGGAGAAAAAACAATCACTGCCACAAGCCACCTGTAAAAAGCCAGACTTACAGGGGGTATGCTTTCGTGGAGCCCCCTTGCTATGATAAAATTACCCGACCAGATTGCAGTTGCACCAAAGGCAAAAAGGTATCCTATTAGAAAAGATTGGTTTTCGGTATTATCAGACATATTAGTTCTTTTGAATATCTAAAGCCTCTCGTATTGATTTTGCAAGCCTTGACATTGACATTGGTTTCATAATATAGCCTGCAAATCCTTCTTTTTTGGCTTTTGCCTTATCAATGAGTGAACTATGTCCCGTGCAGAGTATGACAGGAATCTCAGGTCGAATTTTCCGTAATTTTTCAAACAATTTTGTGCCGGTCATCTGGGGCATTGTCATATCCGTTATTACCAGATCAAAGGAGTCAGGGTTTGACTGGAATAAATTCAGGGCTTTTTCTGGCAGGAGACTTGTTTCAACTTTGTATCCAAGTCGTTTGAGCATTATTTTTGCCATAATAATTATGGATTTTTCGTCATCAACAAAAAGGATGCTTTCATTGCCGCAGAGCATTTTGTCCCTGGCTTGAATTTCAACTTGGGGTTTATCATCAACCATGGGGAATAAGAGAGTAATAGTGGTGCCTCTGCCGGGTCTGCTGTCAACCAAAATATCACCATTATGGTTTTTGACAATACCATGCACAATAGATAGTCCCATGCCCGAATTTTCTGCTTTATTTGTTGTAAAATAGGGATCAAAAATCTGAGTGATTATTTCAGGGTCAATTCCTGAGCCTTTGTCACTTATAGTAATCCGGGCATATTCTCCCTCAGCCAGATCTGGAAGTCTTTTTATACTCCCGGGTTTAATGACGGCCTTTTCAACTGAAATATCCAGAGTTCCCCCTGTTTTTTTCATTGCCTGGGAAGCATTGGTACATAGCTGCATCATAACCTGGTTGATTTGGATAGAATTGGCAAGAATCACTATATCAGCATCGGTTAAGTGTTCCCGGATTTCTATGGTGGCCGGAATGGTTGATCGTAAAAAGTTGAGTGAATTCTTAATAAGAAAGACAGCGTTGATGGGTTTGAGTTTTTGATCAGTCTTGCGGCTGAAATCCAGTAAATGTTTTATAATGGCTGAAGCCCTGAGATTGGCAGATTTGATTGTTTCAAGTTTGGTATACGCAGGATGCTCTTTAGGGATGTCTTCAAGTGCAAGTTCAGTATTTCCAAAAATTATATATAAAATATTATTAAAATCATGGGCAAGACCCCCTGTCAGGGTGGCAATGGATTCCATTTTTTTAGACTGGACTATTTGTTCCTGAAGTTTTGCAAGTTTTTTTTCCGATAAAATTTTTTCGGTCACATTTCTTGCAGCACCTGAGACAGCAACGACTTTGCCTTTCGAATCTTTGACCGGAGATTCATCAATTTCAAGAAATACTAATGTGCCGTCTTTTTTTTTAAATTCAAGCAAATAAGGTTTTTGTGTTTTGCCTGTCTTGATTGCAGCTTCAGTGAATTTAACTCCCTTAAGATTAATGTGATTATCAGATACAAGTTCCGTCCATTTAATTTTCATTTCTTCAGGAGTATATCCAAGAATAGCTTCTGAATTTGGACTCACATAGTTTAAAAAGTTATTTGTATCATGGAGAAAAAATAATTCATTGCTGTGTTCTATGATGGTTTTTAATTGGTTTTCACTTTTTTGTAATGCTTTTTTTGCCTGTTTGCGCCTGGTGATATCCAAAATGGTGCCTGTTGCTGCAGGCAGGCCTTTATAATGAATAGATGATCCATAGATCTCGACATGAATCATTTCCCCGTTTTTTTTTATCCCTCTGAAACTGTGTTTGACATATGATACTTCCTGGTTCACCCCTTTGCGAACCTTTTGCTGGACTAATTTTAAATCATCCGGATGAATAAAGTCATGAAAATTTATTTTGTTAAGGCACTCGTCAATGCTATAGCCAAAAATATCGGCGAATTTTGGATTTACATAAACGAATTTTTCATCTTGAATAAGATAAACGCCAACAAATGACTGTTCGGAAAAACTACGGAATATTTCTTCGGATTCTTTAAATTCCATATCAGCTAAATTATTTTTATTTTGGTCTTCCTGCATCATATACAATCCATTAATTATTATAAAATATTGGTAATTATTCAGCTCTCCTTTTTATTCATCTGTTCAATCTAATTATATATATTGTTACCTAAAGTAAATAAATTTTTTATAAATTAAATTCAACGTGTAAATAAATCCAATGCAGAAAATATTTGCGTTTGATTGAGGTTTCAGGGTCTGATATGGTGCTTGAATATCTCTAACTTTGGGAAACAAAATTTTTGTTTAATATCTTTAAAAGCAATAAAACGGAAAATCTGATGGAAGCTTTGGCCTCTGTTTTGGAAGCCGTGCCGGATAATCCAATGATGCCTGAATGGATAGGTATACAGTCCAGAGGGATGAAACAGTGGATCACAATGCAGACTGCAAAAAAACTTGGTGTCTGTACAAACATGCATTTTTTTTTCCCAAGACAGATGATTGATCAGATTATTACGAGTTATAAACCCCTGGAAAATCAGGGGGCAAATTTTAATGAAGATCATATTTTCTGGTCGGTCATGAAATTGATTCTTGAGAACGGGTCACAAAAATCGCTGTCAAGTATTGAAAATTATATAAAGAATGATGAAACCGGCAAAAAACTTTACCAGCTTTCCATGAAGATCGCCAAAGTCTTTGATGATTATCAGGTTTATCGTTCCCAAATGCTGATTGACTGGCAGACTCATTCACCCAATGAAGTTTCAAAAGATCCTGCGGCCAAATGGCAGGAAGTGCTCTGGAGAAAAATTGTATCAAAAGATCCCCATAATCATATGGCATATAAAACCCGGTTTTTCCTGGAAAAATTTTCTTCTGAAATGGTCAACAAGGATAATCTTCCGTCCCGGATATCTTTTTTTGGCATTTCAGCACTTCCTGAAATATTTTTACAGGTGTTTGAAAAGATGTCGCAAATAATGGATATAAATTTTTTTCTCCTGGCTCCGTCCAATCTATTCTTTTTTGATATCAAATCACCAAGGCAGTTAGGGAAAATGGCTGTAAAGGAAGAAACAGGGGTTGATCCTGAAGTTTTATACTATGAAATGACAAATCCGCTCCTGTCTTCTCTGGGAACATCGGGAAAACTGTTTCACTCCTGCCTTGAATCGTTTAATTACCATGAGCCCTTTGACTATCTATTCCAAGATCCTGTAAATGAATCAGGCAAATCCAATACCATGCTTGTGCATATTAAGTCAGATATATTAAACCTTGTCTCAAGAAAACAAGGGGATAATGATACTCCTGTCACCATTGCAGCATCTGACACATCTATTTGTATTCATGCCTGTCATTCTCCCATGAGGGAAGCCCAGGTGTTAAAGGATCTTTTGTTGGAGGAGTTTGAAAAAGATCCGGAACTTTCCCCCCACGATATCATTGTAATGATGCCTGATATTGAGTCTTATGCACCATTTATAGAATCGGTTTTTACTCTGGAAACCTTATTGCCGTTTTCCATCAGTGATCGCAGGAAAAGGTCTGAATCTGAATCTCTGGATGCTTTTTTAAAGATATTGGCACTCAGGAACGCAAGGCTTGAGCAGAAACAGGTACTGGATCTTTTGCTGTCTGATTCTATTGCCAAAAAATTTAACATTTCATTTGATGAGATCCATATGATTGAGGAAATGGTCGAGGATGCCAAAATTTTATGGGGAAAAGATGCGAAGCACAGGGAAAATTTAGGATTGCAGCCCTTTGAAGAAAATACCTGGCAATTTGGATTGCAACGACTTTTTATGGGTATGGCTATGCCTGAAAATCATGAATCATTAGTTAAGGGTATAATGCCTTGCCAGCCTTTTGAAGGACTTGATTTAGAGGTGCTGGGCAAATTTGCAGCCTTTTGTCATACCTTGTTTTCCTGCCTTGAATTTCTGGACGGCCGTAAAACAATTAAAAAATGGTGTGAGGAGCTAAAGAAAATATCAGCTTTG
Organism: Desulfobacula sp.; assembly: GCA_018645325.1. Taxonomy (GTDB): domain Bacteria; phylum Desulfobacterota; class Desulfobacteria; order Desulfobacterales; family Desulfobacteraceae; genus Desulfobacula. The sequence goes on from JABGOU010000008.1 coordinate 87,319, forward strand.
TTAATAGACCGGAATTTTAAAAATGGTGAAGATCTGATTTTTTTGATCCAAACCATTGATGAACTAAAGGAAAATGCTAAAAAAGCAGGATTCAAAGATATAGTTTCATTTGAGGTGATAAATTCTCTTATTGAAAAAAAGCTAGATCAGAATATTTCCCAGGGAAATTTTCTGGCAGGGAATATCACTTTCTGCAATATCATGCCCATGAGAAGCATTCCTTTTAAGATAACAGTATTGATGGGAATGGATGAAAAATCTTTTCCCAGGCAGGATTTCACTCCTGGCTTCAGCCTGATAAAACAATATCCAAAGGCCGGAGATAAAATAGAGCGTGATGAAGACAGATATCTATTTCTTGAGACGCTGCTGTCTGCCAGGTCAAAATTCATTTGTACCTATACGGGGATGAGTATTCAGGACAACTCAAAAATTCCCTGCGCAGGTGTTGTAAGTGAGCTTTCCGACATAATGGAGCGAAGTTTTATTTTTCAAAAAGGATATGCTTATTATTTTTTTCATCCACTCCATCCCTTTGATGAAGAATATTTTAATCAGAAGAATGGATTTTTTTCTTTTTCAAAGGATAATTGCAATATTACAAAAGCACTTGCCCAGAGTAGATCTGAGATAAAAAGAGTTGAAAGAAATATATTTGTCCGGGCATCTTTAAAAAAATCAAAAGACCAGATATCAACCATTACCCTTGATGAAATAATCCAGTTTTTTAAAAATCCTGTTCAAGTTTACATGAAAGAAGGCCTGAATATAAAAATTCCGGATGTGGAAGACCAAACCTGTGACAGAGAGGTCTTTTCCATATCAGGGCTTGATCAATATATTCTTGGCAGTTTCCTTGTTGAAAACAAAACAGGTTCTTCCAATAGAGATCAATTGTATTCGATTGTCAAAGCCAGAGGAATTCTTCCCCTTGGGAAAAAAGGAAAATTTGAATTTGAAAAAATAATGGACATTGCAGACCCTGTAATTTATGCGGCAAGGGCCATTACATCTAAAAGAAAATTACCATCTATTGTAAGAGAGATAAATATTGGCGATTTGAGAGTTTCAAACAATTTTAGTGATATCAGGGAGGACGGGATATATTTTGTGAGTTTTGGAAAGCTCAATAGTGCAAGATTGCTTTCAGCATGGATCAGACATTTGTTTTTAAATATCTGTGCTCCTCCAGGGTATCCAGGAGAAACAATTATTATAGGCAGGGACCCCAAAGGAAAAAAACCCGTTGTAAGTTTTTCGTTTCCAGCTTTGGAATCAGGTGCAATCAAATATTTCAAGGAGCTTACTCAAATTTATAATAAAGGTAAAGACAGCCCTTTTTATTTTTTCTGCGAAACATCCTGGCAATTTGTACAGGCTCTTTTAAAGGATGATTTTGAACTGGAACCATCCAGACTTGACAGGGATTTGCTTGTTTCTGCAATGAAGAAATCCAGACCCAGCTGGTATGGCGGGTATTATCAAACAGGAGAAAAACAAAACCGATATGTATCTTATTGTGTTGAAAATAACGATCCTTTTGAAAGTGTTCAGGCACTTTTTTCCTCCGGGTTTGTCGAAAATTCCATAGCCGTTTATAAACCCTTGCTGCAAAACCTGACATTAAAATCATGAAACCTCTGGATCCTTTCCATATAAACCTTGAAAAAACCACTCTTATTGAAGCCAGTGCAGGCACGGGGAAAACATATACCATAACTACTCTTTATTGCAGGCTTGTGGCCAAAGGTTTCTGTGTTGAATCCATCCTGGTGGTAACTTTTACAGAAGCTGCAGCAGCAGAACTTAAGCTGAGAATCCGGGACCGCATTTTTAATACACTTGCAACTCTTTTAGAACAGCCTTGTGACAATCAGGATGATCTGGTAGATTTTTTCAGGGGCCATGAAAAATTATCCCTGATCTGCCGAAGGTTTAAGCACGCATTAACCTGTTTTGATCAGGCAGCAATCATGACCATCCATTCTTTTTGTCTCAAAATATTAAAAGAGAATGCATTTGAAAGTCATACCCTTTTTGATGTTGAGCTCATGCCGGACAGATCCTTATTTTTAAGGCAGGTGAGCTATGATTTTTTCATGGTGCATGTCAACAATCTGGATACCTTGTTTCTATCGTATTTGAATTTTCGGCAGATAACACCGGAAAGCTTTGCAGAGTCATTTGGTCTGTTTATTTCAAGGACAGACTTTGATTGCAGACCCAGGGAATCAGCTTTTGAGAATACCTTTGATCAATACAGAGAAATCTTAAAGAAAATTCATGATATCCTTTTGACAAGGTCAGGAGAAATCATTGAGCTGATTCAAAACCACAAGGGAATTGATAAAAAAAGTTATTCAAAAAAAAACGTCCCTGCCTGGCTTGAGGCCTCCCTTTTGAAAATAAATCAAAAAGGAGTGGATACATTTTTTAAAATGACAGAAAAAAATGGCGATGCCCTGTATAAATTTACCCGGACAAGGATGGAACTCAAAACAAAATTAGGGCATGCAAGTCCTGGGCATGAATTCTTTGATTTGTGTGACTCTTTTCTTTCCATTTATAATCAATTCGAAAATAATCTTATCAGCCTGAAAATTGAATTTTTGGCTTTTTTCAATAAAGAACTTGATAAAATAAAGAAAACTCAGGGCATCTGCTTTTTTGATGATCTTGTCAATGACCTTGCAAAAGCACTTGAAAGAGAAGATGGGGTCAATCTTCAAAAGGCTGTCAGACAAACCTATAATACCTGTTTGATTGATGAGTTCCAGGATACAGACCCCAGGCAGTATGATATTTTTTCAAAGATTTTTTCTTTGCAGGCCACACCGTTTTTCATGATTGGAGATCCCAAACAGGCTATTTATGCCTTCAGAGGGGGAGATATTTTTGCTTATTTAAAAGCATCCAGGGAAAGTGATCAAAAATTCACCCTTGAAAAAAATTATCGATCAGCCCCTCTGCTTGTTCAAGGGATTAACGAGGTTTTTTCAGCCCGTATAAATCCTTTTTTATACGAATCCATTGAATTTTTCAAAGTTAAAACTCCTGAAACAGCAAAAAATCTTCTGACCGCCAATAAAGAGTTTGTCCCGCCATTACAGTTTAGTTTTATAAAAAGAGAGGGTTTGGCCCTTGATAAAAAGGGCTTTATAAGCAAAGACACGGCAGCAGGGATAATTCCAAAATCGTGTGCAAGTGATATCCTGGCCTTGCTGCAATCAGACCAGGGGTTGATGGAAAAGGGCGGCAAGGGTCGGGACCCTCAAAAAATCAGTCCTGAAGATATAGCAGTGCTTGTGAGGACAAACATACAGGCGGAACAGATACAAAAGGCCTTGTCGGATCTGAATATTCCCTCCTATCTTTCAAAGACAGGGTCTGTTTTTGATTCAGGCCAGGCCATTGATCTGCATGATATATTGTGGGCAGTGAATACCCCTTATAACAGGGGCTATATCTATGCAGCCCTGTGTACATCCGTGTTTGGTTTTTCATCGGACAGGATTGTCGGTCTTGATGAAAACGAAGTCCTTTTTTTTAAATGGCAGGATCGGTTCAGAAAGTATAAACAGATATGGGAAACAAAGGGATTTGTCTCCATGGCCATGGGTCTGCTTCATTCTGATGAGGCTTTTTTAAAAGGCAACGCAAGCCTTGACGAAAGAGCAATGACCAATTTTTATCATTTGATTGAACTCATTTCACAGGTCTGTCTCAAAAAGCAGCTGTCCCCCTATTATCTCTTGAAATGGTATGCCCGGCAATTGTTTAAAGACTTAAGGGATGAATCTGCAGATGAACTCAGGCTTCAAAGCGATAAAAAGGCTGTGGCCATTGTTACCATTCATAAAAGCAAAGGTATGGAATATCCCATTGTTTACCTGCCTTATCTCTGGGAGGGACAACAAAAATCTTCAAAGGAAAACATCCTTTTCCATGATCCTGACAAAGAGTATCTCCTGACACTGGATCTTGGGTCAAAGGATGTGGAAACCTCCCGATTGTATGTTGAAACAGAGGACAGGGCAGAGCAGAGAAGATTGCTGTATGTGGCCTTAACAAGGGCATCTGCTATGTGCAGGATAATCTGGGGCGGGTTTAAATCAGTTGAGACCTCGGCCCTTGGCACCCTTGTGCACGAAAATGGCTGTAAAGATGATCCATTAATGATTAAGGATCTGGAACAGCTTTTGTCCCGGGCAAAGAAAAGCATACTTTTGCAGCCATACACAGGGGATGTGTCCAATCAATTTATAGACAGGGAAGATGAAGTGAAAAGGGTTTTGTCTGCAAAAAAAATCAGCCGTGACATCGATGCCTGCTGGAAGATGTCAAGTTTTTCAGCCATTGCCCATTCACAAAGCCCGGAAGTCTTTAAGGAAAAGGAGAAAGTATCCTATAACAGGGACAAGCCTTTTATAACACTTGCTAAGTTCCCCAAAGGTTCAGGATCAGGAGACCTGTTTCATTCTATTTTTGAAACCCTTGATTTTACGATGGGGCCGGAAGAAATCTCTAAACAGGTTCAATTAAAATTTGACATGTTTGGTTTTTTAGGCCAGGATTTGGTTCAAATGGGTGAAACATCTGTAAAAGAGGTGCTTAACACAATGCTTGTATCAGAATCATCAGGGTTTCATCTGAAAGATATTCCCTTTTCTCAACGGTTTAACGAAATGGAGTTTGCTTTTCCGGTCAGCTCTTTTCAGATGTCATATGTGCAAAAAGCCTTTGAGCAATCAGATCAAAAATTTAAAACATCAGGGTATATAGAAAAACTTTCCCTGTTGACGGCTCAATCCTTTAAAGGATTTATAAAGGGGTTTATTGATCTTGTGGTACAACATCAGGGCAAATGGTATATTATTGATTATAAATCAAACTATCTGGGTGATACCTATGATGAATATTCAAAGGTAGCCATGTTTGATGCCATGTCAAACCACCACTATTTTCTGCAATACCATCTTTACCTTGTGGCGCTTCACAGGTATCTTGGACTGCGATTAAAAGATTATGACTACGACACCCATTTCGGCGGTGTTTTTTATCTTTTTATCAGGGGCATGCACCCGGAGTTTGCCTCACAATACGGTGTGTTTTATGACCGTCCGGCAAAAGCTGCGATCGCCTATCTGTCAGATAATCTATAGGCATTCCAGATCTTTCAAGCGTAAGAACTGAATAATTACATAAATGTTTGTATTTAATCAAATTTTTTAGTATCGTCATTCTCATTGGGAATTTATTATAAAAGATCAGAAACTTTTATGTTGTGCTCTTTTCTTATAATCGTATTTTTTCATTGTCCTGAATTGCTCTGCATTTAAATTCTGATCTATTCATTTGTATTATAAATATATCAAAGGGAGAAAAGAAGTATGAAAAAAAGGTTCAGAAATGCATTGATAGTACTGATTCTATTTTTGTTGGTGGCAGGAAATGCACTGGCTGTTGAATTCAAATTCGATCATGATAATTCAAGCTATCATTATTTCACTCTTACAGTGTCTACTGACAGTGTACTGACTGTAACCGCCACATTTCCGTCTGGAGCCAGTGGCCGGTTGGCTATGGCAATTATCGATTATGAGAAGACAATCACCTCTAATAATCTAATGGTTTGGAATGAGACCTACTGGGCGTCAGACTCAGGCACGACATCTAATTTATTTCCGGTGCGAGCCGGGACCTACGCATTTAAAGTGCAGGATCTAATGTATGGTCTCGGAGTTGACAAAACAGCCATTTTTCAAATTACTATGGCTGGTGTCGCCTCAAGCAGCGCCAATGAGCCAGATGACGATATGGCAGCAACAGGTACCCCTCTAATATACGGCATGGAATATACCGATAGTATTGGATTTAAAGGAGTCATTAAATATAGCACGTATAATTCAGCTTTTGATGACTGGTCTGATAATTATATTTTTACCCCTACCGAAGATGGTGAATTAAAGGTTACATTTCTGGTGAATGATTTCAATGCCGGGTATCCTTATCAGAATGGCTATCTCGATCTATGGATAGCGGACATACCCAACGGTTATGTCTCCAAACGTCTGACCAATGACCTGATCATGGCCAACGGCACTTATTACTGTGATCCCTTTGCTGTGAAGGCAGGAACCCAGTATAAAATTATTGTTTCGAAAGGCACATCAGGCTGGGCAGCCTATTCTTTGGACACAGATTTTACCTCCACATCACAACCTGTAGCTCAAACCTGGTATTCTGATTTTGATGGTGATGGCTATGGCGACTCATCAGCCCAGCCCTTTACGTCTGCAACAACGCAAAGCGGGTATGTTTCAGACAATACAGACTGTGACGATACTGATGCTAAGATTTATCCAGGAGCAACAGAGATTGCCGGAGACAATATTGACCAGGATTGTGACGGCAGCGACCTGGCCGCCTCAACATCCAATGGAACCTCTGGTACAGCGTGCAGCGTAACCCAATGGCAGGTTACCCTGGGAACCGGGCAGACAGGCCAGAACACGGACGGGACATACTTGATGGGTGCCACTTATCGTGGAAACCACAAAATGAACTCTGTAGATACATTTGATCTAATGAGCAAAAAAGCCTACATCAAATGGAAGGCAAATTCCCTTACCGCCTATGGTAGTTTCTGGGTCGGAGCAGCCGAACAAGGAGCCGGTTTTTTTACCACCCATCACTCCTGGAACAATTCAACTGTCATAGAATCGGAAAAATGGTATTATACAAGCCTTGAATTTAAATCTGACAATACATATACCGCTTCAACCTGTACAGACGCTTACTGCGACAGTGGGGGAACTTCTTTTTATTCGACATCAGGGGCAATGAGCCAGGATTCCATTGCTTCAGTTTCAAACGCCAGTATATATGCAGGGTTTAATGATGTGTATGAAACTAATCCTTTCATTACCATAGGTGAGGCCAAGTCCAGTTGTGATGGAACTGATTCAACAGGTAACCCTTCTAACACAACGACGGACCAGATTTATATTGTCTCCCCTTTAAACAATGAAGCACTGAGCTTTGGAAATACTAACGGGGCTTTAACTTTTGGTTTTACAAAGGTTTCTAATGCAGCAAAATATCTTCTGCACTTACAATTAAAAGATCTTTTAGCAGGAACCACAGTTCCGCTCCAAATTGAACTTATTCCACCATGTTCAGGCTCCGGAACAACAGGTGGGTCTTTTCCATGGAGTACAGGTGGTAGTACTGGCAGTTCATGCACTCCCACTCCTGGTTTTACAGAAGTCCTGACAGGTATGCAGTATCTGATTCAATTGGATGCTGCTTCATGGGATTCAATGTCTTCCTGGGATATCACCTGGGGTGTTGAAGCTTATGACAGCAGTAATTTGCTTATTGGCTCAACCTTTGATCAACAGGCTGCTGCCAAGTTTGTCAACGGGCTCAAATTTATTGCAAGTACAGCAATTGCTCTTACCAGTCCTTCTCCAGGGTCAACACTTCTCCTAACTGACTCCGCACCGGTATTCAAATGGGATACTTATATAGGAGTAAAATCGTTTGAACTGATTCTTGCACATGTTAGCGGGGTTTCATTTGACTCGGTTATCCCCTTTTCAGGCCTGACCTTGAATCTTCTAACAATGGATACAGCAACATGGCAGTCAATGCCGACAGGCAAATGGTATTGGACAGTTCTCGGATATGATTCTATGGGGAATCCAATGCCTTCAAAGTTTACAATTTTTGATTTTGAAGTTCAGTAATCTGCAAATAATATATTAATGGAAAAACAGGGCCAAATGGCCCTGTTTTTTCTTTCTAATCTTTGAATTTTTGATTACAATATTCTCATAAACCAGTTTTTTTCACTCCAGAGACAGCAATATATTTTGATAAGCATCTGGGTGGTAAAAAAAAATACACCGCCAGCCTTTCTTATATGCCTATCATAGATCTGAGGAGGTACCAGGTCTATGAAAAAGAAAATATGACAGCGCAGGTGCAAACACTGTTATGATTTATTCAAGCCAGATCCCCGCAATCTAAAAAGGCAAAAGTTCTGTAGAAAATCAGAATGCAAAGAAGCCAGCAAGCGGTACTGTCAGCAAAAAAGGTTAATGAAACCTAAAAATAAAGACCACTTCTCAGGTTCTTAAAATGTAATCGTTGCAGGATAGTTCTTTACATTTGTAGACCTCGTTGATATTCAAAATTTAATCCTGTTTTTCATGTCTCACTAATAGGATAATATTACGATTCAGATCTTAAACCAATGTTAGTATTCATTGAGGATGTTGCAATTATGATAGATAAAACAATGACACGAAGGCAGTTTAATAAACTTTTGACGGCAGGTGTGATAGTTTCTGCTGAGGGCTTATTGAATAGTAGCCTGGTGGCAACGAGTTTTGCAAAAACCAGTGATATACCTGCTCTTGGAAGTTACTCAGCAACAAGTTTAATTAAGGCTATCAAAAATAAAAAGACGAGTGCAACTGAATTGTTGAAGTATTTCATAGATAGACATAAGCGCTTAGATCCAATAATAAATGCTGTTGTTACAACAGATTTTGAAGGTGCTTTAAAACGAGCTCAAAAAGCTGATGAAGCCCTAAGTAGAGGTGAGACTTGGGGACCTTTGCACGGTCTTCCCATGACGATCAAGGATAACATTGAAGTTGCCGGAATGTTAACCACTTATGGATTTTCTTATTTTAAAAACTACAGACCAACTAAAAACGCTGATGTTGTACAGTCCCTTTTAGATGCTGGTGCTATTATATTTGGCAAAACCAATTTACCTGCTTTGGGAAAGGATACTCAAAGCTTTAATGATGTTTTTGGTCAAACGAATAATCCATGGGACATAGAAAAGACTCCAGGCGGTTCATCCGGTGGCTCAGCCGCTGCTCTTGCTGCTGGATTAACTGGATTAGAAATTGGAAATGATATAGGAGGTTCAATTCGTCTTCCGACTCATTTCTGTGGTGTTTATGGACATAAACCATCTTATAACATTGTCTCTATGCATGGTGGAAAAAAACCCTGGAAAAAAAAACATTCAAATTATCCCGCGGATATAGATTTAGCAGTGAAAGGTCCGCTTGCACGAAGTGCTGAGGATTTAAAGCTGGCAATGGATGTTATCGTCGCTCCTCCTTATTATCAACGTAAAGCTATCAAGATCAAACTACCTGATTCGCGAAAGTCAAAGCTGAAAGAGTTTAGAGTTGGGCTGTGGATTGATGATTCACTTTATCCTCCAGACAACGATGTGGGAAATTGTTTGCAGAAAATGGTCACTGAATTGACTAAAACAGGAGTCAACCTTAAAAACGAAAAGCCTGATATTGATTTGAAACAATGTCACTGGTTAAGAGGAGACTTGGAAACAGCTACTACAAGCCATTTTCCACCATCAGGAAATTATGAATGGGCCATGAGTCAAGTAAAGACACTTAAAGAAGATGATCACAGTGGGACAGCCAGGTGGGTGCGAGCAATGACCGGAACTCATCGTGATTGGAACAAACTAAATGAAGAACGAGCTATCATGAGGCAAAAATGGGAAGACTATTTTCAGGATTTTGATGTACTATTATGTCCAGTTGCCAGGATCGCTGCTCACGATCATGATCACACTAAACTCGCCTCCCGGACGATCCAGTTTGACAATGAAACATTGAATTATTGGGATGTGGTTGGTCCCTGGAACTCGTTAAGTCTGGTCTCTTATTTACCTTCTACAGTGGCTCCCATCGGTTTTACGCCCAGTGGATTACCAGTAGGTGTCCAGATTATTGGACCTTATTTAGAGGACTATACATCTATTCAATTTGCAAAGCTGCTTGAAAGAATGAACGGAAGTTATAAACCGCCTAAAGGATTTGAATTCTGAATTCATCTGGCCAAACAACAATACACTGGCCTATGCAATTGTTTGTTAATATAGGAAAAAGTTAAATAAAAATAATAAAAGATTGGATAAAGCAGATGGATATGAATTTTAAACTTATCGTTTTAATAATAATCTTTGTTTTTATTTTTTTTGCGGTAGTTGCCGAAGTAAAAATGCGTGAATCCATCAAGAAAAAAACGCATGATAAACTCGACAAATTAAAAAAAGACAAGAAGAAAGCCATATAAGAAAGTCATCCAACAGATCGCCAGAAGCTTGATCGGCGCACGGGTCCGGTCAGCACTGCGGTTATAAGCCTAAGGGTTGAAATATATACAAGAGATACTATTTCATACTGCCACAGAAAATGATGTAAGTGAGATGCGCACACTTTTGGTGGAGCATGGACCAAATAAATGGTGTATAACCTGGCGTTTCACTGGATCGCATATTTCAGGGAATTATTTTTTAGGGTTTGAACTGCTGTAAAGTTAATTTTCAATTAAATTGACCGGAGAGACTTGGCGTAAAACGTTTTGGAAACAATTGTACCTCTAAGATTTTTCTTATTGCCGGTTTCTCTTGTAAAAATAGATCACCACTAAAAGCCTGGCTTTTTTACTCCCAAGGCTTTTACCGGAGTGGGGGACGCAGGAGTCAAAGTAAACATTGTCTCCTGGTTCTAAAATATATGTTTTTTCACCATATAAGAATTCAAGACGACCTTCCATTACATAGATAAATTCTTCACCCTCGTGGGAATACATTTTTTTGATTTCCCAGGGCGAATAGATGATAAATGGTTCCATGTTTTTGCCGGGTTTGTTTGCCCCAAGTATTTCATAATCATAACCTGAAAGTTGGGAGGTTGCCTTGATGATGGTGCGCTCACTGTTTTTTTGAAAACTTATTCTGGTGTCATTTAAGGGTTCAATGTTTTTTTCAAAAATACTGGTTACCTCAAGGCCCATGGCACCTGCAATTTTATTCAATGTGGAGTAGGGCGGTGCTTTCTGGGATCGCTCCACCTTTGACAGGTAGCCTTTTGTAAGGCCTGTCAGGTTTGCCAGATTTTCAAGGGTAAGATGATTTTGTTTTCGAAGTTTTTTAATGTTTCTGCAGATTATTTTCTCATCCATGGTCTTTCTTCTTTTTTAAAATACGGCTCCTAGTTGCCGTAAACAATTTTTGGAAGCCAGGTTACAAGACTTGGCCAGATAGCGATGATGGTTAATCCGATAAGCTGCAGAAAAACAAAGGGAATAATGCCTTTGTACACATCTGTTGTTTTGATTTCCGGCGGACAAACCCCTTTAAGGTAAAACAGAGAAGGGCCAAAGGGCGGGGTCATAAATGATGTCTGCAGATTTACGGCAAACATGATGCCGAACCATAGGGGATCATACCCGTAATCAATCACAATGGGGGCTATGATGGGGATATGGATGTAGGTAATTTCAATAAAATCAAGAAAGAAACCCAGTATAAAGATAAAGATCATTACCATGGTAACCAGCTGCCATCCGCTCAGATTCATGCTGTCAATAAATTCCCTTAGGAGATCATCCCCGCCAAGACCACGAAAAACAAGGGCAAAACAGGAGGCTCCCATTATGATGATAAACACCATACAGGTCATTTTTATGGTTCCTTTAGCAACTTCATGGAGCAGATTAAAGGATAATTTCCTATTTAAGGCAGTCAGGATAACAGCACCCACAGCTCCCATGGCTCCAGACTCGGTTGGCGTTGCAATACCCGCGAAAATGGTTCCAAGGACAGCAACAATTAAAAACAAAGGGGGTAAAAGTGCTTTAAAAATTCTTAAAATAAAGGCTTTATCAAATTCAGCGCCTTTTTCCTGGGCAGCTGGAACATGCTTTGTTCCAAAAAAGCTGGACAGCCATATAAACAGGCAATAGAGTACAACCAGAATGATTCCCGGTATAACAGCACCGATAAACATATCGCCTATGGGTACCTCCATCACTGGTCCCAGGAGCAGCAAAACAATACTGGGCGGAATAATTTGACCCAGGGTTCCCGAAGCGGCAACAGTTCCTGAAGCAAAGGATCTTGAATACTTGTGTTTGAGCATGGTGGGCAGAGACATGAGTCCCATTGTCACAACAGTTGCTCCGACAATGCCTGTGGATGCACCTAATAACGCACCTACGAGGACAACGGAGATGGCAAGCCCCCCCCGGACATTCTGGAAAAGCTTTTCCATTGTTTCTAATAATTCCCTTGCAAGGCCTGATCTTTCAAGTGCAAGCCCCATAAAGATAAACAAGGGGACAGCCATTAACATGGTGTTGGTCATGACCCCCCACATCCGCAGGGGCAAAAGGTCAAAAAAGCCGGGGCTTAATCCGATAAGGCCAAAGAGGAAGGAAACCCCCATCATGGTAAAGGTGACGGGGAATCCTCCCATTAAGGCAATGGTCAGTACCAGAAAAAGCCAGGCAGCAAGGTAATCGGCAACCCAAAACGGTAAATAATCAATCAGCATTTAATCTTCCAGTCAATGATGCAGTATAACGATTCGCATAGGTCTTTAATCCTTTGTATCATGAATCTTCCAAAGGGTCTCCCAAAAGGGTGAACGCGCTTTTTATAAAAAGTGAGAGCCCTTGAATCAACATTAACAAATAACCTATGGGCAATGTTGCCTTTAATAAAAACCTTGCAGGAATGCCGCCGGGATCAATGGAAACTTCTCCTACCTTATATGCGACAATAACCCATGGAATGGATGTTCTTAAGACCACATAACACGACGGAATTAATAAAAATATGACACCCAGTAAATTAATGAGCGCCTGTTTTTTTCTATCCATCATGGAATAAAAAATATCCACACGGACATGTCCGTCATGCAGCAGGGTAAAGCCTGTACCCATAAGGAAAATAAAGGCAAATACATGCCATTCCAGTTCAGCCATAAACACAAAACTGGTATTAAAGACATACCGCATAATCACATTTGAAAAGATGACCAGAATGAATAAAAAAACAGCAGATGTAACGATGAAACTGCCAATCCATTCATTGATTTTATCACAGAGAATGACTGCTTTTTTAATGGCTTTCATATATTTAGGCCATTGTATTCCAATAGACTTTTTCAGACATCTTTCCCCAGACAGCTGTTTTTGCCTGGAAGGCCATATAGTCTTCATGCACTTTCAAGGCAAAGGGATCTTTTTTTGCTTCTTCTGCAATCACTTCTTTAGATATAGTTTTTAATTTTTTCAGTACATCTTCGGGATAGACCTGTACATCCACTTTGTGCTCGTTTACCAGCTTGTCCAGGGCGGCACCGCTCTGTGAATCAAAGGCGGCCAGGGTTCTGATATTAATATCAGCAGCTGCGATATCAAGGACGCGTTGAAAATGTTTTGGCAGGTCATTGTATGCTTTTTTGTTGAAGAAGATATCCAGTGTGGGGCCTTGTTCATGCCATCCCGGGGTGTAGTAATATTTGGCGACCTTATAGAGTCCGAGCAATATATCATGGACGGGTCCGACAAATTCGGCTGCATCCACTACGCCTCTTTCCAGGGCCGGGAAGATTTCGCTCGGCGGTACAAAAACGGTGGTGACACCCACCTTGGAAAGAACTTTTCCGGCAATACTGCCGATCCGCATTTTCAGACCTTTAAAATCTTCCAGAGAATTGATTTTTTTCCTGTACCAGCCACCCATCTGCATACCTGAATTTCCAATCACCCGGGGTACAAGATCAAACCCGTCATACAATTCATTCATAAGGGCCTGGCCATTGCCTGCATAATACCAGGCATTGATTGACTGGGCATTCATTCCAAAGGGAATGGAGCCAAACCAGTTAAACGCCGTTGATTTGCCTGCCCAGAAGTATGGAGATCCTGTCCCCATCTGTACAGTTCCCTTGGATGCTGCATCAAAAGCACCCGGAGGGGGAACCAGTTCACCACCGCCATAGAGTTTGATTTCAAACTGACCGTCCGTCATCTCATTTACATTCTGGCAAAATGTTTTTACCATGTCGAACATGATTCTTACCTTTGGATTCCAGAAGGATGTGGCAGTCCATTTGATTTTCGGAGATGCTATGACAGCAGGTGCTCCGACTGTTAATGCTGTTGCCGCTGCTGCTGTTCCAATTCCTGCTTTCTTTAAAAATGCCCGTCTTTCCATGATACCTCCTTTAAGCTTGTTTTGAGTTAAATCGCGCTTTTTTTGAGGGGGACAAATTTAAAATCTGTCCCCGTTAATATGTATTTTTGATTCAATCATTTTCATTTTTTTATAAAATTTTTATGCAACCTTAGGGTTACCTGTTTAAGAAAGATCTAAAACAGGCAGTATATTTTCTGCAAATGGTATAATATATCCTTTTCCCTTTAAATTTTGAATATAATTGTCAATTGTCTGGGTAAAGTTAAACCCCAGTCCCCGGGTCCGGGATTCTGAAAGATCCGAGACAAGGGTTACATTAAACCGTTTAAGAATATCCATTACCCTGAAGGCAACATATGAGGGCATATTAAAATTTACTACCAGTTCTTTCCCAAGTTTTTCAGAATTATCCTTAAAACTAGTTAGAACAGATGAAAAAATTTCATTCCCCACACCTTGTGAGCATCCGGCAACAAAGAGAATATCTCCACCCTTTTTGACAATATTGACAGCATTGAAGATGGCTTTGGTGGATTGATACAATTGCCCGTCCGCCCTGTGCCCCCCAGCAGAAATCAGGGCAAAATCTCCTTTTTGGGGAACCTTTATGCAGCAGGCCTGGTCAAGCTTTTTGCAGCCGTTCATAAATGTTTGGTGTAATGGGCCCACATCTGCATGGAAAATATCCCCCGTCCCATTTGCTGCAATTGCAGCATAGGTGCAGGTTTTATCTTTTAAAAACAGGTCGGCTGCATCATTCAGGTCTTCATTTATGGGGTTTCCCCAGAGTTTGGCCTGCCGGACCATGGGGTGGGCTGATCCATCCTTTCTAATGGCAAGAGAGTGATTCTTCTGGATGGAGTCATAGCCTGCAATGCCGGGTAATATATATTTTCTGCCACCGCCGAACCCGGCTGCCATATGGTGGAGAATGCCGCCGAAGATAATTATATGGTCTGCTTCAACTGCTTCTTTTGTGATATAGAGCGGCGTTTTTTTACAGGTTTCACCGATATGAACAAGGCGGGTCGTATTCTTATTTGCAGAATTGAGTATTTCAATGTTTTGGAAGCAAAAAGTTCCCGCAAGCTTTAAGAACTGGTCTTTATCCATATCATCATGGGTCCCGAGTGCAATGATGATTTTGATATTATCCTTTGAACACCCTAAAGCCAGTAGCGATTTTACAATTTGAGGAACAAAAATGTCTCCCCTGGCCCAGAGCCTTGTATTATCCGGGATTATAACAGCAATTTTTTTATGAATAATTCCTTTTGGTGCATGGGTTTTTATTCCGTTTAAAATGATCTCTTTGATTTGGTCGTGGCCTGTTCCGGGAACATCTTTTCCAATAAGGATGTCAAACACCTTATCATCAGGGATATCTATATCAACGGAGCTCAGGCCTTTTTCCAGTTTAACTTTCATATTTGTTTCAATGCCGAATGGATGAGGGTTAAAGGGTGCAAAACCTGTAAATTGTCATTATGGTTGAGATTGCCGGCAATGTTCATTCTACAGACCGGGCAATCCGTCAGCCATAGTGATGCTTTGACAGCTTTTGCATTTTCAATTTTTTTGTCAACCATTTTTTTAGAAATTTCAGGATATTCATAAAAAAAAGTGCCTCCGCCACCACAGCATTCATCAACATCCACAGTTTTTTTATAATTTACAAATGGTAATTTTTCTATCAGGTTTTCAAAAATTTTATGTGACCCAAAACTGTTTCTTGTGTGACAGGGGGCATGATAGGTTACAGATACTTTTTCTTTAACGCTGGAATCAAATTCAAGGCGATCAAAATTTTTATCAATAAACGAGAGAGCATCCATAACCTTTGATGAAATTTTCTTTGCTTCAAAAGGATCATACCCCTTATTTTCAATAAAGCGGGGGTATTCATTCTTTAATGCTTCTCCACAGGTGGAACAGTCCACAAGGATTGCATCTGCATCATGGTTTTTTATCGCATTGATATTGGCAATGATATTTTTGAATGCCTTGTCAGCAGCACCATGAAACAATAAGGGAATTGAGCAGCAGGTCTGGTCTTTGGGAATAATAATCGTATATCCCATGTGTTTTAAGATTTCAATAAAGGCAAACCCTGTATCATCATATAGATAGTTTGTGGCACACCCGGTAAAGTAGACCACCGTCCCAATCTGTTTTTTATAGGGGAGGATAACCTCATCATTGGCTTTTCGCAATGGTATGGAGTTGAGTTTTGGAAAATTTTTTAATGGGATGCTGCCAAATTTATATTTGCCGGCAAAGTTGTCAGGTATAAAATTTTGACCGGTCCTGGCAAGACCGGCACCAAATTTTAATCTATGTTCGCGGCCCAAAAGATAAATCAGGCTTTTGATGGCAGGTGTCTGTCCCTGGGATTCCACCATTTTTCTTCTCATTTCCATGAATTTTGAATAGTGATTGATCCCGGAAGGGCAATTGGCAGCACATGATCCACACATCAGGCACTTTGATACGATTTCTTTCAGCAAGGGAGAAGAAGCAAGATCTTTATTGTCATAAGCCTTTATCAGCTGAAGCTTGCCCCGGGGAGAATCCTGTTCTTTTTTTAATATTTTATATACGGGGCAGACATAAAGGCATAGACCGCACTTGCCGCAATTTTGAATTAGTTTTTGTGTCATACGAATTTTCCAGTTATACAAATTTTCCGGGGTTAAGTATCAGATCAGGGTCAACAGCCTGTTTAATTTTTTTCATGAAGTCAATGGTATCCTTATTCATCACAAAAGGAAGATAGGGTGCTTTGGCAAGCCCGATCCCGTGTTCACCGGATAATGTGCCCCCAAGGCCAGCTGCAGCCTGAAAAATTTCAGAGAATACTGCTTCAACTTTTCCCCATTCTTCCTTATCTTCCTTGTTGGCAGGAATCATGGGATGCATATTACCATCTCCTGCATGGGCCAGAACACCAACTTTTAGACCATATTTATTTGCAATCTTTATAATTTGACGTATCATTATAGGCACTTTACTGACAGGAACGGTCACATCTTCAGTAACAATATCAGGAGCAAGTTTTGCAAAAACACCATAGGCAGACCGCCTTGCCGTCCAGAGTTTTTCCCTTTCAAGTTCAGATTTGGCTTCCTGGATATGGACGGCACCATTGTTTTTAACCTTTTCAATAATATTGTTCATCTCTTTTTCGCAGGCTTCCTTTACTCCATCAATTTCAATGAGAAGTGATCCTTCGGCTTCTCTGTCCAATCCAAGATTTGCACTGTCTTCAATTGCATTCAAGGTTAGTTTGTCCATAAGTTCCATTGCAACGGGTATGATGCCGGAACCAATAATATCAGTTACGGCATTGGCTGTGTTATCAAGATTATCAAAGGTCACCATCAGCGTTTTTGCAGTCTCAGGCATTGGCATGACTTTTAAGGTTGCCTCGGTTATTATGCCAAGAGTTCCCTCTGATCCGCAGAAAAGTGAAGATAGTTTGTAGCCTGTGACATCTTTAATGTTTTTGCTGCCGAATCGGATCACCTTACCCGATGACAGAACCACTTCCATACCAAGTATGTAATCCATGGTAACACCATATTTCAAACATCTGGGGCCGCCTGCATTCATGGCAATATTTCCACCAATTGTGGAGGTATTCATTGAACCCGGGTCAGGCGGATAAAAGAATTTGAACGGCAACAGCGCTTTCTGGACGTCGGCATTGATAACTCCCGGCTGTACAATAATATGGCGGTCACGGGTATTGACGTCAATTATTTTGTCCATTTTTGAAAAACAAAGCACAATTCCCTGTCTTATGGGTATAGATGCACCACAGAGACTTGTGCCGGCCCCACGGCCTGTGACGGGTATCTTATACCTTGAAGCAGTTTGCAATATTTTTGACACTTCTTTTGTTGTTTCCGGGAAAATAACGGCACTAGGAAGTGCCTCTACAACAAAGGCATCATAGGCATAGCAGGATATCTCTTCTAGTTGGTCAAGATATCTGTCTTTACCGACAATTTTAATCAATTCGTTTTTTACTTGAATCTCCAGCATAAAAAATATCCTTAAAATAAAATATAGATATATATAGCATGAAGCAAAATCCCATAGTATTTTTTTGTATGGAATGCAGTCAAAGGCTATCACTGGAATGCAATAAATTATTTGTTTACTATTTGTCAACTTTTAAAAATATTAGTTTTTTATATTTTTTGGTAAAATAGATTAAAACCATTTATTTGCAAAGCATTTTTATTGATAATAAATTTTTGTGCATTGAACTAAATTCAACTCGTTTTTTCTAATCAGGAAACTTTATCCCTCGCCGGGCAATCGCATGTAACTTTTTTATGATTAGTCCATACCCGTTCAGGTCAGTTTCCCTTTCCTTCGCTGGATGGGAATAGTTGACAGGTCCAAAAATGCTCATCCAAGGCAAATTAACCTGAACTATTTGCTGTGCCGACAATTATAATTATTGTAGCAGATAGCAGAGCAAAATATTGTTTACATGCGTTGGCCCTGTTATCCTTGGCTGGTCGCCTTGATTATTTTAAATTAAAGATTTACTTGTTATAATGGATCAAATTATCATATAAATAGTGTTTGAACGAAAACTCACCCATCTACTGCGTTGCTGCAAAAGTTTGCCAAATTTTAAGAGTGGGCCTCATGTACAGGAGTACACTCCGGTTTCAAACTTGCTTGCGCCTTGTATATGGGCAATTTTTCACTCAAACACGAGTTTCCGGTCAGACACTAAATATAATTGATCTTAAGAAAGGAGCGCAAAATGATATTGCTATTGAATATTCTATGGTTTATTTTTGGTGGTGGGATTTTAGCCTGGATTTTATGGATATTTTTGGGCTGCCTGCTTTCCATAACCATAATCGGAATCCCATTCGGGTTGGCAGCCTTCAGAATCGCAGGATTTGCAGCATTCCCTTTTGGTAAAGAGCTTGTGGATTCCCGTGCCCTTGGAGAAAAAAGAATAACCGGAACAGGGCTTGCTAATTTTTTATGGATTATCCTTGCCGGAATATGGCTTGCCATATCCCATATAATTGCCGGTGTAAGCCTTTGTCTTACAATCATTGGTATTCCATTCGGATTTGCTCATTTCAGGCTTGCAGGAGTCTGCTTTGCACCTTTGGGGAAAAAATCCATACCAAAATAAATCAACAAAAACATAATGCATACTGCAAAAAACAGGAGCCGGGTTGTTTCAACTAGTTGCGGTCTTAGCTTCTGTGATTATATTAGAACCGTACAATAATTAAAACAAAAGGGTAATTATTCTGCTCTTAGGCTTGAATCCGCCCTGTCTGATGGATATTTGTTTCGAGGCTATTTGCTTAACCTCCTGCAAACATCCATCAGACAGGGCTTTGGGGATTTTTTTTTAACTGGCTGAACAATTACACAAAAGGTTTAAATATGGCGAAAGAAACAGAAAAGAAGAATTACGTGGGGCAGCAAACCCTGGTTATTGCGGTTGTTGTTTCCCTTTTAGTCGGATTCATAGGCGGGACTGTATATTCCTCGTTTAAGCTTGCTGCCGATAAACAGATTCAGGTACCAGGCAATGCAAATCAAGACAAAACCCAGGTAGAAGGACAGCAGGATAATTCAATCGAATTTTCTGCAAAAATTTTACAGGTTGAACAATATTTAGAGCAACACCCAAAGGATGCTGAAGCATGGACCCAGCTTGGCAACCTTTTCTTTGATTCAAACCAGTCAAAGAATGCAATTGATGCATATAAAAAATCTCTGGCAATTGAACCGGGTAAAATTGGGGTTATTACTGATCTGGGCGTTATGTACAGAAGAAATGGTCAACCCAAAAAGGCTATTGAAGCATTTGATAAGGCCATTTCAATCGATCCTGGCTTTGAAACTGCGAGATTTAACAAGGGAATTGTGCTCTTGCACGATTTAAATGATGCGGCAGGTGGTATAAAAGCATGGGAAGAGATTATTGAACAAAATCCCATGGCTATGGCTCCCAACGGAGAATCCGTTGATGCCCTTGTCCAGAGGATGAAAAAACAAAAATAGATATCACCATAAGTGAAAAAAATCAGAAAATCAAAAACCGAGCAGCTGAATTTTGGAAATTATTCTTTTGAAGTAATAAAAAAAAAGATTAAAAATATTTATTTCAGAGTCTACCCGTCCAAGGGTAAAATAATTGTTTCTGCGCCTTTTTCAATTGATTCTGAAACATTGAACAAAGCAATTCTTTCAAAATCCGACTGGCTCAATAAACAGGTTAAAAAAGCTGCAATTGCAAAACCAGAACCGGTTAAAACATATATTACCGGAGAAAAACTCCTGTTTAAAGGAGAAATTTATTCCCTTTATGTGGATTACCGGCATACAGGTCCCAGGGTTGCTAAAACCTTTGATAAGGTTATTCATCTGAAGGTGAAACCGGGAACCGATTTTCCTCAGCGGGAAAAAATTATAATTTCCTGGTACAGAAAAGAATTAAAAAGATCCATTGGAATGTATATTGACAAGTGGCAGCCGAGGATTGGCGTGACGGTGAATGAGTTTAATGTTAGAAAAATGAAAACCCGCTGGGGGAGCTGTAACGTTAATGCAAAAAGGATCTGGCTGAACCTTGCCCTCATCAAATGTGCTGAAAAATTTCTTGAGTATGTGATTGTCCATGAAATGATTCACCTGCTGGAAAGAAAGCATAATGCCCGGTTCAAAAGTCTTATGGATCGATTCATACCGGATTGGAAAAGGCTTAAGAAGGAGTTAAATCGATTCAGCCTGTAAAAAGCCTTTGTAATTATTCAGCTCTTGCGCTTGAACCCGCCCTGTATGATGGATATTTGTTTCGAGGCTATTTGCTTAACCTCCTGCAAATATCCATCAGACAGGGCTTTGGGGATAATTTTTTTTAACGGGCTGAACAATTACATGCCTTTTATCTAAAACGAGAGGGTCAGGGTCAAAGATCCGATGATATGACCCTGCCTCTGGTTGTCAAATTGCTTGGTACTGAAAAGATGCCTGTAGGTAAGTTTGAACATATCGAAATTGAATGCTAAACCTAGAGAGAGGTCAGCCAATAACACTTTTTTATCAACACTATGGCTGTTTTTCCAGGTGTTTCCATCAAGAAAGATGTCATGAATTACCCCTTCAACCTTTGAGCTGGCAAATAGATGCATGCCCCACAATTTTTTCCCCTGGCCTGAAACTTTACTGACAGGCGTGCTGATTCCTGCTCCCGGCCGGATCACATCAGATCCAAAGTCCTTTGGGATATGATACCCGAAACGAATTTCACCTCCGGCATTGCCCGAGGTCCTGACATTGCCAAGAGCCAGGCCGGCATGAGAAATTAAATCATAATCCAGGATACCCAATAACTCCATGCTGTGCAGGCGCCACTTGCGCTGCCAGGAAAACCTTATGGCCGGTTCATTATGAAGCTGGTTATCCCATCCTTTTGCAGTGGG
Source organism: Desulfobacula sp. (assembly GCA_018645325.1). Taxonomy (GTDB): domain Bacteria; phylum Desulfobacterota; class Desulfobacteria; order Desulfobacterales; family Desulfobacteraceae; genus Desulfobacula. The sequence goes on from JABGOU010000008.1 coordinate 108,847, forward strand.
GATGCCCCTTAATTCATGTATAGTGTTCTGTGCAAATTCAGCTTTGGAAGCAGGGCCCACAACTCCAAGAACTATTTCAAGGGTGTCCAGGACGGAATCGGTTTTGCTGTGCAGAGCCAGTCCTCCATACAGGAATCCTGCATAGGGGCGTTCATTTTTAAGCAATGTCATTGTCTGGATATCAGAAGGTGTATAAATTTGCTGTCCCAGTAAAATGCCTACATTATGAATACTTTCCGGCTTACCTGAAAAGGGAATGGCGTGGATGATGGGTATGGACCATCCAGGCAGACGTACGTCATCTTTGTATTTTTTAAGGTCTTTTGAAAGCCAGGCGATCTGAACGGCATTGGTATAATATTTATCAGTGTCCCCGAAAAGATCATTTTCAAAAAAAAACTTAACGGTTTGAAGTTCCCGGGGATCTTTGGACCATGCGCAGGTTGAAAAAAAGAAAACACTGAAAATTATGCAGATACATAAAAAGAGTATGACAGAAGACCTGAAAATTTTTTGGATTACTGAAAAGGACTTGATGGAATTCAATATAATCAAAACACACCCCTATTTATATTAAAGAGTTACACTTAATATATTTTGATGAATTTGAAAAGCTATTAAGGGAAAATGCAGCCCTTGGCATCTCCCTAAATAGCTTCGGAAATATCATAAACTTAATATCAGCAATTAGCAGTTAACTGATATTCGGGGCTTGTATCGTTGATTATCTGTGTGATAAATTCCTTTACAGGTTTTCAGAGATAATGATATACAATTTTTGATCAGTTTTTTTAAATTTGATAGGTTGGATATTATTCAAAATTACAAGATGAACAGATCAGTATAATTAATTGTTAGGGAGGAAATATGCCTATCAAATTGGAATATTTACGTGACCTCAATATATTAATCGCAACTGTAGAAGGTTCGACGACGATTGAAATGTTTAAGCAGACTATTAATGAATTAATTTCATCAATAGAGTACCCCCCGGATGTAAGTACAATATGGGATTTGCGAAAACTAGATTTTGATTCAATCGACAGTAATTTTGTAAAAAGAGTAATTGCTATACGGAAAGACATTGATAATAAAAGAGGAAATGTAAAAATAGCCTATGTTGTAAATTCTGATTTGTCTTTTGGGATAACAAGAATGTACGAAATTTTTTCAGAAATCGAGGGACTCGCACAATCAATACAAATTTTTAGGAATTTAGACGATGCAAAAAAGTGGCTATTAAAAGACAAATAGCATTCGCCTAACCAGCCCATAAACGCAGACGGGAAGGACGTTTTCGGCCTGACGGTCAAGGTCGGTGGCCCGCTGGTTATGGGAATCGTTCAACTATATTTTCTGACAATTTTAATCAAACCCATTTTTCCATATTTCAACTCTTTAATATAACAAAATTATTCTGGCAGTAGATCACAATATATTTTGCAATAAATTGTTTGAATTTGATCGGAATATAAGATACAAATATTTTCACATTAGACTCATTTTAGGGGATTAAACAATGCAAGAGAACCTACAAAACCCACAAATTGAAGAGTATATTCAAAAACATTCTGAGGCAAAATTTACACACAGTACGTGCCCTGAATGCTCTGATAAACTTTATGGCAAAGAAGATTGGTATATAGAAATGAAAAACGAGGAACAGCAAAAAGAATAATGGCTACAGTCCTTGTTTTTAAAGCCTTTCAAAAATTGCAAAATAGCAAGGGTATTCTTTTTTTCAATTTAAATCTGACTCCATATCTTGTGGCTGGGAAGAATAATATTCTGTCCTCTGGCATTAAATTTATTGGACTAAACCTAAAGAAGATCTGTCTCAATAGCGAGACGATTCTCTATGGGGATTGTAATGCTTGGATTTGTGGATGCGGGATAATTTTGTTTTAAAAAGATGTTTTTCATGATCAATCACATTATATTTTTTCTTTTTTTTGCTTTATCAAATATTTTCCATGCCATATTTTTGGTTAAGGGCTTGTGAGGATTGCCTGTAGGGTAAAACAGATATTCTTTTGGGTGATAGCGTTTCCAATACACCCTTAAATCTTTTAGCAGTTTGTCGGACAACAGAGTATATCGGTCTTTGTTGCCTTTACCCTGCTCAACTCTGATCAGTTTACGACCCGATTCAATATGTTCAGGCTTTAGTGATATTACTTCACTGACACGCAGCCCGGCAGAATAAGCGGTGGTGAGTATCATCCGATTTCTTAAGGTGTCTGTGGCATCAAAAAGTTTTATTAAATCAGATCGGCTGAATATTGTAGGAAGTTTTCTTGTATGCTTTCTTTTGGGGATTGAGAACTTGATATTTTTTTCTTTCAAGGTGGTTTTATAAAAAAAATTCAATCCCGCCGCCATGGAATTACAGCTACCCCACTCAAGCTTTTTTTCTTCCTGAAGATAAAGCAAATAGACATGAGCCTCTTCTTCACTGATGAGGTCAGGAGAGTGGTGATAATATTTTGCAAGGTCTTCAACAGCATAGACATAAAGCTTTTGGGTTCCCAGGGCAAATCTACGAAGTTTCATGTCATTGATCATTTTTTGTCTTAACGGTGTCATGTTTGTTCTCCTCTTTTATGGATTAATGAAATATAGAGGAGATATCTGAATTTATGATGTCATGCGAGATTTAAAGAATAAATTTGATTTGGTTAAAGGTGTTGGAGACGGTTGAAATGTTGAGGTGGGGCCCACCGCGTAGCGATTTAGTTCAATAAGCCAAGAACGGCATTGTAAGCCGGGCAAAAAAATTTAAAAGTAAAACCTTCAACCATTTCTCCAAGTTCATTACGAGGAAAACGACAGCAATGGCGGTCTCGGATGTCTTAGCCAGCTTGCACATTATCCTTGATAAGCTGAACCGGCGTTTAGCCTGTCCGAACTTTCCTTCAATCGGTATGCGATCAATTTCATCCTGCCGAGCCACTTTTCTGGAAGCAGCCCTTTTTGACAAATCTTTAGGCGGTCTTCCAAGGGGAGGCTCTGATAGGCGTATACCATGTTCCTTGCAAAACTTGATGTTCTTTCGATTCCGATAAATTTGATCCGCATGAACAGAGGATGGATAAAATCTGAACCGGCTCTTGTAAGAATGAATTTGCTCAATCAGGTCAACTGACTCATTAAAGTTATTCCAGTCCAGACGATCTAAAAAACAATAACCGTCAACCAAGCTAGCTGATAGTTTGGCGCCGAACTCAGTGGATGCATTGGCTTTACCTCTTTTGATCGGTCTGACATGATGCTGAGAAATACTGACAATTCGATTTTCAATTTTATACTCACGATGATCATACATCCATTGCTGTTGGTGCAAGACCTCATTGATCACCAACAAATTTTTATATTGAGTTTTATCCAAAGCAAAGTGATGTGGCTGTGATATTTTGCCAAAGAAAACCTGCAAAAAAACAACCAAAGACAAAAAAGATGTAACAAAATCCAAATAAGCAGAGGATTTATAGCATTGCCAGAGGGATAGGAAATGGGAAAATTTCCTATACTTTTTGGTTTATTTCTAGAATTTTTCAAATGATGACTTGTATTCTAATTAATCAGGAAAAAAAAGGTAAGATCCGGATCATCACGACTATTAATTTTGATATGTTTAAAATATTTATTTTTTCTATAAGTGGACAGAGATTCCTCTTGTTTCACCGATTTTCATTATCCAGAGGTTCGCTTCATTAAAACCAGCTTTCAATCCTGCTTTTAAAAATCTATCAGGTGCTTCGAAGGGGGGAGCCTGACTCAAAATAATAGAGCCCCAGTGCGTGGGTATCAAGTTTTTGGATTGTAAATTGAGCCCCATTTGAACTGCCTCTTCCGGGGTTACATGTGCATGATTCTTCTTGGGTGCGGGTCTATAGTCCCCAATAGGAACTAAAGCATAATCATAGTGATTATGCGAAATGATAATAAGATCAATTTGAGGTAATTCAGTGACTGGTAAACCGGGTGGCGCGTATCTTTTGGGACCAAAGGGAGGGTAGGAGGTGGCGTAATCAGACAAAAAAGGATCTAATAATATAATTTTATTTGATAATCGTAGCAAAAATGAACTATGGCCTAGCCACATGATTTTATCACTATTGCCCAATTTTTCAAACGCTGACCTTGCTTTCCGGTGTTTTATAACATGATCTTTTGGCAGCTTAGGCTTATTTCATGCCAATTCGTACCAGATATGTTTAAACCAGTTAGAAAGATCATGCTCGTGAATTGGACTTCCGGGTGGATTGATAAATCCATTCTCTACATGGTGAGATTTTTTCCCAGATTCCTTTTTTATTTCGTTGGCATGCAATTGAGATGATTTTAATACACAACCGAACTTAAGACTGCTGAACCACAGAAAAGAAATCCAAATACTTATTTTCCCTAAATATTTTAAAAACCATCTTCTTTTAATTGGTTGACTCATACAGTTTTACACCTTGTCTCTCAGATTAAAAGACTCAATTAGTTCCACTGCTCTTGAAACACCATTTTCGTTAGCAATTCGTTTACCAATTTTGGCAGCGGCAGATCTGTATGATTCATTTTCGACTAAATCAATTAAACTTTTTGAAAATTTTTTTGCTTTTAATTTTTTCAAACTCAGTGGTTTTGGTCCTAAACCAAGAGAGTATATCAAACGGCCCCAATAAGGTTGATCAAAACTCGATGGACAGATGAATGTCGGAAGCCCTGCTCGAAGCCCTGCAGCTGTTGTTCCGGCGCCACCATGATGTACGACAGCACTAACATAATCAAATAATGCATCATGAGGTGCTTTTTCAATTAAAAGGATGTCGTCAGGAAGGCTTATTTTTTTCAGCCCACCCCAGCCAGTGGCGAGTATAGCTCTTAACCCTGCATCTTTAATTCCCTGGATGATTTCTTTTGTTAATTTTTCTGGATTTCGCGTAGGCATAGAACCAAACCCTATATAAACTGGCTTTTCCCCAGACTTGATAAAATCAAGAAATTCTGAATTTGGCTGCCAATTTTCTCCTTCTTCCAGAAACCAATATCCGGTTGTGTGAATCATTCCATTTTCGGTTGTCGGATATTTGATAACAGATGGTGACACTGCACAAAGCCTCAATACCTCATTTGCTCCATCTCCATCGATAGGCATGATCATTGGACTATTTTTTAAACCTAAGATTTCCCTGCGCCATTTATTGATCATTTTAATAAAAAAAAGTCGAGATAAACTCATTGGCTTATATGTCAGTTTGTTGAGAAAGGGGCCATACTTACCTTTAAATACAAAAAATGGGAAAGCAGTGGTTGGAAAAATAGGAAACAGAGCAGTGCATATAAGATTGGCTCCGGTAACCTCTGCCACGTCAATTGCAGCCCCTACTTTTGGATGATAAATAATTGAATCGGAATGTCGTGCATATTCCCATGAGATATCAAGCGTTTTTTGGATACTTGGTACAATGATTTTTTTCCAGGTTTTTATCATTGACAATATATTGCCGGACAACACTTTTCTACCTTCAGGGTTTTGAAGGAAGGCTTGCATATCAATACCAATCGAGCAACTTTTAAGACCATGTCCTTCAACCCAGGAACAAAAATTTTCCGGGCATGCTATCAACACTTCATGTCCCCTTTCCTGTAAGGCCTTTCCCAATGCGATATAGGGTTGAACATCTCCTCTTGTTCCACTTGTCAGTATTGAAATTTTCATTGTGTTAACCCTAACGTTGCATAAAAATTTTTCTAAGTAGCTTGATCAAAAAGCATTCTATACTAAAATAGTATGTTTAGAAATATTTTTTAATGTGGCTAATTATAATTGAGCTCTTCAACATGGAGGATCAATATAAAAAAGTGATTATAATGTCTATCATTATTGGCTAAGAACCTTTATTTATAGTTAGTTGCCTGCTTTTGGCAGTAGTGACTGGGATTAAAAGATAGCCGGTGTGTACTTGTATTCATAGTTTGGGCTTTTTAAAAGTTTTGGGCAACCCCATATATGGTATCTTAAGTTTTTCATAGAATGAAACTTTCCATTCAAATATATGAACCAGAGCCTTTATCGTAGGCCCTTCTTCCAAATTAAAGTGTATAAAGTACCAGAAGGAAATCAACCGATCATTTTTAAGGATATAAAGTTCCAGCAAGGGGCTTTTCCTAAATTAAATAGACCTGGGTGCAATAAGGTCGGAACGTTTAAAGAAATATTACAATTTTGATGCCAACACTGCAGCCCCAATGGCACCATTTTCCTGGGCTAAATCTCCCACAATAAGTTTAAAACCAAGGCGGTTTTCAAGGGAATTTACCATACCTTTATTTTTTGCCACACCCCCTGTCATCATTACCGGTTTTTTGATTTTAATTTTATTGGCAAGAATAGCAACCCGGGCAGCTGCTGACTCATGAATGCCTGCAATTATGTTTTCTCTTCTTTCTTGTTTTGCTATCATGGAAATGACTTCTGATTCTGCAAACACGGTACATATGCTGCTGATCTTTGAGGGCTTGTCTGCAGCAAGGCTGAAGTCACCCAAAAGTTCCAGGTCTACTTCCAGGGCCTTGGCCATGACTTCAAGAAACCGCCCTGTGCCTGCAGCACATTTGTCATTCATGGCAAAGTTTTCCACCTGGCCGTTTTGATCCAGGAAAATGGCTTTGCTGTCCTGACCGCCAACATCTATAATTCCGCGGATCTCAGGGTTCATAAAATGGGCGCCCGTTCCATGGCAGATGATTTCCGTCAGGGCCTTGTCGGCAAAACTCACACTGGCACGGCCATAGCCCGTGGAGATAATGGCTGATATCTGGGTTTTTGAAATTCTGCTTTGTTTTAAAAGCGCGTCAAATACCTTGATTCCTGCATTTATGGGGTCATACCCGGTCATTATGACATGGGTGCCTAAAAGCCGGTTGTTTTTTATCAAGGCTGCCTTGGCTGTGATTGAGCCAATATCAATACCTGCATATATCATAGGGCTTATGCTTCTCCTTCAATCATGAATGTCTTGACGGTAACAAGGCACTCCTTATTTTTACAAGCAAAGTCTTTAAGATCAAAGTTCAATTCAATCGTTTTTTTGTTTTATGATTTCCATGAATGCATCAATCCGGGTCTCCACCTGTGATTGTGAAAAATTTCTTGGATCCACCATGTCGGCCTCTATCATGAGAACAGGAAGATTTGTCTTTTCCCGGACGATTTTCATAATATCCATCTGGCCGAAAGAGTAGGGCTTGCACGAGCGATTTGAATGCATCACAAGCCCGTCAGCATTGTAAAATTTAATCATGTCAAGCACCTGGCCTGCCATCTGGTCAACACCTATATTGAGATAGATCCTGGTGTAGGCTTCGGCAATGGACCCTATAAAATTGTCTTTATTAGTATATTGTATTGCACCACACCAGGCAGATGTGTAAGTGTCTGCCACAAGGCATGCATTGTGATCAGAGAATTTTTGGGATAGCCATTTGAGCTGGTACCACACAGGAAGATTATCCCATAAAAGTCTGTATTTCTCATTGGGAACCATAGAGATGCCATCTTTGATTCGCTGCTCCATTTCTCCTAATAGTTCTTTATAAAAATCAACTGCGATTTTAGTACCCCTTAATGTGACAATTAGTGCAAGGAAAAAGAATGCATCAAAGGCAGACATGGGTGATGGCTTATGGGCAGTGGTATTGAGGACTTTCTGCCAGAGCAGCTGGGCTTCAAAGGCAAGTCTGCCTACCTCTGCCATTTTTTCATAATTAAATTTTCTTTTTGTGACCTTTTCAAGAAAGGCAATATATTCATCAATCTGAGCCTGAACATATTTGGCTATTTCAGGGGAATATCGGGTATGGCATATGGGGGTATCCAGAATAAACAAAGGTACATTATAGAATCTGGCCTGTACCTCATACCATTTTAAAACTGTACCGCAGATATTATTGCAGCAGATCAGCATATCGGGTTCAGGTAATCCCCCTATGGGCCCTCCCTTGACAACTGAGCATGAGATATCAGCACGAGCATAGGAGCACAGATCAGAGCTGTAACCCATATCTTCTGCTTTTATGCACAGATCTTCCCCCATTTTTGATGCTCCGATCATTGCGCCATGGTTTTCAGGATAAATGGGAATGATGTCCATTGCTACCAAAGGCTCTACAGGGCCTCCTGAAGTGATCCAGGCAATTTGTTTGTTGTTCTGGCCTGCTGTCATGGCATCAAGATAATAGGTGGTCATGATATCCCGCATTTTTTTTGCGGATTTTATTTTTCTTTTTTCTGATAGCTTATCCGACATAAGGCAAATCCTTTTTAAATGTAATGAATAAAGGTTTCAAAACGGGTGGCTAACTGCCCTGAGTTTTGCTGCTGATCATCCATTTCAATAAGAAGAGTTTTTATACCTTGTTTTTCAAGGAACTCTTTTAAATAGGGATAATCAAAAGCATGGGGATCACAGAATTTGAGCAGCATAAAAATGACACCGTCGGCCCTGTTCTTTTTTGCAAGTGAAACCAGGTTTTCACCACGGGCTGTTGGTGAAAAATGTTTTGCAGGGCAGATCACTCGATTCAGTAATCTTGCTGCAATGGCATCCATGGGGTTTTCGTCCACCTGGGTTTGGCCTTCAAACCATCTTTGGCCCGTGCAAAGATCATCACCCACAATAACACCACCGGCACTTTCCATGGCTGAGTAAATATCAGGAGAATCACAGATCGAACCTGACATAACGATTCGTTTGATATTTTTTGGGGGAAGATCAATTTTTTCAAGATTGCCCGCAATTACCGGCAAAATATCGGCTACCTCATCCCTGTCCATCACCATGGATCCTTTTACAATAGTATATAAGTCAGAGCCTTTTATTATACCGGGTTTTTTAGATTGAAGAGCATAAATTTTTGACAAATTTTTTCTGATGATATTGAATTTTTTAATAGAATTTTGAAGATCTGTATCTGTGATCTCTTTTCCGGCAGCTTTTTCAAGATCTTTTTTAAATCCGGTCAAAACATCCTTC
>JABGOU010000080.1 GCA_018645325.1 Desulfobacula sp.
ACATGTCATTGAAAGTATGTTCCTTGCAGAGTCCTTGGACCCTGAAACCTTAAAGCCCGTACCAGATGGTGAGGTGGGAGAACTGGTCATTACCAATCTGATTACCGAGAGCATGCCCTTGATCAGATTCAGAATCAAGGATCTGGTTCGTTTCAATCGATCCACCTGTGATTGCGGCCGTACTTTTTTGCGTCTAAACGGTGGTATTTTAGGCAGGTCCGACGACATGTTTCAATTTGCCGGAATCAATATTTTTCCTTCTGCCCTGGAACATTTCATCCGTGAACGTAAAGAATTTTCCAATGAATATCAGATCCACGTTCCAAAGCAAGGCAGTGGGGCCCCCCTGCTGATCAAAGTGGAACCCAGCGATGGTGAAGTTTCTTCCAAAGACCTCCAGACAGCCAAACAAAAACTGATTGATAAAGTAAAACTGAACATGACAGTTACGCCTGCCGTGGAAATTGCAAATATCGGTGAGTTGCCCAGATTTGAAGCCAAAGCAAAAAGACTATATCGAGAATAATCATGTAGGGCTCATCAATCCAGCATCAGGGCAAGGCCCTGGGCCACCTGTTTTTTCTTTTCTTCTGAATAGAGGATACCAACAAGTGTCAAGGCAAAATCGCAGGCTGTGCCTGCTCCCCTGCTGGTAATGCAATTTCCATCCACAACAACTTTTGATTCAACAATATTGCCATTATCAATCTGATCGGCAAACCCTGGATGACAGGTTACCTGCCCCGGGGTGACAAGACCTAAATGGTGCAGGACAACCGCAGGAGAAGCACATATGGCCCCATAATATCTTTGCTGTTCTGCCTGTTTTTTCAAAAGGATTGTAAGGTCTTTTGAATCACGAAGATTCTGGGCCCCGGGGATACCACCGGGAAGAACAATCAAATCAAACTGCTCGTCCATACAGTCTTTGATAAGTATGTTGGCCTTAAATTCAATCCCATTTGAAGCCTTGATATCGATCTTGTCAACGGATGCAACAATAACATTTGCACCTGCTCTGCGAAGCACATCAATAATAGTAATGGCCTCCATTTCCTCTGTTCCCTGGGCCACTGGAACCAGGACTTTTTTTTCCATGACGTTTCTCCTTAAAAATAATTTTTATCTAATATTCCTTTTTAAAATCATAGGCTTTTAAAATCAAAATATATCTGCCAGTAATGCCAAGTATCCTTTTTTCTGCATCAGAGTTGTCAATTCTGCACTAAATCGTTCAGAAGATAAAGGTGCCTGAATGATATGAGTAAGTTTCCATCCCGTTATTTTTAAAACTTTACAATATGCATCAATTTTCCATGGCAAGACAGGTATCCGGGCACACACCTCCCACGGCTTAAGCGCCCAATTGAGTTCTTTAAACCGGGTTTGATCATCCTTTAATTTCAGGGACTGTGACCACACCAAAGGCTCGTGACTCGCCCACTCCGTATGCCAGACAGATGTCCGCCAGTCAATATCATTTTCATCTTTTGGGTCTTCTATGGTTTCAATAGCTTTATTCTCCTCACATAACTTCATCCATTTAAAACGAAGTCGAGCCCGTTTTCGGTACAATATTTCATTTTTCCTGCATACTTTGCCTTGTTATGTCCGCAGCCAAGATCTGTTTCTTCCCTTATCATTTCCTGTGCTCCTTTTTGGGGTTGTAACTGGCTTCTTATCCAGAAATAGCAGAAGTAGTCTTGAGTAAATGTGTATTACAGGCAGCTAATATCATACCAACAAATTTGCCATATAACTCAAGCTTGTCCTTTGAATATTGTGAAATTAAGTTTTGAGTTCATTGGGCAGCACAAATTTGAAATTATTTTTTTCCATATACTCATGAAAACCTATTAATTTTGTATTGTTACTTTCCATATTCACAGCTTGGTATTGGCAATTATTTATGCAACCGAAACACAAAACGCATGAATCAGTATTCACTGAAAAACTATCCAGGTCAATAGAATCTGTAGGACATTTTTTAACACAGGCTTCGCATCCCACACAGTTTTGTTCAATAATATGATGATTATCCACAGTCAGCTTAGTCCACCATTCAGGTCCAAAATATGTGGAGAATTCTCTTAGGGTCAGAGTTCTCTTGAATTTTGATGTACTGCCTTTTTCAACCTGTGACAGGATAAACTCGGCATATTCACGAACTTTTTTATACGTGTTCTGGTCAGGTAAAATAGTGTTCTGTTTTGTTGTTATACTAATGTCATTTTCTTTAAAAGAAAGAGAATAAGAACTGATACTCATAAATGATTCAAGACCCACAGGCACGCTTTTTTTTTGCACCAAGCCCTCTAAAATGGAACAGCCTGCATTGTGCTGGTTTCCTTCCGGTCCACCAAAGGTAACATATGCAGCCACGGGAATTCCATTAAGCTCGGGCAGGGATTCAATGAAATCTTTTACAAATTCCGGTGTATCATAATAAAAAACAGGGGAACCGATCACGATGAGATCTACATTGGAAACTATTGATTTGTCAATATCACGCAGGTCTCCATAAACAACCTTAATCCCTTTCTTTTCAAGGGTTTTTGCAAGAACTTTTCCGCATTTTTCGGTATTGCCGGATTGGCTGTACCACAAGACAGCGGCATTTTTAATTTCTTTTGACTTTAAGGGGACTTGTGCCTCAATGGTATTGAGGGTAATGCAGGATGGTAAAACAGGGAACGCTGCCACTGATACTATTATAGCACTTTTTTTAAAAAAACACCGTCTATTTTCCATGGACACTACCTTTTTTATATATGATTATATCTTTTTAAATAAATAGTCTAAGCCTCTATAACAAATGAAATGATTTTATCAATTTTAAAAGAAAAAATTCAACTATTATTATCAGTTCCTCTTATACGACTACTTGTAATTATTGGACTTCACATTACCTTTTTACCTTTCAGGCAAAGGAGTATGGCGACTGCAAGTGAACAGGAGCAAACTAAGGTTACTCCTGACCAGCCTGGCAATTCCCATACTGGCCCTAAAACAAAGGACGACAAGCTTCCACCCCGATGCAAAATAAAACATAGAAAGACGAGGCAGTTCCAAGATATATTTTGGGAACTTTTTGAGTTATCAACAAAAAAATCAACGGCTGACAGAAATAGACACCTGAAAAAAGTAGTAATACTCCGGTAAAAATCGATAATGTTGTAGGAATCCGGGCCATAAGTTGAATAGACATTATGCATAGACAAAGTGATGCAACCATGACTTTGAGTATACCTGTTTTCTGGGCTATGACGCCGGATAGAGTTGATCCAGGCAAGACTGTCAGTCCTGCAAGGCTTATCCAGCCGATTTCTGCTGATGTGAAACAAAAAGGTGCACTGGTCAGTCTGAATGTTAAAAATGTGACCACACCAAGAAAGGTGTATCTATCCGAAAACAGGGAGTAGATAATAATAGTTAAGCAGTGTAATGGGTACAACACCAAGTCTGTCGAAACGTTTGATATTAGCATTTTTTGATGAGTTCTTGATTTGTGCTCAAAAAGCTATTATTTGAATAAAATGAGATAAAAATTTAAAAAGGGAATAGCGTGCATTGATGGTGTTATGGCTGATATTGACCCGTAAAGAGGCACCGTTTATATCTTCTTCAAATGTTGCCTGCTTTCTCGAATACCATCTATGTCACAGTAGATATCTCAACAAATTTGTGGCGATCGCTAAATTAAAGTTCTAAAATATCTTAACTTTACAGCCCTGTCATATCTTGTTACAACTACAATAATTCAGTCATCTTTAAGATTATTATAAAATCATTATTTATAACCTTATTGTGATGCAGCGTATGGAAAATACCGAAATAAAAAGAAAATTAGCAGCTATCTTCTGTGCAGATGTAAAAGGCTATGTTCGGCTTATGCAGGATGATGAAGCCGAAACCGTTACCACCATAACAACCTATCGCGATCTGATGAGCGCTTTGATTCTGCAGCACCACGGCCGTGTTGTGGATTCTCCCGGCGACAATCTGTTGGCAGAATTTTCAAGTGTGGTGGATGCGGTCCAGTGTGCAGTGTCCATCCAGAAAGAACTGAAAGCGCGCAATGATAAACTACCCCAACACCGGAGGATGGAATTCCGTATTGGTATCAATCTTGGGGATGTGATTGTCAAGGAGAACCGAATATACGGGGATGGTGTCAACATTGCTGCACGTTTGGAAACCATTGCAGAAGCAGGCGGCATATGCATTTCCAGAACCGCCTACGACCAGATCGAGGACAAGTTGCCCCTGGGATATGAATATATCGGAGAGCAGACCGCTAAAAATCTTCAAAAACCGCTCCGGGCCTACAAGGTCAATATCTGGCCGGAAATCCATGCTTCAAAATCATTAAAATCAGGCATGGCTAAAATCAGCCGCAGGATTCAACCGTTCGCCAGTCACAATAAAAGACAAAAGCAAGATCCCCAGACAACAAAACAGAAAAAAATCCTCAAATCCAAACAGCGCTTTATGTTTCATCTAAAAGCGTACCTGGGTATAATCGGATTTTTATTTCTAATTAATATCCTTTCCTACAATGGCGCTATCTGGTTTCACTGGCCAGCCCTGGGCTGGGGACTCTTTATGTACCTGCACTGGCTTAAGACATCTTATACAACCCGATCAAGCAGATAAGATCTCTCGCTTAACCCCATCCGTTCCATTGGTTTATCCGGATGAGCTCAAGATTTAATGCCATAGTTTTGAAAGGGTCTCACTCATGTAACCCTTAATCTTTTAGTTTTTTCCTGTATTTTGACGGTGTGTCGCCTGTCAGGTCTCGAAACACCTGGTTAAAAGATCTCAGGCTTCCGAACCCAACATCAAAGGCAATATCGATAACCTTTGCATCGGTTTGTTTTAACTGTCTTAATGCTTCCTTGATTCTCCTTTGATTGATATACCCGGATATCTTTTCACCGGTAAACTGCTTGAACATTTTTCCCATATGGTCCGGGCTCATCTGGGCCACTGAAGCCAGGTCATCCCTGGAAATATCTTCATAAAAATTTTCATCCAGAAATGTTTTTACCATTTCAATTTTGAGTTTTGACGACTCGGTCAGGATTTTTTTCTGTCCTTTCAGGTTTAGGTTGGCCCTTACCAGTCTGTCCCTGAGGGATTTAATTTTTAAATGGGACCTGATTCTTGCCAGTACCTCTTCTGCATTAAACGGCTTTATGATGTAGTCATTGGCTCCTTTTTCAAATCCCTTTATTTTATCTGGTGCGTGCGACTTTGCTGTGAGAAGTATGACTGGCAAATTTTCATAACTTTCATTGGCGCGTATGGCCCGGGTCAATCCATAACCATCCATTTCAGGCATCATGAGGTCGGACAATACCAGATGAACTTCCTGTTTTTTTAAGATTTTCAAGGCCTGTTTACCATTAACAGCAGATGCTATCCGATAATGCTTTTCCAGGAAGCCCTTTAGATAATTTCGCATGTCATCATTATCCTCCACAACCAGAATGGTCTTTGTTTTTAACGGAGACTCTTTTGAACGTGTATTTTGTTGTGTCATCTTTTTGCCGCCAAACATCGCTGGCTCAGCCGGACTCTCGGTTTGTGATTCAGGGTTTTGCCGTTGCCTGTCTGAATAGTCCTGATACTGGGGGATAGACTTGGTGTCAGTTTCATCTACATTGGGAATCGTAACAATAAACACTGATCCCTCACCGATCGAGCTTGCCGCATGGATATCACCACCATGCAGTTCAACAATTTCTCTGGTCAGGGAAAGACCGATGCCGGAACCTTCATGCCGCCGTGTACTGGATGAATCTACCTGGGTGAACCGGTCAAAAATGGTGTCCAGCCGGTCAGCCGGGATTCCAGTTCCCGAATCCTTAATGGAGATGGAAAATTGATATGTATTTTTTTCCAGTACCACTGAAATCATTCCGTTTGGCCGGTTGAACTTGATAGCGTTTGATAATAGATTAAGAACTGCTTTTTCCATCAGGTCAGTATTAATCGGTGCCACAAGGCCGCCGGTATGATCTTGAAAAGAGATCTTGATTGTCTTGCTCCGGGCAATTGAATCCATGCTGGAAACGCAGTAGGATAAAAAGCCTGCAATATCACAGTTTTTCAGTGTGACATCCATTTTCCCAGCTTCTATTTTTGAAAAATCAAGAAGATCGCTGATCAGCCGAAGAAGTCTTTCGGCATTAGTTTTCATGGATGATAACACTTTGGTGCAGGGTTTGGGAAGTTTTCCGTATTCACCTGCAAGCAGTGATTCAATGGGTGCTGTGATCAGGGTGAGGGGTGTACGAAACTCATGGGAAATATTGTCAAAAAACCGGGTTTTTAATGTATCCAGTTCCCTGAGTTTTGCATTAGCCTGTTTTAGTTTTTCAGTTCTTTCAATGACACGCTGTTCCAGGTTGACATTTAAATCCATTACGGATTGTTTCATCATATTATATTTATGTGCCAGCCCCAGCGTCATAATAATCAGAAACGAGAGTCCCTTGACCGGCAGGTAATTTAACATGCCGTAAGGCAGCGTGCCACTGCCCGTGAGTTGGAATTTCAACAGACCCAGGTAATAGAAAAATATCCCGATCAGAACAAACACCCCAGAACGGTTCTTATTTTTCAATGCGATAACGGTTGGTATCAGAATGGGCAGGGAGTATAAATGATCCATGATGAATAGGAACCAGAGCATGGTTTCAAACCCCTTTTGTGGAAGAACAAAAGAAGAAAGGGCACAGACAAAAAAAATCCAGCTCATGATGACAAGAGCCCTGTCCAATCTGGGGGTGTATCTGGATATGCCGATAAAGGAACGGTAAAAAAGCAGGTTGAAGCACATGACAAGAGCAGTGTTTTGAAAAAGTATCTGCCATGTAAAAAGCGGGTTATCCGGCCACAGATAGAAAAATCCTGTTCCTGAGGCGCTTACTTCGAGTGCCATCTGACAAAGGGTTACCAGGGACAGATATAGATAACTTGAGTCCCTGACAAAAACAAAAATGCAAACGTTGTAAAAAAAAACAAGTAAAAAAAGCCCCATCACAATACCGCTGAACAGACCGTCATCCGAAGCATGC
Source organism: Desulfobacula sp. (assembly GCA_018645325.1). Lineage (GTDB taxonomy): Bacteria > Desulfobacterota > Desulfobacteria > Desulfobacterales > Desulfobacteraceae > Desulfobacula. Next base: position 7,089 of record JABGOU010000080.1, read on the forward strand.
CGGATAAAATTGTCCGGGGACCAGACCCTTAGCGGAATCGAATCTTTGGTCCGTTTGTTCCAGCTGCTGACAAACATGTAATAAATCGTTTCACCAGCCCCTGCCGAAAGTTTAAAAACAAAATGCTTATGCTTAATTTCCCGTTGATCCAGGGAACTGGCAAATGCCTGCCGTTTCATGACAAAGCCGTTCTGTTCCGGAATATAAATATTAATATATTCAAACAGATATTTATCCAGTTCCATCAAAAAATCGACGGGTTCGTCCCCGTTATTAATCACCTTGAACCTCAGCCAATATGGGCGGGGATGAAAATTAAGATTGAGTATGGGTTGGCTGGATGCGGTAAATTGTGAAAAAATGTCTTTTTTTTTAAGATCATTTATGCCCACTTCAAAGACCCGATCATTTCCATCTTTTTTACCAATCCGATGGAAGCGGGCCCTGTATCCGGTAGACGTCCATGTTACGTCGACGGTTATCTTTTCATCTGAAACAAGATTTCCTGATCGTATTTTTTCTTTGATGTCATCTTCAAGATCCAGGCGGCTGATCAGGCTGTCAACTAAACTCTGATGGCTGAGATATTCGATATGTGTTCCGATATACTGACCGTTAAGGGGATTGTCTTTAAGGTGAATGGGATCGGCCGCATAGATTGAAACCGGCATCATGACCGCTACCAGGAGCATCGTGATGGCAGTAGATTTGTCTGAAATTTTTTTATTTTTAAAAAATGTTATTGGTCTCATCATATTTTTCTCGGACGCTTGCAATCGACTGAATACGGCACAGGAAAAAAGTCGGATACTAAATTAGATATAGATAGAAAAGCGTTATAAATCAATAAAATCAAAAAAAAAGTGGAAAATTAAAGTCTGAACCTGAGTTTGCCGGACAGTCCCATTCATTTCTGAGATAGTTACAACCAAAACCATTTATGTTTGCAGTCTTTAATGGTCAGAAAACAGGATAAAAAAAGGGCAAAGGACATAACAATCATCAGAAAGGAAGAATCGATATGAAACAGATTGAATTACCGGCTAAAAAAGAACAAGATCATTTTCAAAACTTTGCCGGTCCAATGGGAAGGCACTATTATCTTGACTGGCTGCGTGTCATGGCCATTTTATTTGTATTTTTTGTTCATGGCAGCAAAATTTTTGATTATCACACAACGGTTGTCTTTAACGTGGTTCGCAGCCCTGTCCTCTCTATTTTCAGGGAGTTTGCGTTGCTATGGATCATGCCGTTTTTTTTTGTTATATCCGGAGCTGCCGTTTATCTGGCATCAAGATTTCAAAAGGCAGGCGGTTTTATAAAATCAAAAGTTCGGCGTATTCTCATACCGTCGATTCTTGTCGGTACTTTTGTTGTTAACCCCCCTTATGTTTATATTGAAAAACTGTTCAACCAAAAGACAACAAGCAGTTTTCTTGATTGGTATCCCAGTTTTTTTGACGGTTTATATGCTGCAGGCGGCAATTTTGCACCCTGGGGCATGGGGACGTATATCTGGTATTTACAATTTTTGTTTATCTATTCGCTGCTTCTACTACCCCTGTTTTTTAGGTTTAGGAACCCAGGAAAAAGCTTTTTAGAAAAAATATCTTTGTTTTTTGAGAACCCGTGGGCCTTGGGTAGTCTTTTTCTGCCAATTTCAGTTATTGCTGCTGCATTTGAATATAAAGGGTTATCCTACATAAGAACAATGGGCAACTGGGATCCTGTGTCTTATTTATTTTTCTTTGCATATGGGTATATTGTTTATTCCAATACAAAAATCCAGAAAACAATCAAAACGCACAGCACGCTGTTCCTGATAATCGCCTTAAGCCTGACGGGTCTGTATCTGACATCACACTTCGGTATTATTTTAAAAATTCAGTCCGTGACAAGGCATGACCTGTCAACGGGTGCGGTTTTACCTTTGAACCATATCGGGTTTGCTGTTATACAGGCTTTCAGGGGATTGATGGCCTGGTGCTGGTGTCTTGCTTTAATAGGTATTGGCCAACGGTTCCTGAATTTTAATAACAGCGTTCGAACCTATGCCAATGAAGCCGTACTACCGTTTTATTTACTGCATCACTCACTTATTTATATGGTCGGATTTTATGTCATTGCATGGAATACAAGTATTGGAATAAAGTTCTTAACCATTTCCGTATTATCATTTACTATCATTATGGTGATATATGAGGTATTGATCAGACGGATTAATATTCTCCGCATTTTGTTTGGTATGGCAACAAAAGCTCCAAAAAAGCGGATTATTTTGTTTCACGTTTGACAATACAAGTGAGGAATCTGTAATAAAAGGAAATATTTTATTTGAAGGGAATATTCCGCAAGGAAATGTCTTGTTTAATGAAGGATCTTTCACCTATCAACCGGATAGATCGGGAAACAGCCGGCCTTGTTTTATTTTCAATGAACAAAAAAAACAGAGGCCGATACCAGGAACTTTTTATGAACGAGAAAGTAAAAAAAACCTATGAGGCAGTGGCCCATTATGACCCTGTTCATAGATTATAGTCATGGATCGTGGAAAACCGTCTTGTCACAGGGGACCCCTGGTTCAGGATGAAAACAGTGCCGGGCAGGCCAAATGCTATTTCAAAAATATCCCTTGTCAGGTCTAAAAAAAATCAAGGCTCCTTCGTGGCAAAGCCATTTGGTTATCGCGAATAGTTTAAAATCTGTCCTTTAAACGGCTTTTTTAAATAGAAAGTATCCACAGGTTTTCTCTGGCAATGAGAGTATCCCAGCTTCACCATCTTTTTGCTGAATTTTGCATGATGTCCCCGTCCAGGGTCCACAATCATCACGTCACACCGCTGCCTGGCATGAAGATCGATAAATTCAGACAGCAGGTGTGCATGATCGCGTTCATACAACAGATCGCTTCCGATTATCAGATCAAAGGTTCCCAGCTTATCTTCATCATCTTCCCATCCCGTACGGATAAAGGGTATTTTTTCCCCATTATTAAGTGCGACATTGGCGAGCAGGAAAGGTAATACTTCCGGGTGATAATCTGTGGCTGTAATATCGGCCAGCCGATGATTAAGAACCAGACTGGATAATCCAATCCCACAACCGACTTCCAGAATTCTTTTGCCTTCAATTTTATAATCGAGCATGGTATGGGCAAGGACTTCTGACGACGGCCAGATGATACCAAATATTGGCCATGCAGCAGATGAGATTCCTATTTTTTTGGCTAAGTCATCGGCATCAAGAAATTGGTGGATATCCCGCAATGTTCGAATATGGATGTCAATCGGACCAATTTCCATGGTTTCATATCTAATTCTCAGTGATGTTGTCATAATCGCCTTTTCCCTGCACCTTGACCTCAAACTAAAATTTTACTTTCAAAGGTGCCCTGTTGTTTGAATAGTCAAAATAATAATTATGCCATGGCTAATGATTCTGACCAGAGACAACGACGTTTGCGAGTGCCTTTTGAAACTATAACCGGCTGACTTTTGTAATTATGCGTTTGTTTTTCAGGTTTAAAAGAAGGTAAGGATTCCCTGGACATTTTTTTACCCAGGTTCTTTTCAATCAAAGCAATCATTTTCATGTCGTCCTGACCAACCAGCGAATACGCCTGGCCTTTTTTCAACGCTCGCCCCGTACGTCCGGTTCGGTGTGTATATGTTTCAACCGTGTCCGGCAGGTCAAAGTTGACAACATGGGATATTTCAGACACATCAATACCGCGTGCGGCAATATCTGTTGCAACCAAAACTTTGAATGTACCATTTTTGAATCCATCCATGGCTTTTTTCCGGTTCTGCTGGCTCAGATTGCCCTGCAGAGATGTGGCACGAAAACCTGAATTATGTAATTGTTTTGCCAGGCTTTTTGCCTTGTGCTTGGTCCGGGTGAATACGATGGTCCTTTTCATGTCCTGCTGCTTGATCAGGTGTTTAAGGAAAGCGGTTCGCTGCTCTTTTTTGACATTGAAAAGTGCATGGGAAATCGTCGCCACCGGCAGGGAATGGTCAATTTTGACCGTTACCGGATGATGAAGAATTTTCTCAGCAAGACGTCTGATTTCCATAGGCATGGTTGCAGAAAAAACAAGGGATTGTCGTTTTTTAGGCAATTGTGCAACGATTCGTCGGATATCAGGAAGAAAGCCTTTGTCAAACATATGATCTGCCTCATCAAGGATCAGGACTTCAATATGATCAAAATTAATGGATCCTTCATTAAATAGATCAAGCAGTCGTCCCGGACAGGCAACAATAATTTCTGCACCGGCGCGGATCGCTCTTATCTGTGGGGATTTGCCCACACCGCCATAAATGGCCACACTTTTTAATTGGGTTTTACCTGCCATTTTCCTGATCTCATCATGGGTCTGTTCGGCCAGTTCCCTGGTGGGTGCTATAATAAGGGCACGTGCTTTTTTCCGGGAACCGTTCATTAATCGCTGGAAAAGCGGCAGGACAAATGCTGCAGTTTTTCCAGTGCCTGTCTGAGCCAGGCCGAAAACATCCTTGCCGTCAAGAATTGAAGGAATCGCTTCTTTCTGGATTGGGGTTGGTGTGGTGTAAC
>JABGOU010000081.1 GCA_018645325.1 Desulfobacula sp.
CTATTCGCTTAACCTCCTGCAAATATCCATCAGACAGGGCTTTGGGGATAACTTTTTTTAACGGGCTGAATAATTACAGTTATTTTTGAGTGGGCCCTAAATATTATTAAAGTAACAAAGTCTAATAGGATTATTATTAATCATAAAAATTATTGTTAAAACCATAAAGATATGTAGTTAAAAATAGAATCCGTGTCAAGAATCGAAACTTATCTCATTTGTTTCTTGCTTTCAAGCTGTCCCAGGGCTTCCTCTGCGGTATCAATAAGATCCTGATGCACAAGTTTGGGAAGCTTTTTAGCAAGCCACTCTTCTGTTTTCCCATCGCCTGTTTCGCCCAGAGCATAGAGGATATCTCCCTGTATGGGGATATCTTTTCCATCAAACAGCTTGATCAGAGGAGGGCAAAGCAAGGCGGCAAGTGCTGGGTCAGTTTCGGCAAGTTCTTCTACAACAACCATGGCTCCCAGTCTGACCGACCACGTTTCATGGTGTAAAAGTGTGATAAAAGCGCCAAAGATTTTTTTTTCTTTTATCATTTGCTGTGTTATCCAGGCGGCATCTCCCTGTTCAAGTATTATCTTTAACGTTTGGGCACTCAATTGGGATGGGTCCCGGCTGGTGATCATTTCAACAATTTCCTGTGTGTGAACAGCTCCGATCCACCTGAAGCCATCATCAAGGATCAGGCAGGGTGCTGACATTACAGCATCCTTTTGTGAGGTTTCAGGAAACAGGCTGCCGTCAATGATGTGAAGGTTTATTTTGCTGCAATGAAGTGCCAGAGAGATGACCGTCCTGACCACATTGGGGCAATGGGGGCACGAAAGGGCAATATAGAGTTTTAATCGGATGGGGATGTCTATTTTGTCAAGGGTTTGCCGGATGGGTTTGGAAAGCAGATTGCTCCTGCTATCTATTAGTGACAGGGCCTCAAGAAAGGGTTCAAGTTCTTTTTCAAGGGGAAGCGCCGAATAGAGAATATTTTCTTTTAAAAGGAATCCTGGTAGATCATTTTTCCCTTTTTGAGCTTCAATCACAAGTCGTGATGTATCATTTACAAGCTTCCCTGTAAAATTTATAAATTGATTATCTTCAGCATGATCAGTTGTGACCAATTTTATTTTGATCTGTTTTTCAATGGTTTGATCCCAATTTTGGATCAGGGCTTTTGACTTCAGGTCAAATATGGGAATGTTCATTGTAAACCCTTTTATTTTTATTGTTGATAATGATTATTGTTCTTTATCAGAATCCTGCTTTTAAATTAAGAGGAAATCATGTAAATTATTGAATCGGTAAGAAAATATTAAATTTGAACTGGAAAAACAAAAATGAAATTTATTGCTGACCTGCATATCCATTCCAAGTATTCAAGAGCGACTGCCAGGAATCTTGATTTTGAAAATCTTTATTATACCGCGCAAATTAAGGGGGTAACTCTTATTGGGACAGGAGATTTTACCTATCCTGCATGGATAAGCGAAATTGAGTCAAAGCTTGAAGAAACAGAACCAGGATTGTTTTCCCTTAAAAAAGAGATAGCCAGGGATATTGATAAAACAATTCCAGAAAACTGCAGAAATCCTGTCCGGTTTATCCTGCAAACGGAAATTAGCAATATTTATAAAAAAGATGGCCGGGTTAGAAAAAATCATAATCTGGTTTATTTTCCTGATATAATCAGTGTTAAAAAATTTAATGCCAGACTGGATGCCATTGGAAATATAAAATCTGATGGCCGCCCCATACTGGGACTGGATGCAGCTGACCTGCTTAAGATCATGCTGGATGTCAATGATAAAGGCTTTTTTATTCCCGCCCATATCTGGACACCCTGGTTTTCAATGTTTGGATCAAAATCAGGATTTGATTCCATTGAAGAGTGTTTTGGTCCATTAAAGTCGCATATCTTTGCCGTTGAAACAGGGTTGTCTTCCGATCCTCCCATGAACTGGAGAATTGAAGACCTTGATAATGTCCGGCTGATATCTAATTCCGACGCACATTCCCCTGGGTATCTGGGTCGAAATGCCTGTGTATTTAATACAGACTTAAGTTTTTTCCATATCCGGCAGGCCCTTGAAAAAAATAATCTTGAACAATATCAAGGCACTTTGGACATGTATCCCCACCAGGGTAAATACCATTATGATGGCCACAGGAAATGTAATATCTGTCTTAATCCAGCCACCACAGCCCAGATTGACGGCATTTGCCCTGAGTGCGGTAAAAAAGTAACCTATGGGGTGTTAAACAGGGTCCAGGAACTTGCCACAAGACATGAAGGATATATGCCTGAAAACAGGCATGGGTTTAAAAGCATTGTCCCCCTGGTGGATATCCTTTCGGAAATTTTTGATGTGGGCCCTAAGACCAAAAAAGTAGCAACTTACTATACCAGAGCCATTGAAGCCCTGGGGCCGGAGCTTGAAATCCTTGTGAAAAAATCTGTTGAACAAATAGATACTGCCAATGTTCCCCTGCTGGCTGAAGCCATCATGAAGATGCGGAGTGGGGATATAAATATTGATCCGGGATATGACGGTGAATTTGGGAAAGTTAATCTTTTTTCTCACCAGGAAAAAGAGCGGTTAAAAGGAGAAAAATATCTTTTATTTGATCTTCCTGCTAAAAAAGTCAAACCAGGAAAAATAAAAGAAGTTGTAAAACAGGATGTGAAAAAAAAGATCACCAAGAAAAAACAGGAGCCTTTACAGACTGTTAAACCCAATGATCTTTTAAACGGTCTGAATCCCGAGCAGAAAAAAGCCGTTGAATCAACAGCAGTGGCAATGGTAATCCAGGCCGGTCCAGGTACAGGTAAAACACGAACCTTGACCGCAAAGATAGCGTATCTTGTGTCAAAGAAAAATATTAAACCGGGCAATATCCTTGCCCTGACCTTTACCAACAAGGCGGCAAGAGAACTTGAGCAAAGAATAGAGCAATATTTGCCTAAAACCAAATCCCGGGTGCTTGCAGCAACCTTCCACTCTTTTAGTCTTAAACTTTTAAGAGAATACAAAAATTTTAATGCGGCCATTGCCGATGATTCATTAAGGATCTCCTTGATCAGAGAAGCTATAGGCAAAGGTTCTAAAAAAGGTATGGTAAATAAAATTGATCAGCTTATCAGTTTTTGCAAACAGAATTTACTGGGTCCTGATGATGATCTTAAGGATTTCATAACTAATGTTGAGCCAGACCATTTTGAAAAGATTTATAGAGACTACCAGACACTATGCTGGGAACAGAATCTGGTTGATTTTGAAGACCTGATTTTATTGAGTAGCAAAATGTTAAGCAGCCAAGAGGAAATTCTCTCAAGTGTCAGAAAACAATATCGCTATATTTTTATCGATGAGTACCAGGACTTGAATTTTGGCCAGTATGAGTTCGTAAAGATGATTTCACAGGGCAATGTAATTGTTGTGATTGGTGATCCGGATCAGTCAATTTACGGGTTCCGGGGATCGGACAATAAATATTTCAATCGGTTTTCAGATGATTTTTTGGGATGCGAAAAAATTATATTGACACAAAATTACAGATCCACCCAGACAATTCTTGATGCATCTTTTCAAATGATCAATAAGTCTATGGACAAAGATGAACAATCCAGAATTTTTTCAGATGTGGAAGGTACAAAAAAGCTGATTATAAAGGAGACAATCAGTGAATATGCTGAGGCAACAGCCATTGGAAAGATGATTGAAAAACTTGTGGGTGGAATTTCTTTTTTTTCAATGGACACAGGCAAGGCAGATTTGAATATTCAAAAAGAATATTCTTTTGCAGATTTTGCCATCCTTTGCCGAACCAGAAAACAGCACGAGGCCTTTATCAATGTGTTTGAAAAAGAGGGTATACCCTTTCAGGCAGCAGATAAAATGGGCCTGGTTGAAACAAATTGTATAAAACAATTGATAAGCCTTTGCCGGGTCATGGCAAACAAAGAAAGTTTTTCTGATATTGAAACTGTCTTTCAATACTTTGACTTAAGTTTGGGTAAAAAAGAAAGGGCAGGCTTGTATGATTTTTATAAAAAATCATCTGCTTTGAGCTCACAAATCATGGAAGCCTTTGTAAGGGAAGATATCAGTGGACTCAAAGAAGAATCAAAAACAAAGATTAGTGCCATTGCTAAAAAGATCAAGGTTTTTGGAGAGGAAATAAAAAATTGCGATAATATAACTTGTATAAGGTTTTTGAGCAGTAAATCAGGCCTACAGGATATAATTGAAAAAAATGATAAAATAAATCAGGTTTTTGAAAAATTAATATCGATTGCACAGCTTTACAATGATTTAAAAGACTTTTTGGATGCAATTGCCTTAAACCGGGATGTGGATGCAATAGGGTTTAATATGGAAAAGGTATCTTTAATGACCATGCATGCAGCCAAAGGACTTGAGTTTCCTGTTGTGTTTGTTGCAGGGTGTGAACAGGGATTGGTTCCCTTTGCAAAAGATGGAGAAAATATTGATGACCTTGAAGAAGAACGCCGCCTGTTCTATGTTGCCATGACAAGGGCCATGGATATTCTTTGTTTGACTTATGCAAAAAAAAGAAGCATATATGGCAAAAGTTTTAAAAGGCAGAGATCTTTTTTTATTGATGATATTGAGAAAAGAATGACACAGTTTGAGAAAAGTCCTGTTTTCTTGTCAGTAAATAAAAAAGAAAAGCAATTGGAATTATTTTAAGGAATTTAAATTTGGTGAATGCAGTATATAAAAAAATTGAATTAAAAAACAACCAGACACTTATTATATCAGATTTGTCACGAAAAATCAGTGCTGATGCCTATGTGGTTATTATGAAAGCAATTATTGAAATAAAAATTGAAAAAGAGCTGTTTTCCAATGACCTTTTGTCTGATTTTAAATTTCAGGATATTATTGCAGAGCTCGGCGACAAGATGATCTATGAATTTAAAACTGAAAGAAATTTTATAATGGATAAAGAAAAGGACAGGGTGTTTAAAGAATTGTTTAAAACTTTTCTGGATAATCTGGGTCAATATGTAGCAAAACCAGAATTTCCAGGGAAATTCATCATTAAAGAATACAAAGACAGGATAAAACAGACATAAAAAATGTTAAAAAGAATCAACATTGTTTTATTGATGGTTTTGATCATCTTAAGCGCTGATAATGTCTTTGCCGACATTTATAAATATATTGACAACCTTGGGATAGTCCATTTTACCAATGTGCCTACCTCATCGAAATACAAATTATATATTAAAGAAAAGAAAAAAAAAATATTGCGCCGGATCAGCACTAAAAAATATGATGCAATGATCAGGAAAGCGCAAAAAAAGTATGGTGTGGAGTTCTCTTTAATTAAAGCTGTGATAAAAGTGGAGTCAGATTTTAATCCAGAGGCTGTATCAAAAAAAGGCGCCAAAGGGCTAATGCAGATCATGCCGGATAATTTTAAGTCTCTTGCTGTGAAAGACCCTTTTAATCCTTCTCAGAATATCATGGGCGGGGTTCTTTATCTCCAACGACTTTTAAAACGGTATGAATATAAGCTGCCCCTGGTCCTTGCCGCTTACAATGCAGGCCCGGAAGCAGTGGATAAATATAAAAATATTCCACCATACGAAGAAACGCAAAATTATGTTAAAAAAGTTATGGAGACTTACAGCCAGTATAAAAAATCATAGACGGTTTTTTAAAGTTTTTTGATAAATTCCATCAATTTTTTTTTCATATCCGGTCTTTCAAGGGCAAACGCCAGGTTGGCCATCTGAAATCCTGCCTTGTCCCCGCAATCAAACCGCTGGCCTTCGAATTTGTATCCATAAATCGGTTGTTCCTTGAGAAGGGTTTTCATGGCATCGGTAAGCTGGATTTCTCCGCCGGCACCTGTTTCTTTTTTTTCTAAATATTCAAAAATTTTAGGTGTTAATATATAACGGCCGATAATGGCGAGATTGGATGGAGCCTCCTCAGGACTTGGTTTTTCCACCATATCGTTGATTTTAACAATATCTTCTTCCACGGCTTGAGCATCAATAATACCGTATTTATCTGTTTGGCTTTTTTCAACTTCCATGACAGCTGCCATGGATGCTCTTAACCGGTCGAATTTTCTTATCATCTCAGAAAGGACAGGCTTTTCCGTCTGGATAAGGTCATCGGCTAAAAGTACTGCAAAGGGTTCATCACCAACAATATTTTTGGCACACCAGATGGCATGACCTAAGCCCAATGGCTCATGCTGCCGGGTATAAATGATGGTGCCGGTTTTTGGAACAAGTTCCTGGATTTGTTTTAAAAGGTCATCTTTTCCTTTTTTCTTAAGTGCGTGTTCTATTTCAAAGGATCTGTCAAAATGATCTTCCAATGCTTTTTTCCCTCTGCCGGTAACAAAAATAATTTGTTCGATACCTGCGGCAAAAGCTTCCTCAACAGCATATTGTATGAGGGGTTTGTCAACAATCGGGAGCATTTCTTTTGCCATGGCTTTGGTGGCGGGTATAAATCTTGTTCCTAATCCTGCTACAGGGAAAACTGCTTTTTTGATTTTCATTTAAACTCCTATACCTCTTTGGAAAGGATAGTTTTGAATTTGTTTTTTTATCCCATATGGGTGGTGTTTAAAATTATATAATTCTATTATTTATTTTGAAATCAATAAGATGTCAAATTTATTTTGTATAAAACTGGGGAATATTTGTAATAAAATATAAGTTATAGATTCGTAATCGTTGGACATTATTGAAGTTTTTTTGTATAGTCCATACCTTTAGGCGAACATGATAATTTTAAATAAGGAAGTCTTAATGACTGATAAAATTCGAAAAACATCAGAAATACCACCTGAGCAGCTCAGCCTGAGGAGCAAATTTAAATTTGATTGCCATAAAGGTGTTAAATGTTTTACAGACTGCTGCCGGGGAATTAATATTATGCTGACCCCATATGATATTGTAATCATGCGTAAAAAACTTGATTTGAGTTCAGAGGAATTTCTTGCTGAATTTACAGATCCCCACATCCTTGAAAAAGGTGACCTTCCTGTGGTAACCCTTAAGCTTCTGGATGATGAAAGAAAATCGTGTCCTTTTGTTGATGATAGTGAGGGGTGTGCCATATATGAGGATCGTCCTACAACCTGCAGATACTATCCATTAGGCGTCGGTTCTTTAAGCTATTCTGGAGAGAAGGGTGAAAAAGATGAATTTTTTTTCACAGTGAAAGAAGCCCACTGCATGGGGTTTGATGAAGATAAACAATGGACTGTTGCCGAGTGGAGAGAGGATCAGGGGGTTGACCTTCGTGATGAAGTCAATGATGGCTGGTTTGATTTGATCGTAAGAAAAAAATCATTGCCAGAAAGTATGAAGCTTTCCCAGGAGAGCAAAAATATGTTTTTTATGATCTGCTATAATATTGATAAATTCAAAAAATTTGTTTTTAACAGCACTTTTCTTGAAAGATATGATTTCTCAAAGGAAAAAATTGAAGAAATTAAAAATGACGATATCAAACTCTTACAATTTGGATTTGACTGGCTTAGACTCAGTTTTTTTAAAACAGGGCAGGAGAAATTTAAAATTAAAGAAATAAAATAAATTCTGCCATTTGTATTGATTATATCGGCCATGCAGTTTTTTTGTATGGCCGATATAATTTTAATAGTTATACCATAAAGCTTTATGAAATTGTGTGGTGTTCAGCCGCTCTTCAATATCAATATTGAAGAAAGTGGCAATTGGTTCAAAGATTTCAGGAGTTTTGGCCTGGACTTTTTTTATCGCATCCAAAAGAACATGGAACCCTTTTTGTGACATTTTGCCTAAAGGACTTCTACAGGGGCCTCCCGGCATTCCCAATAATTGCATTATCGTCTTTAAAGGTAGCGGATTTCTTGCTCTGCAGCTGACAGGGCCGAATTCGGATTCCTCCTGGGTGATAACCACAACAAGGTCAAGCAGAGGTTTTATGGCCGAATGAATTTTTGCTGCCCCTTTTGTATCCCCCTGGTTGAGCATTGAGACCATATGTGTCATAGATCCGGGTATAATGTTGGACATGACTGAAATACTCCCGCACGCCTTGATCTCAGGATCGGTCATAATATCATAAACCAGAGCATCATCCCCGGAGAATATTTTAAAATTATTCCCACAAAATTTACGGGTCAGTTTCATGTTTTCAAGGTTACCCGTGGCCTCTTTTACACAGGAGATATTGGAAAAGTTTTTTGCCAGTATGGCAAGGTCCTGGGGCAGCATCTGGGAACCGGTCCTGCCTGGAATAATATAGGGGATAATGGGTACATCAGGGTATGCTTTTGCAATGACCTCATAATATTCTCTCCGGATTTCAAGGGAGCTTGGACCATTATAATAGGGGTCCACCATGAGCACGGCATCAACCCCTTCTTTTGCGGCCCGGCCCGCTCCTCCCAGAGCTTCAAGGGTGTTATTGCTGCCGGTTCCGGCAATTCTGAGACATTTATTTTTTGCCAGTCTTGCAACCTGGGCAATCACATGATCGTGTTCTTTCCATTTGAATGTCGGGCTTTCACCCGTTGTTCCCGTTGCAAGTATGCCGGTAATACCATTTTCAATCTGAAAATGGATCAATTGTTCAAGGCCTTCCTGATCAAGCTCTCCTGCTTGATTAAAAGGGGTGATTAATGCAGTATAGCATCCTGGTTGCATGTTTTACTCCTAGTGTGTAAATAAAATATTTTCCAATGGATTCTCTTACAACCACTTGCTATCACAAGTTTAAAATTGGTTCAAGCAATAATTAAACTTGTTGATTATTTTCAATAGTTTTGGAATAATGGCAGGCTTTAAATAAGAATTTGAACAGATTAAATGATAAAGAGGATATCCATAATGACAGACATTAATCAGGGAAAACCCCTGCCAAAAGATGCAGATGAACTTATTGCGCGGTTAAGGAATCAGCTTTCAAAAAATGCTGAATGCGGTACAACCCATTATAATCTTGCAGTCGCCCTTCTGGGAAAGCAGGAGTATAGTGAGGCGGAAAATGAACTTCATGAAGCCATAGACTGCAGCCCGTCCATTGCTGAGGCCTATGTTCTTTTAGGGGGCATCTGCCTTCAGAGAAAAGATCTTGAAGGGTGCTACAGGTTCAATCAGCGCGCTGTAAAGGCCAGGGCCGGTTTTGCAGAAGGATATGGAAACATGGCATTTGTCCTGCTTCAACTCGTGGACGGCAAAGATCCCAAAGAAGATGAAGAAAAAGTGGATAAGGCCATTAAAAATCTTAAAAAAGCCATTACGCATAATAAAAATTTTGTCCAGGCCTATACAACTCTGGGCACGGCCTATTTTATGAAAGGACTTGTTCCCGAAGGTATAAAGGCAAATCTTGAAGCTATTAAGGTACAGCCTGAATTTCCAGTGGCCCATAACAATTTATCCGTGGCTTACCTTGAAATCGGTGAATTTGACAAAGCCATTGTGCATTGTGATAAGGCGGAATCATTTGGTTTTGAAGTTGCCCCGGACCTGAAAAAAGAACTTGCACCCCATAGAAAGGCATAATGGAATCAAGCCTGTTTCGTTTTTTGTGTCGGGTGAAGAAAAACAAGTTTTCCCTGGCTCTCATTTATGGGAAGTTCCATTGTCAGGGAAAAACACACAAACGTCTTTTAATATTTCTTCTAATAATCCAATTCAAAAATCACTTGTCACGATTGGAGATTATTTTTCAGCAGCCCATCGGTTTTTATCGGAAAATGATTTTTCAAGATTAAAAACAGGTCTTGAAATCTTTCTCAAAAGGCCTGGCCTTACCCATCAATTTGAAAGGATCACCCTATTCCTTGAAAAGCACGGTGCCTTTTATCATCCCTTAAAAATTGAAGTCAGGCTGATAGAGAATCAATCCTGTTATTTTGTCCTTAATGGCGCAGTATCAAGGTTGGGCCTGGCCTTGATTGAAAATGAGTATCAATTGATATCCGGCTTGAATAAAACTTTTCCAAAACAGTATCTTCCAAGGGTGTTTAGTGTTGATGTCATCAAAACAGATAAGGGCAGGATCGGGTTCTTTTTAGGGGAATGGTTTGAGGGCTATAAAGAGTTCCATGCCACACAGAAGCAGGGCAGAAGAAAGGTCGTGATATGGGAGTCTGATGGAAGTTATAACTATATATCAGAAACAATGGCCCTCCCTATTTACCATGAGATATCAAGAATACTGACCTGTTACTATGATATTGAAACATTTGAGCAGATTTTTCCATGGCATCATGGGGCCGGTGATTTCATTGTCAAAATCGAAGATGACAAAATTGATGTCAGGATGATTACAGTGAGAGGCTACTCAGCTTTAACTGAATTGGACGACTCAAGCGAAAATAAAACCAAGCATATTTTACCTGGCCTGTTGTTTTTCTTTTTGAATCTGACTTTGAGAATTCGTCTGGATCGATTAAATGGTACAGGGCCTGCTGTGATACTTGGGAAAAAAATAATACCCGTAGCCATTGAGGGTTTTCTACAGGCTTTGGAAGAGAAAGCTACGCAATATGATTATGGTGATATCAGATTGAGCTTTATAGAATTTTTCCGGCAGTTTAATTTAGAGCAGATAATGGAATTGATGGAAAATATATTGGAATCCTGTCACAGCGATGCTTCAGAAATTTCAGTGATCAAAGAAAATATTGAATCACATAGCAGGATTTTGCACGCAATTTTCAAAAAGGTGTAAAAACAACCTTTTTTATTGACATGGGCAAAGTAAAATTTTATATCTGCAATGTTATTTTGCTTAAGGTGTTCTTAAAAAATAGAGGTAGGTTTTATAAACTTTTGGAATAACAAGACATTAGACTATTGAATGGCAAGTTTGGAAAAACTTTTCATTAATTGAATGTAAATTAACTATTAACGGAGGTAAGTAAATGGCTAAGCATGAAACTCCTTTACTGGATCAGCTGGAATCTGGCCCATGGCCTAGCTTTGTTTCTGACCTGAAACAACAGGCTGAAGTCAGAGCTAAGAATGAAAAAGGTGTTGAATTCCAGATCCCCCAAGATTGTATTGATGATCTTCTTGGAGTCGTGGAACTTTCTTATAAACATGGCAGAACCCATTGGAAACATGGCGGTATTGTAGGTGTTTTCGGTTATGGCGGTGGTGTTATCGGCAGATACTGTGACCAGCCGGAAATGTTCAAAGGTGTTGAGCATTTTCATACAATGCGTGTAGCTCAACCAGCTGGTAAATACTATACAACTGATTATCTGAGAAAATTGACTGACCTTTGGGACTTAAGAGGTTCCGG
>JABGOU010000082.1 GCA_018645325.1 Desulfobacula sp.
ATATTCATCTGTTTTTTCCATTACTGCAAGTGCAATATATCCATCATCAATCAATATGGAACTTCCCATTGGAACATCTTTTACAAATTGCTCATAAGAGACGCAAATGACATCCCCCTTTGACCTTTCTTCAGGAGCCCCTTTAATTTTAATGATATCCCCGTATTTTACAAAAAGGGGCTTATCATTATCGCAGGTTCTTATCTCAGGGCCTTTTGTATCTAAAAGAATCCCAATTTTAATAGCCACCTGTCTTATATTTTTTATCACTTGAAGCGCATCATCATGTGTCATATGAGCTGTATTCAGCCGGACAACATTCATACCAGCCCAAAAAAGTCCTTTAATAAATTCCTGGGAACAATTTAAATTAGAAATAGTGGCAATGATTTTAGTATTTCTCCGTATCACGTTCAAACCCTCCTTTACTGCAAATTTTGATGATAAAGTTTTCAATGGCTGTCTTTGCATCAAAAGATGTGGACTTTAGTCGATAATCCAGGTCACTGAAAAAAATTAATGCTTGATTCAGTTCATTTAGTGAAAAGTTTTCAGATTTTTGAAATATCTGGAAAACAGGATAGGAATTTTGTGGATTCGGTGCAAGGAAAAGATCATTTACTATTTTCGTTTTTTTGTTTGAATCTTCTTTTGAAAGATATTTTTCCCGATCTTCTATAATTATTTTTGTCTGTTTATCATGATGAATGATTTTTGGAAGAACACTTAACTTAAATGAATTAAAATTAAGAGTTTTCAGATGTATTTTATTATTTTTATAAAATTTTTGCGTTAAGCATTTCACCAGGATAAGTTTTCGAATTAAATTTTCAAATGATTTTAATATCTGTAATGGATGGAATCCTTCATTAAAAAGAGAATCCAGGTAAAAAAGAGCATTTTTAACATCTTTGACCATAACTGCATTGGTTAAATTAAAAATAGGATCTTTTTTATCCCTTTTTACAACAGCGTTTACATCTGCAAATGAAATAATCTTAGCTTTCCCGGAATAGGCAATCAGCTTTTCTAAATTCTGGGATAAAAGATCAAGATTAAATCCTGTCAATTCCACAAGAGCATGAAAGGCTTTATTATCTAAAGATTTTCTGGATTTTGACAGGATCTGGTCTGTAATACTCTGCAAAACAAATCTCTGTTCATCCAGGTCTGCTTTTTTTGCACCCTGGGCAACAGAGCAGTCAATAATTAAACCTTTGTCTGCGATTTTTTTATATATCTTCTTTCTTTTATCAACCTGAGCAGTTGTCAATATCAGATAATGATTTTCTGGAATCCCTTTTTCAATAAAATCAATCAGGCGATCAAGGTCTGATGGTGAAAAACTGAACTCCTGATTTTTCTGGTGTGTTTGAAACAAAGGAGCATTTTTGATGGTCACGATTTTTTTTGAAACTAGAAGAGAAAAAGTGGATACCTGTTCAATAATATCTCCCATTGAAACAGAACCGCCCTCAAGGGTTTCCAGGGCAAACTGGTTGTTATCATTTCCCAGCAGGAAAGAAGACAAGGTTTTAAAGGCTTGTTTTGCCAGAAAAGATTCCCCATAAATCAAAACCAGATCCGGGATATCCTTTTTCTGAACAGACGTTAAAAATGCGTCTAATCGATTATGTTTAAGCGTATTTTTATTTTGAACCATAAAAAGGCCGCAATTGTTTAATTAAAATAATAAGGGCGATAAAAAAAACCATCAGCCCTATTCCCTGTGACATGGAAATGGAATCAAAAATAAAATTTCCTCTAAAATCCCCCCGAAAAAATTCAATAATGAACCTGAACAAAGAATAAAGCATGATATAAGTTAAAAATACCATACCATTAAATTTCTTTTTTTTCTGTATCCCCATAAGAATAAAAAATAAGATGAAATTTGACAACACCGAATAAATCTGGGTCGGGTGCAAATAAACGTCAAGAGGGGCAAGGCTTTCAGGATTTGTAAACTTTATCGCAAATGGCAGATCGCAGATTTTGCCATAGCAGCATCCTGCAAAAAAACATCCAAGTCTTCCAAGAGCATGGCCCAGTGCGACACCTGGTGATAGGAGATCAGCCGTTTTCCAGGTATTGAAATTTTGCATCTTCATGTAAATAAAAGATGCAATAACTGCTCCAAGAAATCCACCAAAAAAAACCAGGCCTCCATTCCAGATCTTGAAAATATCCAGCCAATTGTCTTTGTAATTGTTAAAATTGATCAATACATACAAAAGACGGGCTCCGAAAAGAGCAGATACCAGAATAACAAAAAAAATATCTGTGACAGCCTGGGGCGAGATATCATGAGTGGCTGCATTTTTTTGAGAAACCCATACGGCTGTCATAAAGCCCAGGGCAGCAAAAAGACCATAGGTATAAAGATTAAAATTCCCGATATTTAAGAGAACAGGATGCATATGAATTAAAAATCAGGAATTTTATTAAGCAGGATATGATATATCAATATTCCCATTCCAACGCTGATGGCACTGTCGGCAATATTAAATGCCGGCCAATGGGCAGAACCTGTATAAAAATCAAGAAAATCCACAACCTTGCCATACCTGAATCGATCAATGAGATTTCCTATGGCACCGCCAAAAATCAGGGCCAGGCCATAGGAAAGAAAAACATGGTTTAAAGCACACTTTTTGTAACAAAATAAAACAAAAAAAGCCACCAGAGATGACATGAAAAGGAAAATAAATTTTCTAATTTCCAGGGACTCAGAAGCCAAAAAGCCAAAGGCTCCTCCCGGATTCAGGATATAAATAATATTAAAAAAATTTTCTATTACAATGATTGTATCATATAAAGATAAATTTATTTTTATAATATATTTTGTGATCTGGTCAGCTAAGATGACAAATCCGCTGACCAGGCCCAGACGAATCCATATTTTTCTTTTCAGAGAAATCAGGCTCAATTTACGTGTGACCTTTAGGTTACATTATCTTTTTTAGAGCTGTTACACATCGGGAACAAGCAGTGGGATGAACCACATCCATTCCGATGCTGTCATCAAACCTCCAGCACCGGTCACATTTCTTCCCAGCTGCTTTATTTACTTTAATGGACAGACCCTCAATCTCATTGGCTTTATAGGCCCTATCATCAATTGTATCAACAATCACAACACTGGATACAATAAAAATATCATTGAGGTTTTCTTTTAAATTTTCAACATGCTCTTTTAAAATGGTATCCGGCAACTTAATTTCAAGAGCAGCATCCAAAGGGTGACCGATTAATTTATTAATTCTTGCCTCTTCCAAAGCTTTTGTAACTTCACCCCTCAGACTTCTTATGTTTTCCCAAACATCAGCAAGTTCCTTATCTTCCCATTCTTTATCTAGTTCAACCATGGAATCAAGATGAATACTTTCCTTATGGCCCGAATCTTTAGGCATATGCTGGTAAATTTCATCTGATGTAAAAGGCAGAATAGGTGCCATGATTTTTACAATAGCATCCAGAATGATAAACATGACGGTCTGAGCATCACGTCTAAGTGGGTCATCTGCAGGAGATGTATACAATCTGTCCTTGATAATATCCAGATAGAACGAGGACAGATCAACCACACAAAAATTATGCAAAGTATGATAAATGGTATGGAATTCATACTTTTCATAAGAGATAAGTGCACGATTTACCACATGATGCAGTCTGTGAAGAATAAACCGGTCAAGCCCGGACATATCTTTTAATGATCTTAGATCAGTTGCAAGATCAAAGTCTGAGAAATTGCCAAGCATGAATCTGCAGGTATTTCTTATACGGCGATATGCATCGGACAATTGTTTGATAATATTATTAGAGATGCTTATATCTCCCTTATAATCGGCCGAAGCAGCCCAAAGCCTTAAAACATCAGCGCCATACTGATTAATAACCGATTCAGGGGCAACAACATTTCCCACAGACTTAGACATTTTTTTGCCGTGTTCATCTACAACAAATCCATGGGTGAGAACAGCTTTATAAGGTGCTTTTCCTGTTCTTCCGACCCCGGTCAGCAAAGAAGAGTGAAACCATCCTCTATGCTGGTCACTTCCCTCAAGATACATGTCTGCAGGGCGGCTAAGCCCCTGTCTTTCATCCAGAACTGCTGCATGGCTTACTCCGGAATCAAACCAGACATCAAGGATATTATGATCTTTTGTAAATTCAGTTGAACTGCATTTCTCACATTTAGCACCTTCAGGCATTAAAAATTTGGCATCTTTGTCAAACCAGATATCAGAGGAATGTTCCGTGAATAATGCATGTATTTTATCTACAGATTCCCTTGTGACATAGACCTCTTTACAATCTTTGCAATGGAATACCGGAATGGGAACACCCCAGGATCGCTGTCTTGAAAGACACCAGTCAGGTCTATTTTCTATCATGGAATAAATTCTTTCACGACCCCAGGTCGGAATCCACTGGACATTATTGATTTCATCAAGAGTTTTCTGGCGAAGTCCCATTTTATCCATGGAGATAAACCATTGTGGCGTTGCCCTGTATATAACCGGTTTTTTACATCGCCAGCAATGGGGATAGGAGTGGGACATGTTCTCGTTTTTTAATAGAAGATTTAAGCTGTCAAGTTTTTCATTAATGCTGATATTTGCTTTAAAAATAAATTCACCGGCAAAATACTCAACGTCCTTTGAAAACACACCATTATCTTCAACCGGAGAATAACACTCCAGTCCATATTTTTTACCAGCAATATGATCATCCGTACCATGTCCAGGCGCTGTATGAACACAGCCTGTACCGGCTTCAAGAGTTACATGGTCTCCTATAATGATTAATGAATCCCTGTCATATATCGGGTGCCTGCATTTTTTATTTTCAAGATCCCTGGAAGAAATTTCTTTGAGAACTATATAGTTTTCAAACCCAAGAGTTCCCATTACCTGGTCGACCAGATCCTTTGCAATAATCAAGACCCCCTGATTTTCGGTCTTGACTGCCACATAGACAAAATCAGGATGCAGGCAGACACCCAGATTGCCTGGAATAGTCCATGGGGTTGTGGTCCAGATCACGATAAATATGTCTTCCATAACATCCGGCAAAATATCGGATAGATCATCTTTTACTGGAAATTTCACATAAATCGAAGGAGATGTATGGTCATGATATTCAATTTCTGCCTCTGCAAGGGCTGTCTGACAATTACAGCACCAGTAAATGGGTTTTTTACCTAAAAACATATCCCCGGCCAAAGCAAACTCTCCACATTCTTTGGTAATCCTGGCTTCATAGGGGTAATTCATTGTCAGATAAGGGTTATCCCATTCTCCCATAACACCGAAGCGTTGGAATTCCTTTTTTTGAATTTCCACAAATTTAGCAGCATAAGATCGGCACTCTCTTCTGACTTGAACATCTGTCATCTCTTTTTTCTTTTTACCCAGCTTTTTATCTACGTTATGTTCAATGGGAAGGCCGTGACAATCCCATCCCGGAACATAAGGCGCATTAAATCCAGCCATTTGCCTGGATCGGACAATAATGTCCTTTAGGATTTTATTAATAGCGTGTCCCATGTGCAAATGACCATTTGCATAGGGAGGGCCATCATGAAGGATAAAAGATTTCCTGTTTTTGGATTGTTCTCTTAATTTCTGATAAATTTTCTTTTCTTTCCATTCTTTTAACAACTGGGGTTCTCGTTGCGGGAGATTGGCCTTCATGGCAAATTTTGTTGAAGGCAGATTTAAAGTTTTTTTATAATCCATTATTCCTCCGATATTCGGATCAGTTGAAATTCAATAGTTGAACTTGTGTTTGTAAGGCTAAACCGGTAAAATGTCAAGAAATAACAAGGAATATCAATATGAGGGTTCTATGAATAAAAAAAGCATATATAAATTTTGTCCCTTGTGCAGGGGGGATTTTATAAAAAAGCAACTTATACAAAATGAACCTGAAAGGCTTGTGTGCAAGGCCTGTGAATTTATTTTCTACCTTGATCCTAAACTTGTGGCCTGCACCATTGCAGAGACCAGTAAAGGGATCGTGCTTCAAAGGCGGAACAAAGAGCCCAAAAAAGGATACTGGGTTCTTCCGGGAGGATTTGTGGACAGAGGAGAGACCCTTGAAGAGGCTGCAAAACGTGAATTTTTTGAAGAAACAGGATTGCACAGTAAAATTAATTGCCTGCTTGGAACCTACTCCTATCCTGGAGAAGCAAATATAATAATCGTGTACAAGAGTGATATAACAGGAGGAACCATAAGAGCCTGCCATGAATCAATGTCAATTGATGAATTTAAAAAAAATGAAATACCCTGGGATCAACTAGCCTTTGACACAACCAAAAAAGCGTTAAAAAAATATATAGATCTTGCTATACCCCCTTTTTGAAAAATGTTTTCCAGGGCTTGAGCCTCAATAGTTTTTCAAAACTTTAATAGATTAATTAAAGATTGCTTTGCTCTGTCTTTTGTTTACTCATACAAAACGTAATTGATTTTTAATAAATGAATGCATTGTTCATTATTACTTTGGGTGATTTACAATTTAATATTATTTGCTGTTAATTTTATCATATACCGGTCTGATTTTTCAAATGGCAAAAGGTAGTGATCTGTTTTTAAGGCAAATTTATCTGAAATGGCAGATGTTATCTCTTTTTTTGCATGCTTTCCTTTCATGGCATAAAGTGTTCCCTTTTCACTGACAAAAGGAGAACCTAAGTTTACAAAATTTGAAAGATTGGTAAAAGCCCTTGATATAACAGCATCAAATTTATTTTTATATATTTCATTTTCTTGAAGGTCTTCAACCCTTGAATGGACGGCCTCAATATTTTTCAGGTGCAATATTCGTATGACATGTTTTAAAAAATTTATTTTTTTCCTGGATGAATCAATGAGAACAATTTTTAATGAAGGTCTCATAATTTTAATGGGAATACCAGGGAACCCTCCGCCTGAGCCCATATCAATGAGAGTATTCTCATCTCCTAAAAAAGAATCTGCTGCAATGGAATCGATAAAATGCTTTTCCGCAATGGATAAAGGTTCTTTAATAGCAGTAAGATTTATTTTTTTATTCCATGCCATCAGCTCTTTTGCATGAAGGATCATCAAATCGGCCTGGTGATCAGCAACCTTGATTCCCAGGTCATTTGATCCATTAATTATGTAATTTTTAAAGTCTTTGATGGATTGTTTAGATAAAATATGAGTCATCAATAATTTTTACTTGACAAATTAGTAAGTTAAATATATTATTTTCGCTTTCATGAGCTGGGTTTAACTTCAGGATCACACTAACAAAATCGCAATAATTTAGCAATATTTAAATACAGGAAAGCCTTTGACAACAATTGCATTCTAAAATTGTTTGATAAGTAAATTTTATATTCAAAGGATAATTTTAAAATGATCAGAAATCTGGAAAAAGTAAGAAATATCGGAATCAGTGCTCATATTGACTCCGGGAAAACCACACTGACCGAAAGAATTTTATTTTATACCGATAAAATTCATAAAATTAATGAAGTCAGAGGTAAGGACGGCGCAGGCGCTGTCATGGATTCCATGGAACTTGAGAGAGAAAGAGGAATTACCATTGCATCGGCTGCCACTTATTGTGAATGGGATAGCCATAATATCAATATTATCGATACTCCGGGCCATGTAGATTTTACAGTAGAGGTTGAGAGGTCTTTAAGGGTTCTTGATGGAGTTGTTCTGATTCTATGCTCTGTATCCGGAGTTCAATCCCAGTCCATAACTGTGGACCAGCAGATGAAACGGTATAAGGTTCCCTGCATTGCCTTTGTTAACAAATGTGACAGATCCGGCGCCAATCCAGCCAAGGTGAGCGGGCAGCTAAGGAATAAACTGGGCCATAATTCAGTTATGATGCAACTTCCAATAGGACTTGAAGACAAACACGAGGGTGTTGTTGATCTTGTTGCCATGAAAGCCTATTATTTTGAAGGTGACAATGGAGAAATACTTGTAACCAAAGATATTCCCACTGAAATGATGACACAAGCTCAAACAGCACGGGAAGAAATGATAGATGCGGTCTCTTTATTTTCTGAAGAACTCACAGATGCCATTCTTGAAGAAAAACCCATCACTGAAGAATTAATCATGACTGCTGTTAGAACAGGTACCATTGAAAGGCAGATGACCCCGGTATTTCTTGGTTCTGCCTATAAGAATAAAGCTGTTCAACCTTTGCTGAATGCTGTTATCAGCTATCTTCCCTCCCCTCTTGATATTGAAAATGAAGCCCTTGATATAGACAATAATGAAGAAATGGTTATTCTTGAAAGCAGCTTTGACAAACCAACAGTGGCATTGGCATTTAAACTGGAAGACGGGCAATATGGTCAGTTGACTTATATAAGGGTCTATCAAGGATGTATTAATAAAGGTGATACATTAACTAATACAAGAGATGGGAGAAAATTTAAAGCAGGTCGTCTGATCAGAATGCATTCATCTCAAACAGAAGAGGTAGAAGCCATCCCGGCAGGTCATATTGGTGCTATGTTCGGAGTTGACTGTGCCTCAGGTGACACATTTGTATCACCAACTATCAATTATTCCATGATTGCAATGCATATTATGGAGCCTGTTATATCTCTTTCCATCGTACCAAAGGACAACAAAGCCCAGATTAACATGTCCAAAGCGCTCAACAGGTTTACCAAGGAAGATCCGACATTCAAAACCTATGTGGATCATGAAACCGGTGATACCATTATTCAGGGTATGGGTGAACTTCACCTTGAAGTCTATGTTGAGAGAATGAAAAGAGAATATGGTGCAGAAGTTGAAACAGGCAAACCAAGAGTTGCATACAGAGAAACCATTACCAGAAAAGCACCTTTTAACTATACCCATAAAAAACAGACTGGCGGTGCAGGACAATTTGGCCGTGTGGCCGGATTTATGGAACCACATGATGATGAATTTGAATTTGTAAATAAAATTACAGGGGGCAGGATCCCCACCCAGTATATTCCTGCCTGTAAACAAGGTTTTCAAGGATGCATGGATAAAGGCCCTAAACTTGAATTTCCTGTTACCGGCATTAAAGTCACTATTGACGATGGTGCATTTCATGCTGTCGACTCTTCTGAGATGGCATTCAAAGCTGCAGCAAGGGGAGCCTTTCTTGAGGCATACAACAAAGCAAAACCGGTCATTAAGGAACCCATCATGAAGGTTGTTATTGAAACGCCCAATGAATTCCAAGGGGCCTGTATGGGCCTTATTAATCAAAGAAGAGGTATTATTCAGGGGTCACAGGAAGAAGGTGTCATGTCAGTGGTAGAATCCCAGGTGCCATTATCTGACATGTTTGGATTTTCCACAGTTCTTAGATCTGCTACCCAGGGGAAAGCCCAGTTTACAATGGAGTTTTCAACATACAAACAGGTACCCCTATCCATTGCTGAAGAAATTGCCAGAAAAAAAATAGAAGAAAAAACAAAAAAATAATAAGACCTTTATATAAAGAGAGGAAATATGCTAAAAAAAGATCTCATTTCTAAAAGCCCGATTTCAAAAACCATTGGGATTGAAAATATAAAAGATGGTAAATTCGGTGCTGTCCTTTCAAGGGCCGGTGTTGGAAAAACCAGTTTTCTTGTTCAGATTTCGTTGGTTCAATTGTTAAGTGATGAAAAAATACTCCATATCAGCCTTGATGATCCCATTGAAAAAATAAACTTAAGATATAATGAAGGGTTTACAAACCTTGTGGACAATATCGGGTATGTTGATCCCCAGAAAGCTGTCAGGCTCTGGGAAGATATCAACCTCAACAAGGTTGGTATAAGCTATAATGAATCCACCTTTGATACTCAAAAGATCAGGGATTATCTTAAAAGTTTTAAAAAAGCAAATCTCCCCTTACCTTCCACAATGATTATTGACGGATTAAATTTTGACAAAGATATTTCAGTCACTCTTGAGGAACTTGAAAAATTAAATAGTGAATTTTCTATTTTTATCTGGTTCTCCATGAAGAGTCATAGGGAAGAAAAATTAACTTCCAATGGATATCCGATTCAACTTGATGCCAATAAAGAAAGATTTGATAAAGCCATTTTCCTTCAGCCAGTGGAAGATAAAATAGAAGCAGTTATTCTTAAAGACGGCGACAGAATCGATCAAAGATACAGGCTTGATCCTGCTACCATGATGATTGTTGAAGAATAAATAAACTCTTGTAATTATCTTGTCCCTAAAAGCCGTAAGTCTAACTCAATGACTTACGGCTTTTTTTTATTTTTTTCCACAGTCGACAACATTAAAACGAAATGTGGAACTGTCTTTGTACTCATCTATTCCAATACTGAGGATATAAGAAACTTCTCTGAATAAAGATTAACACCCCTGACATACATATCATTGGGATTGTAACGTCTAAATGCATATTCCCTTCCTCGCTCTTTGTATTTATGTTTTTTTAGATAGTTAGCGACAGACGATATAGCATCAGGAATGGTATTGAGATCAACATTACCATCTTTGTCACCATCAACAGCATATTTCATTGATGCTGGCATGAATTGAGGTATACCTATTGCACCAGCCCATGATCCTTTAACTGTTTTTGGATCAAATCCTCTGATTTTAGCCTGGATCAATAATTGAGAAAAATTATTAAATGCTCTTTTTTTAATCTTCTTGATCCGTTTCAGGGCATCAGTTTTTTTCATTGCACCATCTTTTTTGTAATGGCCTGTTTGAAATAATTCAAATTCAATTTCATCAATATGGAAGTATTGGTTTGTGAAAATTTTAAATACATCATATTCACCTTTATATTTCCCAAGCCGAGATTCCCAGTTCAGGATGGCGATAATATCACTTGTTGCTACACCTGTTTCCTTTTCAGCATATTCAAAGTACTGTTTATGCTCTTCATAAAAATCCTTTCCTTTTTTAATAGATTCTTCGT
>JABGOU010000083.1 GCA_018645325.1 Desulfobacula sp.
ATGTGAATTTTCAGGCAAGCAAATAAGACTATGAAGAGGTCTTGCTTATCAAATTAAGCAGGAAACGGAATTACGTAACATTTTAAAAACAGCTTTGGCTAAAATGATGAAAACAAGTCGACCTTCAGTTGACAGGCTGCTGGATCCGAAAAATTCTTCAATAACACTTCTAACTCTGGAAAACGTCGCTGCAGCCCTTGGTAAAAAACTTAAGCATCAATTTGCATTGTCCATTAATCCTTCCATAATAAAATTATAATTTGAAAGATTTTCTAAATTTAACATTCCAGGGGATCACATTTAAACCAAACCATTTTAGAAATAAAATACGGAAAGTTTGATGCGAGGGAGGTTCGACTCCTCTAAGGCCCATTTTGTCAAGTATTAACACCTAAAAACTTGACATTTTGTTTGAGGAAGCCTATTCTTTATGAAAAAGTAACGTATTAAAATGAGGTTCTTAATGAAAGTAGCAGCAAGAATTAAATCCAAAATAAATCGTATTCAGCCTGGCAAGATCTTTAAGTATTCTGATCTTGGAGTCTCCCGTAATGAGTATGGCGCTGCTGTAAAAACTTTAAGCCGTTTGGTTAAAGAAAAGTTTGTTAAAAGGCTTTCTACAGGGGTTTTCTACAAATCTAAAACAACAGCATTTGGAGAATTAGGCCCGAGTGAAAGTGAGCAACTTCGACCATATTTATTTAACGGAAGAAAGAGAATTGCTTATGTTACTGGCGCTGCATTGTTTAATCAGCTAAGTTTAACCACGCAAGTACCAAAAGACATTGATTTGGCCAGCAGAGCAAAAAGGCCGGTTTCAAAAGTTGGCAATATAACAGTTCGATTTGTTAAAAGCTATGCGGATGTTAACAACAAGAACTATAATCTTTTGGGAATTCTTGATTCTATTAAGGATTTTAAGAAGATCCCCGATTTAAATAAAGAGTTGGCAATAAAACGTATCAAGGCCATGATTGATGAATTGACAGATCGTGAGAAAAAAAATTTGGTCATGTATGCTTTGGACTATCCACCCAGAGCCCGGGCTTTTTTAGGGGCTTTATTGGAATTGATCAAAATAGAGCAAAGAGAAGCATTAATTGCTCTAAAACAAAGTTTAAACCCTTTGTCTTCATACTCTGTTGGAGTGGCTCAAGATATTCTTCCAAATTCTAAAAGCTGGTTTATTCAATGAAACTACATCTTGATAAAGCTCTTTTCCGAGACGCAGTTCAAGCTACAGCCCAACACATTGGCATTCCAGAGATGTATGTAGAAAAAGACTATTGGATTTCTTTGGCTCTGCTTGAAATATTCTCGTCTGATATTTCTAATTTAGTTGTATTTAAAGGCGGGACATGCCTTTCAAAGTGCCACAATCTCATACAAAGGTTTTCTGAAGATATTGACTTGATTATCATTCCTGTTGAGGGAGAAGCCACAAATCAGTTTTCCAAAAGAATGAAAATGGTAAGCAAGATTGTTGACAAGATTTTACCTGAAAAACATATTCAGGGCGTCACTAATAAAAGAGGCAATATCAGAAAAACCGTTCACCAGTATGCCAAAGTTAGTGATGGCAATATAGGGCGAGTCGGTGAGCACCTGGTACTTGAGGCTTCCTTACTTGGTAATTCTGAACCATTCACTAAACAAAAGATCAGCAGCTATATTCATGATTTTATGATCCATGCTGAAACTGAAGATTTGATTGAAAAGTACAATATGGCCTCTTTTAATGTGCAGGCCTTAAGTGTTGAGCGCACCTTGTGCGAGAAAATAATGAGCCTTGTCAGATTTTCACAGATTGAAGATCGTGATATCATTCTGCCCAGCAAAGTTAGACATATTTACGACTTACATCTTATGCTAAAAAACGAAAACATTTTATCGTTTTTTAATAAAAACGATTTTAAAAAGATGATTATCAAAGTTGGAGAGGATGATTTTATTGGATACAAGAACAACAATGCCTGGCTAAAGAATCATCCTGGTTCAGCAGTCATTTTTGATTCCCCTGAAAAGGTGTGGCCACATATCATGGATGCATACCAAACTTCTTTTAAACAAATGGTTTATGGGGAATTGCCGCCAGAGTCAGATCTGCTTGATACTTTGAGTAAAATAAGCAATAGAATCAAGCCTATTGATTGGCATATCGGCAATCAGACTTGAGTCTATCCTAAAATTTTCATTTCATTAAATATTTATTCAAAAACGAAATCGTCAATCGGAGAATAGGTTAAAAATTTTCAACAAGCTAAATGCACCGGGCAAGCCGGTGATTTAGGTGGTTGCACTAAGCCTAAATTCAGGTCTTGATATATACTGTTCGGAGAAGTGAGATGATTGATTTTCACACCTATTGCAGGGTTCAAGAACTCCGATGCGCCAAAGGGATTAGTATCGCAAAGACAGCTTCCTTACTATCATTGGACCCTAGAACGGTTAGCAAGTGGGCCAAGAAAGAACGATATGAGCCTCGTTATACACCTCGGAGAGCACGGTTGACAGACCCGTTCATAGAGAGGATTCAAACAGAGATCATTCTCGGTAACAATAATTCAGCCGCGATACTCCGACAGATTACGGCGCAAGGCTATACTGGAAGCTACACCCTTGTACAAGAGTGTGTTGCCAGCCTCCGGAAAGCCACAAACAAGTGCCAAATCAAACAGCTCTTGCCAATAAAATGGATGCTGGGTGTGCTACAAAATGGTTTGCCCAAAGAGATTCTATTTGAGGAACTGGACGAAACCATCACGCCGGTGGATTTAGACGGCCTTTTGACCCGTGTCCGAGAAGGTGACCTAAGGGAACGTAATCGCGCACTTGCTGTCTTAGCGAGCGCTAAGGGTATAAAAATTTCAGACATTGCTGAGTTCCTTATGTTAGACCAGAGAACCGTAACTGCATATGTCAGCAAGTTCCGCAAATCAGGCTTACGTTCACTGTTTTCGTTCGAGCGCGACGGTCTTAAGAAACATGAATTGCCGGAGTACAAAGATGCTCTGTTCTCTATCCTTCATTCGCCACCACGTGACCATGGTATTAACCGCACTAGCTGGCGGATGATTGATCTGAAGCTCGTCATGCATAATAGAGGCTTACATATAGGCGAAGATTGTATTCGAAAAATTGTAAAGAATGCCGGATTTGCATATCGGAAAGCGAAAAAAGTATTAACCAGCACGGACCCTGCGTACAAGGAACGACTAGAAACGATAACTGATATTTTATCCGAACTGTCCCAGTCTGAGAGATTCTTCTCAATAGACGAGTATGGTCCAGTGGCAATTAAGATTCACGGAGGAAAATCACTCACAGCTCCGGACGAGAAACGCGTTGTTCCCCAGTACCAAAAAAATAAAGGGAGCCTGATCCTAATTGGAGCTCTTGAACTGTCATCGAATCAAATGATCCATTTCTATGCTGAGCACAAGCGCACGAAAGAAATGATTCAGTTGCTCCATCTCCTGCTTTCTAAATATCAAAATCAAAAAAAATTTTATTTTTCCTGGGATGCTGCATCATGGCATACGTCGAAACGATTCCTGTCTGAGGTCGATCGAATAAACAGCAAAGACTATCGCACAGAGAAAAAAACACCCGAAATAGCAATAGCTCCACTACCGAGTTGTGCGCAATTTTTAAATGTTATTGAATCAGTGTTCAGCGGTATGGCACGTGCCATTATACACAATAGCGATTACGAATCAGTTGACGAGTGCAAAAAGGCGATGAATTTGTATTTTGCAGAGCGGAACCAACATTTTAATGATCATCCGAAACGAGCCGGTAACAAAATATGGGGCAAGGAGCGCACTCCACCTGTCTTCAGCGAGACCAATAACTGTAAGGACCCTATATACAGATAAAATGATAGTAAAACCGAATTTGATGCTGGTCAGGGCCGCGATTGAAATCAATTCATAGTTTAGAAAAGATATGAAGTGCATTAAATATTTATGCAATCTATACAAATTTCAAACAAATGGTTTGAAATTTGTATTAAATGCATGTATATAATATGCATTTGAGGAAGTTTATAAACCATGCCACCTAAAAATACAGAAAGACTTGAGCAATGCCTCCCTGATGGGCAATTAGTGAATCGTGCCTGGCTAAAGGAGCGAGGGTTTAACAGGCCCAGGGTGGACTATGCCTTACGGGCTGGTAAGCTCGTGGCCTTGAGCCATGGCATATACAGACGCCCAGGGCCCCCGCTTAAGTGGGAGCATGTGGTCTTTTCCCTGAATGAAATGGGATATGCGGTACATGTGGGCGGTCGCAGTGCACTTGAATTGCAGGGTTTGGCCCACTATCTGCCGCTGGGTGATACGCAACGAATTGGCCTGTACAGCACGGGGAAAGTACCGGGTTGGACGCGCATTTTTTCAGATTCTTTCAAATTTGAAAGCCATAACAAACAACTGTTTGAAGAATTTCCCAAACCTGGGTTATCCTCCCGGCCCTTTGGTTCCTGGGATTGGTCGATTCCCTTTAGTACCCCGGAACTTGCCCTGCTTGAATTATTAGCGGATGTACGGGAAACAGCTGATTTTTCAATAGCTGATACATTTTTTGAAAGCGCCGTTAATTTAAGGCCGAAACTGCTTGGCGAGTTGCTGGCACACTGCAAGCAGGTGAAAGCCAAACGGCTTTTTTTATGGTTTAGTGATCGCCATGATCATTCCTGGCGCAAAGAATTGGAAACCAAGGGTATTGATTTAGGCCGGGGCAAACGCATGCTGGTCAAGGGCGGTGTTTTTGACGCTGTTTATCAGATAACGATTCCAAAACAAATGGTCAAAGAAAATGAAAACTCCCTATTCTGATCAAGTGCGCCTGCTCGTGAATCTTTTGCCCATTGTGGAAAAACAGACCTGTTTCGCATTAAAAGGCGGCACAGCTATAAACCTGTTCATAAGAGATATGCCGCGCTTATCTGTGGATATTGATCTGGCCTATCTGCCGGTAGAAGGGCGTGACCAAAGCCTTGAGGGAATTAATACCGCACTTGGAAATATCATTGAGGACATTCAAAAACGGATTCCACGGGCTCAGGTAAAGGCAGTAAAATTGAAAGGCACAGATAAGCGGTGTAAACTGCTGGTTCAACAAGGTGCAACCCATGTCAAAATAGAAGTAACACCGGTTCTGCGGGGCAGTGTCTACCCGTCCCAGACGTGCAGAATATCAGAAAATGCAGAGAAAACATTTGGATTTGCCAGCATGACTTTGCTGAGTTTTGAAGATCTTTTTGGCGGGAAAATCTGCGCGACGTTAGATCGGCAGCACCCAAGAGACCTATATGATACCTATTGGTTGCTTCAAAATGAGGGGATTACACAATCTTTAAAAAATGCATTCATGGTATATCTCATGGGCCATAATCGGCCCATGGCTGAACTTTTAGCACCCAAATTCCAGGATATTTCCCCGTTATACAGAGCAGAGTTTGAAGGCATGGCATATGAGCCAGTAGATCTTGAGCGATTGAAGGATACCTTGCCGAACCTGGTTATTCAAATCCATAAAGCCCTGAATGATGCTGACAGGCTGTTTTTGCTGGATCTCAAGAAGGGAAATGCGGATTGGGAAAAATTTGCACTACCCGAGGCGCAGATATTGCCTGCCATCCAGTGGAAGGTGCTGAATTTGGAACGGATGGCTCCGGACAAACGCCGCAAAGCTGCTCACAAACTGGAAAAGGTATTGTTTGGATAACTGTTCTTGAATGATAAAACATGGAACTCAACAAAAAAATGAACCGGATGGGACCGGTTATTTTTGCGTTAGCAGATATAAAAGGTAAACATATGCTTGATATTATTTATAAACAAACCACACCCAACCTCGAAGGCTATAAAAATCTTTATTCCAGCACTGGCTGGAAATATAAGTATCCAGTTACTGAAGAAAACTTAAGAACTGCTTTAGAAAATACATGGGTTTGGATATGCGCTTATCATGAAGAAAATCTCGTTGGAATCGGACGGTTAATTTCGGATGGTGCGCTTTATGCATTTGTTTGTGATTTAATCGTCCTACCAAAGTATCAAAACATGAAAATTGGCAGTTCCATATTAAAAAGACTCAAACAAATTTGTGTGGATAAACAGATTAAAAGAGTATGGTTATTTGCAGCAACAGATAGAGCTGCTTTTTATGAACAGCGTGGTTTCGAGGTTCGACCTTCGAATATGCCGGGTATGCAATTATCCGATAATTGCTAATAATTGCATTCACCTGATGGCCGGAGCCGTCTGAGTTATTTCAGATATACAGCCTCTGCCAGATCCGTTTTAAATTGAGTATCACCTGTGGCCAAAAGTGATGCCTGCGTAGACAGGTGCACCGCGATGATAGGTAAATTTTAAAAAAATTGAATATGAAAAAGTATAACAACATTATTAAACAACTGAGAGAGGATGAACTAAAAAATATCAATCTGCTCAATTTTATTGAAAATAACTCTGTTTTAGATATTGAAACTAAAGGGAAATCAATATTGCTAAGGGGGGTAAGTGATCAGATATGGATTTATATTAGTAGCGCTAACGAAGATGAACTAAGATCTTTAAAAAGCAGATTACATGAAAAGGATAAGAATTTTGCTGCAATAGAAGATTGGATGGTGCCGGTTCTCCTCGAAGATGATGAATTAATCTGGGATTTATCAATGACTCAATTTTATCTGCCGGATAATATTGTGATACCTAAATCTAAATTTAAAGCGAATCCTCTCTCCTTAGCTGATGCAGAAACGCTTTATGATAATTCTGAATACAAAGAGGCACTTTCGATAGGGTATATAAAAGACAGGATTATCAAGGGCAGCAGCGTCGGGCTTTATGAAAAGGATAAATTGGTAGCCTGGGGAATGACGCAAGATGACGGAGGTATGGGGTTTTTACATGTTCTTCCAGAATGTAGAAGAAAAAAATATGGTTATAATATCACATTGTTATTAATCGAAAAAATAAGACAAAAAGGAAAGATACCTTTTGTCTATATTGAAAAAGAAAATATAAAATCAATCAATTTAGTCTTAAACTTAAAATTCAAAAAGCATAAAGGGGTACACTGGTTTCAATTGAAGTGAGAGCGGATTGTTCAACGACTCAAATGAACCGGATAAAAAATGCAATAAAAAAAAGCAAAAGCTAACAAGGCTATTTCAGCCGACCCAAAAAACCGCGCGGCTGAATAGCAGCGTTATAGATCTTTTTTGCCATATAAATAACCATATAAAAATATTGACTTTTAATAAATAAAATCTTATAGTTTTGGCATGACTAACAACTCTGATTTTGAATGGGATGATAAAAAGGATAAAGCCAACCAAAAGAAACATGGAGTATCGTTTGCCCTTGCGCAGTTAGCTTTTTTGGATCACCGTCGTATTATTTTGAAAGATTTGGAACATAGCGTAGAGGAAGAACGATATTATTGTTTGGGAAATGTTTCTGATGGTATCCTTACTGTAAGGTTTACATATCGCTCCAACAAAATCAGAATATTTGGCGCTGGTTACTGGCGGAAGGGTAAAAAAATCTATGAAAAAGAAAATAAAATACACTGACGAGCACATGGGAAAAGTAGAAGTCATTTCAGACTTTTTGCCTTCACCCGAACAATTAGCTCTAAAAGACGAAACTGTTAAAGTGACTATTGCGCTCAGCAAGGCAAGTGTGGATTTTTTTAAAAATGAAGCAAAAAAATACAACACTCAATATCAGAAGATGATACGTCGTCTTTTGGATGAATACGCAACTCATCAAGCATAATTCAAAATCGATCTATAACCAATCGCTGAACCAGACCGCGAGAAACTGAGCCGCTTTTTTGGAGGCTTCGGCGCGGCTGGTTATCTCAACGTTAGCAAGGACGGCGAGAACGGTGATGGACAATCGCCCGATAATATGTTACCGCTGTAATTTTGCAGCGCGGCCGCTCAACCTTCGTTAAATCAAAAGGAAACTAATGGCTGTACCAGGTAATAGTCAAAATGAGTTCGATTTTGAACAGCATAAACTAAAGGCTGTTGCAGATTATCAGAAGGTCAAAGCCTTATGCCAGCATTCATTATTTAATTCGTTTAACAGATGATAGAACAAAATTACTGGAGTATAAAAGATTCAAAAACTTGATTGCAGAAATTCAAGTTAGAACCATCCTGCAGCATGCATGGGCTGAAATAGAGCATGACATCCAGTATAAATCAATTGATACTATTCCAGTTGAAATACATCGAAGATTCATGTCCCTTGCTGGGATGCTTGAAATAGCGGATAGAGAATTCCAGGCTATACAAGATGAAGACATAAATTTGCGTAAAAATGCAAGATTATCAGTAAGCAAAGGAAGATTTGAAGACGTTGAATTAACACCAGATGCTCTAAAGGCATTTTTAGATAGAAAATTGGGTTCAGATGGACGAATGTCCGACTTTTCATATGAATTTCAAACGAGAATCTTAAAAAAACTTGGATTTTCAAATTTCAAAGAAATAAACGAGTGCATTAAAGATTTGAACGCAGACAAATTAAATAAAATTCTATGGCCTTCTAAACAAGGACAACTTTCTCGATTTGAGTATCTTCTTTTAACTGGTATGGGAAAGTATTATGTTAAATATCACCCTTGGTCTAAAGAAAAATGGCATATAAATATGTGCAAAAGAGATCTTGAAAAATTTATAAAAGCAGGAATCAAAATTAATAATTATCTTCCTCCATCAAAAACAAAAAGCGACTAATCAGGATTGAGTATCTTTAATTTTTATAAAACAAATCCCAACTTTTAAAATTCACCAGGCGAGCCGGTGATTTAGGTTATGAGTAAGAAAAATATGGCAAGGCATCAGTTCAAACAGCTATGGCATCTGGCCCCAGATCAAGTGATATGATACAAGCACAGATGATATAAATTTTGAACAGCAAATAGAATATTTAAAATAGTCAGGAAACTAATGAACCAGGCTGTACACAATAATATGGTACCCTTTATCTGGTCCATTGCCGACGACCCGCCTGATCTTTGAACTGGGAAAATCAAGGTGCCACAGACAGGAGAAACAAAGGCTGTGACATAAAAAAAGGATAAGCCGATGACAGATGACAACAGCATTCAGATCTATCAGAGCCCGGACGGGGAAACCTGTGTGGATGTCCGGTTTGAAAAAGAGACGGTCTGGCTGACACAGGCTCAGATGGTAGCGTTGTTTCACCGGGATGTGTCTGTTATTTCACGTCATATCAAAAATGCTGTTCATGAAGGGGAAATCAATGAAAAAAGCAAATTGCAAAAAATGCAAATTGCTCGCTCTGACAAGCCGGTTACCCTTTATGACCTGGATGTGGTGATTTCTGTCGGATACCGAGTGAAATCCCCTCAGGGTGTGCAATTTCGCCGGTGGGCCACTCAGCGGTTACGAGATTATTTAATTAAGGGCTATGCCATCAACCAGCAGCGGTTTGAAGAAAATGCAACAGAATTAAAGCAGGCCCTTGCCCTGATTCAAAAGGCGGCCCAATCGCCTGCCCTTGCCACGGACATGGGGCGGGGACTGGTGGATATCATGGGCCGGTATACCCAAACCTTTCTTTGGCTTCAGCAGTAGTCAAAGGTGAATTTACCACCCCACTATCCCGGGCCGTTGAACAAACCGCTGCACGTAGACAAGATAGTGAGCTAAACATTACATTAAGCCTGGAGACAGACGACCCATTTTAAATGTTGAAGACTGTCATCAAAGTATTTTTTTTGGCGGAGTGGAAGCCGCTTAACCTAAAGTTTGGGAGCGGTCGAGTACCAATCCCGCTTCCAACATCGTTCCCGTACGGTAATATTTTTCAAGAATATCTATTTTAACCAATACATATTACCGTAAGGGAATATTTTGGTTGCCTTTCATAAAAAAACACTATATATTACCGATCGGGATTAAATTTTAACAAGCTGGGAATTATGGACACAAAAACAATTGGTGAACTTGTCAAAAAATCACGGAAGGATCAGGGCTTAACTCAGGCGGAAGCGGCTGGATATCTAAATGTTGGCACACGTTTCCTGTCAGATCTTGAAAACGGGAAACCGACTGTCCAGTTGGAAAAAGCCTTGCACGTATTGAAAGGTCTTGGATTAAAAGTAATTGCCGTTCCAAAGTCAAAACACAAACTAATCCGATATATTGAGGAGCACATGAGTGAAGAGTAAGCTCAACGTTTTTGTTAATCAGCTTAAAGCCGGTGAGCTATGGTTGGATCACCAGCGCAGATTTTGTTTCCAATATGATAAAAACTGGATCAATTCAAAGGATAGCTATCGTTTGTCTGTTTCCCTGCCTTTGAGAGAAACCGCGTATTTAAATGATGATTCATATTCTTATTTTACCAATTTGCTGCCCGAAGGAAAAATCTTGGATATCCTTTCCAGAAGACTTCAGATTCCCGTCAGCAATCAGTTTGAATTATTAAGGGCTATTGGTGGAGATTGTGCTGGTGCTGTGTCTTTATTTGAAGATGGTGTCTTGCCACAAAAACCCGAAATGTATTCTTACGACACTCTTACTGACGATCATTTGTTAAAAATAATAAACGAACTGCCTGAAAATCCGTTTATGGCAGATGAAGCTGGTATAAGACTTTCTCTTGCGGGCGCCCAGGAAAAACTTCCTGTTTCACTTAAAAACAATAAAATTAGGATCTCAATGAACGGTGCACCCTCTTCTCATATTTTAAAAACCCCGATAAAAGATCTCCATGGAACGGTTGAGAACGAGACTTTCTGC
>JABGOU010000084.1 GCA_018645325.1 Desulfobacula sp.
AAAAAATCGGGTGCCACAATATCAACCTTGTTACTCCAAGTCATGTGGTTCCACAGATTTTAAAGGCATTGGATATAGCAGTAGATTATGGATTGAACATCCCTCTGGTTTACAATTGTTCTGGATATGAAAGCATTGACACCCTGCGTATCTTAAAAAATATCATTGATATTTACATGCCTGATTTTAAATTTTGGGAGCCTAATATTTCCAAAATATACTGCCATGCTTGGGATTATCCTCAGATAACAAGAAAAGCGGTCAAGGAAATGTATGATCAGGTGGGGGATTTAAAAGTGAATAGGGCTGGTCTTGCCTGTTCAGGACTTATAGTCAGGCATCTTGTTATGCCTGGAAACTTGGATGGAACGCATCATATTTTAAAATTTCTAAAAGAAAAGATATCTTCCCATACTCATGTTAATATCATGTCCCAATACCATCCCATGGGAGAGGCCAGTAAAATTAAAGAGCTTTCAAGTCCGTTAACGCCTGAAGAATTTAGAAAAGCACAACACATGGCCAATAAGTTCAATTTGGAAATTATCCATTGAATTCAAAAACACTGACTTTTTCCAAACTCAAGCATTATTATCCCTGTCAGGGGATTTCGGAACCGAACTTCTTGAGGATATAGAAATTAACCTTGAGTGATTAAATGCCAAATTTAGATTAACCGGTAATGCCTTTTGTTATTATATACTGATAAAAGTTTTGACTCAACAGGAACTATGGGATATTCTTAAAGATACTAAAAGAATACGTCAACAGAATTGTGGCGGAAGACTTTTATGCAAAAAGGAGAATAATGTCATGAAAAGAACAGAACATTTGCTTTCAAGGATAACAATAAATCCCAAAATTATGCTTGGAAAACCGACAGTAAGGGGTATGCGAATCACTGTAGAGCAAATACTCAGGGCACTTTCGGCCGGTATCTCTGAAAATGAACTAATTGAAGAGTATCCAGAGCTTGAGAAAAAAGATTTTCAAGCTGTGTTCGCGTATGCAACCGGGTTGGTCGAAGAAGAGCAAGTTTTTCCTGTACAAGTTTCCGCATGAATTCAATAGAATTAAAATTCCTTATTGATGTAGGTGTTGGCAAAGGAATAGAAAATTATCTCCATGCAGAGGGCTATGACATCAAAGCTGTTCGGGATATTGATCCCTGTATGGAAGATGAGAATATTATTCGAACCGCCTTTTTAGAGAATCGTATGGTTATAACAATGGATAAAGATTACGGAGAGTTGGTTTACCATTCTTTAATGAAACATAGTGGGGTTTTGCTACTTAGGCTGGAAGATGCTACCGGTTCTAAAAAATTGAAAGTGTTAAAATTCATCATAGAAAATTATTCTGATCGTATCAAAAATTGTTTTTGTGTTTTCCAGAATGATAAATTCAGAATTAGGAAAATAAATCGCTAAAAAATATCAATGTTTATGAAATGACAAACATAATTCACAAGATTTCCAACCTCAAGTATCATTATCCGAAGGTGGAGTATTCAGAGGCCAAAATTGTCATGAATATAAAAAAAATACGTTACAGGAGTTTAGATTGAAAAGTTTTCTGCTCATGCAAATATTGATAAAATGCAATTAATCTTCACTTGAAAGGAAAAATACTATGGATGAAAATCAGGTTGTTTGGAATGAAAAGGTAGCTAAAAAAATAATAAAAAATTTGGAACAGCGACGTATGGAGGGTAGTTATGCTGCGACTGCTTCCCAGGCTAAAGATGAAATCATCGCCATGATTACACCAGGAGCATCGGTATTTCGATGCGGAACCATGACCGCGACATATGCGGGACTCTGGGAGTCTATTGCCGAATTGCCAGAGGTCCAGCTTATTGATCCATATGAACCGGGAATAGCGCCTGAAGAAGGCCTATCACGTCGACAACAAGGGATGACCGCTGATTTTATGATTGCAAGCTCTAATTCGATCACCTTAGATGGGAAATTGGTCAATCTTGACGGCATGGGCAATCGAGTGGCTGCAATGGCTTTCGGACCCAAAAAGGTTATTTTAATGGTCGGTATGAATAAAGTAGCCCCTGATCTGGAATCCGCCATGGATAGAGTCAAACATTATGCTGCACCGGTTAATAATATTCGTTATGGTTTGAAAAATCCATGTGTTGAAACCGGTTTGTGTAGTGACTGCAAGACCCCCACCCGCATTTGTAACATGTGGAGTATCATCGAAGGCCATATGATCGAAAAGCGGATCCATGTGAAGCTGATCGGTGAATTTGTGGGATATTAGCAGGTTAGAGACTTTTTCGACTATTGTGTGTTTGCTTTTTTTAAGGATAGTGTGCGACGTATGGGTAAGTCTTATAGACGGACCCCTTTGGAAATAGATTGGGAAAATGAAACGGACCCGGAGTCAAGACCAATTTTGACGCCTTTTAAAATTAAAATGAGGAAATTTTTAACCGTTTCATCAAAACTTTCTTACAAATAGGATTTTGTGGCTTTTCCTTATATTCAGGTTTATTAAGAGTACTAAGACAATACATTGTCAAAATTTTATTTTGGGACTGCTGACACCTTGATTTCATGTGGGTGGATATATTATGGTAGCAGGATATTTTTATAGAAAGGATAGAAATGGGATTATCATTACAAGACCAGCTTCTGAAATCAGGAATAGCAGATAAAAAACAAGCGAACAAAGCCAGGCAGGAAAAAAGAATTATCCAGGTAATTTTAGCAAAAGTTAATTTTGGAATTATGCAGGTTGTAACAAAAGTTTTGGCCTAAAGAATTTAAAATTTGCGTTCTTAATTGTCAAACTTGAAAATATTTAATTAAACGATCTTCAAGTGGGTAAAATTTTGCAAAATTGTATTAAATTAAAAATCCTGACCATGATGTTTGTTTTTGCTTTAATAACGGGAATGACCAATTTTGCAGGTGCTGATGTTTCAGATATAAAAATTGGTGTATTGGCGAATAGAGGTACTGAACACTGCATGGAAGAATGGAAGCCAACGGCTGATTATCTGACCCAGATGATTCAGGGAAAAACCTTTGTCATCGTACCCCTTGATTTTGAACAGATATATGATGCTGTTAAAAAAGCTGACATTGATTTCATACTGGCCAACCCAGTACTTTATGTGGAGCTGGAAGCCCTGTACAAGGTCAGCCGGATTGCCACCTTAAAAAACAAGGTGTTTAATAAAGCCTATACAGAGTACGGCAGTGTTGTCTTCACTAAAAAAAACCGGGACGACATCCAAGACTATAAAGACCTTAAAGGAAAAAACTATATGGCTGTCCACAAGACTTCCCTGGGTGGATGGCTTATGGCATGGCGGGAATTCAAACAGGCCGGGGTTGATCCGTTTAAGGACTTTGCCTCCATTAATTTTGGGCAAACCCACGATGCAGTTGTTTATGCAGTGCGCGATGGAAAGGTAGATGCTGGAAATGTGCGCACGGACACCCTTGAGCGCATGCAGGCCGAAGACAAGATACAGGTTGCTGATTTTAAGGCTATTCACGAACATGGGGGTGAAAAAGTACACCTGCCTTTTGTGCACTCCACAAGGTCGTATCCGGAACGCCCCCTGGCAAAACTTTTGCACACTCCCATTGGATTGGCGGAAATGGTTGTCAAGGCATTGCTGGCCATGCCCCCAGATTCTGCTGCTGCACAAGCTGCAAAGATTGCTGGATGGACAATTCCATTGAACTATCAGGACGTTCATGCCTGCCTGAAAGAATTGAAAGTGGGGCCTTATAAGGATATTGGGAAGATAACGGCACAGGCTATATTTAAAAAATACTGGATCTTGATATTAATTTATATAGTCATCCTTGTGGTGCTGGCCGGGTTTCTTTTTACAATTGCAAGACTTAACCAAAAGGTTAGA
Organism: Desulfobacula sp.; assembly: GCA_018645325.1. GTDB lineage: Bacteria > Desulfobacterota > Desulfobacteria > Desulfobacterales > Desulfobacteraceae > Desulfobacula. The sequence goes on from JABGOU010000084.1 coordinate 3,896, forward strand.
AAGGCAAATAAAGAGTTAACAATAGAGGTTGATCAAAGGATACAGGCAGAGGCTGCATTAAGGCAAAGCGAGTATCAATTTTCCACCCATCTTCAGAATACATCTGTAGGCGCAATTTCCTTGGACCTGGACTTCAAGACTATTGGATGGAACCCTGGGGCTGAATCTATTTTTGGTTATACTAAAGAGCAGGCCCTGGGCAGACATGTTGCGGAACTTATTCTTCCTAAAGATATGAAAAAATTAGTTGATGATATTTTCCAGGATATATTGTGCCTTAAGGGTGGTGCACACAGCATAAATGAGAACATAACCAAAGACGGCAGGCGTATAATATGTGACTGGTACAACACTGCTATAAAAGATATTGATGGCAAGGTTACAGGTTTGGCATCTTTAGTAAATGATATCACAGAGCTCAAAAAGACTGAAGAATCGCTGCGAGAAAGCGAAGAAAAATACCGTTCCATACTGGAATCTATGGATGATGTAGCATACATTTGTTCATCAGAATATGTTTTATCATACTTGAATCCTGCCATGGTCAAATGGATAGGTCATGATGCCACTGGAAAATTGTGTTACAAGGCAATCCATGGCCGTGATGAAAAATGTTCCGTGTGTTTCCATCACAAAGTCATGCAGGGCAAAGTGATAAAAACTGAAGTTATTAGCACTAAAGACAATAAACCTTACCATTGCTCTTTTTCTCCTGTATCCAACAAAGGCGGTTCTGTTTCAATGCTAGCTATTTATCGTGATATTGGTGATTTAAAAAAAATGGAATCCCAACTTCAGCAAGCACAAAAAATGGAATCCATGGGTACACTTGCTGGCGGTATTGCCCATGATTTTAATAATATCCTTTTCCCTGTCATAGGTTATACTGAGATGATTTTAATGGATACCCCTGAAGACAGTCCATTTAAAGAGAGCCTGAATCAAATTCATACCAGCGCCTTGAGAGCCAGGGACCTGGTAAAACAGATCCTCACATTTTCTCGTCAAGATAGCAGTGAATTGATGCTGATGAAAATGCAGCCTGTTGTCAAGGAAGCATTAAAGCTTATCAGGTCTACAATTCCCACCTCTATTGAAATCAAACAGGATATCAATCCTGATTGTGGTGTGATTAAAGCAGATCCCACACAAATTCATCAGATTGTAATGAATCTTGCAACCAATGCTTATCATGCCATGGAGGAAAACGGCGGGGAACTGAAAGTAAGCCTCAAACAAATGGCATTTGGAACACTTGATCTAATTAATCCAAATATGAAACCTGGAGTTTATGCCTGTCTGACAGTGGCTGATACAGGGAAAGGCATGGATAAAAAATTAACAGATAAAATCTTTGATCCGTTTTTTACCACCAAAGCCATAGGCAAGGGCACTGGAATGGGGCTTTCCGTGGTGCATGGTATTGTTACTGCCATGGGAGGTGCTATCCAGGTATATAGTGAACCTGGAAAAGGGACTGAGTTTCATGTATATATGCCCGTGGAAAAAAGTCTTTCTGAAGAACAGAATATTCAAACAAAAACACCACTTTTGGGCGGCACTGAACAGATCCTTCTTGTAGACGATGAAGAAGCGATCCTTGGTATGGAAAAAAAGATGCTGGAACGACTGGGCTATCAGGTTACATCACGTACCAGCAGCCTTGAAGCCCTTGAAGCTTTCCGTACAAATCCTGACAAGTTTGATCTGATTATCACGGATATGGCAATGCCAAATATGGCTGGAGATAAACTATCGGCTGAACTGATTAAAATACGCTCTGATATTCCTATATTGCTCTGCACAGGATTCAGCGAAACCATGTATGAAGAAAAAGCAACATCTCTGGGCATTAAGGGTTTTATATTGAAACCGATTGTGATGAAAGATCTTGCCCAAAAGATACGTGAGCTCCTTGAATAATGGCTATTGTTATGTCTTTTCAGGGTCAAAAGAATCCCCCGGAATATTAATAATTAGGTTGCCCCTTTAAATCCAGCATTTGAGGATTTCGTTTTATCCAGCTTAAAGATCAGAATAATATTCTGCCAACACTTGCGCTAAATGAAGTTAGAGTAAGAGAAATCCAGTCCTTTGCTCAAGATCTGGAAAAAACAGACTTGGAACGCATTAAGTCTTTAAACTGGAGATTGCGGGCATGAGATAACTGGTATTTTAAAAACAATTTTCCATTTTTGACATTATTTTTGCTTTTTGATAACCTTCTTCCGATTCTCTAACATTAATTGAAAGATATTAAGACCATATTATGCCCTTTATAAATGAATTAAAACATACCCTTCCCAATGTAAAAGCCTACAGACTCATGCTGCAATTGATGAAAGAAGAATCAAAAGCAAGCGATATTGTTTCAAAAAAGGGATGTCCAGACAAAAAAAGCTGGCTCTTGCCAAAACATGGTGGAATGATTACAAATTTCATCTCAAATTTGCAGTTCAAACCCCTGAAGACTTGAATGAAATGCTTGATTACTCCCTTGACCGGGAGACCATGGATACGTTGAAACAGGCTCAAGAGGTGGGCATCCCCTTCTTTGTTAATCCGTATTACCTGTCACTTTTGGACACACAGGCATCGGTTGTCTCCCTGGGTGCTGATCTTGCCATCCGGCAATATATGATCTATTCAAAGGAACTGGTCAATGAATTCGGCAATATCTTTGCATGGGAAAAAGAAGATATTGTAGAGCCAGGGAAGCCTAATGCTGCCGGCTGGATTATTCCGGACGATTGTATTCACAGACGATACCCCAATGTTGCCATTTTAATTCCCAAAAGCATGGGTCGGGCCTGTGGAGGGCTGTGCTCAATCTGCCAGAGAATGTATAGTTTCCAACACGGCGATTTAAATTTTAATCTTGAAAAATTACAGGCCAAGGTCTCATTGGATCACCGTCTGGAAGCTTCTATTACCTATTTTGAAAATGATTCCCAGTTAAGGGATATCCTTATCACGGGCGGTGATGCACTGATGAGTACGAATAAAACCCTTAGAAAAATCCTTCAAAGTGTTTATCAAATGGCCAAAAGAAAGCGACAGGCCAATAAAAACAGGAAACAAGGGGAAAAATACGCACAGATCTTAAGGGTAAGACTGGGTACCCGGCTTCCGGTTTATCTTCCCATGAGAATCAAGTCAGGTCTTGTCAATATCCTTGCCGAATTTAAAGAAAAAGCCGCAAAAATAGGTATTCAGCAATTTGTTTTTCAGACTCATTTTGAATCTCCCATGGAAATAACCCCTGAAACAAAATTCTGTGTCGATCAGCTCAATAAAGCCGGGTGGATTGTAACCAACCAATTGGTTTTTATCTCTGCCGCCTCAAGAAGGGGCCATACGGCAAAACTTCGGAAAGCACTTAACGATATCGGTATTCTTCCCTATTATTCTTTTACAGTTAAAGGATATATGGAAAACAAACATCTTTTTACACCTAATGCCCGCCTGGTTCAGGAAAGTATGGAAGAAAAAAATATCGGCTTTCTGCCTGAAAGTTTTTCCCATGATTTAAGACAACTGCCCTTAAATGCTGAAAATATTGCTGATCGAATTTCTCAGTTGAGAACAGATGCCGACATCCCATTTATAGCATCGGACAGGAATGTCCTCAATCTTCCAGGGGTCGGAAAGAGCCTTACATTCAGAACCATTGGTATTACCAATGATGGCAGAAGAATCCTTGAATTTGATCATGATGAGACAAGAGAGCATAGTCCGATTATAGAAAAAATGGGAAAAGTTACCATCATGGAATCCAAAAGCATACATGAATATCTCCAACAGCTTGACAGTATGGGCGAAGATGTATCCGAATATTCATCCATCTATGGATATTCTTTAAGCAAAACAGAACCCAGGAATCCTATTTTTGAGTACCCGGCTTATGAATATGATGTAACAAATACTATTACGAATCTGGATCATCATTTAACTTAAAGATTCGCAATTTTTAATCATACACATGACCCTGGCAACTTTAAATTTTTTACATGGGTCTGCCATAGCACCGTGGTTTTTTAAAAAAAACTTGCCTATAACATTTTTATAGTGATAACATTGCCTTAGTCACATAAATTTTTGTATACAATATTAAAATTCTAAATATAAAAGAGTATATGTAATACCTTGAAAATTCTGAGACAAATGGCTGTTAACAACTATTAAGAATCTGTATGAATCAATACTGGAGGTTGTTGTGGGTTTAAGTTATCGGTTGCGTCTTTTGATCGTGCTGTTAAGCATTGTTGTATTGGCCGGGGGCGCACTTTTATTTAAAAATATATTGATCCCTGATTCCTTTGGTATTTATGGATATTACAGGGCGGATGCCATCAGTGAAGCAGCCCTTGTTCCTATCCGGCACTGGACCAATATTTCTTGTTTCAAATGTCATCCCTATGAAGCAAAAATTCATAAAAACGGTCACCATCAGACCATATCATGCGAATTTTGTCATGGAACCTATGCTGATCATGTAGAAAATGAAAAAAAAATTGGAACGCTTCCCGTTAAAAAAGAAAAAGAAATTACCACCCTGTGCCTTAAATGCCATAACACGGAAATTAAGGCCAGGAAAGAAGAAGTGATTAAAACTATTGCCATGCCAAATCATCTTAAGGACCAGAATGTTAAACTTACCCATAATTGCAATCAATGCCATCATGTTCATGCACCTTTAAAATATATTATCCGGGCAAAACAGATAACCCGTATGATGGAGGCAGGGTCATGAATAGACGATCCTTTGTTAAAAAAGTATTAAATGGATCCATTGCAGGTTCTTTATATCTGGTTTGGCCAATGGGAAGTGGAAGTCTGGAAATTTTGGAACAGATTCCTGAGCAAATACCAGGCATCAGGGATAAAGAATATGATATCCTTAACCAGGAGTTTGCCTTTATCGTGGATATTACACGATGTATCGGATGTGGATCATGCTGTGTTGCAGACAAGCGGGAGTATAATGTTCCTGATGGAAACTTTCGGACCTGGGTAGAACGATATGTAAAGGGTTTCAGCGATAAGATTTATGTGGACAGTCCCAATGGCGGCCTTCAAGGATACCAGCATCCCAGAACGGATATTGAGGAAAAAATACGAGACACCTTTTTTGTGCCAAAACTTTGCAATATGTGCAAGGAGGCTCCCTGTGTCCAGGTCTGTCCCGTGGGAGCCACTTTTACATCCCCGGACGGATTTGTTCTTGTGGATGAAAAACGTTGTGTGGGTTGTGCCTATTGCATACAGGCATGTCCCTATTCAGTGCGCTTTATCCATCCCGATAAAAAAACAGTTGAAAAATGCACCTGGTGCTACCAGAGGGTTAGAAAAGGACTGTTACCAGCCTGTGTTGAGGTCTGTCCCACGGGGGCCAGGAAATTCGGTTCCATGAAGGATGAAACATCTGAAGTTTATAAAATTTTGAAAGGTCCCGGGGTTCTGACTGTACTTAAAAAAGAAATGGGTACTTTTCCTGCTCTCTATTATAAAGGTGCCAGAAGGGAGGTTATCTGATGGATGCGGTCCATAGCTCGACTGCCATTGCAATTTCCAATTATGTTTTTCCCAACGATTTTCATGTCCATTGGAGCATGATGATTGTACTTTACCCTTACATCACAGGCCTTGTGGACGGGGCCTTTATCATAGCCGCCCTCTATTATCTCTTTAATGTCAAAAGTCTGCGCCCCGTGGCAAGGTTTTCTCTTTTGTTTGCCCTGGCTTTTCTGGCCATTGCCACCCTGCCGCTTTTACTCCATCTTGGTCGGCCTGAACGGAATTTTAACATGCTTTTAACCCCCAGTCCAAGCTCAGCCATGGCAGGGTTTGGATATATCTATGCCATATCCATGGGAGTACTTGTCTTTATCGTGCTCTTTGTATATAGACGGGATCTCGTGGAATTAAGAACAAAATCAAAAGGTTTGATGAAGTTTTTATACCGGGCCTTGACCTTTGACAGCATAGATCTTTCAAAAGATGCCCTGGAACTTGATCAAAAAATTGTCCGGTTTCTGGTGGGTATCGGCATCCCTGTTGCAGTGGTGCTTCACGGGTATGTGGGTTTTATCTTTGGTGGGGTTAAAGCCAACCCCACATGGTCAACCCCTCTTATGCCCGTGATTTTCCTTTTTTCTGCCTGTGTCTCGGGAATATCCGCCATTATCCTGGCCTATATTGTCATTCGAAAAATAAAGGGACGATCCATTGATCATGGCTGTATCAAAACATGCGTTCAAACCCTGACCCTGTTTTTTATCCTGGCTTTTACCTTTGAAATGCTGGAGGTGTTTTCCCATTCATATTTAAAATCAGGCTATCACCATATGGTCGAGGGTCTTTTAAACGGTCCGCTGGCTAGTTCATTCTGGTTATGGCAGGTAAAAATATGTTCTATAATTCCCTTATTTACCCTGGGAGTGCTGGGCCTTTTTACTATAAAGAAAAATATTTATAATTTTATGGCAGCCATTGTATCGGCAATGCTTTTACTCCAGGTTTTGATCATGAGATGGAATGTTGTCATCGGCGGCCAGTTAATGAGCAAAAGCGCAAGAGGATATACGGAGTTTCATCCTGAATGGTTTGACAAGGAGGGGATTATTGCTGTGATAATTGTCATGGCGATTCCCTTTATCATCCTTTTTGTGTTGAGCAGGATCTTTCCATTCTGGGCTCAGGATAATGAAACAAACGTAAAATAAACCATAACAAAGATTTAATGTAATTGTTCAGCCCGTTAAAAAAAGTTATCCCCAAAGCCCTGTCTGATGGATATTTGCAGGAGGTTAAGCGTTTA
>JABGOU010000085.1 GCA_018645325.1 Desulfobacula sp.
TAGAAACATATCATCAGATACTTTCTTCTCATCCAATAAATGTAATACATCTGAGATGTTGGTTAATTCTGGCCTAATCAATGATCCAAAGTTATCCGCTTCTTTAAACTGGTAGAGCAAGGTTTGAAGATCCATGGTAAAGAGATCTGGGTTAACCGTATTCAGATAATTTTTAATTTCATGACTTTCAAATGAAATATTCTCAAGGACACAAATGTTAGGTTGGATAGTCTTTCGAAAGAAACGACGGTACTTTTCCCTAGCCTTCATAAAGAGTGAGAATGCTGCGAGTTCTCCGGCTCGTTCGTCAATCTCAATGCCATATAGATTCTTTTCAAGGATGAGTTGTGGAATTTTAGGCGCATCATACCCTTCTTCTTCATAGATGGCATAAAGAATCTCAAACGCATACACCAGCATGTGACCGGAACCACAGGCAGGGTCACAGATTTTTATTTCTTCTGGAGAATTAATTACCAGAAAGTCTGTCTCTTCCTGTTCCGGTTTTATATAGTACTCCATCCTGTCAATTAGATTGGAGCCTGGATTATTTAACATCCACAACCGTCCAAGAGAATTTTCCACCAGGTAACGAACGATCCAATTGGGTGTAAATAACTGTGTGGCTGCTGGTATATTCTCTGGTGTCACCTTTTTATTCTTTTTGAGTTCTGCAAAAACCTCATCCTTTTTTTCAGAGATATAAAACTGGTACAACCAGCCAATCACTTCAACATCAGCACAGGCTTCTTCAGAAAGGGCTTCACGGGTAGCAGTCAGAATTGAACTGTCCGATAACAAATCATCCGGCATCAATAGTTCAGTATAATCTGCAATTTTTTCAAATAAGAACGGCATAATGCTGTTGTAATCGTTACAGACTGCCACCAAAATCATCCGGTATGCTTCCTGTTGCGGTTCAGGGCTTGGAATGGTTTCATTCAAAAGTCCAAACACTCTGTCTTTATCTATTCTCAATCCAGCATCAATATGGCCCTGTTTTGCTTCCATTAATATTTCAGGTTGGGAGAATCCTTCAGAAGGAGATACGACACCGATGCTGGTATATCTGTTTACATCCATGAATCTTAATGCACAGAACCTGTTGAACCAGATATAGGCCACTTTTTCTATCACCTGGTCCTCGGACGTCCGGGATATTTCTTTTTTAAGGTCTTTGACGGCCTTTTCATTCTCTCTTCTGGCGGCACTGCTGGCATCTAAGACTATGGTCAATTTTGTGGATACCAGTTCTATCAATTGTCTACGTGCATTCTGTGCAAACTGTTTTAGTTGAGAAGTATTCAATTTTTATAGGCTCCGTTAAAATTTTCTGCTGTTCGATTCCGTTATACCTGTATCCGTTTCCCATCATTGATTTCTTTAAGTATGGCTTTTTTCAGTACGGACAAATAGTCTTCTACTTCTGATTCATTTTCGATCCAAGCCTTAGAATAATTCACCTCAATTTTTTTTATCCCAACCATTTCTTTAACCGGTTCTTTTTCTTCCGGCTTTACCTGGTCTTCCTTTATCTTCCCTTTTCCGGTGTCACTGTCCTCAATATTAGTATCATATTCTGGTTTGTCCGGTTTGGATTTTTCCGGTTCAGAAGGCTTAGATATAGGGGGCTCCGGTTTCGGTCTGCAGAGATAGCTCAATCGACTGAGGATCTTATGATACTCATCATCTTCAAAACGTTGGAGTTCAGCACTGATTACAGCAATCAGAGTCTGATCATTTATTTTCTCAATTTGACTCTCAAAGGGCTTTTTCAATTCATCCTGGTGTTCAGCAGAAAGCTTTTGAAAACCCTCCATACCGGTCACTTTATTTAACAGAGTCTTTATCTTTTCAGATGCATTCTCTTTGGTTGTTTTAAGCTTCTCATCAACTTTATCGGAAACCGTTTCAACCAGGGATTTGACCTGCTGCATTTTATTGTTCTTATAACAAGTGATGTCTTTGAGGATATCAAGAATCTGATCGGATTCATCTCCATCAGCATAGGAAAGGTTATGTTCCTGATGCTTTAAAAAGCTGACTGCATCATCATATATGGTTTTCAAGGGACCACTCATGAACCTTTGAATGGGGTCAACTATCTCCTCTTTCAAATCCAGGAGACCATCTTCAATTTTATGCAGGTCGGTTAAGAAAAAGGTATAGGGTTTTCCTTTTAGTTCATTGAGCGTTTCAATTATTTTATCCAATTCAGCCAGGAATGGATATCTCTGCTTGTCTGCAACAAGCTGCGATAAGGCATCAATTTTTTCTTTGATGGCTGATGTGGTTTCTTTTCCAAGGGCTTTGGCCTCTGTTGCAGATGTTGGATTGTCAAAGAATTCTTCATAGAATTGTTTTAGACTACGGATCTGACCAGCGGTAAAGTCACTTAAGGGTTCAATAACCAGGTTTGCATGACCATGGGTATTCAACAATGCTTTCTCAAGCTGATCGTCTTCCAGGATATTACTGTCGGAATTTAACTCGACCTTTCCTGCCGCGCAGAGTTTTGCCAGGATGCACAATATGGCCGCATAGTACCAGCCATAGGATTTTTTTTCGAACCGTTCAATAAGGCTTTTGACAGTGGTCCTGATTCCGTTGGTTTTATTGCCCTTAACAAATGACAGCATCTCCTGTTCTGCTTCACTAAGAAGGGAAACATCACCTCCAAAAAGACTCCCACCATCCTTCAAGCATTTGGAAACATAGCTCTCAGTATATGTAAAATCCTTGAGCATCTTCAGGTTTGGATAGGTTCTGATAATCAGGTCATGGAATCCCTTTATGATTCTTGCCTGGGGATCTGATCCTCCGATATCAACCAGATTGGCATTGATGAATAATTTTGACTTACCGAGAAAATTTTCAATATGCTGTTTTAGATCATTATACCGTTCCTGATTCTGGAGGGTTTTGTCCGTTAAGATCCTTTTAATGGATTCCTGCTGGGTAAGGGAGATGTTCTGGCGAATGTATTTATTGGTTCTTTCGTACATCAACAGATCCCGCATCATTCGTTCATCCGGGGGTATGATAACCAGAAGCTCATCTCTTCCAGCTGACTGCATGGTCAGAACTTGTTCATTATCCGCATGCTCGTTAAAAGGACTGATGACATGGATCGTCAATTCATATTCCCGGCCAAAGAGTTTGTCATCCATCTTTCTTGAGAATGGATAATCCTGGCCATTTACGTCATATCGTATCTTTCGTAATTTTATGATGGTGTCGAATACTATTTTATAAAGATGCTCATCAACGGCGGAGGATTCGATATCGGTATTTTTTATTTCTTCTTCAACATCCTTTTCTTCATCTGTGAGGAATTCAAACACCTCACCGTTTCTTTGAATGTATGTTTGTTGCTCCAAAAGATTTAGAGCTTCAGTGAGTTCAGTATTCAACTGTTCCATGTTTTTGTTAAATTCATCAAGCATCAGAACTGAGAGATTTCTTTTTGTCGTCTTGAATTCTTTAATATATTTTACAAGGAACAAGGTCTTGAGCACCTGAACTGCAAACTTATTATCCAGGTGTTTTTCCGCAAGTTGAATAGATCTTTGGATCTGGGCTTTCAGTGCACTTCTGATCCCTTCAAACATGAGATCGAAAGTGGCAAGCTGTCCTATATCATGATCCGAAATCTGAACCGCTACCTGCTGGAACACCCCAAGCATGGATCTTTCTCCAACAGACCTGTGTTTTCCTTCAAAGGCATTGTGCATGGACAGGTTCTGGATGGCGGTCTGAAACAGGATGAACTGATAGGGGATAAACGGATAGGTATGGATGAAGTGGTCTTGATCCTTGAAATTCCGGTAAAGCTGTGAGCCATCCGCAAAATCAAACAGAGTTTTAAAATTATTTACCTGGTCGTCATACACCCTGGACAATTTGTGAATCCCATCATCATTTTTTTGCAGCAACCGTTTCTGGATAACTTCAGCCACATCCGCACTGGTCAGTTTCATCCTGTTCTCGAACCGGGCCTGAATTTTTGAAAAATCATTGCTCTGCTGCTTATTCATTTCACCGACGACCGTATGCACATCCTCCTGGGCTGTCACAATGACCCAGGCCCGTCCACGACTTTTAGTTGCAAGGCTTTCTGCAATGGTTTGAAGATTGGTCATCAGTTTGACATTATCAGCAACATATTGGCCAACTTCATCGACAAAAAAGTTTAAACGAAAATCTGTTTCCTGCTTTTCAATATAATTGTTAATCTGTTCTGCAAAGTCCTCAATGGACAAACTGTAGTCACTTCGATATTTATCAAGAATGCCTGATACTTCCTGCCCGGTGACTGACCGGTATGCGTCATCAATATGGGATGCAAACCGTTTGGCCCTTATTCTACTCCATTCCCAATCTTTTGAGGATGCTGCTTCGAAGGCACCTTTAAACTTGTCCAGTAGGTTATCCTGATCAAGTTCTCTTTCAAACTGGGCTATATAAGCCTGTTTTCCGTAATATCCGCAGGATTCATCAAAAACTTTAACAAACACTGCCACCAGAGCATCTACCTGAGTTTTACTGATCACATCTGCTTTCTGGTCAATATTGAACAGGATACTTTTTGAAGGAATGCTAACCGCTCTTTTCAAGTCACCTTTGAGGATCTCATTGTCACCACATTTGGGAAGTATGATGTCCAGTACTTTAGCCCCTTCAACCTCACGGTTCTCCATGAGAAGGGCCAGTATCTTTAACAGATGAGACTTACCAGATCCAAAGAAACCGGATATCCATACGCCATTGGCACCGTCATAGTTGTTATACGCATCAAGAAAAGACTCCAGACGCTTTTCAACTTCATTGGTTAAAACATATTCTTCAGCTTCAAGACGGAGGCTTGCGTCGTCATCGGCCTTAATGACACCTTCTATGGATCGGTCAACCGGTTTTTTAAATATGGTTTTCAGAGTCATTTTCAGTTCCTTAAATTAAAGCTCACAATGATATATATTAAATGCTCTATAGTATTTGTCGTCATGCAATCTTCCAAACAGATCCAGTGATGCTCCCGATTCCAGTGAATGAGTATATGCCCCGGGAAAAAACATGACCATGGGATGGTCTTTGGCTGTACTCTGCAAATTATTTAAAACATTATGGGACCGGATATATGGATAAACTTCACCTACACCGGACATAAAAATAACATCATGGGGTTCTTCAGTGATTTTTTTTCCGATTGCAGGTACTAAGGCGGTTTCGATATCCAGAATGGACTGTAGTTCTTCTTTTAATTCTTCTTTTGTCATTTTGGATTCTTCTTCCAGATACCATTCCCAGTCACCGTTTTCTTTCAAGATCTCAACGGATATATCATATAAATTTATCTCCAGAACCTGAACGCCTGTATGTGACAGTTTGTTTTTTAGCTGTTTCTGCATTCGTTCCATTTCAATGGCTTCAGATGGGCGATATGGGCAAATATAAAAAGGGACTTCTTTTCCAAGCCCCTGCATCTTTAGGAATCTTTCACTGCTGATTAGTGCCTGAAGGTGTTTGAATCTTTCTGGTATCGGCTGTGTTTCTGTATCAACGGTCATTTTACCCACTCCTTAAAATCTGTATCTGAGACCGGCAGTACAATATATAATTCGGATTTGTCAGAGACCAATGCCCTGGCAACTCGTTTGGTCAATATTGAAGGTAGTATGATGTTCACCTCTGATGTGATCTCAGATTCCCTGAGTATCCTGAATAAAACCTGTTTAAGTTTCTTCTTTGTTGAGTCTTTGAGTCTTTCCAGTTCTTCATGCCATTCAGCTTTGGTGTCAAAGAAAATAATATAATCCTCTTCAGTGATAGCGTAGTCCATGAGTAAAAACTTTTCTCGAATAACTTCAATAGCAAAATCACGTATAAAGCTATACCGCTTACAAACAGCAATCCATAATATCTGAAGCTGTTCCTGTCTTGAACCGTCTTGAATTATTTTTAGTTGTTCTAAGGAAAGAAGTTTGAGCCGAGACAGTACTTCACGGCATATTTTTTCAAGGGAATTGATGGTCCTGGCCTGAAAAAGATTGGTTTTTAATATTTCTTCCCGGACTTTTGCCCAGTCTTTAAGTTTTATGTATAGATCAGCTGTAGAAACGGCTTCCTGGTAAAGCAATCCCCCAACTGTAAAAGACATTCGATATTTTGGTAATGAACCGTTTTTATTATGTAACTCCATTGCCGGGAATTTTCATTCTCCTTTTGGATATACAATACAGAATTAATTTTTATCAAATTTGACTCAACAACTTGAAATCTGTAGATGATCCTTTCTGAAAAAGACAAAATTGTCAATATCTATTACTTAAATTATCTTGCAGATGAAAGATACTGACCAGACCTTTCTATCAAGGTATGCACTATCAAAACAAACTCGCTAAATAATTGGAGAAAAAATTGACAGATACCCATTCTGAAATTGTGCAGGCTATTATTAAATAATCCGAAGGTTTAATAAAAATTTAATTTTTTGCATTCATTTTTTGAACTAACGGAGCGATCAGCCACCGCAACCCAAAAACAGATGCCACAATACCTAAAAGCATGACAACATACCATGTTGGAAATTTTTCCAGGGCAGCAACAGCATCAATTATTTTCTCCTGGTATTCCCCGGGAATAAACGGGGAAATAAAAATTATTAAAACAGGAAAAAATAACAGCAACATCAAAGCTTCATCTTTCCAAGAAAATTTTGCCTGTTCTTGAGCTTTCGCATCCCAATCAGCCTCAATAGCCTGGCCCTGTTTTGCCATTTCGACAACAACCTCTGCTTTTTTAACAGCGGCCATGGCATAAAGCTTTTCAACTTCTGTGGCAGCTTGTGCTTTAATTGTCTTTCTTTTCTGCCATTCAACAATCGGCTCTTTTATAATACCGAATGCGCCACCAATTGTTTCTTGTATTGCTGTTATCCAGGGAAACATCATGCAGTTCCTTTTCTAATTTTTGGTTTTAACCCAAACCCCATTTTTTAAAACATAAACCTCTTTGATTGCTTTCCATGCCTCCCCCAGGCAGACAAACTCCTCCTTGCACTTTGCCCATGCCCCTGAAACACAAAATTTTTGGAAGGATGTGGTGTGATCAATTGGAAACCCCCCTTCCTTTTTCAACATATGTTTTTATGTACCATTTGATGGCATGCTCTAATCGTTTCTTCTCTGCCGGCAATAATGTCTTTTTGAATTCATAGCGATCCATTTTTTTAATCCCTGCCAATGGATGGGCAAGTCTGATGGCGCTTTTTTTGCCTTTTGCGGTTCCGCCTAAGTCATAATATTTTTGTAGATATTTTTTTGCTGAAACCAGATCACCATATTTCAAGGCTTGCCGGTAATAATAAAATGCATTCCCTTTTTTTGTCGGTTTCCCTCCACCAGACTCAAACCCGTTCTTTTCTTTCCATGTAAAAACAAGTTTGCGTGTATCATAATAGGCCTGTACTCCGGGCTCTGTTGTGTATGTGATAAGATTCAAAAGGTCACTGAGGAAATGTTCGGCCATGTCCTTTCCACGGCCAGGCCGCCCCATGGCTTTCCTATAAAAGATATCAAGTTTGAATGTCTTTAAGATATTCTCCACTTTGTCGCGAATCGGCTTAGGTGATGTTGCATCCGGATACGTTGAAGATCCGGTCAAGGTTTCAAATAACATCTTCACATCCGGTCTAATGCTGCTAACTGTTTTATTAAGAACAGCCTTTGGAATATCCATTAATTGTTCTTGAATTGTTGATTTGCCTTGCATCAAGTCCTTAATATCAGAAGGAAGGTCTTCTTTTGCAAACCATGACAAGGCATCTGATAGAGCCCCTTGAAACTTCAATGTAATGATGGAACCATCTTCCCGTCTGCCAAGTATCAGGTGCATCTGTCGCCTTTTTTCCGGCCCCAGTTCTTCCAGTTCATCCGGGAACATAAGGGTGTTGAATATCATAACAGCCCCGGCAAGCATGGAGGCTTTAGCCACAAAAACAACCCCGCGCCGGGCAAAGGTAAAACTTAATCGGTTGGTGGTTTCCCCTTCATATTTAAGATTTTTCATGAGATAAACATACCGGGGGGCATTGATTTCCATCCAGGAATAGAACGGAATCATCCTTCTCCGGATAAATTCCCCATGCCGGGAAATATTTCCATAATCACCCAGGAGTTCTCTTGCAAGTTTGGCCGCGGCTTCTATTGTTTTCCCCTGGTCAACAAGATTATTGATATCATCGATCTTACTGACTCCATAAATGCTTATCCCGGATTCAAGTTGTTTTTTAAACCATCGAAAAGCTGCCAGCCGGAGAATATTTTCCCTTGTCTGTGAAGCATTTTTAACGTGCTTCCAATATGATGCCGCAAGTCCTAACTTTTCTTCTGTGAGGATATCTTTTACAAAAGTATTAGTTGTCATTATCTTCATGGTGTCGGTTACTTCCTGAACAGCGAAACCGCTGCCTATAACACCATATTTCTGGGCCTCTTCCAGTTCGATTTTTAATTGCGGATTTAATTTTTTATACCGGGACCAATTGATCAGATCACCAAGGGATTTCTTTAAAGCATTTGGGTTTGCAATCTCAGGTCGATAAGCAAGAACAATATCCAAATCGCCTGACATATTATTGATGTTATATTTAAGGGCCGAGAATGGATTCAAAAGGATATACTGTTTCCATGCGGCCATGGCTACTTCCGAAGTTCTTGCTAACCGTCCCTCTGTATTATGCGGCTTCAGATTATCCATGGTATCGGCCAATCCTTCGGGTAAAATCCAAATAGGAGGATTGCCCCTGGCCAGAACTTTTCTGACATCTTTATCTTCCAGGGTCTTTTCTCCTGCCAAAACATTTTGAAGCACCTGATCAGTGATGGAATTCACAAAGAAGGCACCCTTCTTCGGGTCTGGCTTCCATTCCTTATATCCTTTTGGGATAATTTGTTTCCAGGTTTTAAAACTCTTTCCAAGGACTTCTTTCACAACCCGGTCACGGCCTTTGATCCCTTTGTAAATCATGGCCGCATACATAGAGCCTTGATGCTGTTTTTCAAGAAGATGAGATAAAAAAGGAAACAATCTGGGGTGATTGATAGCCAACCCTGCTCTTGGATTGTCGTCAACCGCTTCCATCCAGGCTTCTTTGTTTATTTTACGTTCTTGGCCTGCTATCAAAATAGCATCAACAACATCCTGGAATTCACTATCATAGGTTATTTCACCTGTTTTTACTGCCTGGACAAGATTAGAAAAACCCATGGCTATTTTTATTACATGAGGCTTTGCCGGGTCTTCAAAATTGAAATTATTTTTTGTCTGCAGGGCAACCCATTTATCATAGATCGCCTTATTTTCCGCTTTGGCTTGCTGTTTTAAATCCCTGAGAATATCATTTTCTTTTTTAATCTGAGCCAGGTTTTTTGCCGTTTCTATCAAAGCCATTTGTTGTGATGTGGCAATGTACTCTGCTTCCATGTATTCGGTATTATATTCTAAGGGGGACCCTTTACGGGCTGTCATCCATGGCCGCCATTTGGTTCTGATTTCACTGGATGACGTGCCCATGCCTTTATGATGTTCTGCCGCCTTTTCATTCCAGTACAAAAGAATTTGATGGTGGAAATAATCACCAGATTTCAAGATTTCCTTTTTCATGACTCCGTATTTAACCAGATCTCGGGCAAGACCTTTGTGAAATTTACGGCGATCTTCAATGGCCTTGGCCACTGTTTTATTTTTCCTGTTAATGTTTTGAATTTTTTTATGGGATTCAATCACCTGGTCCATACTTTCAAATCCCCATGGCAGGTTATAATCTGTCCTGAGCCCATCATTAATAGACCGGACCTCATCCCCTAAAATCAGCTCCATGGCAAACATATCGTACTCCCGCTTGTCAAGATTATTCAGCATTCCAGACATTTTCCTTGCAGCTTTATCCTGGACAATATTGGAAATATCCTGGTGCCTTCGCAAAATTTCTCTGGCGGATGATCGCTGTTTGCCAGGTTCCATTCTGGTAAGCTCTGGGAAATGATCCATTTCCATTTTCATATCTGTTTTGAAATTACGAAATTTTTCAAGCAGGGTGGACTTTTTAATACCACGGCCTTTCTGCATAGCCTTAGCAACACTCTTTGGTAAAATGTCCTTGAATTGATCAGATTCGTATCCGGCACCTTTTTTGTTAAATCGGGCCGTTATTTTGGAAACTTTTGATCCAGGTTCCTTATTGAAATCATCAGATGTTTGTAATTTGCTTTTTTTTGATTCTCCCTGAAGGCCCTCTCTCTTAAAAATCTTTCCAGACTCCACTTCCCTTGCCAGCTTAGTGGCAGACATTCTGCCTATATGAAGAAGACCATCCAAAAAATCAGCTATCTTTTGCAGCACCCGGCCAAAGGCTGTCCCTCGGAACTGCTCTCTTTCAGCCAGGAACTGAGAGATCAAATTTGCTTCATTTTCTTCTTTTGCAATGATTTTGTCAGCGTGTTTG
>JABGOU010000086.1 GCA_018645325.1 Desulfobacula sp.
ATAATTTTTGAGATTGGATTAAAGGCTCTATCCCCTGGCGAAAGAGCATGACTTCTTTTGCCCACTGCCCTTTTTTTATTTCATGGGTCATGGTCCGTGTGAGTTTGGCCGCAAACTTGAAGTTTTTTGGAACTTTTGTACACATGCGTTCAATGGCCGGGGCCTTTGGCATTTGATACCAGGTATAGTTGAGTTCTGTTGCATGGAAAGTTTGGGTGTAAAAATCAAGCATATTGGAAGAATGGGTGCCGGAAGGATAGAATCCCGAGTCGATCCATTCTCCATAGGAGTACCCGCTGGTGCCGACAAACAGATGATTAGCCTGACAAAATTCCTTGGTCATTTATACCTCCAGGCCCTGGGGACCGCGAATAATACCGATGACCTTGCCCTGGATCAATACGTCATCAAATTCATATTTCTGAGACCTGAAATCCGGGTTCTCAGGCCGAAGTTCAATAAAATCAGGGTGAAGAAAAAACCGTTTTACAGTTGCTTCTTCATGGTGGATCAGGGCCACGACAATCTCTTTGTTACGGGCATATTGCCTGGGTTCACAAATGGCCAGATCCTGATCAAGGATACCGGCATTTTTCATGGAGGTTCCTTGTATTTTAAGGGCAAAAAGATTTTGACCGGGATATATCTTTGCATCAACCAGAAGGTGACCTTCCCATTCCTGCTGGGCATACATGGGAAGGCCTGCTGTGATGTGACCGATGATGGGGACCTTTTTTTGTCGTTGTGCAAGGTGTAAGTCGCCGCTATCATCCAGGATATGAATTGTTCGGCTGTATCGGCCTTCTCTTTTGAGGTATTCTTTATTCTCAAGGGTTTTAAGGGTCTGGGAAACGGCAGCATGGCTGATGGCAAGTTCAGCGGCAATGGTGCGAAGGCTGGGGGAAGTGCCGTGTTCCTTAATTTCTTGTTTTAAGAAATTAAACACTTTTTGCTGGTTTTGAGTCAGTTTTACTCTCATGTTTTTTTAAGCCTTGTTTGATTTGGTTTTTGAATAGTGTGGCAGGCATTAATTTAAATGTCAATATAAATGTAAAGGCATTGTAAAGGAAAAATCTGAACAAACTTAAAAATTGTGGTTTAGTATGGTTAGACCATTTCAAATTCTTATCGCTTCCCAGAGTAGGGGTTTTGGAGAACCGCCATGAAAATCCTGGATTTTTTTTGGTTGACAACAAATGGTATATGGGCTACAGAAACCTTAAATCAGGCTGTAGAAGCGCTTTTTTAGCTATTTGTAGTTTTTAAAAATTTAATGGGTTGGAAAATCTGTATGGCACAGCTAGAATTAAAAAATGTTAGTGTGAGGTTTGGTGGGCTTTTAGCATTATCTGATTTGAGTTTCACAATCGGGAATGGTGGCGTTGTGGGGCTCATCGGCCCCAATGGTGCTGGAAAAACAACTGTTTTTAATGTCCTTACCGGTGTTTATCAGGCATCGGAAGGCGAAGTGCTCTTTAACGGTAAAAGTATCCTTGGCAAACGCCCATATTCGATTTTTGAAAAAGGGATTGCCAGGACCTTCCAGAATATTCGCCTTTTTTCCGCCATGACCGCTATTGAAAATGCCATGGTGGCAAGACACTGCCGGTCCTCCAAAGGAATCGTGGGATCTATCTTAAGAAGCCCTTCACAGAAACGAGAAGAAGCTTTTATTAAAGAAAAGGCTATGGAAGCTTTGACCTTCATGGGTGTTGGAAAATATGCCGATGATGTGGCATCAAACCTGCCTTATGGCCTCCAGAGGAGACTTGAAATTGCAAGGGCCATTGCATCGGAACCTGAAGTGCTGCTGTTGGATGAACCCGCTGCCGGCATGAACCCCTCTGAATCCTCAGAGTTGATGAAAGACATTACACGCATATCGGAACTTGGCATTGATGTGCTCCTTGTGGAGCATGACATGAAGGTTGTGATGGGTGTGTGTGATCATATAGTATGTGTTGATCATGGAGTGAAAATTGCTGAAGGTAATTCAAATGAAATTCAGAATAACCCAAAAGTGATTGAGGCGTATCTAGGTCAGCCAGCCAACCAATAATTTTTAGGAGGAAAAAATGAGAAGAAGAGTTTTATCAATTATGATTATGGGCCTTATTCTGGTTCCATTCCTGTTTAGTGCAGTCGCTGCAAAAACCTTGAAAATAGGTTCTATGAGCCCTTTGACAGGCCCCTATGCATCTGATGGAACAGATATTAAAAACGGTGCCCGTGCTGCCATTGAAGTATTTGAAGAAGCCGGTGGAATGCCGGGTTATGACAAAATTGAATTTTTTCCTCAGGATACAGCCTGTGATCCAAGACAAGCAGTAGCTGCAGCCAACAAACTTATCAACCTTGAAGTTGTCGGTGTTATCGGCGCCTATTGCTCTTCTTCAACCATTCCATCATCTGAAACACTGGATGAGGAAGACGTCATCATGATTACCCCTGCTTCCACAAATGAAAAAGTGACAGACCGCGGTCTTCCTTACATGTTCAGAATGTGCGGAAGAGACGATGACCAGGCCCCTGCAGCAGCTAAATTCCTGAAAGAATCTCTGGGCGCAAAAACGATTTTTATCGTAGATGACAAAACCACTTATTCCCAGGGCCTGGCCGATGGTGTTAAAAAAGCCAGTATCGCTTTGGGCATGGAAGTGGTTGCACATGAGCATGTTAACCAGGGTGACAAGGACTTTTCAGCTATCCTGACCATGGCAAAACGCGCCAACGCCGATGTTTTTTACATGTCTCTCCAGGGATACTCTCCTGCAGCCATGATGACACTCCAGGCAAAACGCCTGGGTATGGATTCCCAGATTGTTACCCAGGATGCCGTGTTTCAACCCAAATACATGGATGTTGCAAAAGAAGCATCACAAGGTGTTTACCTGACTTATGGATTTACAGATCAGACAACACCTCAATACAAAGCCTTTGAGGAAAGATATGTACCCAAATATGGTAAGATTGCCGCCTATGCAACCTATGCCTATGATGCAGCCACAGCATTGTTATATGCCATCAAGGCCGCAGGGTCCACAGATCCTGAAAAGGTTAAGGCTGAGCTGATGAAACTGGATTTTCAAGGTGTTGCAAAAAAAATCAAGTTTAATGCCAAAGGCGACTCTGGGTCTTCTTATATTGCCTATAAAGTTGTCGGCGACAAGTTTGTTCCTTATTGGGAGCCGGTCAACGGTTTGATTAAATAACCTGATTAATTGACCCGGATTAACTAATCCGGTTAAAATGTGATGCGGCTTTTGCCGTGGCATAAGCCGCATCTTTTGGTCCGCCCCAACAACCTAAAGTTAAGAAAATTAAATACAATGGAATATTTTATTCAGCAGTTGATTAACGGTTTAACCCTTGGCGGGATGTATGCATTAATTGCTCTTGGATATACAATGGTCTACGGTGTTATCCAGCTTATCAATTTTGCCCATGGTGAATTCTTTGCTGCCGGCGGATATGTAGGTGCCATTGCCCTGGCTTATTTTGCCGGGATCGGTTATATGGACTCCCACCCGGTGATCTGCCTGACGGCCTCTTTTATGATAGCCATGGCCTATTGCGCTTATCTTGCCGTGGGGGTTGAAAAAATAGCGTATAAACCATTGCGGAAAAATTCCCGACTGGCTGCCCTTTTGTCTGCCCTTGGTATGTCCATTTTTCTTTCCAACGGCATGATGCTCACCCAGGGGGTGTATGACAAGGTTTATCCCGGTGAGCTGTTCCAGGGAAGATTTGATTTTGGTATGGTAACCATCTCCTATCTACAGATCATGATCGTATCCCTGACCGCCTGCCTGCTGGTGGGTTTGAATTTATTGGTGTTCAAGACAAAAATTGGTATGGCCATGCGAGCCACGGCCCAGGACAAGACCATGTCAGCTCTGGTGGCCATCGGCAGCAATCGCATTATCTCCCTGACCTTTGCCATCGGTGCCGGCCTTGCCGCCGCCGCGGGTATCATGTACGGCCTTTATTACGGGTCAGTCAAGTATGACATGGGATTTGTTCCGGGCATCAAGGCTTTTGCTGCGGCTGTTCTGGGCGGGATCGGAAACATTACCGGTGCCATGATAGGCGGTCTGATCATAGGAATGGTTGAAATATTCGGTGCAGGCTATATCTCAGGAGAATATAAGGATGTGTTTGCATTTATAATATTGATAAGCGTTCTCTATTTTAAACCAAATGGAATTATGGGCGAGAATATAGATGATACAAGAGTTTAAGAAAGTTTGGAAACAATATACCATCGGCATGGTTTGGCTTTTGGGCCTGCTCTGGCCGATGCTTGGCATTCATGCAGACGGCACTCTCACCTTTCAGAAAACGATAACGATCTGGAGTTATATCCTGGCAGGGTCTTTTGTCTGTTTCATGATTTATATCATGAAGTCCGGAAGTTCCTTTAAATTCATAGCTGATCCGGTTTCCCGTGCAGCCAATGGGGTTAAATCTGCTTCCGCTGCCTTGCCCATCTGGGTGTGGATAACAGTGGCTGTGGTGTTGGCATTGATTTATCCTCAGCTGGCAGGCCGTTACGGCACAGACGTGGCCATTACTGTGCTGTTTTATATTTGCCTGGGGCTGGGCCTCAACGTGGTTGTGGGTCTGGCAGGAATGCTGGATCTGGGGTATATTGCATTTTACGGTGTGGGCGCCTATACTTATGCCATCCTTAACGTAACATATGGTCTGGCCTTTTGGGTCTGCCTGCCCCTGTCAGCATTAACTGCATGTATTGCCGGCTGTATAGTTGGGTATCCAACACTTCGCATGCGTGGGGACTACCTGGCTATTGTCACCCTGGGCTTTGGGGAGATTATCCGGATTATCCTCAACAACTGGATGACTCTGACCAACGGACCTAATGGCATATTGGGGATCAAGCCCATTGGTATTTTCTGGCCCATGTTTGAAAATGGGTTTACCTTTGAACATATCTGGGTGAAAAAACTTCAGTTTTTTTACTATTTTGCCCTGGGTCTGGCCATTGTTACGGCCATCGGGGTTCAGCGATTGAATTTTTCAAGGGTGGGCCGCGCCTGGGAATCCATCCGGGAAGATGAGACCGCAGCAGAACTCATGGGGGTGAATACCTTTATTTATAAACTTTTAGCCTATGCCATGGGCGCTGTGTTTGCCGGCATGGCCGGTGCATTTTTTGCAGCGCGCATGAAATTTGTCAGTCCGGAAAGTTTTACTTTTCTTGAGTCCGCCATGGTGTTGTGTATGGTGGTTCTAGGCGGGATGGGATCCATCCCCGGGATTATCCTGGGGGTTGTCGCCCTGATTGCCCTGCCCGAGATTTTCCGCGAACTTGAATCCTATCGTATGCTGGTCTTTGGTGCTACCATGATCATCATGATGCTCTTCAGGCCTGCGGGTCTGATACCGGCCAAGCGTATGGGAACCCGATCTGAAGAAAAGGAGGGATGATGAGTTTGCAACCGATTCTTGAATTGAAAAATGTTCATTCCGGATATGGGTCCATCAAAGCCCTGAAAGGCATATCTCTCAAGGTTATGCCCGGAGAAATAGTTGCGATTATAGGTGCCAATGGTGCTGGGAAATCAACAACTCTTATGACCATCTGTGGAATTGTCCCGATTGAAAAAGGCGAAATTTACTATGATGGCAAACTGATCAACAAAGTTTCAGCAGAAAAGCTTCCCACCATGGGGCTTTGCCAGGTGCCGGAAGGAAGACGGATTTTCCCCAGACTCTCAGTTATGGAGAATCTTCGGCTGGGGGCTTTTCACAGGGATGATACGGATCAGATTATGAAAGATATCCAGCATTCCTATGAGATGTTTCCCATTTTGGGGGAAAGAAAAGCACAACAGGGTGGAACCCTTTCCGGAGGCGAGCAACAGATGCTGGCAATAGCAAGGGCGCTTATGACAAAGCCAAAGGTTCTTCTACTGGACGAACCATCCCTGGGGCTTGCACCCATCATTATTCAGCAAATTTTTGATATCATTGCCAAAATCAACAAGGAAGAAGACGTCACCATTCTTTTGGTTGAGCAGAATGCAAATCTTGCTCTTCAGGCAGCGTCCAGGGGTTATGTTGTTGAAACAGGCGAAATTACACTTGAAGACGAAGCACAATCTTTGTTGACCAATCCTAAGATCAGGGAAGCCTATCTGGGTGAATAAGGCGATTTAGTCAATCCTTTAACCCAAAAATTCGATCATAATTTTCAGCCGGTTTCATTTTAATTTGAAACCGGCTGTTTTGTTCTTATTCAGCCCTTATTCAGCATTGATTTGTTCAACGCATCAGCCAAACACGGCTTACAGCTACTTGCCAAATAGTGAATCCACAAGACAGATCTATTTGGGGATTTTGTTAATATTAACAATGCCAATGCATGAACAATTGCTAAAAATTCATCGATATTTTTTAGCGATTTATTTTCCTAATTCTGAATTTATCGTTCTGAAAAACACAAAAACAGTTTTTGATACGATCAGAATAATTTTCTATGATGAATTGTAACACTTTCAATTTTTTAGAACCCGTAGCATCTTCCACTAAGTAGCAAAACCCCACTATGTTTAATTAAAGAATGGTAAACCAACTCTCCGAAATCTTTATCCATTGTTATAACCATATGATTCTCTAAAAAGGCAGTTCGAATAATATTCTCATCTTCCATACAAGGATTAATATCCCGAACAGCTTTGATGTCATAGCCCTCTGCATGGAGATAATCTTCTATTCCTTTGCCAACACCTACATCAACAAGGAACTTTAGCTCTATTGAATTCATGCGGAAACTTGTACTGGAAAAACTTGCTCTTCTTCTACCAACCCGGTTGCATATGCGAACACAGCATAAAAATCTTTTTTCTCAAGCTCTGGATACTCTTCAATTAGTTCATTTTCAGAGATACCGGCTGAAAGTGCCCTGAGTATTTGCTCTACAGTGATTCGCATACCCCTTACTGTCGGTTTTCCAAGCATAATTTTGGGATTTATTGTTATCCTTGAAAGCAAATGTTCTGTTCTCTTCATGACATTATTCTCCTTTTTGCATAAAAGTCTTCCGCCACAATTCTGTTGACATATTCTTTTAGTATCTTTAAGAATATCCCATACTTCCTGTTGAGTCAAAACTTTTATCAGTTATAACAACAAAAGACATTACCAAAATTGACATTTGCTTGGTAGGAGGAATGGCGACATGCAAAGTAAATAAGATAACAGGGCAAATCGCTGAACATTTAGTTGCTGCAAAGCTTGGTACAATGGGATATTCTGCCTCACCTTATTCAGAAAATGTCCCCGGTTTTGAATTGACGGCTGTTAATTCTGATACACTTAAATCAGTTACTGTACAAGTTAAAACGAGTAACGGTGGTGCTGTCAATCACCAATTGACAAATGGGTAGAATTTCACATATATAATGAAGGTTACCAACATTTAGGTAATCCACTAAAATTAGATCATCCTTTTTTTGAATTGCTTTGTTCAAGGCACTGCCCTCATGGAATTTTGATTATATATTGACAATAAATCAGACAAACTGATAGATTGGAGAAGTTATACTGCTGAATTGAAACTTAATCGTCAGTTTTCGCAATTCCGGTATTTTCCAATTGTTTTTCTGTATTCCTGTCAACACTTTTATTTTATCATAAATTGGTTTAAAAAAGGAGGAAATTATGGCAGTTTCCATTATCATCAAACGAACCTTCACTGACGAGGCCATGGCGGTCAAACTGGCGCCTTTTATCGTACAGCTCAGAAGCCGGGCCACAGTTCAACCGGGTTTTTTAACCGACCAGACCTTCAGTTGCCTTGACTGTGACGGGGAGTATATGATCATCAGCACATGGAATACCCTGGAAGACTGGAATAAATGGATGAACAGCGAGGAACGCATGGCAATCCAGAAGCAGATTGATAAATTGCTGGGTGAAAAAACCCTGTACCGGTATTATGAGCCTGTTGTGGGTGGTATCACCCCAAGGTTTTCTCCTGGCCCGCTTTAATAGCCCTGATCCTTCATCAAGGTACCACCTGCTGCGTTGACTGCGGTCGTTCCTCCCTGCGAAGTATGACTTAGGCCTCGTTCGTCACTCCTTATCGCCTTGCATCTCGCACCTTGCTTATGGCCAGGGATAGTGCACAACCCGTGGCCCGGCAGGCAAACAAAAATTTGATGGTGGATTTGGGATGGGAACAAGGGTGGCTTCAGAACTATATACATGAAATCCAGCTGTCCAAATGCAAATCTATAATCTGATGATTTCATACTCCTGATTACAATGTTCCATGAATTTTACCAGATCTTTTGAGGCAATAGTTGTTGTGGCAGTATTGACAAGGGGATGAAAGTTGAGAAGCTCATTTTCCATCATTTCTTTGTCCAATATCACTTTGATGTCATGGCTTTTAGCATTGATAACGGCAAAGGGTGTCACTGAACCTGGAATCACGCCCAAAACCTGGGCTAAAAGATCCGGTTTTCCAAAGGACGGACTTTTGGCACCGATTTTCTTAGCCATTTCCTTGATTATTATGGCCTTGTCAGAAAGGGTGACCACTAAAAAAAGATTTTTCTTTTTATCTTTGAAAAATAAATTTTTACTGTGGGCACCATCTATACCGTCATGTTGCAGATTGGCTTCTTCAACAGTATAAACGGCCGGATGTTCATGGTTTGAGTATTCAATACCTATTTGTAAAAGTACATCAAGGAGTTCTTTTTGGGTTTGTAACATGCTTTTTTCCAATTATTTAGGTTCAAGGTTAAACAGGACATCGTTTTCCAGATAAACCTGCTCCAATTGTTTTTGATAATCAATCAATTCTTCACCTTTCATATTTGCCAGTTCCTGGACAATATACTGGATTACGGCCAGTATACCCGAGACATTGCCGATAAAAGGGATGGATCTTGCAGGTACCACAAGGGAAAGGTCTGCAAACTGAATTACCGGGCTGATGGAACTGTCAGTCATGGTTAACAGGGTGTGGCCGCTTCTGCGGATCATTTTGCTTAATTTGATCAGCTCATTGGGATACCGGGAGGTTGCCACAAGAATGACAAGACAGTCGGGATGGGCATTGGTCAGCATGTCAAAGGAGGTAGAGTCACTGCCTTTAAGAATGTGGATACCTTTTCTTATTTTGGTCAAAGACCAGCCCAGGTAATAGGCAAATGTATAGGATAGTCTTGACCCTACAACATATACAGAATGGCTTTTGTCAAGTTTTTCAACAAATTGGTTCATGGTTTCAATATTGATATTTTCGTACAGATATTTAAGGTTGTTCAATTCTTCCAGGATACCCCGGTGCAGCCGGTCTGTTCCTGGTTCCTTAATGCCTTTGATGGCAACTCTTTCAGGAAGAGAAAGGCCTGTGTTGACAAAATCCTTTAATGCTTCCTGGAATTCTGAATATCCTTTATACCCCAGGGTGCTGACAAACCGGACCACGGTAGCTTCACTGATCTCGCAGGTTTCAGCCAGCTCTTTTGTTGTCATGAAAACAGCTTTGGAAGGATTTTGCATTATATAGGTACCCAGGGTTTGAGCTTTGGGGGTAAGGGATTCCAATTTGTTTGAGATATCATTGATTACCGGATGTGATGCTGGGTCATTCATGTTATTTTACCCTGTTAATGTGTTATGTCCGTACTATCGTCTTTAAAACAATTAAAAAGCTAATTTTGTAATTGTTCAGCCGTTAAAAAAAATTATCCCCGAAGCCCTGTCTGATGGATATTTGCAGTAGGTTAAGCAAATATCCTCAAAAACAAATATCCATCAGACATGGCGGGTTCAAGCGCAAGATCTGAATAATTACTTAATTCTATCCATTTTTATAAAAGCAAAATGGGTTTGTCAAGCATCTATGAAAGAAAAAGTATCATTTTGAAAATAAATACTTGACATGAATCATTTCATCGAGTAGTGAAGAAAATGGATAAGGTTAAATTTGACAAAAATCCATAATTTTAAGAGAAGGCCAATGTTTTTGAAAAAGAAACCCATGTGGGGAAAAAAGACCAAGCTTAAATCAAGTTATGATGTGGTTATCATTGGAGGCGGGCTGCACAGCCTGGCAACGGCTTATTTTCTTGCAAAAGAACATGGCATCACCGACATTGCGATTATAGAGAAAAACTATATCGGATTTGGCGGTGCCGGTAGAAATACTGCTATTGTTCGCGCCAATCAGCGGACACAGTATAATGTTCCTCTGTATAAGGAAGCCCTGGATCTCTGGCCGGTTCTGACAAAGGACCTGAATTACAATTTAATGT
>JABGOU010000087.1 GCA_018645325.1 Desulfobacula sp.
TACTTTTGCTCCATGATTTTTAAAAATTTCAAGGACCTCATCATGGTGAAAAAGCACGCCGGTTTCCTCTAATATTTTTAAACTGGCTCCATGAATTTTTGAGAGCATATCCGGTTCAATGGCTCGAATTTTTTTCATCTATTATCCTTTTTATGTCACAATTATTCGATCTAACCCGGATATTTCACGAGTTGAGTTTGCCTTAGCTGCAAGTTGCAGGGTATGCCGCTGTATAAGTCTACCGCAAATAGCCTGTAGCGAAGCAGATGAGGTAAAATCAGCTCGCCTGAATGGGATAGGTCCCATACTTTTCTTTAGTCTCCATCATGGCCAATATGTTTTCAACTTTGCAATAATCAGTAATACTGTTGGAGGTGGCCATCAAATACCCACCACCCGGTGCCAGCCGGGCTATCTTTTCTTTTACTTCTAAAATGGTTTCTTCAACCGTGCCCCGACTTAATGTGTGACCAATATCAATATTTCCCCAGATACAGATTTTATCGCCATACTTTTCTTTATATTCAAAGATATCGTTCACATCAGGCTGAAAGGGATTAAAACAATTCATGCCGAATTCCATAATATCATCAAAGGCCCGTCCCACATTTCCGCAGGAGTGATAAACCCATGGCAGTTTCAGAGTGGAAGCAAATTTTTTCATACGGGGCAGAAAAACCTCCCGAAAAATGGGCAGGGGAATAATAGGGCCAGTGTTAAAAGCAATATCATCATAACACACCAGAAAATCAAAGCCGGCGTCTGTTATTCCCTCTGCAATTTTTATATTCCACTCGATATATTGGTCCAGCATCTCTTCAATAAAGGAAATGTTTTCAAACAAAGCTATTGAAAACTCGGTCAGCCCCATGGAGAAAATTGTATTCATCATACCCGTACGCATGCTGGCAAAAATCGCCAGGTCTGAATCTCCATATTGATCCATATATTGTTTGGCTTTATCAAAATATCCGGGAGCTGTTACATCCGGAAGAATAAAATTTGCCATATCTTTCTGGGTTTTGATCAATCCTTCAGACTGAAGGTGCTCAACCCCTTTATCGTCTATTAATTTTTTACAAAATTGCGGCGCAAGATAGTCTGATTCAACATAACAGATGCCATCGGCTCCCAGACATTTATGAAACTTTGCATCGTCCATGTTCGGGTTTCCAAAATGACTTGCCAATGTTTTTCTAATTCCCGGATCAATCCAGTCTGCAAAAGGAACCTTATCCGGTACCTGAAGATTTAATACAGCCATTACTCTTTGCCTGGGTGTCATAATTTATGTTTCCTTAATTACCTTAGCTTAACTCTTTTTGTTTATTTCTTCATGTCAATTAAAAGGTGCCACCTGTCTCATCCATACTGAAGAATTCAGGAAAATAGCCGTTAGTATCAAATACCATATCTCTGGGTTGAAGGATTATTTCTAAATTTGAGCTATCATTTATCGTGGTGGTATAGGCTTGTGATAGATCCACCTCTGAAAGGCAGAGGGTATTTTTAATCCGAATAATTTTTATTTGATTTGTCGGGACAAAGCCAATACATCGCATGGCAAGAGCCAGGGCTTCTTTATCATTTGGCATGATAAGGGGAGTTTTACCCATTTCCAGGGCCATGCTTACAATGGTATTTGTATCCGTCGAGTTCTGGTCCACTTTGTCGCCCAGGCGCCGGGTGATAATATCGGCCAGTCCAAATCCACAGGCATTTCCTTCGGATATTTTTGTAATATCGGAAAGAATGATGCGCTTGATACTGGGTTTTTCAGGTTCAGGTGTTCCAGGGAGTCTTATTCTGCCCACCACCCGCGTATCAAACCCTGCTCCTGAAATCTCTTTTCCTATTTCATCAATCAAGATAATATCGGCTTCATCAACGGGCAGTTTAGGTGAAATCTCCATGGATCGTTTAAAAAAGACCTTTTCTTTTTGTTCAATTTCACTTGCCGGGAAAACACCCACATCCGCCACATCACCATACCCGTTTTCAATGGTGGCAACACCAAACAGTATATTGCATTTGGAAAGGACATGGCGGGCGCCTGCGGCGATGACATTGCTTGAGCCAAAGCTCATCATGGCTTGATGATAGATACCGGCTCCAGCGATTTTACCCAGACCAATGACCATGAGCTTCATCAGTCCGCTTTCAAATTCACCCATAAAATCAGTATGTTTCTTGATTCTGTTAATCAACACAATGTGGTCCGCCTCAAAGGCAAACCGATCCACCATAACAGGGATACCTTGCTTTGTCTTTCCTATTTCAACAACATCAAGGGACGACCTTATCTTTGCCCCCACAGCCTCCTTCGTTAAACCCAGATGCAAGAGCACCCGTTCCTGTCCAGCTGCCGTGCCGGCTCCATGACTTCCCATGGCAGGGACAAGAAAAGGCATAAGTTTCATTTTCTTTAAATTATCAACAATAGCTTTTACTATTTCAGGATAATCGGTAAGTCCCCTGCTGCTACAGGCCACAGCCACTGTCTGGCCTGGCTTGATAGACATATTTGGAGAAAGATCTTTTATCTGCCGGGTAATTTGGTGACTTATGTTTGAAACTCGCTGATGATTAAACTGCTGTTTTACACGGATCATTTTAGGAAACTGGCTATCCTGCATTCTTTTTTCCTTTTAAAAATTTTTATATTTTTTTATCATTTTTCGGTTTACTATTTTTGGTTTGTCATTTTCTGCTTTATCCGTTATCGGTATGATTCTGTTCAAAGCACCATATATATGATCCTGAACCAGCTGAGCCGCTTTTTTCTGATTTCCAGCCACAATAACCTCCAGTAAAGGAATATGAGTGGAAATAAATTGTTTTGCCGTCTGAAACATTGGGTACTCCATTTTTAGACATACCCTGATCTGACTTGCCAATGGCATCCAGGCGTTGAGTAAACGGCCATTTTCAGAAAATTCGCAGATGGATTGATGAAAGCTTAAATCAGCGTTAAGGATATCTTCCTCACTATTGCTATCCAATGCATTTTCCATCCGGTCCATTATGGTATTGAGTATTTTGACTTTTTTTGAATTCATCTTTTTAATTGCAAGCTGAATGGCCAGTTCTTCCAGGGCACAGCGAACCATCATCAAATCCTCTATATCCTTTGGGGTAATCTGGGCTACGGTAACGCCTTTAAAGGGTGTGGTCTGAATAAGACCGTCCTTTTCCAGATAGCAAAGCGCCTCTCGAATGGAAAACCGACTCATGCCCATCTCATTTGAAAGCTGGGATTCTTTAATCCGCATGCCGGGTTTTAAAGTCCCCTTCTCAATTGCGCCCCGAATGTTCTCCAGGGCAATCTGAGTCATTGTAGGGCGATTTTGTTTTGAAAAAATTTTGTCTGGTGCATCCATATATTTTTAGTCCCTTAGAAATGAATTGATATCATTTCATTGTCAATTATCAATTGCGGTACCCGTCTGTTAATATCCATGCCGTTTATGATACCAGGATAACCACAAGATCATTTACATTGGATCCTGTATGCCCCGTATAAATAATATCAGAAATATTTTTTAATAATTCACTTGTATTGTGTTCCATCAGTTCCCTATGGAAATCCATCCCCATGCCTTGCGCCCTATTCACGGAAAAGCCATCGGTTAATGCACCGGCATAATCAGTTGGCCCATCTGTTCCATCTGTGTCAATGGCTCCCACTACAATATTCTCTTCCGGGGTAAGATCCAGGCATGCTCCGCAACCCAACTCCTGGTTGGCTCCCCCTTTGCCTTTGGGCTCTCCATGAATCCGGACACCGGTTTCACCCGTTGCGATCAATGCACATGGGATATCAAAGAGCTTGTGCGACTTGTGTGCCTCTCTGGCAATGGAACAAAGAACGCGCCCAGCCTCCCGGCTTTCACCTTTCAATTCGCTGGTCAATAGATAAGGCGTAAACCCCAGTTTTTTTGATTGCTTTTCTGCTGCTTTCCACAAATCTTCAGTCTTCACCGTCATGCAGTATTGAAATTTTCCATTTCCCAAAGATTTAGGTGTCTCCTTTTCTTTTGTAAAATTGGAAAAATAGTCACGAACACGGGCAGGTATCTTATCCCAGAGGCCATATCTATGAAGAATATCCACTGCATCCTGAAAGGTGGATGAATCAGGATGGGTCCAGTCGGCATTCCATTCCAAAGGATCGCCAATGGCATCGGAAACCGTCAGGGTAATACAGGTTGCAGGTTGAATCATGAGACCCAGCCGACCCCCTTTAATTTTTGACAGATGACGTCGAACACTCATAATTTCGGTTACCTGTGCGCCGCAGTGAACCAAAAGGCGGTTCATTTCAATCTTATCCGCATCTGTTATCCCATCCACAGGGTAGCAGCAATTTGATGAAACTCCGCCTGACATGAGACATATAACCAAATCGTTTTCTTTTGCTTTTTTTGATAGTCTAATCATTTCCAGACTGGCCTCAAAACTATTTTGGTCTGGGACGGGATGGGCTGATTCCAGAATTTTTATATGGTTCAAGGGTTTTGCCTGGCCATGCTTTACCACCACCACCCCTTCGTCAATCCGGTCTCCAAGGATTTCGTCCATGGCCTGGGCTTGTCTGAATGTAGCCTTTCCAGCACCGATAACATAAATATGATCAATTGTTTTAAGATCATATTCTTGATTATCAACAATCAGTATTTCCTGGTGCAGCTGGACAGCCCTGTGGGTTGCATGATAGGGGTCTACTTCATTTAAGGCATATTCAATAATATCTAGACACGATTTTCTGGCTTTAACCAGACCATGGGAGAGTAATTCTTCCCTGTTTTTAATCATTTGGTTTTTTATAATTGGCATTTTAATATTTGGCCTTTTTAATAATTGGATTGTTTACATTTTTCATTTGATTCATCGTTCTCATGCTGTATTAAATCCTACAAAAATCTAAAACTGATTTTTTGACCATCCCTTTAAATCAGGGTTCCCTTATAATGGCGACCGGCATATTGTGCCAATAAACCCAGCTCATGTTCAATTTCAATGAACCGGTTGTAGTTGGTTCCCCTGTCACTGCCACGAATACCGCCTGTTTTAAAGAGGCCTGAATTAAGTGCGCAGCTGATATCCGACAGCACAGAGTCTTCTGTTTCACCGGAACGAACCGACATTACAACGGGATAACTATTGCTCGTTGCCATCATGGCGGCATCACAGGCTTCTGTAATGGTACCAATCTGATTCACCTTGCACAGGATTGCGTTGGCAATTTTCTTTTCCACCCCCATTTTGATACGATCAACATTGGTGGCAAAAATATCATCACCAATAATCATTTTATCTGAAAGCTCTTGAGTTATTGTGATCCAGCCTTCATAATCCTTTTCATCCAATGGGTCTTCAATGGATACAATTTTTGGAAAGGCTTTGACCAGATCTTTGATATAATCAATCATCTCCCGAGACGTTCGCCTTTTTCCTTCAAATTGATATGTTTTCCCATCATCGGTCAGAAGACCACTGGCAGCTAAATCCAAACCAAACTCCACATCATCACTGTATCCGCAATTTTTAACAGCTTGGCTCAAAATTTCCATAGCCTTAAACGAACTGTCAAGGGGCGGCGCAAACCCGCCATCTTCACTGCTGTTGGTGGCATTTTTACCCATGGTTTTAAGCAAAATTCTCCCCAATTCCTTGAATATTTCACTTAAGATCTGAACGGCATGGGTAAAACTTTTCGCACCAACGGGCATGACGCAATATTCCTGAATATCCAGATCATTTCCCGCGTGAAGCCCACCATTGATGAGACATGCCTGGGGAACGGGCAAGACGTGAGCACCTGCATTTAAGTATCTATAAAGCGGAAGACGACACCATTTTGCAGCGGCTTTTGCCACGGCCATTGAAACCGCAAGGATGGCGTTGCCTCCCAGCTTTGACTTATCCTTTGTTCCATCCAACTCATTTAATAAATAATCGATATTGCGTTGATTTGCGCCATGAACACCCATCAGTGCCGGTTTAATTATGTTTTCAATATTCCCAATGGCGGTCTTTACCCCCATACCATTATATCGTTTTTCACCATCTCGAAGCTCCTTTGCTTCAAAGGAACCCGTGGATGAACCGCTGGGCACATCAGCGATACCGACAAACCGGTTATCAATGGTGACATAAGATCTAATTGTCGGATTTCCACGATTGTCTAAAATTTCAATTGCTCTGATATCTGTGATCGGGTCGGATTTCATGAAGTTCCTCTTTTTGATAATTTAAATTGTCGACAATCTACAATCGCATTTTCGGGTTGTCAACAATAAAATAAATCTGGAGGACAAGAAGTTTAATATTTATCCTATTATTTTTATCAATTCTTTTTCCCCATTTTTTCTGATCCGCATCAATTCATCCATGATTTTACCATCAAGGGGTATGGGGCAATGAGTTTCCAATATGTCGACGACTTTTTCCCCCACTCTTGTGGCCATGTCCTTGGATCCGGCTGCCTCCCACTTTTTTCGCGGTTTACGATCCATAAGCTTGCTATGCCAAAGTTGTTCACAAAAATTTTCCATTGTCTGTTCCTGATCAAGGTATTGTCCTCCAGGTCCCACAGCCTCAATTACCTCTCGTGACAAGGTGGCCCGGTTTATTGTGATTCCTTTCATAAAATGCTTGACCATCCCTACCAGCTCGTTTCCAAGAACCAATTGCTGGGGAGAACAACACATGGCAGAATCTGTATAACCTATATCGTGAATCAAATTCAGACCCCCCATAGCCTGGGCCATAATATGAAATGCCGCTTCAGAACCGGCCTGGGCATCAATGACTTTGGAATCTGTCGCACCGGCAAGTCCCCAGGTGGGCATCCCGAGATATTGGGCCACTTGGGCGTGGGCACAGGTAGCCAAAGATTTGGTCGGTTCACCAAAGCTTGAAAGTCCGGTACTCATATCCATTATACCCATGTTGGTGGACAGGGCAACAGGGCATCCAGGGCTGCGCAACTGGGCAAGCGTTAGACACATAAAGCTTTCAGACAAAGCTTGAACAACTGCTCCTGCAACAGTTATAGGCCCTGTTGCCCCCAGCATCACCGAGGCTCCCGGAATTTGAGGCATTTTCAAATCCGCTGCTGCGAAAAGTCTGTCTATCACGTGATCCGGATATACCATGGGTGCGATAGGCTCAGGATACGCCATGACAAAAGGTCTTTCCTGTAAACTATCCAGGCCGCCTGCTACGGCTGCTGCCATCTCATAGACCAGCTCAACACCCCTGCCGGAATAACCGATAAAAACAATCGGTTTTGTTGTGTTGGAAACCACAACCGGGAATTCAAATATATCGCAGGCATCTCCCGGTACATCCTGGGAAGACCCAAAAGGCATGACAAAATCAATATTAGATAATGCGTCAGCTATTTTAGCGCCGTTTCCAATATCATCCAACAATGTTTCCCTGACTTCACCTGTATAGGCATCCATTGTATTTGGAGCTGCCGTGGAAGTGCCGAAATAGCTTTTTCTACCCGTTACTTCCATGGCTCGTTTTCCGGTTCGATCAAAAATCGTCCATCCTTTGGGTGCCTGACGTAGACATTCACGCACGATATGCTCTGGAACTTTTACAGAATCATCTTTGACAATGGCGCCTGCTTTTTTAAGCATTTTGCGGGCATCGCCATGAAGAATCTTGAATCCCACAGTCCGCATGACATCAAATGTAGCGTAAAAAATTTCCTGGATTTGATCTTCAGTAAACATTTTAAAAACATTTGTGCCATGTTCTGTGGATGAAGTATTGATCATGTTTTGTCTCCTGGTTTATTCATTTTATTTGTAAAGGAATTTATCAACTTTGTAATACTGGGTTTTTCTTGCAGCGACCCTATTTCATCAACAATGGCCTTTGCCTGATTTTTATCCAGGCGTTTGCGGCTAAGCCAGGCAAACTTATTTTTAATGTCGCCATCTTTGAGCGGAAAATTTTCATCCCCTTTGACATTTTGACTCTGTGCAGAAAAACAAATCCCCTTTTTGTTTGTAATCTGCACTTCATTTTTAATCAATTCTGGAAAAAATTTATCAAATTCAGGTGCTGTTTCAATGTTCACCTTTTTGGCGACTGCAAGGATTTGAGGGTCATGCAATTTTTCAATGGTCATCTGATCAGGTCCGAACTCGCCGTCCACAAGTGTTGCTGCTATTACAAAAGGTATGCTGTATTGGGCATCTTCCATAGTTAAAGGATTTGGGTTATCAAGGTGTGCAGCTTTGCTCAAAGTCCGGATGGTTATTTTTTCGATATCCTCAAAATTTATCTTATGTTTGACCATCAATGCCTGCAGTGTTTGTAAAGGTACGTGGGTCCAGCGGCATCCCGGGTGGGGCTTGAAATAATGGTGACTGATCTCAAAATTGTGTCCCAGTCTTTCTATCTCACAAATTTTTTCATCACTTTTAAAAATAGTGAGGGTACCGGTTATACCGGACTCGGCCATGTATGCCGACATGATTCCTGAAGCTGCAGACCATCCCATGCCCTCTTTTACCATGGGAATTTTCTTAGCTTTAATCCAACCCATCAGCATACAATTGGGTGCCTGCATTTCAGCAATGCCCATGGCATTTATTATTTGCTCCGATGTCAGCCCCAAAAGCCTTCCTGCTGAGGCTGCTGCTCCGAATGTACTGCCCATAGCAGATCCGTGGTATGCTTCCCAGGTGGTTGTTACCATACCGGCCCGATAAGCCAGCTCAAATCCTATAATGATGGCTTCAAGAAATTGTTTGCCAGTGTTGTTGTTTTCTTGGGCAACTGCCAGGGCAACGGGTATGATAATACCCCCTGCGTGTAATCGTGACCTTCTGTGCCCATCATCAGCGTCATGGGCATTGGCCATATAGCTGTTGCACATGGCTGCCATAAAAGGCGTCATTTTTTTTTTAAGCCCAAACACTGTGACACCTTTTTTATCAATAAATCGATACGCAAGTTTGTGCAGTCCTTTTCCCAAAGGCGTATCAACCCCTGCAATCATGCATCCTAATGTATCTAAAACGGCTCGTTTGGCTTCGAGAACAACAGCGACAGGTATTTTATCGAGATCAAAATTATCAAGAAAACCAATGATTTTTTCTTTGCTTTTATACAATTGCAGCCTCCCAAACTGTGGTTAAAATGAATCTCCCCGTCTCAAGTGGCGGGGTATTAGACCCACCGCTTTGCAATAAAAGTAAATAAAAGTAAATAAAAGTAAAGAGGTATTACCACTTGACGACTAAATACAAACTGGCTATCCTCATGTCAATAAGGAGAGGGTAATTTTTTATTTCAGAATAATGATCCATGGCCCACTGAACCGCTTGGTTTGTTTTTTTCTTTAAAAAAGGGGAGTTACCCGTGGGGAAGACTAAACAAGATCTGATTCATGAAGCTTCACTGGATATACTTGCGAACACAGGCGTTGCTTTTTATGCAAAAGAAGCTGTCCAGCTCTTTAGATCCCATGGATTTAAAACAGATCAAAATATAATTTTTTTTAATGAGACACAAATTCAAACTGCTCTGGATAGCACGCCTTCCCAGTTCCTTGTCCGGGCCCGGGATTCAAAATACGATCTTAGGCTTGGGGGGCAAAATGTTCCTGCCCTGGCT
>JABGOU010000088.1 GCA_018645325.1 Desulfobacula sp.
CCCATATACAAGGCGCAAGAAAGTTTGAAACCGGAGTGTACTCCAGTACATGAGGATTTCAAACTTTTGCGGCAACGAAGTAGATGGGTGAGTTTTCGTTCAAACACTATATAGTATTTGGAGATAATAATGGGAAAGACAATTGCAGAAAAAATTTTTGAGACCCATTTGGTGGATGAACCTTTTGGGGATGTCAGTGTGTTGAAACTGGACAGGGTTTTTTGTCATGAAATTACAACACCAATGGCTATCCAGGATCTAATGGCAAGGGGAAAGGACAGAGTTTTTGATCCGGATAAAATAAAAGCCGTTATTGATCATGTAAGTCCTGCTAAAGACTCTAAAACGGCACACCAGGGAAAAATTCTTCGTGAATGGGCCATAAGGCACGGGATCAAAGATTTTTTTGATATCGGCCATAATGGTGTATGCCATGCGCTTTTTCCGGAAAAAGGATTTGTAAGACCCGGGTTTGTCATTATTATGGGGGACTCCCATACCTGTACCCACGGCGCTTTTGGTGCTTTTGCCGCAGGAGTTGGAACAACAGATCTTGAAGTGGGAATCTTAAAAGGAGTCTGCACCTTTAAAACACCTCAAACCTATAAGATTGAAATTATTGGCAAGCTTCCTTCAGGTGTATATGCCAAAGATATCATTCTTAAGGTAATCAAAGACCTGGGTGTAAACGGGGCCACTAATATGGTCATTGAATTCACAGGAAATATAGTGGATGAAATGAACATGGACCAGCGGATGACCCTTTCCAATATGGCGGTTGAAGCAGGTGCCACAAGCGGGATATGTCTTCCTGATATGACAACGGTTGACTTTCTTTGGGAGTTTATAAAAAATCAATATAAAACAAAACAGGATGCATTGGATGCATTTTCAAAGTTTAGATCAGATGATGATGCCAGATATGCAAAGCAAAAAACAATAGATGTCAGTGATCTTGAGCCCTTAACTACATTTGGATATAAACCGGACAATGTAAAACCCGTATCACAAATGTCGGGAACAAAGATCAACCAGGTTTATATTGGTTCGTGTACCAATGGGCGGCTTGAAGATTTGAAGATTGCAGCAAAGGTTCTTAAAGGCCATACCATAAGCCCCAATGTCCGGGGAATTGTATCTCCTGCCACACCAAAAATATTTTCCCAGGCCCTGGAAGAAGGGATTATTAAAACTTTTATGGATTCAGGCTTTTGTGTGACAAATCCCACCTGCGGTGCCTGTCTTGGCATGAGCAACGGTGTATTGGCCGAAGGCGAGGTGGCAGCATCCACAACCAATCGAAATTTTGCAGGCCGCATGGGTAAGGGCGGCATGGTTCACCTTGTGAGCCCTGCAACAGCTGCTGCCAGTGCTATTAAAGGTGAAATTTCAAATTCCAATTTTTTTGAACAAGGAAAATAATTATGAAAGAATTTAAAGGGAATATTTTGTTTCTTGATCGTTCAGATATCAATACAGATGAAATAATTCCAGCCAAATATCTCACGGAAATTGAGAAAACAGCTTTGAAACAGCATTTATTTGAAGACTTAAAATTAGATGGCTTTAATCCTGAAATGGATATTAAAGAAAAAGCGGTTATTGTTACAAAAGAGAATTTCGGCTGCGGATCTTCAAGAGAGCATGCACCCTGGGCACTTGAAGTGAATCATATAAATGTTGTGATTGCCCAAAGTTTTGCAAGAATATTCAGACAAAATATGTTTAATTGCGGAATGCTTGCTATTGAACTATCTGAAGATAAGATCAATCACATCTTTAAAGAG
This sequence comes from Desulfobacula sp., assembly GCA_018645325.1. Taxonomy (GTDB): domain Bacteria; phylum Desulfobacterota; class Desulfobacteria; order Desulfobacterales; family Desulfobacteraceae; genus Desulfobacula. Next base: position 1,788 of record JABGOU010000088.1, read on the forward strand.
TTTGGAAAGAGCGATACTAAAATTTCAGTGGATATGGAAGCTTTCGAGATTATGGTTCAATCAAAAGATCAAACAAAAACAATAAAATTTCAAATTTCAGAATTTGACAAGGCCCTTATTAAAACCGGTGGATGGGTTGAGTATGCAGATACGCATTATTAAATGGTGAATTGTAAATGGTGAATGGGAGAGAATATTGTAAAAAATAAGAGTTTTGCTTTTGCTTTGAGGGTTGTAAAATTGTTTCAATATTTGCAGGCTGAAAAGAAAGAATATATTTTGAGTAAGCAATTACTCAGAAGTGGCACAGCTATCGGTGCATTGATTCGTGAAGCCGAACAAGCTGAAAGCAAAGCCGACTTTATTCACAAAATGGCAATTGCCCAAAAAGAAGCCAATGAAACCGATTATTGGATTGAGCTTTTATTTCAGGCAACATACTTAAACGAAACTCAATACAAGTCAATCCTTCCAGATATAACGGAACTGAAAAAGTTACTTTCATCCATTATAATAAAATCAAAAGAGAATAAAAATAACAAAAAATAGTCCCCCAACGAACAATTTACCATTGTATCCGCGTGGCTGATATTTTACCGGACATTGAAATTGTGCACGCACTGCGTTCACAATTGAGCAAACTACCCGTAAGTCACTCAGATAGGAACTATCGATCAAATATCACAAAAATTCACCATTTACAATTCACAATTAATCAACTCCTGTCTAATGTCTGCTTGTTATCCTGTTATTATCCACTCTTTCTTAAAAAATGATATTGCCACCTCTATATTTTTCTGATAGCCATTGAATGTTATTTAGTCAGTTGTTTTTCCATTGTAAATTTTAAAAAAAATATAATTTGTTGTTAGTCCTATAAAAACATACACAAACGATCTTTGTTCCCATTGCCAAATGAATACAAGATAGGATAGATATGAAAGAACATATAGAAAAAGGGAAATAAATGGCAATAAAGAAATCTGAATTATACAGCTCACTCTGGGCCAGTTGTGATGAACTCAGAGGCAGTATGGATGCCAGCAAAGGCTTTATAAAGGATGGTAACCAAAATCCTCTGCGGGAACAGGACATCCACAAGATAGTGGATACCTTTAACCATTACATTGAAACCCAGGAAACCAAATCTTTTATTTTTCAACATTCCGAGTTTACCAGCTTCGGAAAACAGATGGATGCCGTGTTTAACCAATGGGCAAGTCAAACCACAGCCTTTACCACAGCCTTGGACAAAGGATTAAAGCCAAAAAATGCCATACACACTATTTCTGAAAACCTGCTGCAACATTACGCCAACAAACCGCTCACCGATTCATATGCAATGTATCAGCATCTGATGGATTATTGGGCCAAAACCATGCAGGATGATTTTTATGAACTGGCAGCTGATGGCTGGATCGCCGGCAATAGTGTGAGCCGCATGGAAAAGAAAATAAAAAACAAGAGCAAAAAAGCCGTGAAACTGGTGGCAGGGATTGAAGGACTGGAAGGCCGCTTCATACCGCCTGCCCTGATGATTCAAGAATATTTTAGCCCGGAACAAAAAGCAATTAATGAGTTGCAGGCCCGGGCGGAATCCCTCACCACAGGCATGGATGAACTGCGGGAAGAACATGGTGGCGAGGAGGGATTGCTTGTCAATGCTATGGATGACAAAAGCAAAATCAGCAAGGTCAATTTGAGCAAAGTTGTTAAAGAATCAGGCAAACGAAATACGGACAATGCCGAAGAATACGATATGCTCCAACAGTATAAAAAACTGATGGAAGATGAAAAAAAAGTGCAGGTCAAGATAAAAACTGCCAAAGTTGATCTGGAAACAAAAGTGATTGCCCAATACCCCAAATTGAGTATTGATGAAATTAAAACCATTGTGGTGGAAAAAAAATGGATACACAGTTTGAAACTACTCATCCGCAATGAAATGGATAACATCAGCTACCGTCTGACCCAGCGCATCAAAGAATTGGCTGAACGATATGAAACACCATTGCCGAAACTTAGCAAGGAAGTGGATGAACTGGAATCAAAAGTCAGTGGTCATTTGGAAAAGATGGGGTTCAGAATATGAAAAAAAAGAAAAGCCAGGCTGCTTTGCCAGAAATTGTAGAATTAAAGGAATATGGAAATTTTCTACAGAAAATAAAAAATAAGGTTGTTGAAAGCAGGATCAAAGCGGCAAAATCGGTTAATCATGCTTTAATCGGCATGTATTGGTTTATCGGGCAGATTATTGTTGAAAAACAGCAGCGGCTTGGATGGGGAAAGTCTGTTGTTGAAATACTTTCTAAAGATCTGAAACTTGCTTTTCCTGAAATGACAGGCTTTTCTTCCCAGAATTTATGGCTTGCACGCCAGTTTTATCTGGAATACAGCCCATTTCCAATTCTCCAACAACTTGTTGGAGAAACTCCCTGGGGACATAACATCCTGATTATGCAAAAGATAAAGGACGAAGATGAACGGTTATTTTATCTTAAGACTTCCTCAAAACTGGGTTGGTCAAGGAATGTGCTTCTTAATCAGATAAAGGGCAATGCCTATGAAAATCAAAAAAAAGAAAAATCCCACAATTTCAATAAAACATTGCCGACATACCTTGCAGAGCAGGCTGATGAAATGCTTAAAAGCAGAATAAATCTGGAATTTCTGGGTATAGCCCAGGCGGTTCAGAAAAGAGAGCTTGAAAAAAGACTGCTTGCAAAGCTAAAGGATTTTTTAATAGAAATCGGCTATGGATTCTGTTTTATCGGAAGTCAATACAGGCTTAGGCTGGGCCAAAAAGAATATTTTATTGATCTTCTTTTTTATCACCGATTTTTAAAATGTCTGGTTGTGGTGGAATTGAAAACCGGTTCTTTTAAACCTGAGTATGCCGGTAAAATGGATTTTTACCTTGAGTTGTTAAATGATACGGAAAAATCAGCAGATGATAACCCTTCCATCGGCATTATATTGTGTGCTGAAAAAGACAAGCTGGAAGTAGAAGTAAGTCTGCGGACAAAAGCGAACCCTATCGGAGTAACTACATATCAATTATATCAAAAACTTCCAAATGAATATCAAGACAAACTGCCCACAGAAGAAGAATGGCAGAGGCTTTTGACTGACGGCAGTGAAGCAGAAATCGCCAGAGGAAATATAGAGGAAAATAATGAATAATATACCCGCATACTCCGACCTTTCAGGGCAGGTATTCAAAGACCTTTATACTTTTGATTTTTTAGGTAGTGTCACTCCTCGCCTTGAAGCCGATCTGGAAACAAAAGGGATCACCCGATATCCTAAACTTTTCAGTGATGTGGATGATCTGACCGCCAAACTTGAGAACCATTTAAGAAAAATGAGTTTTGTATGGTAGAAGTAGTGGAAATACAACCAGGTTTTAAGGAAACTGAAGTCGGGGTTATTCCGATTGATTGGAATTTGAATAAATTAGGCGACTTGTCAGATATGAAAAGCGGTGAAACTATTACTTCAAAAACTATTAGCGAGTTTGATATTTATCCTTGTTATGGCGGAAATGGAATTAGAGGATACACGCATAGATTTACCCATAATGGTGATTTTGCCCTGATTGGCCGTCAAGGTGCTCTATGTGGGAATGTCCAATATGTTGAAGGTGAATTTTTTGCTTCAGAACATGCTGTTGTCGTTACCCCAAACACAAAAACAGATGTGAAATGGCTTTATTATGTATTGGCTGATATGAATTTAAATCAATATTCAGAATCATCAGCACAACCTGGGTTGTCTATAGTGAAAATATTAAAACTATCTATCCCCAGTCCCCCCACCAAGGCCGAGCAAACCGCCATAGCAACTGTCTTAAACGATACCGATGCCCTCATTACCCAAGTAGAAAAACTCATTGCCAAAAAGCGGGCCACCAAGCAAGGGGCCATGCAGGAGTTGCTTAATCCAATGGTGAATGGTGAATTTAGAATGGAGAATGGAGAGCAAAATTCACAATTTACCACTCACAATTCACCATTTATAAAAGAGGGGTGGGAAGTCAAAAAATTTGGGGAGGTTCTAAAAATCAGACATGGTAAAAGTCAAAAGGAAGTAACCACAGATAATGGAGTTTACCCGATTTTAGCATCTGGAGGTATCATTGGTAGAGCAAATTTTTTTTTGTATGACAAACCATCTGTTTTAATTGGCCGCAAGGGGACTATTGATGCACCACAATACATGGATACCCCTTTTTGGTCTGTAGATACACTTTTCTATACAGAAATAAATCAAGGGTATGATCCAAAATTTATTTTTTATATGTTTAATCTTATAGATTGGTATTCTTATAACTAAGCCTCGGGAGTTCCAAGCCTTAATGCCAAGACTATCGAGTCAATAGAAAAACAATTCCCAAAATTTGACGAACAAACCCGCATCGCCCAAATCCTTTCGGATATGGACACAGAAATAAATGCCTTGGAAAAGAAATTAGAAAAATATAAAATGATCAAACAGGGCATGATGCAGAATTTATTAACCGGGAGGATCAGGTTGATATGAGTCGGGAAATAAACAATATTCAGCCCATTGCTGCTGACATAAAAAAGTTGATTGAAAAAAGTCGGCAAAATGCAGCATTAGCCGTAAATGCAGAAATCACTTTATTGTACTGTCATATCGGCAAACGGATTAATGGTGAAGTTTTAAAAAATAATCGAGCAGAATACGGCAAGCAGATTGTCGTTACGCTGGCCCGGCAATTAATTGAAGAATATGGTAAAGGCTGGGGAGAAAAACATCTCAGGCAATGTATGCAGTTTGCCAATGTATTTGCCGATGAGCAGATTGTATACGCACTGCGTAGAGAATTGAGCTGGACACATCTGCGAAGTCTGATCTACATGGAAGACCCTTTGAAAAGAGAGTTTTACATAGAAATAAGCAAACTTGAAAAATGGTCATCGAGACTATTGCAGGACCGCATTCAATCCATGCTCTATGAACGCACAGCCATCAGCAGAAAGCCGGAGCAAACCATTCTCAACGATCTTACCAAATTGAAAAATGAAAAAAAATTAAGCCCTGATCTGGTTTTCAGAGATCCGTATTTTCTCGATTTTTTAGGTTTGTCCGATACCTATTCTGAAAAAAATTTGGAAACTGCCATCATCGTTGAACTGCAAAGCTTTATTATAGAACTGGGCAGTGATTTCGCATTTATGGCGCGGCAAAAACGCATTACAATTGATAACCGGGACTATTACATTGATCTTTTGTTTTATCACCGCAGGTTAAAATGCATGGTGGCGATCGATCTTAAAATCGGAGAATTTGAAGCCGCATACAAGGGGCAGATGGAGTTGTATCTGCGCTATCTTGAAAAATACGAGCAGGTTGAAGGCGAAAATACCCCTATCGGCTTGATCTTATGCACGGGTAAAAACCAAGAGCATATTGAATTATTGCAGTTGGATAAATGCAATATCAGGGTAGCCGATTATTTAACCATATTGCCGCCAAAAAAATTGTTGCAGGAAAAACTGCATAAAGCCATTGAAATTGCCCAATACAAAATAAGGGCAAAAGATCATGAGTAAAATAGGGAAAAAAGAACGGGAAACCCAAAACAGGGTTATTGCCCTCTTCCGAGATGAAATGAAATATCGCTATCTTGGGCATTGGGAATCCAGGGAAGAAAACAGCAACATTGAAGAAGACATATTAAGCGCTTATCTCATCCGGAAAAAATACAGCCCCGATCTGATCGGAAAAGCCTTGTATGAATTTGGCAAAACAGTCAATGACCAGAGCAAGTCGCTATATGATGTAAACAAGGAGGTTTATTCGCTTCTTCGCTATGGTGTGACGGTTCAGCCCGAGATAGGGCAGAACAAAGAAACCGTCTGGCTTATTGACTGGCAAAACCCTTTGGAAAACGATTTTGCCATTGCCGAAGAAGTGACCATCAACGGTATTCACAAAAAACGACCTGATATTGTTTTGTATATCAATGGAATTGCTCTGGGTGTTCTGGAACTAAAACGCAGCACAGTATCCATATCTGAGGGCATCCGCCAAAACCTGGATAATCAGAAACATATTTTTATCAAGCCGTTTTTCAGCACCATTCAGTATGTCATGGCAGGCAATGACATCGAAGGCCTTACCCATGCAGCCATTGATACCAAAGAAAAATATTTTTTAAAATGGAAAGAGGTCACCTAAATCCACCGCCTATTTTTTTTACACCGCTCCAAGGTAAAATCGGGAGATTTTTTTTAAGATTAGAAGCAGATT
>JABGOU010000089.1 GCA_018645325.1 Desulfobacula sp.
GTCTTGTGGACTTTGTATAACGTACCCGGCTTGGGAGATATCCACTCTTCCGATGGGGGCAGTTGATACTTTCTGCTTGGCTCGCAATTTGCCTGGGATTTTAATCTTTGGCAGTTGTGCTGCTTGATGTTCAAATAAATCAAGTTGTTCTGCATTTACTTGTCCTTTTTGCCCTTTTCCTTTACTTTGTCCAATGCCTGTTTGATTGACAGACTTATTAAACGCCGCTTTTGGCTCTTGGATAATTTGCTCGTTAAATAGGCTGCGTTGTTTTTCTTCATATTTATTCTCCGATCTTTTTAGAGCGTAGTTGATTAATACAGAAAAACTTTATCTTTATTTCTTATTCAATATATCCATTTGGGTCAAGTCAGAAATACTTTCCTTAAAAAAGGGACTGTTCCTTTCAATTTCGCCATTCTGGTGAAAAACTATGTAAGAATACCCTTGTTAAAAATATTCTACGCAATGTCAGGGGCAAAGATATTTGAGGTTTTAAAAAATCAGTTTTTAGAGTTTGAGCTACTGTAAAGTTAATCTCCAATTAACATTAATGTGAAATTGATTCATTCGATTGTTCCTTTTTCTATATAATGGAATTTTACTTTTGCAATACCATTTGCCTTGCTCCATAATTTATTATATCCTTATTTTATTGATATTCTGCTTTAAGTTTAAAGTGATTTTCGCTTGTTTCTCTTCTTTTTTTGTATGATGGAACCTTCATAGTCAAATTGGACTGTTCGGAAATTAAATATAAGTTCTACAGATTTAGCAAAACATTTAGAAATGGGTTAATCAGGAGTGAGCATGGAAGAAACAAAAAGAATTCCGTTCTTAAAAAAAATGATCGGCCGAGTCGGCAACCCGTTGGAGTGGAGTACAGTCGATAAGTGCCTGCTCATCATCTGTTTTTGGGTGCTGTTAGCACCATTCACGACCCTGTTATTCCACCATTATATTAGCAATCCCGAAAGGATTCCGTTCTTTGACCCTGTGTTTATGAAGAAGTTGCTGCCAATTGGTTGGGGTTTTGTGATCGCTTGGAGCATACTTCTCGTGGTCGGTCTTCAGCTTCGGCACCGCAGCCCGGAAAATAGTACGTTTGCTTATGTGACGGTGTTTTTATGGTGGCTCGAGGAAGCAATCGTCGCTGTCTGCGGTGGCCCGCTAACTACTCCTAATGCCATGGTTCTTCTGGGACAAGGCTTCGTGGCGTTTCTCCTGTTCAGGATACCCGTCGTTTTAGTGGGTCTCGGCTTTGCCCTGCTCCTTGTGGTAGGGTCGATTATCGCCTCGCAGTTTGGTCTTTTCCCATACGCGCCTCTGATGGCGGCTCCACTTTACGATGGCGGGCGGCTTGTAAACTTGTGGGCTTTCTTAGCTGGTCCCATATACCTGATTATGTATCTCGGGTTTCTATCACTGTCTGCCTACATCATTACTCGCTGGAGAGATCGTGAGGCCAGGCTTGCTGATTTAACGATAATGCTCAAAAAAATGTTCGGCCGCTACCTTTCCACCGAAGTGATGAATTCCCTCATTGAGAACCCTTCAGCTCTTGAATTAGGGGGCGAGAAAAGGAAGGTTACAGTCATGATGACGGACCTGAGGGGATTTACTGCCATAGCTGAACGTCTCGAGCCAGAGAAGGTGGTTCAGATGCTCAATGTATATTTCGAAATCATGGTAGACGTGGTCCTGAAATACAACGGCACCATAAATGAGATTATAGGCGACGCTCTGCTTATCATATTTGGCGCCCCTCAAGAGATGCCCGACAGAATCCAACGAGCCATTGCATGTTCCATTGACATGCAAAATGCCATGACCCAGGTAAACAAGGAGAACCGTTCAAAGGCCCTCCCAGAGTTGGAGATGGGAATAGGCCTTAATGAGACGGAAGTGATTATTGGCAACATCGGATCGAGCAAGCGGAGCAAGTACACTGTGATCGGGAGCGGTGTAAACATGGCCAGCCGGATTGAGTCCTATACGGTTGGTGGACAGATCCTCATTTCCGAGTCGGTCCGAAAGCAGGCGGGTGAGGTATTACGCATTGACTCCCAACAGAACGTGTTCCCAAAAGGATCAGAAATACCACTGATGATTTACGAGGTGGGCGGTATAGCCGGAAGCTACAACCTTATTCTTGAGGGAAAGGATTCTGCCCTGGTCACTCTCGCCCTACAGATCCCCATTCGCTGCACCGTGGTTGAAGGCAAGCATGTGGGGGGGGAAAGACTACAGGGCAAGGTGATTCGGCTTTCAACAAAGAGCATCGAGATTGCCCTGGATGAGCAGATTGAGCTGCTAACCAACCTCAAGATGGATTTGGGGGATGTGGGCGATGGGCTTCCGGGTAATGACTTCTATGGGAAGGTGATCAAGCAATTGGGTAAGGACGGATACACTCACTCGGTTCGGTTTACCTCGATTCCGCCCGAAATCGTTGCCTATTTCCAGGCTCTTCACAAATATGCTGCAAGGCCATCTCCCAAAAACCTATCTGAGTAAACAATGTCAAATTTTGAATGTAGAATAAAGGTTGTTTAAAAATTATTTTCAAGGTTTGAACTGCTGTAAAGTTAGTCTCCAATAAAATGTAAAGGACGTTTGGTTTATTTGATTTTGATCCCTTCCATATAATGGAGTTTTTTATCTGAGAATAAAAGGATATGGATGCTATATCTTGTGTATGGGTAAATTTTTAAATGATCTGGACTTCACGTTATAGTTCCCACCAGGCCTTGAAACATAACCCCCAATATATATTTCGAAAGCAGGCCTCATTTGAATGCTGTCCAGCATAATCCTCAAATTTTTAATTTGCCGGATAATCAACCCTTTTCTTCAACTCATTACTTCTAATATCTGCAGAGTAAAATTTGTCCTTTATTGCTGGTTACTTTAAGATATTTTTGTTCCATTACATAAAATTTTTCATAATTGTGTGAACTTTTTGTAATCATGTTACAATTTTTTCATAGGGACAAAATTACCCTAATTTGCTGTAACTGTTGCCCGACATGACTTCTGATGAGCCATCAACCAGGCACCTTTCTTGCAAGAATTAAATAAATACCGCAGCCAAACTCTGCGTGATGAAAGGGAAAATATCAATTGAATTTTCCAAATGACTCGAGTCAAATAAAGGAAATATACCATGGTAGGTAGAAAAAGAACTGTAGAAAGACGAAAAAGCAAAAGATATGAAGCTGTTAACGGAGCCTACGCTGCCATTAGCCCCAAATCTCACAAAGTAGGGCAGATAACTGATATCAGCATGGGCGGGCTTTCATTCAAATATGTTGATACAAACAATGGTGAGATTAAAAATGATAACCAAAATCATTCGGAAGAATCAATTTTTTTAAGCAGTATGGGATTTTATGTGGGTGATATCCCTTTTAAAACGATTTCAGATGAGGAAGTCACCAGTGCTCCCTCATTAAGCTCAATGAAGGTTAGAGAAATGTGGGCGGCGGCGTTAAAATGTAATAAAATCCCTGGTTTAAAAATGTATGTTAAAAAAAGGCTGGCAGATCATTATTTTTGAACTGCCAGCTATGTTAAATTTTAATTATTTTTTTCTTCTCTCATCCGATAACTGTCCCCTTCAATAACAACAGCCTCCGTATGATGCAGCAATCTGTCAAGTAATGCAGATGTAAGAGTGCTGTCATTGTTGAAGATTTTTGGCCATTCCTGGAACACACGATTTGTTGTAATAATGATGGAGCCTTGTTCATATCGTTGGCTGATAATCTGGAAGAGTAGATCCGCTCCGATTTTATCAATTGGCAGGTAGCCTAATTCGTCAAGATATAACAGGCTTGGTTTGAGGTATTTTTTTAATTCCTGCTTTAACAGACCAGCTCGTTGTGCTGCTACCAAATTATTAACAGCATCAATGGCGGAGGTGAACAATACCGTATTGGTTTTAAGACAGGCCTGGTACCCAAGTGCTGTGGCAATATGGGTTTTGCCCACGCCAACTGAACCTATAAATATGACATTGCTTTTTTTCTCAATGAATTTCAAATGGAAGAGATTTTCAATTTGAACCCGATTGATTTTTTTTGGCCAGGACCAGTTAAAATGATCCATGGTTTTTATTACAGGGAACTTAGCCATACTGATACGGCGCTGGATCATTCTATCCCTGCGCAGACCTGATTCCTGCTTAATCAGTTCTGATAAGAAGTGAGTATGTGTCCATTTTTTGCGGGCGGCTGTTGTTGCAACCGATTCATAGTTTTCCCTGATATAAGGCAGTTTTAAATATAACAGGTGGTTTTCTAAATCAGACATTTTTATCTCCTATGTTGTAAATCGAGAGGTCCGGAGGGTCAATGGTTAAATTCAGTAGATCACTACTTCTGGTGACATGAAGTACGCCTGGCTCTTCAGTCGGGCGTAATCGCTGTTCTAAAATATTGGTAATATATTCACTTGAGAAGGCATCAAATTTAATAGCGTCCTCAATGGCCAGGGCAACCTGCTCTTTAGGATAAATTTCACTTAAAGCAACAATTTTTCGTATATGAAGGAAGGGATTTAATCGGCGTTGTCCCAATTGCAGGTAATACTCTTTTGCTTTGTCAGACAAGGTCAAAAACTTCATGTAGATTGCCTGATCTGCGGCTTTTTTCCTTTGTGCCAACAATATTCTTGAATGATCTTGGTTTTGGATATCCTGTTTGCGGTCATAACATCTGGCATGACGGGCAACCAGGTCATTCCCATGGTACAGACAAATCCGATCCGGATATTTTTTTAATGTAAGCCCGACACCGGCCAATTGTGCTGGAACCGTATAGCTGTTGCCGTCAAGGCTTATCCTGTATTGTGGCGAAGCCCTAACCTGGCTGACCTGACTGACATCATAGGGGGTTGCAGGTAATCGCCCAAGAAGGGAAGCCTCTTCTTTGAACATGTCCAAAGGTCGTTTGCCGGTTTCTCCATGAGTTCTTACATTGGCTATTGTGTCAACCCAAGTTTTTGCCACAGATTCCATCACGCAAAAGTCGGGTATGTCCAGCCCGTTCAAAAGATTCTTTTTTACATAGCCAACTGCATTTTCCACCCGGCCTTTTTCATTGCCCTTACGAACATTACAAGCAACGATTGAGAACCCATAGTAGTTTGCAAAATCAAGATATCCCGGATTAAATACCGGTGCGCACCCAACAGTTCTTTTTAATACAGCGGATTTAAGATTATCCACCATTATTTTGCCGGGAACCGCACCAAAAAAATGAAAGGCATTCAAATGGCATCCCAAAAAATGTTCCATGGTTTGAGATACTGTAAATTCAAGATACATCATTCGGCTGTGGCACAGCACCATCACAAAAAAACTTAATCTGCGGGTGGTGGAACCAACTCGAACCGTTCCATATGATCCCCAGTCCACTTGGGCACATTCACCCGGTGCAAATGCAAGTTTTAGATATGCTTTTATTTTAGGAGGACGGATCTTTCTGACATAATCCTCTACAATGGTGATTCTACCTTTAAACCCATCTTCTTTTATGCGTTGGTAAATCTGCTGCGCTGTGTACTGATGTTTTTCCAGCATTTGAATGATATGATTTTTAAAAGGATCAAGCTTACTTTTACGCGGCGATGATTTTCTTGCCCGGTATTTTTTTTCATTTGCCCAGATCGCAACTGTCCGCTGATCCAATCCAAGTTTATTGGCTATCTGGCTGTATCTTAAATGATCACGGGTAAAATAGTTTCTGATCTGAGCATAGGCTTCATAGTCAATCATTGACCACCTCCGCATTGTTCAGGAGATTGGACAGGCTCATCATCTGCCCTGAGCGGCGGGTATTGACCATGGGTTCAAGACTGAGAACCTGGTAGATGGGTTGCTGCCAAGCAATCAAGTTGTTTTTAATCAAACCGGATCTGGCATTTTTCAAAGTCTGCATATCCATATCCAGCTTTTTCATAATGGATTTATCCGCATAATAGCTTAAGCCTTTGTCATCGGATACACAGACTAAAAATAGATACAGAGCTGACTGCTCATGGGTACATGATTCAATATACCTTTGCCTGACCAGCCGGTGATCGATCCAACTGAAGCTGTTGGGTATCTTTCGGACTCGTTGTTTTAAAATTGGATTTTTTACAATCATGACTCCCTCCTTGGTTTTGGGTTTTAGAAAATAAAATTTCCTGTCCGAATTGTTGCATACGAAGGAGGGTGTTAGCGATGTCATCTTGTAACGCAGAACCGATTAAATTATAGATTAGCCCTATAATAACAGGCGATTGCGCCATTAAGAGATCTTGTAACGCATGTGTTTGGGGTTGTGCATAAATTTGGCTATTATTTTCTTTGTTTTCAATGGGTTGTGCGGTTAAGAGATCTTGTAACGCAATTGAACGCTTTGTTCGTTTCCAATATTCGGGGGTGTTTTCTCTCCATTTTTGAACCCGCTCTACATTGTCAGGACTGCGAAAATAATCTTCATTTTCAGGTTTGCTCAGCCATTTTTTTTGGCTGGCTTTCTTGCTTGCTTTTCTACAGGGAGTTTTTTGACAATAATTTTGTTTTTCCCAATTTCGATGATCCGGGGTAAATAACAGTCTGCAATGACGACACTTTTTCTTTTTTATTTTTCTCATTCACAACATGTCTCCAGATAAAATCAATGATTAAAGGACATGATTGTGCAGGGTGAAAAATCTTTCAAGAAGAAGAGAAGAATATGAAGAAAATTGGTTAATTATTTTTTTTAGGAGAAGAAAAAAGAAAAGAAGAAAACGCACTTTAAATCCAGGAGGATTATTCCATAATCAGGTCAAGGCTGACAAGAAAGAAAAGTACAATTTACCGACTTAAGTTTTAAACAGCTTTTTGATCTGGATTGTTACCTTAAGAACAATGTCAGTGACTAAGAGGAAAAAATCCTATCAACAATATGACTCATTCTGATAATAGTGTAAAAGTCTTTCTGTAAATTCAATTTTCATCAAAAATCCAGGATATGAGATCCTGGGGTTGAAAATGCTGGGTCAAACATTAGAATTCCTTTTTGTTTAACGACCAAATCAAACTGAAAGGAAAAAAGAATGACCCAGCACGAAGAGGATACCGTAATTCGAACAGTTTTGGAAATAATAAATGAAAATGGTTTAGAGGGAATTGGAGAGGCAGTCTCCATTCTCATTAATGAAGCTATGAAAGTCGAAAGATCTTCAGCACTAAATGCAAGGCCCTGGGAACGGACAGAGTACAGGTCAGGCTATGCCAACGGGTTTAAAAATAAATCGGTAGCATCAAAACTGGGCAAACTTCATCTCAATGTCCCTCAAGTTAGAGGCGATGTTAATTTTTATCCTTCGGCCTTGGAAAAGGGTCTTCGTTCAGAAAAAGCCCTGAAGCTTGCAATGGCAGAGATGTATATCCAGGGAGTATCAACCCGGAAGGTTACTGCGATTCTAAAAAAACTATGTGGGCTTGAAATCAGCAGCACCCAGGTCAGCAATGCATCGAAACTTTTGGATAAAGAGCTGGAGAAGTGGCGAACCAGAGATTTACCCAAGATACCATTTCTTCAATTGGATGCCAGATATGAAAAGGTTCGACAAGACGGAGTGGTTATGTCCTGTGCTGTCTTGATTGCGACCGGGGTCATGGAGGATGGTAGAAGAACAATTCTCGGGACCAGTGTCTCATTAAGTGAGGCTGAAGTCCATTGGCGACAATTCCTCCTGGATCTTAAGAGAAGAGGTCTTCATGGTTTGAAAATGATCACCAGTGATGACCATGCCGGTCTTAAAGCAGCCAGGGAATCGGTTTTTCCAAGTGTACCCTGGCAACGCTGCCAGGTTCATATGCAAAGAAATGCAGTGCCTTATGTTCCAAAAATATCAATGCGAAAAGGGGTAGCAAATGATATCAGGAACATCT
>JABGOU010000009.1 GCA_018645325.1 Desulfobacula sp.
CAACTCTGAGTAGATCGCATATTTTTTGAGCGTCCGACTGGTCATTCTTTTTTTTTGCTGCTGTAATTGCTTTTAACATCTCAGGATGCGCTACTTTGACTTCAAATGCATGGGGTTTAAGAAAATCATAAATCCAGCCGGTGAACAGTGTAGCCTCCATGGCCACCGTCCAGGATTGGGGAAGCGTCTTCATCCATTCGATTAATGCCGGACGTGTTGCAGGAATGACTCCTTTACTATGAATAATGCCTTCTTTAGTTTTTACACAAAAAGCGATTATTTTTTTGTGGATATCTAAGCCAATAAAATGCATAATGTTCATCAAAGCCTCCTTGTAGTAATGATTCTGGATGACTCGTGTCAATCCAGCCGCTAACATTAAAGCCATCATGCTACTTGGAGGCTTACCTGTAAAGCGAATCATTCTATTTAAAAGTACTTTTTAAATTTCATTTCACCGTGTTATGATACAGTTGCCAGCTCGGAGAATAGGGCAATGCTGGGAAGCAACCTGAGCGCCGTAGCCGGTGACTGGAGCATGGGGGGCAGTGTACAGTCAAATGTATGCTGTCCTTCCCCATGCTTTTGTCCTTAATGCGCTAAATCCCGGGGTTTGGGGCTGGCCCCAAATATAATCGGGCAAACTTCCTTTAATTTTTTAGCGATCAAAGGCATCATAATGTCATCCAACTTATTCATTCAAACAGCATACTAAATTCTAACGACAAAAATTCACCGGCCGGCGAACGGTTTTTATAAATTTAAACTCATTGACTTCTATGTTTGCAAAAATTATAATCCAGACAGACTAGATGAAATTTATTATAGGGGAGGCAGCTATGGGAAATATCTGGCAATTACAAGAAGCGAAAAATAAATTTAGCAGTTTAGTGGACAAAGCCCATCATGAAGGTCCTCAATTTGTTACCAAACACGGCAAAGAATCTGTCGTAATCATTGCTATTGAAGACTACCAAAAACTTAGCAAACCAAAATCAGATTTATTATCTTTTTTTAAAAGTTCCCCTCTCTTTGGCGTAAATCTTTCTTCCACAAGAGACAAAAATTTTTCAAGAGATGTTGAACTATGAAATATTTATTAGACACATGTGTTATTTCGGAAATCATCAAACAAAGGCCATCGGTAAAAGTAACGAAATGGATTAAAAAAGAAGATGAAGCCAACTTTTTTATTAGCGTTTTGACAATTGGTGAACTCCACAAAGGAATTGAAAAATTAACAGAATCACAAAGAAAAGAAAAATTACATAATTGGGTAGAAAATGACCTTAAAGAAAGATTTTTGAATAAAATCATCGGTATCGATATGCAGGTTGCGATAATATGGGGGAAAATTCAAGGAATGACAGAACGTATTGGTAAGCCGATGCCGGCGATAGATTCGCTCATTGCCGCCACAGGCATTACTCACCATTTAACAGTTGTAACCCGCAACACGTCAGATATGAAAGAAAGTGGCGTGGTTCTATTTAATCCATGGGAATAAAAAGAAGCAACTGTTAAATTTTGAACGGTTTCAACTCCTTTCAATATATTGAAGATTAAATTAAAAGATTCTGAAAAGGAAAAGATAAAAAGGATGAAAAAGTATCCACTTGTCAGCGTGATCCTGCCTAGCTATAACCGTGCCTGGACCTTAAAAGATGCTGTTGACTCAGTCCTTTTACAGGACTATCCAAATATAGAATTAATAATTATAGATGATGGTTCAGATGATGATACCCAAGAATTGCTTGGGGTATATAAAAATAAAATCACGGTTTTGTGTCAGGAAAACAAGGGTGTCAGCGCAGCAAGGAACAAAGGGATAAAAGCTAGCAGGGGTAAATTTATTGCCTTGCTGGATTCTGATGATGCCTGGGATAAAAGAAAGATATCCTGCCAGATGGAATTTTTCAATGATCATCCTGAAGCCTTGATTTGTCAGACTGAAGAGATATGGATAAGAAACGGGAAAAAAGTGAATCCTAAAGTTAAACATAAGAAACCATCGGGAATGATATTTGAGCAGTCATTGCATCTTTGCCTGGTCAGTCCTTCCTCTGTTATGATGAAAAGGCAGTTGTTTGATATGAAAGGGTATTTTAATGAAACTTTCTTGGTTTGTGAAGATTATGATCTATGGCTCAGGGTCAGTTCAACCCTGCCTGTTTTTTTGATTGATAAACCCTATACCATAAAAAGAGGGGGCCACAAAGATCAGCTTTCTAATTTTCATTCCCAGGATAAATTCAGAATCCAGTCTTTATCCACCCTTATAGAATCAGGCAGCCTGACACAGGAACAGGTACAAAAAGCAAAAAAGGTTTTGAAAAAAAAGTGTGTCATTTATGGGAACGGCTGTATAAAAAGAGGGAAAAACAAAGAAGGGGAATCCTATTTAGGGCTTGCAGAATCTGTTTAGACCTATTTGGCCCTTGCATTTTTTTTAATGAAAAATCGAATTTTTTTTGTTCAACCGCCGGCAAGAAATGCGATAATCTGTATCTCATCGCCTTTTTTCACTGGCTTTTTAAGCTCTCCGGGATATGCGCTTTCATTGTTCAAATAAATTTCAATATAATGGTGCAAGCCACCTTTCTTATCAAATATTTCATTCCTCATGCCCGGATAAAGGGTTACAAAATTGTTTAACGCCTCACCAACAGAGTTCCCCTGGACTTCTATTGTTTTCTGGCCATTGGTGTGCCGGCGATGGGTTAGGTGTATATGTATTTTTATACTCATTTTAATTATTCCTAAGTTCAGGCCTGGAAATTATTTAAATTCAATCTTTAATTTTTAAGAATAGTATATCTTGGTATTGAATGCAATGATTTTTTGGCTTCAATATAGCTATATTGTAATCAATTCTTGACAAGAAACAGGCCTTGGATTAAGATTTTACAATGGTTTATATTAATATCTTAAGGTTATTAAAAAGGAATTGAATTTATGGAAATTAAAAAAAATGTACCTTCAAGTCTTGATAAAAATTCAAAATCAAGATTAATTGTTGACATGCTTACTAGAATTGTAGTCCACTATGGTCTATGGTTTACTGAAGTCAGGCACCAGATGGGCATGGAAAAGGCTCTGGAGGTTCTTGATAATGCAACTCAAAAGAGCGTTGCAATCGGGTTAAAAAGATTTTCAGATGTCTTAGATTTTGAGATTGAAGATGGTTTGCCTAAAGCATTGCTGGATATGGACGACGAAAAAAGGCAAGCCTTGATGGGTGCTGTGGCTAAAAACTGGCTGGTGAATGACGGCCTGTGGTTTCAGTCCATTGAAAATGATAATGGAATGAATGATGCAAAGCGAGTTAATGATTCTTGTTGGGCTCAATTTTCCCCCTATGAAGCCTTTGCAATTAAAAAATTTTTAAAGCTGGATGATGAGTGTGGGCTTGCAGGTTTAAAAAAAGCGTTAAATTTCAGGATGTACTCATTAATCAATGAGCAATCTTTTGTTGACGAAGACCCCCAAAGTTTTGTATTCCAAATGAATGACTGCAGGGTTCAATCTGCAAGGAAAAGAAAAAAACTGGATGATTATCCTTGTAAATCTGCAGGACGGGTTGAATATGAATATTTTGCAAAGGCTGTTGATAAAAGAATTAAAACCGAATGTATCGGGTGTCCGCCGGATAACCATCCAAAAGAATGGTTTTGTGCATGGCGTTTTACGATGAAAAATCAAAATAATGGATAAATAGTTTAAGAAAGGGTTTATATTATGGGAGCAACATCTGACAAGATCCAGGAGTTGAAGCAAAAAGAGAAGCACATCATGGGAATGGGCGGAGAAAAAGCCCTTGAAAAACGACGGGAAAATGGAAAACTCAATGCCAGGGAACGGCTTGATATTCTTTTTGACAAGGGAAGTTTCAGAGAACTGGACATGTTTGTCACCCACAGGAGCACTAATTTTGGAATGGAAAATGTGGAGATCCCGGCAGATGGTGTTGTAACTGGGCATGGTAAAGTGGACGGCAGAATTGTATTTGCCTATGCCCAGGATTTTACTGCAAGGGCGGGCTCGCTGGGGGAAATGCAGGCCAAAAAAATCTGTAAGGTCATGGATATGGCTTTAAAGGCAGGTGCGCCGATTATCGGTATGAACGATTCCGGCGGTGCAAGAATTCAGGAAGGAATTGATGCCTTGTCAGGCTATGGTGAAATTTTCTTTAGAAATTCTGGTGCATCCGGCGTTATTCCCCAGATTTCAGCCATTATGGGGCCCACTGCCGGTGGTGCGGTTTATTCCCCTGCCATGACTGACTTTATTTTCATGGTAAAAGAATCCAGCTATATGTTTATTACAGGGCCCAATGTTATCAAGGCTGTTACAGGTGAAGAGATCAGCTTTGAAGACCTTGGCGGAGCCATGACCCATAACGAAAAATCAGGTGTTGCTCAATTTGCCTGTGAGTCTGATGAAGATGCCCTTATGCAGATCAGAAAACTTTTATCCTATCTGCCATCCAATAATATGGAAGATCCTCCCTATGTGCCGCCCACGGATGATCCCAACCGCATGGATGAATCCTTAAATTCAATCATACCTGATAATCCCAACAGGGCGTATAATATAAAGGATGTCATTACCTCCATTGTGGATGACGGCCAGTATTTTGAGCCACATGAGTATTATGCGAAAAATATGGTGATCTGTTTTGCAAGACTTAATGGGCGTGTCATTGGTATTATTGCTAACCAGCCCAATTTTCTGGCAGGATGCCTGGACATTGATGCATCAGATAAGGCTACCCGGTTTATCCGGTTTTGTGATGCTTTTAATGTTCCCATGCTCACTATTGCAGATGTCCCGGGATATCTGCCCGGCAGTAACCAGGAGTGGGGAGGCATTATCCGCCATGGCGCAAAACTTTTATGGTGCTACTCTGAAGCCACTGTTCCAAAACTTTTATTGATTACAAGGAAAGACTATGGTGGTTCCTATATTGCCATGTGCTCAAGACATCTTGGCGCAGATATGGCTTTTGCATGGCCAAGTGCCGAGATTGCCGTCATGGGTGCCGAAGGTGCAGCCAACATTATCCATGCAAAAGAAATAAAAGGAGCAGATGATCCTGCAGCAAAACGATCAGAAAAAATTGCAGAGTATAATGAGAAATTTTCCAACCCCTATTGTGCTGCTGCAAGGGGTTATGTGGATGCCGTGATCCAACCTTCTGAAACAAGGCCTCGACTGATTGATGCCCTTGAGGCCATGGCAACAAAAAGAGAACTTAGACCGGCAAAAAAACATGGAAATATACCTGTATAAGATAAAGGGATAAAAATGGATAAAAAAAAATTATCTGCAGCCATGGCTGCAGTATTTGCTTACATTAAAACATCAGAGGAAGCAGCTGCCTTCCATGGCTCCCAGGCTTTAGAACAGATACCGGAACTTTTTGACCATCCCCGGCAGATCATACAGCCAGCCAATATCTGGGGAATGTCGGGAAGAGGGAACCATATGCAGGCCAATGCGATGATGCAGATGAGGATGTTTAAATAAAAAATTTGGCTTCGCGTCTTCGACCCAGGTTTTCGGGTAGGCATTAAATTTAAAATTTGCAGGTTTTTAGGACAGGCATTAAATATAAAGTTTTGATAAAAAATAATTTATTCAGGAGAAAATAAATGACAGAGCACACTCAAGTTAAAATGGCTGAGATGAAGTATGATAAAGACAGGCCAAAGGCTAAACACGAGTTAAAGGTTGAGGATATCTCTCTTCGTGACGGGCACCAGTCGCTTTTTGCCACAAGGGGAAGAACAGAAGATATGATCCCCGTAGCTGAAAGAATGGATGAGATCGGTTTCTGGGCTGTTGAAGTCTGGGGCGGTGCAACATTCGATGCCATGCATCGATTTTTAGGCGAAGATCCATGGGAAAGACTTCGGACCCTGAAAAGATATTTTAAAAAGACTCCCTTTTCAATGCTTTTAAGGGGCCAGAATCTTGTGGGGTATAGAAATTATGCCGATGATGTGGCAAAATTATTTGTGAAAAAAACAGTTGATAACGGGATGGAAGTTTTCAGAACCTTTGATGCCTTAAATGATTATCGAAATTTTGAAACCGTTGTTCCTGTGATCAAGGAATGCGGTGCCCATTTCCAGGGATGCATCTGCTATACCTTAACCGAACCGAGAATCGGCGGAGATGTGTACACCCTTGAGTATTATATACAGAAGGCAAAGGATTTGGAAGCCATGGGCGCAGACAGTATCTGTGTCAAGGATATGGCAGGGCTTTTAGCACCTTATGACGCTTATAAACTTATTAAAGCCTTAAAAGACAATGTAAAGCCTTTGATTCATCTTCACAGCCATTTTACTTCCGGAATGAGTCCCATGAGCCATTTCAAGGCCATTGAAGCCGGGGTAGACATCATTGATACCTGTTTGACCCCCTATGCATACAGAACATCCCATGCGGCTTTAGAGCCTTTTGTTATGTCACTTCTGGGTACCAACAGGGATACAGGATTTGATATTAACGCCCTTGCAGATATCAATGAAATTCTGGAAAAACAAATAATGCCAAAATACAAGCATCTTCTGGATAATACCAAAGTTTCAGGTATTGATATCAATGTCCTGCTTCACCAGACACCCGGAGGCATGCTTTCCAACCTTGTGAACCAGTTAAGGGATATGGATGCTTTGGATAAAATGGATGATGTCCTTAAAGAACTTCCAAGGGTTAGAAAAGAGCTGGGTCAGATTCCGCTGGTAACCCCAACAAGCCAGATTGTAGGTATTCAGACGGTTAACAATGTACTGTTTGATACACCTGAGGAACGATATAAAATGGTAACGGCCCAGGTAAAAGATCTTTGTTATGGTCTTTATGGTAAAACAAGTGTTCCCATTGATCCTGAAGTACAGAAAAAAGCGCTCAAAGGCTATGAAAGAGGGGAAAAACCCATTACCTGTCGACCGGCCCAAGTGCTTGAGCCTGAACTTGAAAAGGCAAAACAAGAGATCGGCGATCTTGCTGTGGATGATGAAGACCTTATTTTATATGCGCTTTTTCCTGTTACCGGCAAAAAATTTCTTATGCAGAAATATGGTAAGGAACAGGTGCCTGAAAGTTTAAAGCCCATCACACTTGAAGATGTGGCAAAACAAGATGCTTTAATTGAAAAAGCCAAAAAAGGCGAACTGGTTGAAAAAACAAGATTGGAAGATATCCCTGAAAAGAGTGAATATGCACGCACCTTTAACGTATTTGTAGAAGGGGATTATTTTGAAGTGGGTGTTGATGAAGTAGGTGGTGCCCCTGTTATCACCTACGCAGCTCCTGCTGCTGCTCCTGCGCCTGTGGCCGCTCCGGCAGCACCCGTGGTTCAAGCGGCTCCTGCACAACCGGCCGCCCCTGCGCCCAAACCTGCGCCTGCTGCCAAAGAAACCCCTGCTCCTGCAGAATCGGCCGGAACACCTGTCAAAGCACCCATGCCGGGTATGGTCATTAAATATGAAAAAAATGAGGGTGATGCAGTGAATGAGGGTGAAACCGTTGTGGTAATTGAAGCCATGAAAATGGAAAATGCACTGCCTGCGCCCACAAGCGGTGTTATTAAATCTATAAATTATAAGAGCGGGGATTCTGTTGCCAAGGGCGAGGTACTTGCAGTGATTGAGTAAATCAAAGTTTTATTTTCAATATATTCCAGGTCTTAAAGCATACCGTTTGACAAATCAAACGGTATGCTTATTTTGGAGGGCTGAATATTTCAGTGAATAGTCCAGTGAAAGTCCGGGACTTCCAAAAGGAGATTGATATCATGGCGTTTGAAACAAAAGAAGAACTTCTTGAAAAATATTTAAAAATGGACAAACCAAAATGTCCGGATTGTGATACCCAGATGACATTGTGGGAAGTTCCCCCGATTAATTTCAGTGATGGCCTTGGCTGGGGAACTCCATACCTGTTTGTCTGTTTTAACGATGGGTGCGGAAGCTATAAACAGGGCTGGGATCATCTTCAGGAAACAATGGAAATGGGTGCGTCCTATCGGTGCTATATTGAACCGGGGCAGAATAATTTTGAGTACATGCCTGTGTTCAGCCCAGTGGGAGCAACCGGTGGAATTCTGGACGATGAAGTCCTGATCAAGGAAGAAGCAAGAAAACAATTGATGAAACAGACATTTTCTGTTTTGACGGATTATTATATGTCAAAAGACTGGGATGAAATTTTAAAGATCTGTCTTGATCCCAAAATTCCAGCCAAAGCAAGGGTTAAAGCAGCACAAATGGTTGGAGAACTTGGAGATGCTGAAGCAACAGAGCATTTGATCAATTATAAGTTTCCAACCCCCGTTCTGCAGACAGAGGTAAAAAAGGCCATAGAGCAACTTCACCAAAGGCATTATACCCGTGAATGCCCCTATTGCGCAGAGATAATTAAAAAACGGGCCAAACTTTGCATGCACTGCAATAAAGAGGTACCCCGGGCCTGATTAAATATTCACTTTTTCCATGTTAAAGGAGCGGTAAATGATCATTTCCCGCTCCTTTCTGGTTTTATCGAAACTTATATATTCCATTGTCTCAATCAGCTTGAGTGCCTCTTCTTTCGATGGAATCGCATCAAGGCCCTGACCTTTCTTTTTGCCTGAAATCGTATCCATTACCACTGCATCCTTTGCATCAGTTGAGACAGCAAAAGGGATTTGAAAGTCATAGACCAGCCTGGCACCGGCCAGGATTTCCCTTTCATATGATCCAATAGACCCTGCCACACATGTAATGGCCATCAATGCTTTTTCTCTGCACCCAACAATAAGGTCAATGGCTGAGATATAATCTTCCCCTTTAAACTGGACAATTAATTTTTTATCCACTAAAATATCTTGTTTTGCATATCCTTTTTGCTCAACCAGAAATTTTTCAAATTTCTGTCGACAGGCTTCAGATCCTATGTTTCTTAAAGGTTTGCCTGTAATATAGTCTATTATGATATAGTCAATTGTCATATTAAAGATGTCCCTGTCATTTCCACGGGTTGTTCTATATTAAATATAGTCAGAATAGTTGGAGCTATATCTCCAAGAATACCGTCTTTTATCTTTATATTTTTATAATTATCTCCGGCCAGTATAAGTCTCACAGGATTTGTGGTATGGGCAGTCTGGGGAGAGCCGTCATCTGCTATCATCTGTTCTATATTTCCGTGATCGGCAGTTACCAGGGCGACTCCACCTGTTTTCCAAATAGCTTCAATAACCTTTTGTGCACATTTGTCAACGGTTTCGCATCCCTTTATAGCAGCTTTTAGAACCCCTGTGTGCCCCACCATGTCCATATTGGCAAAATTCAGCAGGACAAACTGGAATTTGCCGGATTTGATCTTTGCACAGCCTGCTTTGGCAACTTCAAAAGCGCTCATCTCTGGCTTTTCATCATAGGTTGCCACATCTCTTGGAGAGGGAATCAAAACCCTTTTTTCTCCGTTAAAAATTTTTTCATCGCCACCATTAAAAAAATAGGTGACATGGGCATATTTTTCAGTTTCAGCTATTCGAAGCTGGGGAATGTTGTTTTGGCTTAATATCTGCCCGAGAATTTTATCCAAACGCTGGGGGGCAAATGCCACGGGCAGGTTAAAGGATTCATCGTACCGGGTCATGCAGACAAAACCTGCCAGGCTAATCTGTTTTTTTCGGGGAAATGCATTAAAGTCTTTTTTGGTAAAAGCTTTTGTTATTTCCTTGGCCCGGTCCGCCCTGAAATTAAAAAAGATAATGCCGTCTCCATTATGAATGATACCATTTGGTGTACTTTCTAATTTATCATCAGGGGTTTGGATAAGAATGGGTTTGATGAATTCATCATTTTGACCTTTTTCATAGGCATTTTGGATGGCGGCTAAGGGATCATGGGCGAGAGTTGAGCAGCCTTGTGTAAAAAGCGTGTAGGCTTTTTCAACACGGTCCCACCTTGTATCCCTGTCCATGGCCCAGTAGCGGCCGACAAGGGTGGCGATTTTGCCATATTGCTGTTTGTCAAGATATAGGTTCAGCTGTTTTATATAAGTAATTCCGCTTTTAGGCGGGGTATCACGTCCATCCAGTATGGGGTGGATAAAAAGATGTTTAACATTATTTTGTTTTGCCATGTCAATTAATGCAAACAAATGGGAGATATGGCTGTGAACACCGCCGTCTGATACAAGCCCCATAAGGTGAAGGCTTTTTCCAGTACTTGAAATTTTTTTCATAATATCTAAAAATGCAGGATTTTTAAAAAAAGTTTTATCATCAATGGCTTTATTGATTCTTACAAAATCCTGCAATACTTTTCGGCCCGCACCGATATTCATGTGCCCGACCTCTGAGTTGCCCATGGTTCCAGAAGGAAGGCCGACTGAACTTCCTGAACACTCAAGCTTGCAGCTGGGAAAATTTTTTAACAGAGAGTCTAAAAAGGGAGTGTCTGCAAGGGCAAATGCATTTCCCCGGGTTTCATCATTAATACCCCAGCCGTCAAGAATCATTAAAATATTTACGGGCAGGGGCTTAGAATCCATTCTTTTACTCCTCTGTTTTAAAGGTGTCTTTAAATGCGGTAAGATCAATTCTCGGTGCGTCAGCCCACAGGCCTTCTACATCATAAAAAGATTTTTTTGCAGATTCAAAAACATGAATAATGACGTCGCCATAATCAAGCAATGCCCACTCCCCTTCTTTAACGCCTTCAGCACCAATGGTTTTTATTTTAAGACCTTTCAGGGTCTTTATCAAATGCTGGGCAATGGAAGTTACCTGGCGTTTGGAATTGCCTTCAATAATGACAAGAGTATCTGTATAAGAGGTGAATTTTTTTACATCAATGGCAACAATTGATGCTGCCTTTCTTTCAAATGCAGGAATGAGGTACTTTTTAAGATCATCTTTCATTGCGACACAATTTTTCATTTATACAATTCCTTTGTTCTGATAATTTTTTCAATATTTGCAGGTACAAGATCTTTTATGGATTTATTGTTTTTTACCCTTTCGCGGATCATGGTGGATGAAATATTAATTTTAGGTACCCTGCAAATTATTATTTTTTGTTTTTTATTATGGGAAAACGTATTGTCCTGTTCATTAAAGATGTACCCTTTTGATATATTCTCGTCAATAAAAGACACAATGGTGTTATAATTTTCCCACTGCCCTCTTAACATGATGATAATTTGGATAGTTTCAAAAATTTTGTCTTTGTTCTTCCATGTTGTTATGTCTAAAAATGCATCAGATCCCATTAAAAGGGAAAAAACTGTATTATTGCCATACTCTTTTTTAAATTCGTTTATGGTATCAATGGTAAAGGAAGGTCCGTTCCTGTTCAGTTCTTTGTCTGATACAAAAAAATTTCCATGTGGTTTTAAGCTTTGTTTTACCATCTCATACCTGTCCATTGCAGGCGCAAGGTTGAGGTCTGGTTTGTGGGGAGGCGTAGCAGAAGGAATCAAAAAAATTTTTTCAAAATCATATCTGTTTTTTACATACTGAATGATTTCAATATGACCATTGTGGACAGGATTAAATGTTCCCCCAAAAAGACCTGCTTTCATTTTTAACTCTTTGTAAGCTTGGAAGATAAAAGGTTGATAAGTTCCTTTACCCCTTTACCAGTTGCAGCTGATAAGGTTAATACCTGAATATCCTTTAAGGCATGTTTAAATGCCTTGATTTTTTCTTTAGTCTCTGGCAGGTCAATTTTGTTAAGCACGACAATTTGGGTTTTTTGTGCCAGTGTTTGACTGTATTTGGACAACTCATTGTTGATAAGATTAAAAGGCTTTAGCGGGGAATCAGGGTCAATCTGGAAAGAATCAATCAGATGAACTAAAATGCCTGTCCTTTCAATATGTTTTAAAAAACTGATACCCAAACCGACTCCTTCGTGAGCACCTTCGATTAATCCCGGGATATCTGCCACGGCAAAGGGTTCTCCAAAAGGCGGCTCCACCATTCCTAAAATTGGAGTAAGGGTAGTAAATGGGTAATCGGCGATTTTTGGACGGGCAGCCGATATATGGCTTATCAAGGTTGATTTTCCGGCATTGGGTAAACCAACAAGACCGACATCGGCAAGAAGTTTGAGTTCCAGTTTAAGTTTGAGTTCGATCCCGGGAATCCCGGGTTGGGAATATCTGGGTGCCCGGTTGGTGGAAGATGCAAAGCGTTTATTGCCTCGGCCTCCCATACCACCATGGGCAATTATAAAGTTATCCTCGCTATTGGTCAGATCGGCAATGATTTCTTTGGTGTCTGAATTGGAAACAATGGTTCCAGGGGGAAGTGCGATGGTACAATTTGATCCGTTTTTGCCATGTTTTTGCTTGCCTTTACCTCCCTCACCATTTTTGGCTTTGAGAAGTTTTTGGCGGCGATAATCAAAGAGTGTTCGTTTACTCTCATCGATTTTCAGAATTACATGGCCGCCATCGCCGCCATCTCCACCATCAGGCCCTCCTCTTTCAATGTAGCGTTCCCGTCTAAAGCTTGTGCATCCGCGACCGCCATCACCTGACCTGACAGTGATAATTGCTTCATCTACAAATTTCACGCGTCATAAACACTGACTTTTTTTCTGTCCCGGCCTTTTCTTTCAAAGGTCACAACACCATCAATCAAAGCAAAAAGAGTAAAGTCCTTACCCATACCAACATTATTGCCTGGATGAAGCTTGGTGCCAACCTGTCTTACAAGAATATTGCCAGCAAGAACGTTTTGCCCGCCAAATTTTTTAACACCGCGTCGCTGTGCGTTTGAATCGCGACCATTTTTTGTACTACCAGCTGCTTTTTTATGTGACATGAGCTCTCTCCTTACTATCTAAACTGCAATGGAATCTATTTTAATTTCAGTATAATGCTGTCTATGGCCTTTCAATCTTCTAAAGCCTTTGCGACGTTTATACTTGAAGACTAATTTTTTTTTGTCTTTTGCCTGGTCAAGAATATGGGCTTTGACTGAGGCATTTTCAACTTTTGGGCTTCCAAGGGTTATGGTTTCGCCATCTGAATACATGAGGACGTCATCAAATTCAACATGGGAACCTTCGGTGCCCTCAAGTTTTTCAACTTTCAGGATCTGTTCTTCATGAACCTTGTATTGTTTTCCTCCGGTCCTGATCACTGCGTACATTTTTAAACTCTCCTTATTATTTCAATACTTTCGCAATTTAAAAAACTCTTAATATTATACTTAATCCTCAGGATTGTCAAGATAAACATATTTGAAAATTTTAATCAATATATATACCAGATTGTATGGTTTTAGTAAATTAAAAATTCAATTCTTTTGCCTTTTTGGGTAACCGCAGGTTAAAGCTCATTAAAGATATCTGCAACAGGATCGTATGCGGAAGGATAGGCTTTAATAAATTTAAGTATGGCATAGTCATTGGGTTTATTAAGCAGGCAGGAAACACAGCATCTGAAAATATTGAAGGGATCAATATTTGGAGCAATTAAAAGATCTTCAAGAAGAGTGTGAGAAATTTTATCTATAAAGGTATTTAAAACAGGATTTGTTTCGTCTTTTAAAAGAAATTGCATTAATTTAGTTTTATCAGGATTCTTCAGTACATAATGAGATATGGATTCAAGGAAAAAAGAGACGGCAAAAAGTTTTAAGGTTTGACAGTCTGATTTTTTACACAAATTAAGGTGAGTATTGATCTTTTTTAAATATAATCCTCTGTTTGATTTTGACAGGTTTTTAAAATCAGTATTAAAAAGAAATTTTCTTTTTAAGCGTTTCAAAACTATCAGGGTCATTTTTTTTCTTTGAAGTCGAGGCTTTTCTTCAAATATATAAAGATACTCTTTGAGACTTCTCATTCCCGGTGGTGTTAATTCGTCTCTGCCGTTGTCAAGGATGATGGACTCTATCTGCACATCAAAAAGAAAATCCAGGGTGTACCGGTTTTGATTCAGGTCATATCCTTCAAGGGGTTTGAAATAGTCCACAAGAAGAGCTTTGCGGCCGGTTTTTTTTAAGGGGAAAAAATTTGTTTCTGAAGTAACCTGGATTTTTTTGTGCCCAAAAGGGTGGAGTGCACTGGTAAAAGTGGGAATAATTATAAATGCACCATCCAAAGTTATTTCCACTCCATATCCATCCGTGATAGAGGGCTTTATCGTAACAAAATCTTCATCCATACCTGCCGGGATCAACAACTCGTCCAGATCATGCTGCTTGCTTATGGGGCCTCCAAAGTCCTGTTCAATTTCTTTGATGCGGGCTTTATTTTTTGAAGTGATACTTACGGAAAGGTTTGACTGTTTTTTTAAGAGCGTTTTTAATAAAATCTCCTTTTTTTTAGGCACCTTTGTAAGCAGGCTGTATTCAAGTTTTAATGTATCCAGATAGTCTATTATATCCGTTATGGTTTTTTCTTCCTGTTTCCAGTCAAGAGGATCGGAAGCCCCGTAAAGAGAAATCTCATCATTGCCCTGATCTTCCATGTTTTTAAGTGTTTTAAGCACTGCCCTATGGGAAAAATGAGACCTGACTCCAGGTATTGCCCATTCATTGCAACGTCTGCAATAGTTGCTGCACCCTGAAGTCAATTGAAATGTCATGGCTGTTTTATACACAAGGTTTTTCTGTGAAGGGTTTAAATCAAGTGTTTTTTCCCATGTTTTAAAATCAAGATGCCTGATATGTCTGGCAAATTGTTTGTGAGAAGATAAAATAAGATTTTGAAGTTGGTTATGGGCATTCTCAATTTCCTGGGTGCAGTGTTTCAAAAGGGAGGGCATAAATTTTTTAAATAGGATTTGTATCTGGTTTAATCGTTTTTCTGTATTTTCACCAAAGCCTGTTTTTCCTTGAGCATATTTGAGAATGTCTGTGTAGATCTTTTCGAAAGTTTTATACTGACGATGGTACACTGCAACCAGGAGTTCATTCTTTTTTTGTTCTAAAAAAGGGTCAACTGGTTGTAAAAGGTCTTTTTTCTCTTGCTCGGTCATAAAAGAAATTTGTATTCCTGATTAATGTTATAAAAAATTTAATCGCTTGATAAATTATCATCTGGCTTGCACTCTGCCACAAGCCTGACCCCGCCCATTATTTGAGATTTTTTAGTCAGTCCTAAATAGTGCCTGACCGAAAACCCGTGTTTGGGCGAACACTATATAAAAACAGGGGAGTTTCATTTAATAAGAAACTCCCCTGAATAAAGGTTACAAATTATTGCTGTCTGTAAATTAACCTCGGACTTCTTCTTTAACCTGGGTTGCAATTTTAAAAAGAATCGTCAGAATCAGAAAGCCTGTGGCATAAACGGCCAGGGTAATTATGATTTCTTTTCCTGATGGTGCGTACTCTGTTACATGGTGCAGAGGAGAAGGGACAAATCCACCTGAGATCATACCCAGGCCTTTGTCAATCCATGCACCGATAAAAATCATGGCACAGGTAAAGGGTAACAGGGTTTTATTATTTCTGAGCTGCGGAATTACAAGAAACACTGCACCCAAAATCATGAGGGTGATTCCGGTCCACATCCAGGGGACGAGTGCATGATATCCATGATATCCAAACAACAGATATTGCATATGCGCCAGATGTCCGGGGATATTGGAGTAAAAGACCACAAAAACCTCACAGAAAAAGAAAAACAGATTGGCGATAATGGCCCAGCAGACAATTTTTGACAAGGTTTGAATCGCTTCCCAGCCCGGATCAAACTTGGTAAATTTTTTGATAATATAGCAGAGAATAATCAAAAAGGCGGGTCCTGCAGCAAATGCCGATGCCAGAAACCGGGGTGCCAGTATGGCCGTCAGCCAGTATCCGCGACCTGGGAGTCCGCAGTAAAGATAGGCCGTTACAGTATGGATACCAATGGCAAAGGGGATGGAAAGATAAATCAGGGGTTTTGTCCATAAAGGTGGTTCCACTTGATTTCTTTCCGCTTCAAGAAGCTTCCAGCCAATGATGATGTTCAACCCGAGATATCCGTTAAGGACAAGGGTATCCCAGAACAATACTGATTTAACAGATGGATAAAGCCAGACATTTAAAAGCCTTGTTGGCTGACCTACATCCACAAGAACGAAAAGAAGACACATAATAAGAGCGGCAACTGCTAAGAATTCTCCTAAAATGGTAATCCTGTGAAACTTTTCATAGTTGTGAAGATAATAGGGGATGACAACCATTACACCTCCTGCGGCAACACCCACAAGAAAGGTAAAGTTGGCAATATAAAAGCCAAATGACACATCCCGGCTCATGTTGGTGATCATAAGGCCGTTCATGAATTGGTCAATATAAACGACCGCTCCTGCTCCTATTACAGCGAGCAGAAAGACTATCCATAACCAGTAATTTTTACTTCCTTTAATAGCTATTTCAAGCATACTCGCTCCTTACATGACATAGTAAACAGAGGGTTCTGTACCCATGGACTGTTTACGTCTGATTGAATAATGTTCATTTAAAAGTGCCCGAACCTCGGATTCAGGATCTTCAAGGTCTCCCACCACAATGGCGCCTTCGCTTGCCTCCACACAATGGGGTTGTTCTCCTTTGGCCAGCCTCTCAGCGCAAAGATTGCATTTTTCCACCACCCCTTTGGTGCGGGTGGGGAAGGCTGGATCATTTTTTTCGATAAAGGGTCTTGGATCCCTGAAGTTAAAGCTTCTGGCTCCAAAAGGACAGGCAGCCATACAAAAACGGCATCCAATACAGCGGTGATAGTCCATAAGGACAATCCCATCTTCTCTCTTGAAAGTCGCCTGTGTGGGACAGGCCTTGACACAGGGTGCATTTTTGCAATGGTTACAGGTCACAAGAAAGGGAAGGTCATGGTATTTCTCTGCAAGGAATTCATCTTCCTTATCAGGAAAGGCATTATGAAATTCTTCTTCCCAGAGCCATTTAATTTCCTGTTTGTGATTAACAGGGCGCGTTTTAGGGTATTTTTCCTCATCCACTTCATGGTTAAAATCAGGAACATTATGCGCTTTGTGACAAGCCTCAACACAGGCTTCAACCACTTCATCCGTAATCTTATTTGTATCAATCACCATTCCCCACCGGTGGGCGGAAAGCCCATGTTCATTTTTGCTTTTAACCGGATGGGAAATGTCTGATGAAGCAAAGTTCATTGCCGGAGAAGCACCCAACCCGACGGCAGCAACACCTGCTACTTTAAGAAAGCTTCTTCTGCTTTTTTTCATCATTCAATCTCCTTGGGGTTTGTGTGGCAATCCCAGCAATAGGGGGTAACTGAAGCATAGGTATGACATGCGTCACAAAATTTAGCCTTATCTTCATGGCATCCAAGACAGGAATTTTCACCTGTGGAAAGACTCATATTAAATGAATGACCATTTGAAGATTTGTACATTCTATCCGCATCCCTGACCACTGAATCTCTCCAGTCATCTAAGAGTGACATGTGATTGGCTCTCATGTCATATTTATCAAGCACGCACTTTTTTTCAGCCTTGGCTTTACCCAGAAGTTCAGGTTCAGGTGCTGCCTGGGTTGTTGTAATAATATTAAACCAGAACGGTGAGAGTACGGCCAGAGCAAAAATCACCAACCCTGTGATGATGTAATTTTTATTCATCTTCTTCCTCCTCTACGCCAGGTAAAGGTTCAAACCTCAAGTCTTCGGTCCTCTTCTTTTCACCCGGAAGAATCAAAGCGTTTCCAACCAATTCATGGATACCATAGACTTCTACATCGGGTACCCAGTATTCGCACAGGGTGGTGAGCGTAGCCCTGTCAATGGCACAGATGGTGCCAAGGGTGTTGACACCGAATTTTTCATGAACATATTTCACAGCGTTAGCTCGTGGAAGAGCGCCCGCCATTCTCAGTTCCATGTTTTCACCGGCGTTAAGACCGGAACCTGAACCGCAGCAAAAGGTCTGCTCCCGGATGGTGTTGGGCGGCATTTCATAGAAATTGTCACAGACATTTTCTATGATGTATCGCGGCTCATCCAAAAGACCCATTCCCCTTGCCGGGTTGCATGAATCATGGAAGGTCATGATACGATTTGCATTACGACTCTTATCAAGCTCAAGTTTTCCATGTTTGATAAGATCGGCAGTGAACTCTGTGATGTGAACCATTTTTGTGGACCTCGCGTTCTCAAATTTTGTCCCGGTAATAGGATTCACCGGTTCTTCAAGAAAATCCGCAGGCCCGTTCATGGTGTCCATGTACTGGTGGAGAACCCGCCACATATGGCCGCATTCGCCTCCCAGTATCCATTTTACGCCCAGCCGTTTGGCTTCTGCATACATCTTTGCATTCAAGCGTTTCATGGTCTCATGGGAGGTAAAGAAACCAAAGTTTCCCCCTTCGGATGCATAGGTACTCCAGGTTACATCAAGACCATATTTATCCTTAAGATATTTGAACAGGATCAGGTATCCCTCGCAGGTGTAAGTTCCAGGGTCGGCAAACACATCTCCTGAAGGTGTAATAAAAAGGATATCAGCCCCTTTTTTCTGAAACTGGGGAGTACAGTCAACTCCTGTTACATCTTCAATATCTTCCACAAAGAACTCCAGCATGTCTTTAAAGGCATGGGGCTGAATTCCAAGATGGTTACCTGTTTTAAAACAGTTTGAAACAGGTGTGGCAATCCAGTCAATGTTCAGACCTAAAAGGTTGAAAATCTCCCTTGCCATGATGGTGATTTCTGCCGTATCGATTCCATAGGGACAGAAAACAGAACAACGTCTGCATTCTGTGCACTGGAAAAAGTAGTACCACCACTCTTTCAAGACATCAATGGTCATTGGTCTTGCTCCGGCCAATGCTTTTCCGCCCGGTATTTTACCCAGGATTTTTGCTGCAGTTGAAAAATCATTTCTGTAAACGGATCTTAAGAGTTCAGCCCTTAAGACCGGCATGTTTTTGGGATCACCTGTTCCAAGAAAAAAGTGACACTTGTCAGCACATGCGCCGCACCGTACACAGATATCCATGAATACTTTGAAAGTTCGAAATTTTTCCAGGCGATCTTTTAACCCCTGGAAAATAATTTCCTGCCAGTTATCCGGAAGTTTCCAGTCCTTGTCCAGAGGATTCCATTCCCTGGCATTGGGAAGTCCCAGAGTTTCGACACTTTCAGCCTTTGCCGCATAACAATACATGCCCGGTCTGATCTGGACCGATGCCGTTGTATCCATCCAATTGCCCGATGCCGAATCCGGCCTGGATCCTGACCTGGGGCCATAATCTATTTTATCTAATAGTTCATCCGGTTTTAGTTCGTCAGACATTAATTACTCCTTTTTATCCACCGGCAGGCCGGCTTCAATCATTTTTTCTCTGAAGTGATCTTCATACTCTTCATATGTATGTGTTTTCACATCATAGTTCCAGGGGTTAACATGTCTTTTTGCGCGGGTATTGTTTGCCATATTTCTTGTTGGGCTTAAAAAGATTCCGCCCATATGCATGAGTTTGCTGGCCGGGAAATATGCAAAAAGGATACTCACTAGAAAGATATGGCCATAAAAAAGACCGCCAACTCCTTCAGGAATTGTCGGACTTAAAGTTGCAAGGCCCATGGTAAGGGTTTTAATGCCGATGATGTCAACCTTTGTAAAATATCTCATTGCTAAACCCGTTGCTGCAATCCCGATGATAAGAAATAAAGGGAAGTAGTCAGCTGCCTGTGAGATATAAGTGACTTTGGCATCAAAGATTCTTCTTGCAAGCAGGAATAATGTTGCTGCAAGCAATACAACACCGGATATAAATATTCCGGGAAGTCCTAATTGTACAATGCCGTCAAAATATTCTAAAAATTTGATACAGGATGGTACAGGAGAGGTAAAGAATCTGAAATGCCTTAACAAAACCACTAAAAAGGAATAGTGAAATGCAAGGGCGCCTACCCAGAGAAAAATCTCCCAGGAGTAGGAGAGTCGGTTTGATGCATTTTTGTTAAATGCGGCTTTTGTGTTTCGAAACAGAGACCTGAAAAGGAAAATTTCAAGAATCATACGAATAAACACACCTGTTGATGTATCAGGGTTGTCAATGCAATTTTGCTTTATCCATGGCAGAGATTTTTGTTGCCCGCAGGTTGTTGGTATCCTGAACGGAACAGCAGAAGATGCCCATCCTAAAACCTTGTAAATAAATCCGGCAAGGAAGGCAATAATCGCTGCATAGGGAAAAACAATTCCAAAGAACCACTGAAGCCCTGCTCCCTCAACTCCTGTGTATGCTACTATGAAAAGTAGAAAAACAGCTGTCAGGGGGATCAAGTACTTTTGATTCATATTATAACCACCTCATTATTTTACGCAGGACAAACCTAAATTTTGTCGTGCATGTTAAGAGTTTTTTGAGCCAAGGAGATCTTCTTCCTTAAGCTCAGCTACTAATCCTGCCCTTTCAAACGCCCTGTGAATTCTTCTTTTGCTTTCAGTGGCTTTTAAAAGGAATATTTCTTGTTTACATTTCATATACTTGTTAAAAGAAGCCAGAGCAATCTGGTCAACGATTTTATCAAATTCCCGGATCAGACTTCCATCTATGAAGTTCTCACCAATTTGTTTTAGAGCAAAAACAAAGCTGACTGCCTCGGAAGCAGAAAAAGCCTGTACCGCTCTTATTCGTATTATAGGGTCAAGCGCTTTTTCAAGTGTTTCCTGGCTGAAATTTTCCATGATAAGATCAAATACATCCTCAATGCTTTCATGGGTAACTGCACCAATGGGGTTATCAAACCGGTTGGAGTCTTTACCCAGTACTTTTGCAGTTTGCAAGGGATATGTATCAATCGCTGCCTGGAACCATTTTTTTATAAACGATTCCCTATTTTTTTTAAGTATCTGTTTTAAATCCATATTTTGTTTATATATTTTTTTTTAAAATAATATTAATACCCTCGTATAATTGTTAAAAGGATATAAACTTCCTATAATTTTATGTCAAGGATTAATGCGAGTTAAAAACCAATTTCATGAATACCCTGAAACCCGGTTAATTGCAGCTATGGATTATATTCTTTTTCTTTTTTATTGAATAAATAAGAGGGTTCAATTAAAAAGGGATGGAGCAAAATTGCGATCAGGTTTGTTGATTTGAATGATTGATTTTAAAAAGCAATATTGGCTCTATTATTTTTTTTTAAAGGAAGATATGTTGATAAGGAAGATATATTGATATGGATAAGAATGACAAGAGCTCTAAGGGGCAGCAGGGAATCAATATAAATGTTCTCAAACAAGGTCTTTGTACAGGCTGTTCAGCCTGTGTTAACCTTTGTCCTTCCATGGAATATTACAAGGATAAAACTATCCTCCTTCACGATTGCAATCTGGACAAGGGCCGTTGTTTTACGTATTGTCCACGCGCACCAACGGATTTTGAGATGCTGAGGCGCGAGTTGTTCGACCCAGAGGATATGGTTTTAGAATTGGGCTCTTTTAAGGGTCTTTATATGACCCGGGCGACCAATGAAAATATCCGGACCGGTGCCCAGCATGGAGGCACTGTGACAGCTTTGATTCAATTGGCACTTGCCCAGGGAATTATTGATGAGGCGGTTCTGGCGGATAACAATGATCTATTATTACCCAGTGCCCAACCTATTGCAGATGAGGATGAGGTTTTAGAGAAAGCCAGGAGTAAATTTGTGGTTTCCCCGACGGTGTCTGCTTTCAACCGCATCTCCCGTGCAGGTGAAGGGAAAATTGGTGTTGTGGCCACACCATGCCAGGCACAGGCTTTGACAAAGATGAAAGTGAACCCGGTTTTGGAAGACAAGCTGCGAATGGAAAAACTTAAGCTTGTTATAGGCCTTTTCTGCGGCTGGGCCCTTGACTGGCGCAAATTTCAAAAATTGATGAAAGAAAAGGCAGGCGATTTTAAGATTAAGGGTATGGATATCCCGCCCAGTAATCATGCCTGCATGGAGGTTTATACAATAAAAGGAACCATCAAAGTGCCCATTGAAGAGATTTCCAATTGTGTTCGAGATGATTGCAGCTACTGTTTTGATATGACCTGTGAATTTGCCGATATTTCCGTGGGATCGGCACGAAGTAAGGAAGGCTGGGATGTGGACAAAGGTTGGAATCAGTTGATTGTACGAACATCAAAGGGCGCTCAATTACTGGCCCTGGCCCGGGAAAAGGGAGTCCTGGAGTTTAAGAAGGTACCAGACAACAATATTGAAAAACTTAAAAAAGCATCTGCCAGAAAGAAGCATGCCTGTCTTATGAATCTTGCGCAAAAGACGGGTAATTGGGATGACCTTATTTATATTGATTCTGGAGATCCAGTGGTCAGGCACATTAGGGGTATGAATTTTGGACAGCAATAAATGTAATAGTTCAGTTCTTATGCTTGAAGCCAAAAAAGACTTTGAGGCACTCCTCATGGGAAATGATGCCATTGCCCGGGGAGCGCTGGAGGCAGGTGTGAATGTTGTAACAGGCTACCCTGGCACACCGTCTTCAGAGATTGTGGAACAACTTGCTAAAGTGGCAGAAGAGAGCAATCTATACGTGGAATGGTCGGTCAATGAAAAAGTAGCGCTGGAGGTAGCAGCGGCTGGATCCTATGCCCGGTTAAAGTCCATGTGTGTTATGAAACAGGTGGGGGTGAATGTGGCAGCTGATTCCCTTCTTCATATAGCAGAATATGGCACCCGGGGTGGATTGGTGCTGGTTTCCTGCGAGGACCCGGGAGCGCTTTCAAGCACTAATGAAGGGGATTCACGCCCCTATGCCAAGATGATGGAATTTCCATTGCTGGAACCCGGGGATTTTCAGGAAGCAAAAGATATGGCAAAGTGGGCATTTGAGCTTTCCGAGGATATTCGCAATATTGTTATGCTTAGATCAGTCACCCGTTTGTCCCATGCCAGTGGAAATGTGATTATGGGTGAGCTTCCAAAAGATAGACCAAAGGCGGCCTTTGAATTCAGCTCAATTCCCATGGATCAGATGAAAGGACCTATACTTGCTTTTCCTACCCTGGTTGATCCATTGCGAAGACGTCAACTGGAAAAGCTTTCAAAGGCTGAAAAGATTTTTGAAGGATCCCCATTTAACAAATATACCGGACCTGCAAAACCAGAGCTTTTGATCATTACAAGTTCGGTTTGTAAGCTCTATGTCCAAGAAGCCCTTGATATTCTCGGTCTGTGGGAAAGGGTGGGTCTTCTTAAGCTGGGTACCACCTGGCCTTTGCCTTCAAAGCTTTTGGAACAGCACCTTGGCATCTGTGAAAAAATATTCATCGTGGAGGAGGGAACTCCTTTTCTTGAGGACAATATAAAGGCTCTGGCTGCTGAAAAGGCAAAACAGGTTGGTATAAAAACTTTTTTTGGAAGAAAAGATGGAACACTTCCACCTGTGAATGAGTTAAATCCTGATCTTTTGATTAAAGGGATTAATTTTATCCTGGGAGAATCATACCAATTTGTTTCAGACGAATATAAAGCAAAGGCGCTTGAGATTATTGCTGCAGGTGCACCGGTCCGGGAGCTTACATTTTGTCCCGGTTGCCCTCACAGGGCATCGTTCTGGCTTATTAACAGCGCACTCAAGCTGGACAATCGAGCAGGTTTTCTTTGTGGTGATATCGGGTGTTACAGCCTTGGAGCAGGCCCTTGTGGATTCAGCACGATTAAAATCCTCCAGGCCATGGGTTCAGGCATGGGAATGGCAAGTGGATTCGGAAAACTTGATAAGTTCGGAATGACCCAACCCATTATGGCTGTTTGCGGGGATTCTACTTTTTTTCATGCTGTGATACCGGCCCTGGTCAATGCAGTCCACAACAGGTCTGACATGATTCTGGTGGTTCTGGACAACTCTGGAACGGCAATGACAGGATTCCAGCCACACCCTGGTTCTCCTTCTGGTGCAATAGGAACCAGACTGCCCGTGCTGGATATTGAAAAGCTTTGTAATTCCTTGAATGTCCGGGTGGAAATGGGTGATCCCTTTGACTTGAAAGGCACCCGGGAAACAATGTTGGATCTTCTGGAAGATGGCGGTAATCCACGCGTGTTGATTTTGAAACAGCCATGCGCCTTAAGTCCCATAAAGAAGGGCCAGAAGATGTATGAAATGGCCATTGATGCAAATCTTTGCCTGGCTGACCTTTGTGGCTGCAACAAGCTTTGCACCCGTGTTTTTAAATGCCCGGGGCTGATATGGGATACACAAAAAGAAAAAGTCCGAATCGATGAGGTTCTCTGCACGGGCTGCGGCGTATGTGCGGATATCTGTCCTGCCAAGGCCATCAAAGCTTAAAAGAAGAGGTAATACATGGGAAAAAAATTGAGTTGTGATCCATATAATTTGATAATTGCCGGAGTCGGGGGGCAGGGTAATGTTCTGGCTTCCCGTGTTGTAGGTGATATGATGATTCATCAGGGGTATAAGGTTACCATTGGAGAGACCTTTGGTGCCTCCCAGAGAGGGGGGTCAGTGATGAGCCATTTGAGAATCTCTGCCAGGGGCGGGTTTTCTCCCCAGATGCCAAAGGGAAAGGCTCATATGGTGGTGGCATTGGAGCCCATGGAAGCAATCCGTGTGCTGGCCACCTATGGAAATCCCAAAGTAAAAGCGCTGTGCAATACCCGGCCCATCCAGTCAGTGGGTGTTATCTGCGGGGATCAGATTTATCCTGAAAAAAAACATATAATTCAGTGGATCGAATCACTCTGCGCCAATGCAGGGTTCTTTGATACTACAAAGCAGGCCCTGGATCTGGGGGATTCGATTTTTGGAAATATCATGGCATTGGGCGCCCTTGCTGCAACAGGTGATCTTCCTATGCCATTGAATATATTTAAAACTGTGATCTCAAAAAAAGTTGTGCCTGCCAAGATTGCAACCAATTTAAAAGCATTTGGAATAGGCATGGAGCTCATCAAAGATAAAAAATAAATATTGAGCAGATTCTTTAATTTTATAAGTCTTTTTGCTATTTTTTAATCTATGGGTTTTAATACACAAAAAGCAAGTTAAATAAACTTATACAAGGCAATGAAAATGAAAAGGTTGAAAAATTATATAAAAAAATGGGGATTTGCCGGTTTAGGGCTATATATAAAAAAAAAAAATATCTTTTCCAGATATATAAGCTTTCAGCTGCCGGAATTCAAAGAACCAATCTATTTGCGCCACAATACTTCAGATGTTAAGACTTTTGATAAAATTTTTTTAGAAGATGAATATGATTTTGATCCTGAGCTTTCTCCTGAATTAATTATTGATGCCGGTGCAAATATAGGAGCCGCATCAATATATTTTGCTTTAAAATATCCTGATGCCACGATAATCAGTCTTGAGCCGGAAAAAACCAATTTCAATATCCTGAAAAAAAATAGTAAAAAATACAAAAATATTTGCTGCTTGAATAAAGCATTATGGTATACAAAAGAATCTTTATACATAAAAAATTTAGAAGCAAATAAAGAATCTTTTGAAGTACAGTCAAAAGGTTTGAGTAATGAAACAGGCTTTGTTGAAGGAATATCCATAAATGAACTTATGGTGGATTTTAAAATCAATCAAATTGATATACTTAAGATTGATATTGAGGGTTCGGAAAAAGAGGTCTTTTCTCACAACACTGAATGGTTAAAAAGGGTGGGATTAATTTTTATTGAGTTTCATGACAGGAAAAAACCCGGTTGCAGGGAATCATTTTCAAGGGCCATCAAAAATTATGTGGTTCAGATTGACAGCAAAGGGGAAACAACAATTGCAATGTTGAAATGCTAAAGTCTGAAGTCGGTACACGACCCTTTATGTCGTTTTACACTTCTGAAATATCCATCAAGGCGGTCTTTGGAAATTATTTTGCTTTAAAATATCCAAAGGCCTGGATCATCAGTCTTGAGCCGGAAAAAACCAATTTTAATATCCTGATAAAAAGCAGTAAAAAATACAAAAATATTTGCTGCTTGAATAAAGCATTAGGGTATACAAAAAAATCTCTATATAAAAAATCCAGAAGCAAATAAAGAATCTTTTGAAGTACAGCCAAAAGGTTTGAGTCATGAAACAGGCGTTGTTGAAGGAATATCCATAAATGAACTTATGGTGGATTTTAAAATCAATCAGATTGATATACTTAAGATTGATATTGAGGATTCTCCAAATCCGGCAAGATCAATGAACATGTTTGTACCTGTGATGCCGGGTATTCCACCAGTAAAACCTGTGAAGTCGCTCTGTCCCTTTATTCAAAAATTCCCTACGGCTCCATTCTTTTTCTGGTGGATGAGGTGACGATGCCAAAATAAATAGAGTACCAGACAAAATCCATCAATCGTCCACATTTTAATCCACATCTTCATGCCATTGTTTCTGATGGCTGTTTTATAGAGGACAAAGATTTCCGAATGGCAAAGGTCTCGATTACTACATTTGTTTAAATAGATGTATATAGCTTCTGCTGACAATCAATGGTTCTTTGCGCTCTGCAATTTTAATTATGTATCTCCCGGTTATTGAGCGGCTTACTTTGTCGATTGCAGAGACTTTTACGATACTGCTCCTATGAATTTTCCAGAACTTCTCAGGGTCAAGCGTCTTCTCAAGCTCTTTTATTGTCTTTTGTATCAGATATTCTTTGCCCTTTGAGATTACTGCTGTATATTTGTCTGCTGCCTGGAAAAGAGTCATCAGCAATTATTGCTGTTATCTCGTTCATACGGGACTCCAATGGTTACAATTGATCCTGATGGTTTGTTTGCTTCAAATATTATAAAGCTTTTGTCAGGATATAAGGCTTTAAGGCGGTTTTTAACATTTCCTAAACCAATGCCAGATGGTAAATTTGCATCAAAGCCTATGCCTGTATCAGCAATCTCAATTTTTATAACATCTTTATCGCCGGAAACAATACCAGATATTGTCAATGATATTGTGCCCCCATCAATTTTGGGTTCAATTCCGTGTTTGACTGCATTTTCAAATAGAGGTTGAATAAGCATTGGTGGGAAAGGGATCTTGCTTAAATTCTGAGGAATCTCAATGTTATAATTGAGCCTATTTCCCATGCGGATTTTATTAATATCAAGATAAGATTGAATCATTTCCATTTCTTGTTTCAAACTATTTTCCTCATTCCTGGTATGTTTAAAGGAAGGGCTGATAAAACCAAAATGGCCGGTCATTTGTAAATTTTTATATATTTTTAACCTCTTTGAAAATGAGCCCGCTTAATCGATAACAGGCAGGCAAATTTCTATTTGGGGATTTTGTTAACATTAACATTTCCCCCAAATAGTTCTTTGTTCTTCACTGTAATAACTAAGGACGTTTTTTTTGAGCAGCCCCTTAATTTTTTAGTGAACCCTTAGAGCTTATACCCTAACGTTAGGGTATAAGTGTTTAAAAAAGGAGATTAGCAAAGGCAAAAAAAAAGTTTTGACACCACCAAAACAAAAAAAGGAATTGAAAGCAGAAGCTTAAAATTCCTAAAATCGTTGCTGGTGGCGGAGAAATAGAGATTCGAACTCTAGATGGGTAACAACACCCATACTCGCTTAGCAGGCGAGCGCCTTCAGCCACTCGGCCATTTCTCCGCATTTTTGTAAAATGGCGGAGGAGGTAGGATTCGAACCCACGAAGCTTTACACTTAACGGTTTTCAAGACCGCCGCCTTCAGCCACTCGGCCACTCCTCCGAAATAAACCCCGATTTTATATCATTTTGTTAAAAACAGGTCAATACCTAACTTGCGACAAAATACAGGATCAAGGGTAAAATTCATCTTATCATTGACAGGAAGAATGGTTGAGCTATATTAAGAAGTTTTAGGTTAACCCAAATTTTA
Organism: Desulfobacula sp.; assembly: GCA_018645325.1. Lineage (GTDB taxonomy): Bacteria > Desulfobacterota > Desulfobacteria > Desulfobacterales > Desulfobacteraceae > Desulfobacula. Next base: position 27,830 of record JABGOU010000009.1, read on the forward strand.
CAGGAGATAATGAATGAGACAGAAAATAAGATTTGAAAAAAATATGAAAGCCGGCAAGGTAATAATTCTGGAGTCCAGCGAAGTGGATCCTGGTGTTGTTTTGTTGCTTCATGAGGAAGAATATGGCCTTGAAGAGATGATTAAGGCTTCTGCAGGAGGTGTCATAGCTTTTTCCGAATTTATGAGAAGGAGAAGTTTTTTTCCCACAACAGACCTTTGTAATAAGCTTTTTGAGAACACGATCGAATTTTTTAAAAATAAGGCTGAAGAAAAAATCATCATTGAATATAATGATATCGAAGCGTTTCCAAAAGAAGAAAAGTTTCAGTTGGAAGATGAAGATGTCGAAATTGATAAGATACTGGAGGAAGATGGGGAAACCAGTGAAGACGAGATAAAAGAAATAGACTCTGAAGATGATACACCCAAATTCAAACCTGAAGATACTTCTGAACACGAAAACTAGAGCTGATAATGAAACATAAAATTAGAAAAATTGTACTTGATGCTGCTCAAAAAGGGTTTGAGAATGGTGTGCTGCCATCCAGTCAAATTCCTGAAATGGAAATAGAGGAACCCAGGATTTCATCCCATGGAGATTTTTCCACAAACTTTGCAATGGTTTCAGCCGGCATTCAGAAAATGCCGCCCAGAAAAATTGCCCAAACCATGGTGCAATTAATAGAAACCTTGGGTAAAACCTCGGAAGAAACAGCAAGTTTGATCGAAAAGGTAGAGATAGCAGGCCCTGGCTTTATAAATTTTTTTCTTTCCAAAGAAGCATGGCATCCAGTGGTTGACAGGATTCTTGAACAGGATAAAAAATATGGCGCCTCTGATATGGGGAAGAATGAAAAAGTACAGGTGGAATTTGTCAGTGCAAATCCGACAGGCCCATTGCATGTAGGGCATGGCAGAGGAGCTGCGGTTGGAGATTCTGTCGGAAATATTCTTGGCTTTGCCGGGTTTGATGTTCAAAAAGAATACTATATTAATGATTCAGGGCGCCAGATTAGAACTCTGGGAACATCAGTCTGGCTGAGGCTTCTGCAAAAATCAGGTAAAGAAATTGAGTTTCCCGATGACTGTTATAAGGGCGATTATATTAAAGAATTGGCCTGTGAGATTTTAGAAAAAGAGGGGAAGGGGTTTGTTCAAGGCGATGAAAAAGAAGCCATTGCCCTATGCGCAAAATTTGCAGCAAAGAAAATTTTGAAAGGTATAAAAGAAGACCTGTCAAGTTTTGGTGTAACGTTTGATCAATGGTTCAGTGAGCAAAGCCTTTACGATTCAGGTAGGGTTCAAAAAGCCATTGATGACTTCACTTCAAAAGATTTAATTTATAAAGAAGACGGAGCTCTCTGGTTTAGAACACAGGATTTTGGTGATGAGAAAAACAGGGTAGTGGTTCGAAATAATGGTCTTACCACTTATTTTGCTTCTGATATTGCCTATCACATGGAAAAATATGATCGCGGGTTTGACAAGGTTATAGATGTCTGGGGAGCAGATCACCATGGTTATATCAAAAGAATTGATGCCTCTGTTGTTGCCCAGGGCAAGAAAAGCAGTCAATTTGAAGTGATACTGGTCCAGCTGGTTAATCTGCTGAGAGGCGGCAAACCATTTCAAATGTCCACAAGGGCTGGTGAATTTGTCACATTAAAAGATATTGTAGATGAAGTAGGTAAAGATGCTGCAAGGTTTATGTTTTTGAGCCGCAGTTATGATTCCGGGCTTGATTTTGATCTGGAACTTGCCAAACAGAAAAATTCAAATAATCCAGTCTATTATGTCCAATATGTCCATGCCAGAATCACGGGGATTCTTTTAAAGGCAAAACAGGAAAATATTATCCAGAGTATTGATTTTAATAAAGGTAAAAATCTGAATTTGCTGACTACTGTGGAAGAAATTAATCTTATAAAAATATTGGATACTTTTAAAGCCAATGTGGAAAAAAGTGCTCAAACACTTCATCCTCATATAATTTTTACATATTTGATGACTCTTGCATCAGCATTCCATGGTTATTATAACAAACACAAAGTCATTACTGAAAACAGAAGACAGACTCTTGCCAGGTTGAGCCTTGTGTTAGGAGTAAAGAAAGTCATAAGAAATGGATTGGCACTTCTTGGGGTTAATGCACCTGAAAGAATGTAAAAATGGTATCTTTTAAAGAGATTTTAAAATATTTAATTTACATATTTATTGCCGGCTGGATGTTTTTATTGGGCATAATGGTGGGGCGAGGTTCTTCACCTGTGACTTTTGATACACATAAATTTCAAAAGCGGCTTGAAATAATTGCTAATGAATTTGGAGCAAAAAAAGACAGTCCTAAAAAAATGGATCTGAAATTTTATGATGCTCTGGATAAACCTGTTCCGGAAGAAAATGTTTTTTCCCAAAAAAAATCTCTGGAAATTATGCCTAAAAAAGAAATGCCTGAAAAAGAAACGCTTGAAAAAGAAACACTTGTTACCCCGGATATCCATCCAACAAAGAAAAGCCTGAAAAAATTAACGTTTAAAAAGATGACCCAAAAGGCAAAGGCGGATATTGGAAAAGATGATTCGAAAAACATAACACAAGTAAAATACACAATTCAGATAGCAGCCTATAAAGAGTTTAGAGATGCTGTTTCTCAAATGGCACTGCTTGATGAAAAAGGATTTACTTCTTATCGGGTAAAAGGTGGAAAAGATGGTGTTACATGGTACAGGGTGAGAACTGGTTCATTTCCAAGCTGGGATGAAGCAGAAAAAATTAAAGAAAAACTAAATAAAGCCGGAATCAAGGGCCAGATCATAAAAATGGATTATAAAGAGGGAAAACAATGAAGATATCAACGGATGAAGTTGCAAAGATTGCTCACCTTGCCCGTTTAGAGGTTGATACGTCGCAAAAAGAGAAAATGGCTGAACAGCTGAGCAATATCCTTGGATATATTGATAAACTCAAAGATGCAGATGTAGAGGGGGTCAAGCTTGCTTCCGGAGCTGCAAGTATGAATAATGTCTTAAGGGAGGATAAAGTGAAAGTATCTCCAGGTCCCAGTGTAACCCTTGCCAATGCACCACAAAGGGATGAAGACTTTTATATTGTTCCTATGGTTGTTAAATGATTTTTTTGGTGTGAGAAAATAAGGAAAAAATAGAATGGAATACCAAGAACTGACAATTGAAAGTGCCGCAACACTGCTTTCCAGTCGCCAAATTTCTTCTTTTGAGCTGACATCTGCTTTGCTTGACCGAATTGAAAAATATGATGATGAAATCAATGCATTTATAACTGTAGACAAAACCATGGCTCTTGAACAAGCCAAAAAAGCAGACCAGGATATTGCCGCCGACAAAATTTTACCGTTGACGGGTGTGCCCCTTGCATTAAAGGATCTTTTGTGTACCAATGGAATAAGAACAACCTGCGGATCGCAGATCCTTAATAATTTTATTCCACAATACGATGGTACAATTGTGAAAAAATTAAAGGAAAATGGTGCCGTCATTATCGGCAAAACTAATCTGGACGAGTTTGGGATGGGGTCTTCAACGGAAAATTCTTCCTATAAAATTACCACAAATCCCTGGAATAAAGCACATGTTCCAGGCGGTTCCAGCGGTGGGTCAGCTGCAGCCGTGTCAGCTGGGTTTTGCTGTGCAGCCCTTGGGACGGATACGGGTGGTTCTATCCGCCAGCCCTCCTCCCATTGTGGAGTGGTCGGTCTTAAACCCACTTATGGCAGGGTATCCCGGTTTGGATTGGTTTCCTACGCATCTTCCCTTGATCAAATCGGTCCCATCACTAAGAATGTTAAAGATGCAGCAATCTTGCTGAATACCATATCAGGCAATGATGAAATGGATTCCACCAGTGCAAAGGTTGATGTACCTGATTTCACCAAAGCTTTTGATCAGTTTGAAAAGGATTCCTTAAAAGGAATGACAGCAGGAATTCCAAAAGAATATCTATGTGTTGACGGCATTGACCCTGAAGTTGAAAATATCTTTAATAATGCTAAAGAGGTTTTTAAAGATCTGGGTGTAAAAATAAAAGAAATTTCTCTTCCACATACGGATTATGTTGTTGCTGCCTATTATATTATTGCTCCAAGTGAAGCCAGCTCAAATCTTGCAAGGTTTGACGGGGTTAAATATGGTTTCAGAGAAAAACTATCTGATGACCTTATTGATATGTATAAAAAAACCAGGTCAAAAGGCTTTGGCCCGGAAGTTCAAAGAAGAATCATGATCGGGACTTATGCGCTTTCAGCGGGATACTATGATGCATATTATGGAAGGGCTTCCCAGGTTCGAACTCTGATCGTGGATGATTTTTCAAAAGCCTTTAGGGAATGTGATTTTATCCTGTCGCCTGTGGCTCCGGCCCCTGCTTTTAAGATTGGTGAAAATATGGATGATCCCTTAACAATGTACTTGACTGATATTTTTACACTTTCTGCAAACATGGCAGGCATCCCCGGAATATCTGTTCCGGCAGGTTTTTCTTCCAAAGGGCTTCCCATAGGTATCCAGATGATGGGGAAAAGTTTTGATGAATTGTCGCTTTTAAGGGCAGGGTATGGTTTTGAAAAGACAATTCAATTGGCCAAAACATTTCCTGATCTTTAATGTAAGGAGATAAAGAATGTCAACAATACAGCCAAAGTCACAGCAATTGAAAAAAGCTGTTAAGTGGATATCAGATAGGAAAAAAACAAAGCCTGATGAAAAGCTTTCCAAGTTAGTTGATGAGGCAAGTTTTCGATTTGATTTAAGCCCGAAGGATTCCCAGTTCCTGTTAAGGTTTGTAAAGAATGTCGACCATTAGAATTCTGCCTGAAATTTTATCCAATAAGATTGCAGCAGGAGAGGTGGTACAAAGACCGTCCTTTGTTGTTAAAGAGTTAGTTGAAAACAGCCTTGATGCAGGTTCCACAAGTATAAGTGTGGAAATTGAAAAAGGAGGGAAATCTTTAATCCGGATTTCAGATAATGGCTGCGGCCTTTATAGAGATGACGCACTTTTATCCATTGAAAGATATGCCACAAGTAAAATATTTACCACCCAGGATCTTTTTTCCATATCAACCATGGGATTTCGGGGAGAGGCGCTTCCTTCAATTGCATCCGTATCAAAATTCACACTTGTAACAAGAACAAGGGAGTCTGATATTGGAACAAAGATTGAAATAGCTGGAGGGAAACTATTCAAGGTTTCCGATATAGGGGCTCCAGTGGGAACCATGGTGGAAGTGAAAAAACTTTTTTTTAACACCCCTGCCCGAAAGAAATTTTTAAAATCCGATAACACGGAGATCAGCCATATTGCCGATGTGATATCCGGAATAGCTCTGGGAAACCCTGGTATTGGGTTTAGATTATTTTTAAATAAAAGGCTTGTGAAAAACTTTCCTTCAGGTCAGGATTTTTTTCAAAGATCCCTGGCAGTGCTGGGAAAAGACGTATCTGGTAACCTTTATTCATTTAAGGATGAAGGACAATTAGTATCCGTGTCCGGAACCTGTTCCAATCCAGCCGTGACAAGGAGCTATTCAAATCGAATTTATCTGTTTGTAAATCACAGACTGGTGTATGACCGGGGACTTGTAGCAGCAGTTATTCAAGGATACCGGGGCAGATTAATGAAAGGCCGCTTCCCCTTGGGTGCAGTCAGTATCAACATACCGTTTGATCATGTGGATGTGAATGTCCACCCTTCAAAAAGGGAAATAAAATTTTCAAACCCCCAGTCTGTGTATCAAGCTGTTTCAACTGCAGTCGCCAATGTACTTTTTTGGGCGCAAAAAAATGTGACGGCCTATACAGGGCAAGATTTGGTAGGCCCTTCAGCAGAATCTGGTGAGATAAAAAAACAAGATTCTCAGAAAAATATATATACCCATGAAAAAGTTGACAGAGAAGTGGCCTTTCTGTCCTATGGCCATCTGCCCGGCATGGCCGACACAGAACGGATAGAGCAGGCAAGGTTTCAGTGGCCAAACTCAGGTTCCACGGATATTTCAAAGAATAAAAAAAGCCTGAGCAGTCTGACCATATTGGGCCAAGTCATGGGTACCTATATTGTCGCTCAAAAAAATAACAGCCTGATACTGGTGGATCAGCATGCAGCCCATGAAAGAGTGGTATACGAGACCTTGAAAAAACGTAACCAGGCCCTGTCTGTTCAAAGTCAGACTCTGCTCGTACCCGAGACCCTGGATCTAACTCATAAAGAGGCTGACCTTTTAAATTCCATCCTGAAAGATTTATCCGGGCTTGGCATTAAAATAGAACCCTTTGGGGGTACTACATTTATCGTAAAATCTATTCCTCAACTTATAGAAAAAAAGCAGATTAAACCACTTGTCATGGAAATTATTGAAAGTTTTCTGGAAACCCAAAATCCGTCTTCAAAAGTTAATTGGCTGGAGTCCTGCCTGATTTCCATGGCCTGTCATACAGCCATTCGGGCAAATAAGACCATGCTGCAAAGGGAGATGGTGCAATTGCTGGAAGACCTGGAAAGGTGTGAAAATCCTTTCCACTGCCCCCATGGCCGCCCTACCATTATTTCTTTTGATGCCAAACAAATGGAAAAGCTGTTTAAAAGAGTTGTTTGATGGCCGAGTATGATGTATATAATTGCGAAAATAAAAAAATATGATGTTGTAATAATCCTATAAAGGAGTCCCATGTTAAAACCCTATAAAATCATTAAGACAGGGTTGGTAGTTGTTGCCCTGTCACTTTTTACGATAGTCACCATCACCCCGGGGTTGTGTTCACAGCCTAAAAAAGTTGCGGTGATTCCTTTTTCAATAAATTCTCCCCAGGATCTTGGTTTTTTACAGGATGGTTTGTTTAATATGCTTTTTTCCCGGTTGTCGGATCCAGGAAAAGTGGATGTGGTGGACCGTGAAACCATTGACAATGTTCTGATAAAATTAAGAGACTCCCTTGGGAAAAAAGTATCTCTTAATGAAGCCAATGCAAAAATTATTGGTGCCAATATGGGGGTTGACTATGTCCTTTTTGGAAGTCTGACACATTTTGGGGAAAGTGTAAGCCTGGATGCCGGCATGGTGGACATGACCGGGGAAAAACCGACTTTAACATTTTTTGAGCAAAGCAAAAGCATGGGGGATGTCATTCCCATGGTCAATACCTTTAGCGGTGATATTAATTTAAAGATATTTAACCGCAGTATTGCAAATGAGCTGTATGCAGGATCTAAGCAAAAAGGCGCACTGCAAGGTGGGCAGGCTGATGATAATAGTGCTAATGGCGGGTTTGTAAATCTTCAGAAGACTGTTCAAGACAGGTTTCATACGCATTTAAAGTTTAAGGGCCAGATAAATGCAATGGCTGTTGGTGATCTGACAAACGATGGTATTGTCCAGGTTGTGGCAGCCACGGATGATGAGGTTCTAATCCATAAGTTTGCGGATAACAGGCTTTTGCTTGACAAAAAGCTTAAATTCAGCTCCAGCCATAGAATCATATCTCTTGATATTGCCGATATAAATAAAAACGGGTACCCGGAAATATTTGTTACCAGCCTGAATATCCATAGGGAAGGATTAAAGTCCTTTGTACTGGAATATAACGGGAGCACTTATGCTACGCTGACAGATGATGAATCTTATTATTTCAGGAGCATTGACGACCCTGAAAAAGGTAAAATCCTTCTTGGCCAGAAGCCTGCTGATCATCCTTTTAAAGGTCAAATTTATACCATGAAGGTTGCGGGCAGCCGATATGTGAAGGATGAAAAACTCAGAGTGCCCAGAAGTGCATCTGTCCTTTCTCTTGCACAGGGGCCCGTGATTTCTGAAAATGCAGCAGACTATGTATCAATCAATGAATATGGACGTTTGAATGTGTTCAGTGATACCGGAAAAATTGACTGGGAAGGAAATAAAAAATTTGGTGGTACAGCCCATTATTTTTTACTTAAAAGACAGGAGACCGATACTTCATTTCAGAAACGGGCCTATTTGAATCCACGCCTTCTTTTTTATGATATAGATAATGATGGTAAACCGGAAATTTTTGCTTTGAGAAATGAGGAGCTTGCCGGGGGTGCCTTTGGCAGTTACAAAAGGTTTACAAAGGGAAATATAGAAATTTTGTCCTGGAACGGTATTGCCCTTGCACCCGTGGGCAAAACCAGATCTGTTCAGGGCTGGATAAGTGATTTTGCCATAGCAGATATTGACGGGGATGGACAAGATGAACTTGTCGCTTCTGTGGTGGGTAAATCAAAATTTTTCCTTAAAACAAAAGCTCAGTCATCAAATATAATCTCTTATAAAATGAAATAGCAGATTAAAAAATAAAAAAAGAAGTTGACAAAAGCTGGTAAACCCCATAAAAAGTGTATTTATCTGAATATTTGCGTTTAAAAGGAGCGTTTGTATTCAGGCGGTTCAGGTGGTGAACCTCATGGTTAAAAAACATTTAAGGAGAAAAAGATGAAAAAATTAATGGTTCTTGCTGTTGCGATGGCAATGGTTGCAACTTTTGCAATGACAGCCTCAGCTGCAGAATGGAATTTTTATGGAAGCTCACGTGTTAATACTTGGATCACTGATACTGGTGCTCCTGATAAAGTATATACTGAGGCTCTTCAAGGCAACTCCCGTATTGGTGCTAACGTTAAAGTAAGTGATGAACTGTCCGGCCGTTTTGAATATGGTACAGGCGTTAATGTTCGTCTTCTTTACGGTGAATGGAATTTTGGCAGCGGATCATTTCTCGTTGGCCAGACTTATACTCCCCTGAATATGTTCTACTCCAACCAGGTTTATGGTTCTGATACAGACCTTCTCGATCATGGTGGAGTTTACAGTGGTCGTGCTCCAATGTTAAGATTGAAATTTGGTAGTTTCCAGATTGCTGCAGTAGCTCCTGCAGCCGGTAACATTGATGTACCGACAATTGAAGCCAAATATTCACTTAGCCTTGGTGCTGCCAGTCTCCAGATTGCTGGTGGTTACGACGTAGGTCCTGATTTAGGCGAAGCAGCTTATGTAGTTGCATTGGGCGCAAGCATGAATGTTGGACCGGTTTCCCTTGGTGGTAACATCTATTTTGGTGACAATGCTGAGCAATTGATTTGGACCAGAGGCGCAGGCGATAGCAACCTTGGTTATCTTATTGTTGCTGGTTTCAAAGCTAATGATATGATCAAACTTGAGGCTGGTTATGCAAGTGCTGAAGGTGACACACCTGCCGGCGTTACAATTGATGCATATTCTTACTATGCACAGGCTGTTATAACTATAGCTCCTGGCGTATATGTAATTCCTGAAGTTGGTACAATCGATAGTGGAAATACTGACTATTTCGGTGCCAAATGGCAGATTAATTTCTAATTTGAATTAATTAGAAATTCTAAGATTTAATACCACCTGAATGTTTTGGCCTGGTGATGGGAATAACCCGTCCCCAGGCCTTTTTAATTTATCATGCATGGGACATATGAATATAAGGAGCAGATAATAAAAAATGGACAGATATTATAAAGAGCGGTTTCATGCCCAGCAAAATTTGATCCGGAAAACTGCCCCTTTGATGGAAGTCAATGAGATCATTGAAAAAGTCAGGGAAGAACTAAGGAAAATTATTCCCAATGCCATGGAAGTGTGCATCCTGCTTTTGGATCCCGAAGCGGGTAATTACACATCTCCCTTGCAATGTGCCTTGTATGAACAGCCTGTGAACTGTCAGTCCTGTAAGCGGAATCGCCCGGCAGTACAAAAAGCCATTCAGAAAAAAAAAGCAGTGGTAGTGTCTCAAAGTGAACCTGTGCGGCGAATGGATAATTCTCTTGTGGCCGTGGGTTCGGAATATGCTATGCCTGTTTTTGTGGAAGACAGGGTTTTGGCAACCATCAGTGTAGTGATACAGCCCTTAACCAGGTATACCAGAAGGGATTTTTTTCTGATAAGGGATTTTGCAGATATTCTGGGGAATATTATACTAAATGCCAAACGTCAATGGGAGATCACACAGGATAAAATTCGTATCAGCCGAAAACTTAACCATCTGACTCCCTTTGTCCCAGGGTCGGTGAGGCATATGGTGGATAAGAATCCTGAATTATTGACTTTGGAAAAAGAAAGAAAAGAGGTGACCATCCTTTTTTTGGATTTGGAAGGTTATACAAGTTTAAGTTCCAGGTGGCCGGAAACTCAAGTCAATGCCATTATTGAAAAAATGTTTTCCAGTTTTGTGGATCCCATTCACAGGTCCCAGGGAGATATCAACGAAACAGCAGGTGATGCGCTTATGATTATATTTAAAGATCATGATGCAAAGACCAATGCGATCAATGCAGTAAAGGCAGCCTTTGAAATTGTTGATCAAAACAGGGCCTTTAATTTGTCCCTGGATCCGGAAATTGGGGCTATTGATGTGAATATCGGTATTAATTCCGGGTCCGCCCTTGTTGGAATGAGCCGGTTTAAAGGCCTTCTGCATACGCGCATGACTTTTACTGCAACAGGAAGGGTGACCAATATTGCTGCCCGATTGTCAGACCATGCCAAGCTCGGGGATATACTTATTGGTGAGGAAACCCAAAAAATGGTGGCAGGTTTATGGCCGGTTTATCCACTTGGACCTGTCTCCTTAAAAGGAGTCAAAGATCCTGTGCTGGTTTTTTCTCTTCTTCGTTCACCTGAGTCAAAGCCTGTCAAATAGTTAAAAAAGGTATTTCCATATCTTCCACCCCGGTGATTTTTCTGTGTCCTGCCAACCGGAATTTTTCATCATGTATTCTGGATTTTTGCGTTTTTGTTCCTGGATATCTGTTTTTTGTTCCTGATTCATTTTTTCCCATGTCAAAGTGGTCCGGTTAAAAATTTTTTTATTAATGGCTGCCGCAATCCGGTTTGTTTTGTTAATCAAATCACCACTTTTTTGGGATTGTTCGAAAAAAGCCATATATCTTTTGTTTTCAATATCATAAACCTGGACATCAATACTAAAGGAACCAGCCAGTTTGGTTATCGCTCCAGCCAGGACAAAATTGCTGTTGGTCACCCGGCTTATTTCATTAATCTTTTTAGCATCATTTGTGTTATTAATGCGTGAAAGATGCACTGCAAGGTTTTCTTCCGGGACTACCACCACATTATTTTTCCAGGACAGCCGGGAATAAAGCATATGGCCAATTCCTTTCTGAATATGAATCAATTTTTCCTGGGCATTGATTTTAAAAGGAAGTATTGCGATGGTCTTGATATTCTCTTTGGCATTAATGGTCAGAGTGCTACCCATTATAACAGATAGAATAATAAGTATGCCGATTGTTTTGTAGACTGGATTATTTTTTTTCAATGCTTGGCTCCGTTGACAGATTTGATTTCAAAAGCTGGGTCACGATTTTGGGATCAGCTTTGCCCCGGGTTTTTTTCATGATCTGGCCCATGAAAAAAGAGAAAAGCCTGGTTTTACCATTCCTGTATGCCAAAGCTTCTTCAGGGTTTTCATTTATGATGGTTTTAACCATTGTTTCAAGAGCTGATAAATCAGACACTTGTTCAAGATTTTTTTCTTTTACAATAATTTTTGGATCTTTTTTTGTATCAACCATTTCATCAAATATTGTTTTTGCAGCGCCGGCATTAATTTTTTCTTTTTCAAGCAGGGCTAACAATTTTGAAAAAGCAATAGCTGTTACCGGGGACTCCAAAATAGTTATCCCCTTGCTGTTCAGCATGCCTAAAAGGGTGGTCATTACCCAGTTGGCAGCCTGTTTTTTGTCTTTTAAAGGTCCTGCAACTGCCTCAAAAAAATCAGCTAGCTCAATTGATGCTGTTAAAACTTTGGCATCATAATCTGACAGATTATAGTCTTTCATAAATCTTGAATGTTTTTCATCGGGCAGTTCCGGCAATTGTTTCTCAATGGATAGAATCCATTGATCATCAACTATGAGGGGCACAAGATCAGGATCTGGGAAATATCTATAGTCATGGGCTTCTTCCTTGCCCCGCATGGAAAAGGTTTTATTTTTGACAGGGTCCCAGAGCCGGGTTTCCTGGATCACATTATGGCCTTCCTCTAAAACATAGGTCTGTCGTTCAATTTCATAGGAAATCGCTTTTTCAACATGTTTGAACGAATTCAGGTTTTTGAGTTCCGCTCTTGTCCCAAACTCTTTTTGTCCCAAAGGCCTTAAGGAAATATTGGCATCACATCGAAAATTTCCCTTTTCCATATTGCAGTCACACACATCAATGTATTTAAGAATAGAATGCAGCTTTCTTAAATAGGCGCCGGCCTGATCAGACGTTCTAAGGTCAGGCTCACTCACGATTTCGATTAAGGGAACCCCTGTCCTGTTGAGGTCCACCATGCTCCTTGCCCTTGCCGGATCATGGATCAGTTTTCCTGCATCCTCTTCCATGTGAATCCTTGTAATGCCTATTTTAATGGTATCTGAAGCTGCGCCATCAATTTCAAGGAATCCGTGTTCGGCAATGGGAAGGGCGTACTGGGATATCTGATACCCCTTTGGCAGGTCTGGATAAAAATAGTTTTTCCGGTCAAAGCGGCTCTCCTTATTGATTTTACAATGAGTTGCAAGAGACGCTTTAATGGCAAAGGTAACGGCCTGTCTGTTTAAGACAGGCAGCACACCCGGCATTCCAGTACAGACAGGACAGGTATTGGTATTGGGAGGGTTTCCAAATTTGGTTGAGCAGCCACAGAAAATTTTGGTTTTGGTTTTCAGCTGTGCATGGACTTCTAGGCCGATAACAGGTTCAAACTGCATAAATAATTATTTCCCTTATAACTTTATTTTTTGTGTTTAATAATAACCTCCTTTTATAACCTTGATATTTTCATTAATCAATATAATTTTTATTGCATAAAAATGACTAAAAATATAAAAGTATGTCAAATTGTTGTTATATCCATCAGGAATCTATAAAGGCAGGATTAGATGAAGTTTTTCTTTTGTGTTATTGGTATGGTTATGATTATTGAGGGGTTGCCGTATTTTGCATTTCCCGGAAAAATGAAAGAAATGGTTCAAATGATGATCAGCCTTGAGAATGAAAAGCTTAGAAAATTTGGTCTTGTTCTGATGATTGCAGGACTCAGCATTGTTTATCTTGCCATGGACGGTCTATAATGTCTCAATTAGGTGTGACCTTCAGGTTATCCGACTATGATTATGATTTGCCAAAGGAAAAAATTGCCCAGACACCCTGCGAAAACAGGGGCGAATCAAGGCTTTTACATGTGGATAGAAGCTCTGAAACCATTTCCCATTATCAATTTAAAGATATTGCAAAACTGTTGAGATCTGATGATCTTTTAGTGATCAATAATACCAAGGTAGTTCCGGCAAGACTGTTTGGTACAAAAGAAACCGGAGGTAAAGTTGAAGTATTGATTATCGATTATGCTGCTGGAGTAAAAAATCTTGAAAAAACAGGTTTTTTTCAGTGCGATTGCTTGATTAAAGCATCCAGGAGCCCGAAAAAAGGGGCAAGGCTTTTATTGGAAAAAAAGGTTGAAGCAAGGGTTGAATCTGTAAAAGCTGGCGTATCACAAATAAAGTTTTTAAATGGGGGAGAATTTTTAGAATTTTTAAACACTTGTGGCAAAATTCCCCTGCCTCCTTATATAAAAAGAGAAGCACCAGGCTGTAATCAAAATGATCAGGAAAATTACCAGACAGTTTATGCATCTAAAGAAGGTGCTGTTGCAGCGCCTACAGCCGGGCTTCATTTTACAAAAGAGCTGATGGCTGAACTTTTAAACAAAGGGATAGAAATTACACAAATTACCCTCCATGTTGGATATGGAACTTTTGTACCTGTAAAAGTGAACGATATCAGGGATCACAAGATCCATTCCGAAACTTTTTATGTGTCCCGGGAAAATGCAGACAAGATCAACCGGGCCAAAGATGAAAATCGCCGTGTTATTGCAGTTGGTACCACAAGTGTTAGAACACTTGAATATCTTAGTGATGAAAGAGGCCGGGTCAAACCCAATACAGGATTGTGCGATCTTTTTATATATCCTGGATACAATTTTAAATGTGTGGATGCCATGATTACCAATTTCCATCTTCCAGAGTCCACACTTTTGATGCTGGTGTCTGCATTTTACACCAGGCAGAAAATATTGGATGCTTATATGGAAGCCAAAATTAAAGATTATCGATTTTTCAGCTATGGCGATGCCATGCTGATTGAATAAGGAAGTTATGTTAAAGTTTGAATTATTAAAACAATTAAACAAAATAGAAGGCACCGACCCGTCAAGGGCCAGACTCGGAACCATTACAACGGACCATGGTATCATCCAGACGCCTATTTTTATGCCAGTGGGAACTCTTGGGTCAGTAAAGTCCATCAGTGTAGAAGAACTTGATCATTGCAGGGCCCAGATTATTCTTGGCAATACCTATCATTTGTATCTACGTCCTGGGTGTGAGGTTATCAAGCATATGGAAGGCCTTCATGAATTTATACGCTGGGATAAACCCATGCTGACAGATTCCGGAGGGTTCCAGTTTTTTTCTCTGGCAAAGCTTGCCAAATTTTCAGATGAAGGGGTTTCTTTCCAGTCCCATATTGACGGGTCAAGGCATTTTTTTTCTCCGGAAAAAGCGGTTGAGATCCAAATGATCCTTGGTTCTGATATTATGATGTCTCTTGACTTTTGTATGGGGTATCCTGCCAGTGAAAAACAGACCATGGATGCTGTAAATAAAACTTTTTACTGGGCAAAAAGGGGGTTTGATTTCTGGCAGGAAAAAGGGACTTCAAATAATCTTTTCGGGATTATACAGGGAGGAATGTCAAAACAGTTTAGGTCTCTTTCTGCCGGACAATTGACGGGCATCGATTTTCCAGGCTTTGCAATAGGCGGCTTAAGTGTAGGCGAACCCAAAGATTTAATGTATGAAATGGCAGATCATACCCTTCCTTTGATGCCTGTTCACAAGCCCAGATATATAATGGGGGTCGGCACACCTGAAGACCTGGTTGAACTGGTTGGTATGGGGTGTGATATGTTTGACTGTGTCATGCCGTCCAGAAATGCCAGAAATGGCCAGTTGTTCACCTCAAAGGGAACCATCAACATCCCTAATGCCAGATTCAGGTTTGACAAAGATCCCATTGATGAAGACTGTAATTGCTATACTTGTCAAAATTATTCAAAAAGCTATCTGCGGCATTTGTATAAGTCCAGAGAACTTTTATCTTACAGGTTGAATACGATACATAATATATATTATTATCTTGATTTGATGAGAAAAATGCGGGAAGCAATAGCAAAGGACAGGTTTTTAGAATTTAAAAGGAATTTTTATTCTCAAAGACAGAATTGTACAATGGTAAATGGTGAATTGTGAATGGTGAAGGAGGCAGATTTTGCCGCCTTAATTTTAAATATGGGAAAGTAAATATATGCATGAAATGGGAATTGCTCAGCAACTTGTACAAATTGCCCTGGAATCTATTCCCAAAGAGATAGAGAATCCAAAGGTGGAAAAAGTGAATTTGAGAATCGGAAAGCTAGCCGCAGTAGTTGAGCACAGTTTAACCTTTTGTTTTGAGATTATAACAAAAGAAACGCCTCTGGAGACGGCAAGATTGAATATTGATGTTGTTCCGGTAATGGTTCATTGTAAATCATGTGATAAAACTTGGGAAGTGATAGGGCCGGTATTTAAATGTCCTTTTTGTGAGGATGGAGATGTTGAAATGCTTACTGGAAGAGAAATTGAGATTATTTCTCTGGAACTTGCAGAATAGTGGCTGAACAAAACCCGGCAACGATTGCACGCCGCCATCCAAAAAACGGTGACACTTATGCGTAAAAATTTTTCAGGTTTGCATTCAGGCACAAAAGATATAAACCATAAATAAAGTCAGGTAAAACAATGGAAATAAATATTCAGAAAAGAGTCCTTGAAGCCAACGAGACAGAAGCAGATATTAACAGAAAGTTTTTTAAAGAGCAGAATGTATTTGTTCTAAACATGATGTCCTCTCCCGGCTCGGGAAAGACAGAGCTTTTATGCAAAAGTCTCAAAGCTTTGATGCCCAAGATCAGGGTGGGAGTGATAGTGGGAGATATCTGTACCAGAAATGATGCTGACAGGCTTGAAATAACCGGGGCCAAGGTCACCCAGATCAATACTGATCAGTTTGGCGGTGACTGCCATTTGTCAGCCAGCCTGATTCTTGCATCGGCAAAAGAGTTAGGGTGTTTTGACCTGGATCTTCTCATAGTGGAAAATATTGGCAACCTTGTATGTCCGGCTGAGTTTGATATCGGGGAAGATGCAAAGGCGGTTTTGCTAAGCGTGACCGAAGGGGAAGATAAGCCTTTAAAATATCCCCTGATGTTCAGGGTGGCTGACGTGGCGATTCTAAATAAAATTGATCTGCTGCCATACCTTGATTTTGATGCAAAACTGGCAAAGGATAATATGAAACAGGTGCATCCTCATTTGCCTGTATTTGAAATTTCAGCTAAGACGGGGGAGGGATTTGAACCCTGGCTTGAGTGGCTGGCGATGAAGGTGTTTGAAAAAACAGGAAAATAGTTTTAAAGGGTGAAATTATGGAAAAAAAGAAAATGGCTTTTGCCGGTTCCTGGTATCCGGCAGATGCTGATGAGTGTGAAGCATCCATTAAAGACTTTTTAAAAGAAAAACCTGCTTTTTTTAATACAGGTTTTGTCGGTGGGATTGTTCCCCATGCAGGATGGTATTATTCCGGGTCAATTGCCTGCCGGGTCATAGCCTCTCTTCGTTCTGATGAAAAAATAGACACCATTATCATGTTTGGCGGCCATATGCATAAACAGTCTGAGCCTTTTATCCTGACCCATGGTGCAGTTGAAACACCATTTGGCCCAATTGAAGTTGATAAGGAACTCACGGATAAAATTACCACGGGTATCAGTCTCAGGCTAAGATCTCCACACAAGTTTCCAGATGAAAACACCCTGGAACTTCAATATCCTTTTATAAAATATTTTTATCCTGATGCAAAAATAGTGGTCTGTGGCGTGGCCCCTTCTTTTTTTGCTGCTGTTATCGGCAGCATGGCAGTAGCAGAAGCAAAAGACCTGTCAAGAAATGTCAGGATTATCGGGTCTACGGATATGACACATTATGGGCCGGATTTTGGGTTTACAAAAGCTGGCACCGGTGAAAAGGCTGTGGAATGGGTGAAAACTAAAAACGATAGAAACGCTATTAAGGCTATGATGGAAATGGATGAATCCCAGATTATTGCCCAGGGCCTGGAAAATAAAAATATGTGCTGTGCCGGTTCTGCAGCAGCAGCTTCTGCCGCCTGTAAAAAACTGGGCGCAGTCAAGGCTATTGAGCTTGACTACGCCACAAGTTTTGAGAAATCCGCTTCTGAAAGTTTTGTCGGATATGCCGGGATTCTTTATTCTTTATTCTGAATCAGCTGGATAGCGCTTTTAATTCTTTGAACTGTTTTATCCTTTCCAAGGGCAATAAGCATTTCAAAGATTCCCGGGCTGATAGTTGTGCCGGTTATTGCAACTCTTAAAGGCTGGGCAATTTTTCCAAATTTGAGGTTAGTTTCTTCCATGATTTTTTTGAAAATAGTTTCAAGCGCCTCCTGGGTATACTTTTCAAGACCTTCAATATAATCTGCAGATTTTTCTAATACTGCAGCTATATCTTTTTTGAGAAATTTTTTAACTGCCTTTTCATCAAATTTTAAATTATCTTGATAATAAAAAACCGCTGCCTGTGCCATTTCAACAAGGGTTTTGCTTCTGGGTTGAAGGGTTTGGATAACCCCCTGGGTAAAGCCATCATTTTTCGCATCAATTCCAAGCGTATGCAAATGAAATAAGAGAGGACCGGCCAATTCTTCAGGGGTTTTTTTCTGGATGTGTTTTGAATTGAGAGCAAGAAGTTTGTCTGTGTCAAACATGGATGCAGACCTGCCCAGATGTTCAAGATTAAATTTTTCAATGAGATCATCTCTTTCAAAAAATTCCTGATCGCCATGGGACCAGCCTAATCTGACCAGGTAATTGATCATAGCATCGGGTAAGAATCCCATTTTTTTATATTCACCCACTGACATGGCTCCATGGCGTTTGCTAAGGCGAGACTTATCAGACCCCAAAACCATTGGTACATGCCCGAAAACGGGCAGGCGGGCTCCAAGTGCTTTATATATCAGCATCTGCTTGGGCGTATTGATCAAATGGTCATCCCCCCGGATGATGGTATTGATTCCCATGGTCAGGTCATCAACTACAACGGCAAGGTTGTACATGGGAGACCCGTCACTTCTCTGGATAATAAAATCATCCATTTCAGAGTTTTGAAATGCTGTGTCGCCTTTTACAATGTCTTTGACAATGGTAACACCCTGGTCAGGAGTTTTAATGCGAACGACCGTGTCTTCCCCTTTTTTAAGATTTTTTTGCCTGCAGTTGCCGTTGTACATGGGCTTTAATCCCCTGGCTTTTGCAGTTTTTCTCATGATATTGACTTCGTCCTGGGTGCATGAGCAATAGTAAGCATGCCCTGATTCAACCAGTTTTTCTATGTACTCATTATAGATGGAATACCTTTGGGCCTGAAAATAGGGGCCGTCATCCCAGTCCATGCCAAGCCATTCCAGGGATTCCAAAATGGCATCCACAGATTCTTTTGTGGATCTCGCAGCGTCTGTATCTTCTATCCTTAAAACAAATTTTCCCTTGTTTTTTCGGGCGTACAGCCAGTTAAAAAGAGCAGTTCTTGCACCGCCGATGTGCAGGTAACCCGTGGGGGAAGGGGGGAACCTTGTAATGATTGTATCCATTTGTTCTCCATAAAAGTAATATAGTGTAAAATCGAGCCCTTAACTACCACAAAACTTTGAATCGGGCAACAGGTTTAATTTCTTGACACTTTTTGGAAATTGGGGTAAATATGTTACCTTTATTATATTGGAATATAATAATTAAAAATTCAAATAAAATAATATATTTAGGAGAGATCAATGGCAGTACCAAAGCAAAAGAGTTCCAAGGCAAGGGGTAGAAAAAGAAGGACACATTACAAAACAAGTGCTCCCACTGTGGGTGTGTGCCCTGAATGCCAGGAACCTAAACTTCCCCATACGGCCTGCCCTGAATGCGGCGCCTATAAAGACAGAAATGTATCCACAATTGACGACGAAGAATAACAGCTAAAGGAGACATTTTAAGGCATGACAATTGAAACAAAAGTAAAAAAAGTGATTGCTGAAAAAATTCCTGATATTGATATAGAT
Source organism: Desulfobacula sp. (assembly GCA_018645325.1). GTDB lineage: Bacteria > Desulfobacterota > Desulfobacteria > Desulfobacterales > Desulfobacteraceae > Desulfobacula. The sequence goes on from JABGOU010000009.1 coordinate 47,142, forward strand.
GATATTATTCCGGAAGCATCACTGATTGACGATCTAGGTGCTGATTCTCTTACAATAGTAGAGTTGATCATGTCAATGGAAGAAATGTTTGAAATTGAAATTGATGATGATGAAGCTGAGAAATTGATCACAGTTCAGGATGCCATTGATTTTATAAAATTAAAATTTTAAAAATTGGGGAAAAAATGAAAACAGGCAAACCAATTATTATTGGATGTGATCATGCTGCCTATGAACTCAAGGAAAAAATAAAAGTTTATCTCACGGACAAGGGATATCGACTCGAAGATGCAGGTACCAAAAGCCAGGCATCGGTTAATTACGTGGATTTTGGGAAAAAAGTAGCCAGAGCTGTCTCTATTGGTCAATATTCAAAAGGGATACTGCTTTGCGGCACAGGGCTTGGCATGTCCATGGTGGCGAATAGGTTTGTCAATGTAAGAGCCGCTCTTTGTTCTGATGTTTTCGGGGCAAAAATGAGCCGGCTTCACAATGATGCCAATATCCTGGTCCTTGGCGGCCGTGTCCTGGGAGATATTCTTGCGTTTGAGATTATTCAAACCTGGCTGGACACTATGTTTGAAGGTGGCCGGCATTTGGAACGAATTCAGACTATAGATAATTAAAAATATTATAAAAGAGCTTTAAAATGGAGTTAATCGGTAAAACAGATCCACAAATTGAAAAGATTATCCTGCAGGAGGCAGACCGGCAGGAATCAGAATTGAACCTGATTGCTTCTGAAAATATAGTCAGTCAGGCAGTAATGGCAGCCCAGGGATCTATCCTGACAAATAAATACGCTGAAGGATATCCTGCCAGAAGATATTATGGTGGTTGTGAATATGTGGACCAGGCAGAAGACCTTGCCATTGAGCGTGTCAAAAAATTGTTCAAGGTCGAATATGCAAATGTCCAGCCCCACTCGGGTTCAGGGGCCAATATGGCGGCTTATTTTGCTGTGCTTAATCCTGGAGACCGGATTCTTGCAATGGACCTTTCCCATGGTGGTCATCTGACCCACGGTGCCGGAGTCAGTTTTTCCGGCAAGCTCTATGATTTTGCCCATTATGGACTGTCGCCTGAAACCGAGAGAATTGACCTGAACCAGGTGGAATCGCTGGCAAAAAAGCACAAACCGAAATTGATTGTGGCAGGCGCCAGTGCTTATCCAAGAATTATTGATTTTAAAGGCTTTTCTCAAATTGCCAAATCTGTTAATGCCCTTTTTATGGTGGATATGGCTCACATTGCAGGACTTGTTGCAACGGGTGTTCATCCAAGTCCGGTAGGATTTGCTGATCTGATTACTTCCACAACCCATAAAACTCTCAGGGGTCCTCGCGGTGGCCTCATCCTGTCTTCGGAAAAATATGCAAAAGTTATCAATAGTCAGATATTTCCCGGTATCCAGGGTGGTCCTTTAATGCATGTTATTGCGGCAAAAGCAATCGCCTTTAAAGAAGCCCTTGACCAATCCTTTGCAGACTATCAGAAACAGGTGGTAAAAAATGCTGCTGCCCTTGCCGATGTAATGATGGAAAGGGGATATAAACTGATTTCAGGAGGAACTGATAATCACATGGTGCTGGTTGATTTCAGTTTAAAGGATATTTCGGGAAAAGCGGCTGAAGAAAGACTCGGCAGTGCCCGTATTACCGTGAATAAAAATACTGTTCCAAACGAAAAACGCGGGCCTTTTGTCACTAGTGGTATAAGGATAGGGCTTCCCCTTGTGACTTCCAGGGGTATGGGCGTAAAGGCCAGTAAAAGAATTGCAGGTTTTATCTGTGATGTACTGGATGACCAGGAAAATATTAAAATTACAGCTGAAAAAGTAAAAGACCTTTGTATGCAATATCCCTTGTATAAAGGAAAATAGATCCATGAATGAACATTTGTCAAACAGGCCCTCATGGCATGAATATTTCATGGGAATCTGTGATCTTGTTGCCACCCGCGCAACCTGCACCAGAAGAAAAGTAGGAGCAGTTCTGGTAAAGGGGAAAAGGATTCTTTGCACAGGTTATAATGGTGCCCCTGCAAAAGTTCCTCATTGCATTGAGGTCGGATGTCTGAGGGTACAATTGAATGTGCCTTCCGGTGAAAAACATGAATTGTGTCGGGGTGTACATGCTGAACAAAATGCTATTATTCAGGCAGCCTATCACGGAATTCAGGTTAATGGATCAGTTCTTTATTGTACTAACCAGCCTTGCTCTATTTGTTCAAAAATGATTATCAACGCCGGGATTAAAACGGTATATTATAAAGATGGATATAATGATTCCTTGACTTTGGATATGTTTGAAAAGGCTAAAGTAGAACTCATTCGGCTTGAGACTTAAAAAAGGAAAGGCACTCACATGGAATGCCCATTTTGCGGAAAACCAAACACAAGAGTTATTGATTCGCGTCCGGGCAAGATGGAGTTTGAAGTTCGTCGGCGCAGAGAATGCCAGGAATGTACCCAGAGGTTTACAACTTATGAACGGTTCGTAAAAGTACCTGTTATTATTGTAAAAAAAGACGGGAGAAGGGAAGATTTCAACCGGGAAAAAGTTATGACCGGTATTAAAAAAGCCTGTGAAAAAAGAGCCATCAGCATTAATCGGATTGAAGAAACAGTGGATGCCATTGAGCAGGATTTAAGGGAAACCAATGAACGGGAACTGCCTTCAAAAATTGTTGGGGAAAAAATTATTACAGCCTTAAAACAAATCGATGATGTGGCCTATGTCCGATTTGCATCTGTTTACAGGGAATTTAAGGATGTAGCTGATTTTATACAGGAGCTTAAGGCGCTGGCCCCCAAAGAATGCCTGCCCCTTGAATTTGATGGAATCTTGGATAAGGCCGATGACAGATCATGAATACATGCAACAGGCGTTATCCCTTGCAAGAATAGCACAGGGATTTACATCCCCTAACCCTTGTGTAGGTGCGGTTGTTGTAAAGAATGGAAAGGTTGTCGGGAAAGGATTTCATCAAGCTGCCGGGTTACCGCATGCTGAAGTAGAGGCTCTGGATCATGCCGGTTCCAAGGCAGTGGATGCAACCCTCTATGTAACCCTTGAGCCTTGTAACCATTTTGGAAAAACCCCGCCTTGTACCCATAAAATAATTAAATCCAAAATTAAAAAAGTTGTGGTGGGATGCCTTGACCCCAATCCTGATGTATGCGGCAGTGGTATAACCTATCTTAAAGAAAATGGCGTAAAGGTTGTTTCAGGCATTCTTGAAAAAGAGTCCAAACTCCTGATTGAAGCTTTTTTATGGTATACTCAACATAATAAAAAACCCTTTGTTATTTTGAAGTGTGCTTCCACTTTGGATGGGAGGATTGCAACATCCACAGGAGATTCAAAATGGATCACCAATGAAAAATCAAGGAATCATGTTCATGAGATCCGAAATGAAGTGGATGCCATTTTAGTAGGATCAGGAACCCTGCATGCCGACAATCCCTCCCTCACATCAAGAATTAAAGGAGTTAAGACAAAAGATCCCATAAGGATAGTTCTGGATACCCATTTAAGTATTAAAGAAGATGCAAACCTTGTTATCCAGGACTCTAAAGCTAAAACCATTATTGTTACAGGCCCCGACGTTTCCAAAGAAAAAAAAGCCCGGTTTGAAAAAAAGGGGGTTCAAATACTTGAAATTGCGTTAAAAGATCATAGACTTGATTTAAATGAACTGATGATTAAGTTAGGGCAGATGTCAATTTTAAGCCTTTTGGTAGAAGGCGGAAGCAGGGTGGCAGGATCGGCGCTAAAGGCAGGGATAGTAAACAAGGTCCTGCTTTTTTTTGCACCTAAATTGTTAGGCGGCAGTGATGGTACTCCGATATTTAAAGGCAAAGGACCTTTATTAATAAAAGATGCCTTTAGACTAAAACAGGTCAGTCTTACTCAGTTTGATGATGACATTCTTGTTAAGGGATATCTGAAATAAGAGACGATTAACCAGGGTTAATAAATGTTTACAGGAATTATTGAAAGTTTCGGAACTATTAAACGGATTGAGTCCAAGGGTGAAGGTAAAGTGCTTCACATTGGGTGTGACCTGGATTTGTCTGAATCAAAAATTGGAGATTCCATTGCTGTAAACGGTGCATGCCTTACTGCTGTCAGCCTTGAGAAAAATATTTTTAAAGTGGACATGGCGCCTGAAACTGTTGAACGAACTACTTTTAAAAGGTTAAGGCCGGGTTCACGGGTCAATATTGAAAGGGCTCTAAAATTGTCAGATAGGGTCGATGGACATCTGGTTTCAGGACATATTGATGGGACTGGAATCATTGCTTCAATAAAAAGAAATAGCAATGCAGTTAATATTAAAGTTAATGTTCCTTTAAAACTTGGCGCAGAAATGATTGAGAAAGGTTCTGTTGCTATTGAAGGAGTCAGCCTGACCATCAACAAGTGTTCTGATAAGGATTTTGACGTAAGTATTATTCCTCACACTGCAGATATTACTACCATTGGTTTAAAAAGAGTCGGTGATGAGGTCAATATAGAAACCGATATGATCGGGAAATATGTAAAAAAGATTTTAATGGGAAGTTTCTCAAAAAATGATGCTTTGCCAAAAGGGCAGAAAGGTATCAGTATTGGACTTCTCGCCAGGAATGGATTTTTATAAACCTAAGGATTTAAATATGCCGCATTTAACAATTGAACAGGCTTTAGAAGATATTAAAAATGGTAAAATGGTTATTCTTGTGGATGATGAAGATCGTGAAAATGAAGGCGATCTGACCATGGCAGCACAGGCTGTAACCCCGGAAGCCATCAATTTCATGGCGAAATATGGAAGGGGACTGATTTGTCTCTCCCTTGATAACAGCATTGCCGACCGTCTGGATTTACCCATGATGGTGGACAATAACACTTCACAATATGGAACAGGATTTACCGTGTCCATTGAAGCAAAAAAAGGAGTTACCACAGGTATTTCCGCAGCTGACAGGGCAACAACCATCCTCACTGCGGTTGCAGATGATACTACCCCTGATGATATTGCCAGGCCCGGCCATATTTTTCCTTTGCGGGCCCGAGATGGCGGTGTCATGGTAAGGATAGGACAGACAGAAGGCTCTGTTGATCTGGCACGACTTTCAGGGATGAAACCTGCAGGTGTGATTTGTGAAATCATGGATGATGACGGTACCATGGCAAGAATGCCCTCCCTTGAAATATTTGCAAAAAAACATGGTATCGGTATCTGTACCGTTGCTGAACTTGTAAAATACAGGCTTAAAACGGAAAGCTTTGTCACAAGAGCGGCCCAGACAATTATACCCACAAGAGTTGGTGGTGAGTTTTCTATCATTGCCTATGAAAATGATATGGATAATTTGACCCATATTGCCCTTGTAAAAGGAGAAATTGATCCCGAAAAATCAATCCTGGTAAGGGTTCATTCAGAATGTATGACCGGTGATATTTTTTCTTCCCTTCGCTGCGACTGCCAGGATCAGCTCCATAGTGCCATGGCTATGATGGAACAAGAGGGCAGTGGGGTTCTTTTATACCTTCGCCAGGAAGGTCGCGGTATTGGCCTTGTAAATAAGCTAAAAGCCTATGAATATCAGCGCCAGGGAATGGATACTGTTGAAGCCAATGAGAAACTCGGGTTTAAGGCAGACATGAGAGATTATGGTGTGGGAGCTCAGATACTGGTTGACCTGGGTGTTAAAAAAATGCGGCTTTTGACCAACAATCCTAAAAAAATGATCGGCCTTGAGGGATATGGACTAAGTGTTGTTGAACAGGTCCCCATTGAAGTTGAAGCTAATTGTCATAACCAGGGATACCTTAAGTGCAAGCAGGCTAAGATGGGTCATTTGCTCAACATATAAATAAAAGGAATTAATTTTAATCATTATTATAATCATGAGGATGTAAAAATGCCAAAAATTATAGAAGCAGGGTTACAGGCCCAGGGGAAGAAATTTGGAATCATTGTCTCCCGTTTTAATGATTTTATAACTGCTAAACTGGTAGATGGAGCTCTTGATGGACTGATAAGGAGTGGAGCGGAAGATAAGGACATAACTATTTTAAAAGTTCCAGGCGCTTTTGAAATTCCCTTGGCCGCAAAGAAAATGCTGAACCATGGAACCTATGATGCCATTATATGTATAGGGGCTGTTATTCGTGGAGCCACAAGTCATTATGATTATGTGTGTGCAGAAGTATCCAAGGGTATTGCATCTGTCAGTCTTGAGGCCGACATTCCTGTGATGTTTGGAATTCTTACAACGGAAACCATAGAGCAGGCCATTGAAAGGGCAGGAACCAAGGCCGGGAATAAAGGTTTTGATGTGGCCCTGGGCGCTGTTGAAATGGCAAATCTTTCCGAAAGTCTTAAAAAAGGTTAAATAATATTATGGGTGACCGCAGGCAGGCGAGAGAACTTGCACTTCAGGCTCTTTTTTTCTTTGATATTGAGAAATCTGATCCAGAACAAAGTTTGGAATTATTTTGTGAGGAAAATGAAGAAAAGCTTATTGAGGCTGTAAAACCATTTTTTCTGGATCTGGTTAAAGGGGTTTTGGAAAATAGTTCTCAGATAGATGCATTGTTAAATAAATATTCAAAAAACTGGAAAATTTCCAGAATGCCTGTGGTGGACAGAAATATCATGCGGGTGGCAATATTTGAATTTTTAAAATGCCCTGATATACCTACCAGTGTCACCATAAATGAAGCGGTTGAAATTGGTAAAAATTATGGAACAAGGGATTCCGGGGCGTTTATCAACGGTGTGTTGGATCGTATTAGATCCCTTGAAGGTTTTAAATAGGAGATTATTTTGATTATAAAGAAACTTGAGGTTGGTCCGATTATGGCCAATTGTTTTATTTTAGGTTGTGAATCAACAAAAGAAGCTGTTGTTATTGATCCGGGAGATGATTCAGACCGAATCCTGATGGAGCTGGCTAAATCTGAATTAAATGTAAAATACCTGATTAACACCCACGGTCATTTTGACCATGTGGGTGCCAATAAAAGAATGAAAGAAGTAACAGGGGCAAAGCTTGCTATTCATCCCGAGGATGAACCCATGTTCAAAGAACTTTCACATTCTGCATCAATGTTTGGACTAACGGCCCAGAATTCACCTCCGGCAGATATTTTATTAAAACATGGGGATGAAATAAGTTTTGGTGAGATTAATTTAAAGGTGATCCACACGCCCGGTCATTCAAAAGGAGGCATTTGCCTTTATACCAAAGGCCACCTTTTTTCCGGAGATACATTGTTTGCAGGATCCATCGGAAGGACGGATCTTCCAGGGGGTGATTATGATACTTTGATTTCAAGTATAAAGAATAACTTGTTATCCCTGGATGATAAAACAATTGTATATACGGGTCATGGCCCGGAAACAACATTAGGTGATGAAAGGAGAAGCAATCCTTTCTTGAGATGAATGACCTTTTGATGGATGGATTGTTAAAACAGCTGCCCTTTGTAAAAGTGGTTCATCAGGAAACTATTGAACTTGATCGATCATTTGAGCAGGTGGCTGCATCATTTGCCAATGAGTTACTATTAAATGTTATGGGGAAAAAAAGAATTATGAAAAAGAACATCACCCTTATTGCCATCTTAATTGCATTGTTTTTTATGCCCCAGAATGGTCTGGCCCAACCCAAAATTTTGATTGATATGCCTGTATTTAACTTTGAATTAATTCCAGAGGGAGTTTCCATTGCCCATGAATTTAAAATTAAAAATATTGGGGATACACTTTTGCATATTAATGATGTCCTGCCTCCCTGAGGGTGCGACAAGCACTCCTTTGACAGGCAAATTCCTCCGGGTGGGGAAGGTAAAATCAAGCTTAGTTTTAAAACTGATGGGTATGGCGGAAAGACCATGAAAAAAGTGATTCAGGTCAAGACCGATGATCCCGGGAAAAAAAAATTCCATCTGGTTGTCACAGGGCCTGTTGAAAAAATTGTGGATATTCTCCCTGGATCTGTTTTTCTTAAAGGTGTTCCAGGTGATACTTTAGAGACGGTAGTCAATATAATTCCTGTTGAAAAGTATTCGTTTTCAATACTGGGAATGGAGCAAAAGGGTAATACGGGAATTCATCTTAAGCTTATTGAATCAAAAGCGGGTAAGAAATCCTGGCAGGTCAAGATCAAATGCACATCAGACAAGGCGCAGAATCTGTATGATATAGTGACCCTTAAAACAGACAGCCTGTACAAACCAAAATTGATCATAAGAGTACATGCCATTTTTATTGAAAAAAAGGCACTGAAATCCTAATTTGAACATTTTTTTAAGAAAATTTATATATGGATATTTTAAAAATAAAAGCAGTTGTGTTTGACTGTGACGGTGTAATGTTTGACACAGCCCTGGCCAACAGGAAATATTATGATGAAGTACTCCAGATATTTGGAAAGCCACGGCTTAATGAAGAACAGTTTATTAATATTCATATGATGACTATAAGAGGTGCCATTGAGTATCTTTTCCCGGAAATGGATGACCTTTCAAGTGTATATGACAATCTTAAAAATATTGGATATAAAAAATTCATTAAATTCATGAGCATGGAAAAAGGGCTCAAAGAGCTTCTTATAAAGCTCAAAGACAAGGGATATATCAGAGGGATCGCTACCAACCGGACTAATACCATGGAAAAGGTATTGGAAGACTATGGTCTGGAAGACTATTTCGAAGTAGTAGTTACGGCTGCAAAAGTTAAAAAACCAAAACCTGATCCTGAACAATTGCTGTTAATAATGGAAAAATTTGAATTGAAACCGGATGAGATTTTTTTTATCGGGGATTCTGATTATGACCAGCAGGCAGCAGTTCGTGCTAAGGTAAGATTTGCTGCATTTAAAAACCCAGATCTTAAAGCAGAGTTTTACCTAGAATCAATGGATGATATTGCTGAAATTTTCCAGATAAATCAATAAAATTCTTGACAAATTTGTCAATCATCAATACATCTTACAAGATTTTTTAAGTTGGAATTTTAGATAAATGTTTTGGTAAACATTTATTAAGGCGGTTAAACATAAATAAGGAGAATGAAGTATATGTCTAAATTAGTAGCACCTCATGGTGGAAAAGGACTTGTAATTTGCAAGCTTGAAGGCGCAGAACTTGAAGCAGAACAGAAAAAAGCCGCAGGGCTTGCCAAGATTGAAATTTCTTCCCAGGTTAAAGGCGACTTGATCATGCTCGGTATCGGCGGTTTCAGTCCGCTTAATGGTTTCATGACCAAAGCTGACTGGAAAGGGGTTTGCGCGGATTTCCTTCTTGCTGACGGTACGTTCTGGCCAGTGCCTGTTATGCTGGATGCTGCCAAAGAAGTAGCAGCAGAGATTAACATCGGTGACGAAGTTGCCCTTGAAAGAAATGGTGAAATTTATGCCACCATGAAAATCGAAGATAAATTTGAAGTGACCGAAGACGAGAAAAAATGGGAATGCGAAAAAGTTTATAAAGGTCATGGCGAAGAATCAGCAGATGATGTGTTCTGGAAAATTGCCATGGAAGATCACCCAGGTGTTCAGATGGTTATGGCCAGAAAAGAAATTTGTCTTGCAGGCCCTGTAAAAGTTCTTTCAGAAGGTGAATTTCCTGAAAAATTCAAAGGTGTTTATCTTACACCCACTGAAACCCGTGCCATCTTTGATGAAAGAGGCTGGGCCAATGTTGCTTCCATGCAGCTTAGAAACCCCATGCACCGATCCCATGAACATTTAGCAAAAATTGCGGCAGATGTTTGTGATGGTGTATTTATCCATTCACTGGTCGGTTCCTTGAAACCAGGCGATATCCCGGCAGATGTTCGTATTGAATGTATTGACACTCTGATTAAGGGTTTCTTTGTTCCTGAACATGTTGTCAATGGCGGATATCCCCTTGACATGAGATATGCAGGTCCAAGAGAAGGTCTTCTCCATGCCACTTTCCGTCAGAACTACGGGGTTAACAGAATGATCATTGGTCGTGACCATGCCGGTGTTGGTGATTTCTATACTCTTTTTGAAGCACAGGAAATTTTTGATATCATCCCTGCACCTGAAGGCGAAGGCAAAGCGCTTCTCTGCGAAGCTTTGAAAATCGACTGGACTTTTTACTGCCACAAATGTGACGGCATGGCTTCCATGAGAACCTGTCCACATGGCAAAGATGACAGGGTTATTCTTTCCGGAACCAAACTGCGCCACGCACTTTCCAACAACGAAGAAGTTGTGGATCATTTTGGCCGAGAAGAAGTTCTGGTTATCTTAAGAAAATACTATGCATCCCTGACTGAAAAAGTTGAAGTAAAACTCCAGAGTCATGCAGAAGGAAGCAAAATGTAATTTAAGTCTTTTTAAAGACCATTATATTTTTCGAGTATAAAATTAAGCGGGCTGTGTTTTGATGCAAAGACAGCCCGCTTTTTTATGGTCAATTCAGCATTGATTAATTTCTTTTATAAAAACCTATAGCAGTACCTACAATAGAGTTTCTAAAAATATGATAGATTAAGATCGCCTTTGAGCAACATCGATGATGTTGGTATCAAGAACTTTTAATCACGCATGATAGAAAGTGGTACGCTAGTATCGGAACATATTTATGAGATTTGCTATAATCCAGGGAATAACCAGGTTTTTTTCAGGACAAAAAAAAGGCAGGATGAATTTTCATCCTGCCTTTTAAAGTTAAAGTTAAAGTTAAATTAAGATTAGATTATTTCTTTTTTGTTTTCCTTCCAATTCCTGCAATTCCCAAAAGACCGATTCCAAAAAGGATCATGGTGGCGGGTTCTGGAACAGGTGAACTCACATTGAATGCTGTGATATGGCTGACTTTACCGATATTGATGTCTTTCTCGTCCGCACCAAAATTTTCTAAATCGATTACAGCCCATGACAGATCATCCAGGTTGCTGAACAGGAAATTTGTATAGTTGATTTTTACATTTCCCGTCTTGATCATATAGTATTCTGGAGAATTCTTCAATTGACTCGCATATTCGGTCCCAGTCGCAGGATCAGTATCAGTCAGGGTCCAGTCAAAGTCAATGTCAATTTTATAACTAAAGGTCACATCAAAACCAAGTACTTTTTTTACCCAGGCTGTTTCTGTGTCAGGCTTGCTGTCTGAAAGGTCTGCCTTGTAAAGCAGCTTATCAACACTTCCCACATCAGTTGTACCGTTTATGGTTAACGAAAAAGCCTGCAGGGTAAAACAAAGGCTGATGACAAGACAGGTGACAAGACAGGTGATGGCAAGGCAGGTTCTTTTATATAATTGATTTTTCATTTAAGTTTACTCCATTTTAAATAAAGCGTGATTGCTGTTGTATAAAGTTTAAATTATTATAGAGCAATATTGATGCCATGCTTTAATATCTGGCCCTTAATAAAAGGAAAAACCTTGTTTAAGCCGCTATTCCTGACTAAAACAGGTTACAGCCTTGGTGTAAATTATAAATTTTATTATTGTTGTGAAAAGATCCGGTAAAGAATTACACAGATTATGGGTAAAAATTTACATAAATTATAGGTAAATTATTTTTGTCACGGTTTTTTTATTCCCGGTTCAATTTAAGAATCAAGTCATACACTTTTTTTTTTGACAATTTGAATTCGCCTGAAATCTGTCTGGCTAAATCTGAAGTTCCAAGATCCGTGGTTGCAAGCCTTTTGCAGACGATATTTTCAAGTTGCCCTTTATCAATGGGTTTTTCTTCCAATTGACCTTGAACAAATAGAGAACATTCTCCTTTAATGACTTCTTTTTCTTCAAGCGCTTTAAGGATCTCAGACAGGCTGCCCCGGATATACTCTTCGTGGAGTTTGGTGATCTCCCTTGCAAGGCAGGCGTTTCGATCTCCAAGAATTTTAAGTATATTTTCAATAAGGAGTTTAATCCGCCTTGGAGATTCATAAATGATGAGGGTTGCACTTTGATTTACTATCGCTTCAAGTGCCTGGTTTTGCTTTTGCTGTTTTTTAGGTAAAAACCCCAGGAATAGAAAAGAATCGGTTGGAAGCCCTGATACGCTTAATCCTGCAATGGCAGCACTGCATCCTGGAATGGGAATGATGGACAGGTTTTCTTTGGCAACTGCTGCGACAAGTTTATATCCTGGATCTGAAATAGATGGTGTGCCGGCATCAGAGATCAGGGCAATATCAAGGCCTTTTTTTAACTGGGCAATGAACTGGGGTGTTCTATTTATTTCATTGTGCTCATGGCAGGATACAAGTTTTGTATCGATCCCATAATGGGAAAGCAGTTTTCTAGAGTGCCGGGTATCTTCTGCTGCTATAAGATCTACCTGTTTTAAGCGCTTTACGGCCCTGAATGTGATGTCTTCGAGGTTCCCCACAGGTGTTGCAACAATATACAGGGTGCCAACGGAATTTGGGGTATCTATTTCAACGACCATTGTTAATAACCCGTTTAATATTTTTGGAAAGCATTCTTAATTAAATGAATGTCAAAGCTGCCATTTTTTTCTATAACTTCAATCACATCAAATCTCATCCTGGAATTGAATAGCTTTTTTTCTTTTAGATAAAAAGAGGCACCCAGGATAATTTTTTTTTGTTTTGAATAAGTGATTGATTCTTTTGGCAGCCCTTTTTTAAGGCTGCGTCTTGTTTTAACTTCAATAAAACACAGGCAGTCTCTGTCTTTGGCAATAATGTCTATTTCAGCTATTTTCGTTCTATAATTGGTCTCAAGAATGGTAAACCCGCGAGTTTGTATAAAGGATAGGGCTGCTTTTTCACCGCGATGTCCCAGGTTTTTTCGATCATCTGTCATTTATCATCTCTCTTACCCCTTTAAAAGTACTCCTGTGAACAGGGCAGGGACCGTGTTTTAATATGGCTTCCCTGTGGGCTTTGGTGGGATAACCTTTGTGCTGGATAAAATTGTAGTGGGGATATTTTTCATGAAGTTTCGTCATTATGGCATCTCTTGTGACCTTTGCAATAATAGAGGCGGCAGCAATGGAAATGCTTCTGGAATCTCCTTTGATTAAAGCTGCCTGGTCAATGTCCATGTCTATGGGAAATTTGCCGTCAATAAGAAGAAAATCCGGCACAGGGAAATCAGGTGGGATTGAAAGATTTTCAACGGCCCGTTTCATGGAGAGCAGGGATGCCTGAAGAATGTTAATTTGATCTATCTCATTGTGTGAGGCAATACCTGTAGCAACCGCAATTGCCTTTTCCCTGATAACAGGAAAGAGATCATTTCTTTTCTTTTCCGACAGCTTCTTGGAGTCATTAACCCCGGTACAGACAAAATCCCGGGGCAGGATCACGGCAGCAGAGACGACAGGACCGGCAAGGGGTCCCCTGCCGGCCTCATCAACACCTGCTATTATTTTATACCCGCGGGTTCTTGCCTTGTGTTCAAACTGCCACATCAGCAAACCCGATAAGGGATTTTTATGCAAACCGTTTTTCTTTAATCCTTGCAGCTTTTCCTCTAAGATTTCTAAGATAATAGAGTTTGGATCTTCTAACTCTTCCTTTTGTTACCACTTCAATTCTATCAAGGGCAGGGGAAAAAAGCGGAAATATTCTTTCAACGCCAATACCGCCGGAAATTTTTCTTACCGTAAAACGGGCACTTGCATATCCTTTGGTTTTTTTAATTACCACACCCTGGAATATCTGAATACGCTCTTTTTCACCCTCTTTGATTTTTACATGTACTTTTACAGTATCACCTGAATCAAATGCAGGGATATCAAGACGTAATTGTTCTCTTTCCAGTTTTTCAATTATATTACTCATGTTTCCTCCTAATAGTCTTTCCTTTTGGCAAAGGGCCTTATCTGCCATTTATAATTCTGTCTAAATAAATTGATGCAGCAGACCTGACAGAAAGGTGATTGTAATCAGTATTCCCAAAAATCGGGTCTAAAGTAAAATCACAAATATCAATCAATTCATCTGCCAGTCCCCATGCCGTTCCAAAAATAATGACATGGGAAGCTTTATTATCAAGTTTTTGCTTTAACACTTCTATTGTTATTGAACCGGTTGTCTTTTTTGCACTCGTGGCAATGGTCACCACCGGTTCTTTTCTTTCCTGTTCAATTGAGGAGACTGCATCCTCAAATGTCTTGCTTACCTGAATGAGTTCCAGGGCTTTTTTTCTGAACGGATTCAGTTTTCCGCCAACTCCTTTTGTCCAGTGCTCAATAACCTTACTGGCCAGTATCGCCTGGTCTTCATAAGGGGTTATAACATAAAACCCTCTTACACCAAAGGTGATGGATGCCCTTGCAATATCATGCAGATCTATGGTTGTCAGGGCTGATCCAATGGGTTGATTTTTCTTGTTTATCACAGGAAAATGGATTAATGCCACGTAAAGATTATTCTCTAGCAAGGCTTTCCAACTCCTGACTCCATTGCCTTAATATTGCTTTTTCTTCAGCATTTGGTTTGTTTTTTTTAAAAAGATCCGGTCGTTTCAAAAATGTCCGTTGAAGAGATGATTTTTTCCTCCATAAGCTTATCTTTTCATGATCCCCGGATAATAGTACCTCGGGAACGTTCAGGCCTTCAAATTCTTCCGGTCTTGTATATTGTGCATACTCAAGTCGATCATCTGTAAATGAATCTGACCGGCAGGATTCACAACTTCCCAATACCCCCGGAATTAACCTGGCAACTGAATCGATGATGACCATGGATGCAAGCTCTCCACCCGTCATAACATAATCCCCGATTGAGATCTCTTCATCAACAAGCGAGGTATATATTCGTTCATCAATCCCTTCATATCTTCCACACACAAAAATAAGCCCCTCATTTTTACAGGATAGTTCAAATGCCTTTTCCTGGTTGAACCTTGTCCCCTGTGGGCTCATCAGTACAACCTTAGATCCGGGATCATTTTTTTTTGCCTGTAAAATAGCAGCCATTAAGGATTCAGGCTTCATTATCATTCCGCTTCCACCACCATAGGGCCTGTCATCAACCGTGTTATGGCGATCTGTTGAGAAATCTCTGATATTAATACAATGCCCTCTTATCAGACCTTTCTCAATACCCCTTGAAATCATACCATGCTCAAAAAAAGAGCTGATGAATTCCGGAAAAAGGGTCAGTACACTAAAGTCCATTAGTAATCCTCTGGCAGCTTTGTCTGAAGAATATTTTTCTCAAGATCAACGGATTCAACAAAGTGTTTATGCATTGGAACCAGAGTTTCCTGGTCTTTATCAGTTACAACCAGAACGTCATTTGCTCCGGTTGGGAAGATATCGGTTATCCTGCCGATAAACCCTTTTTTATGATCAATCACACCAAGGCCCAGAAGGTCTTGCCAATACCAGGTGTCCTCTTCCGGTTCAGGTAATTGATTTCGATTAATGAAAATCTCTTTGCCTATGAGATCTTCGGCAAGGTTTCGAGTGTCAATCCCTTTAAGGGAGAGTATGATCCCTTTTTTATAGGATAAGGCCTTAATGATAGTAAACCTTTCTCCATCTTCCTCTTCTGATTTTAAAAGAACTATTATGCCCGGACAAAAGGTATTAACCGACTCTGCAAAGGACCAGACCTTAAGATTACCATTAAGTCCATGAACTCCGGTTACCTTGCCTATAGTAAACGAAGTGGTTTTGTTCATCATCTATTCAATAATTTCTAGAACAGTACGTTTTTTAAATTTGGTTGATGCCGCACTTAAAATTGTTCGCATGGCCCTTGCCGATCTTCCCTGCTTACCGATTACTTTGCCCAGATCCTCTTTTGCCACCTTAAGTTCTAAAACAGAAGTCTGATCTCCGCTAACCTCTGATACTTGAACTTGATCAGGGCTGTCTACCAGTGCTTTTGCAATGTATTCTATCAGCTCTTTCATAAACAGATCTCCTAAAATTTAGGTCTTGCAAATACTTAAGGCTGCCTTTAAAGCATATAATGCTTAAGCGTTGCTGACACCCTGCTGTTTTAATATACTCTGTACAGTAGGTGACGGCTTGGCACCTTCGCCTAACCAATATTTTACTCTGTCTTCTTTCAGTGTAATCGCAACGGGCTCAACCATTGGGTTGTAGGTACCTAAGAGCTCTAAAAATCTGCCATCTCTTGGTTTCTCAATGTCAGCAGCTACTATTCGGTAAAAAGGTTTCTTTTTTGTTCCTTTTCTGGTCAATCTGATTCTTACGGCCATATTCTTTTTTTTCTCCTTAAAATGGCAGCATATTTTTTAATGATTTCATGCCGCCTTTATTAAACTTCTTTATCATTTTCATAGACTGGGAATAGCTTTTTAAAAGTTTATTAACATCTTGAACCCTGGTTCCGCTTCCATTAGCGATTCTTTTTTTTCTTGACCCCTTGATAATGGCATGAACACGCCTTTCCTCAGGTGTCATTGAATTTATAATTGCTTCAATTCTGGCAAATTCCCTGTCATCTATACTTAAGCCTTTAAGCTGCTTCTTGTTTATCCCCGGCAACATTCCTATGAGATCTTTTATTGACCCCATTTTCCTGACTGATTTCATCTGGTTCTTGAAATCTTCCAGGGTAAAGGCATTTTTTCTTAGTTTTTTTTCAAGCGCTTTGGCCTCTTTCTGGTCGACCGCTTCCTGTGCCTTTTCAATAAATGAAAGTGCATCTCCCATCCCCAGGATTCTGGAGGCCATCCTGTCGGGATGAAAAGCTTCAAGCGCCGTTGATTTTTCACCCACACCGATGAATTTTAACGGCTTGCCTGTAACTGCTTTTATGGACAGGGCTGCACCACCGCGAGCATCACCATCCATTTTGGTCAGTACAACACCTGTAAGATCAAGAGCTTTGTCAAATGATCCTGCAATATTCACGGCATCCTGGCCCGTCATGGCATCTGCCACAAGAAGGATTTCGGATGGATTTATTCCTTTCTTGATCCCTTTTAATTCAGCCATTAATTCTTCATCAAGATGCAGCCTTCCTGCGGTATCGATTAACAGGGTATCGCACCCTAGTCCCCGTGCCGCCAATTGTGCATCCTGACAAATTTTTAAAGGTTTCATATCAGTTGTGGATTGGAATACCGGAATATCCAGCTGTTTCCCAATTTTTTTCAACTGATCAATTGCCGCAGGCCTGTAAACATCCACTGGTACCAGAAACGGTTTTTTACCCTCGTTCCTGAGGTAGAGGGCAAGTTTTCCTGCTGTCGTGGTTTTACCGGAACCCTGCAGGCCAATAAGCATAACAGAACCCAGAGACTTTCCATCAAGATTCAACCCCTGATGCTCAGACCCCATCATTCTGGTAAATTCATCGTTGACAATTTTTATGACCTGCTGACCAGGTGTAAGACTTTGCATTACTTCCTGGCCTAAAGCCCTGCCCTTTATATCTGAAATAACAGATTTTGCAACCTTATAATTGACATCGGCCTCAAGCAGTGCCATCCTTACCTGCTTAAGACCATCATCGATGTTCTTTTCATTCAGGGTGCCATGACCTTTTAGCTTTTTAAAGACCGAATCAAGCCTGTCGCTCAAATTTTCAAACATAAAGAGACCAACCTCAAAATATCAAATCAAATCATTGAAATTAGTATATATTCCGTGATATGTCAAGAAAATATTAACTTTAGGGTGATAAAAATATATGGAAAATATACTGAATTTTACAAGGAAAGATCTTGCGAACTGGCTTGACAACAACGGTATCCGCCCGTTCAGGGCAGGACAGATATTCAAATGGCTTTACATCCGGCAGGCAGATGAGTTTGAACAGATGACGGATCTTTCAAAGGAGCTGCGCCTCAAGTTGGAAGACAATTTTCATATCAAACGTTTAATTGTTGAAGAAAAATTGGTGTCTGTTGATAAAACTGAAAAATTTTTATTAAGACTTTCAGATGGGAACCATATTGAATCGGTTTTGATTCCACAAAAAGATCATTTCACCCTTTGTGTTTCCTCACAGGTTGGATGCGTTCAAAATTGTCAATTTTGTTTAACTGCTAAAGGGGGACTTATAAGAAATTTAGAGATTTCTGAAATAATTGCCCAGATCAGGGATGCAAGGTATTATCTTATTCAAAAAGATCTTGATCCCAAAAAACTTTCCAATATTGTGTTCATGGGTATGGGAGAGCCCCTTGCCAATTATAAAAACCTTATAAAAGCATTAGAGATTATCATGGATAGTGATTATGGACTCAAATTTTCATCTAAAAGGGTAACTGTATCTACCTGTGGTCTGGTCCCGAAAATAACACAATTGGGGCTTGATACTGATGTGAATCTGGCAATTTCTTTAAATGCAACTTCAGATGAGATGAGATCGAGCTTGATGCCTATCAATAAAAAATATCCTATAAAAAAACTGCTGGAAGCCTGTCGAACTTTTACCATGAAACCAAGGAAGAAAATTACCTTTGAATATATTTTAATGAAAGGGATTAATGATACAAAAGAAGATGCACACAAACTTGCAAAACTTTTGGCTCCCATTAAAGCAAAGATTAATTTAATACCCTTTAATGAATATGACAAAAGTGAGTTTAAACGCCCGTCTCAAAAACAGGTTAGTGAGTTCTTACAAGTTTTACTTGACCAAAATTTCACGGCAATTACAAGAAAAAGCAAAGGGGAAGATATTTTAGCTGCATGCGGGCAGTTAAAAGCAAAATTGCATTAAATTTTTGCGAACTATACTTATACTGGGGAAAAACAATATTCAATCTCCATTAAGCCATGTTTAATTGAGATATTATATCATTAATTTTTTAAACTCTATAGATTTGACGGTTTTGACGCAAAGAATTGATTCAGTTTCCTTTGTCCTGGTTTTTATTTCTGTGTTTTCTCCCAGAGTGGATTTGGTATAACTTGCACATATCATGGCTGCGGTTTGAATATTTTTTTTTGTAGCACTTCCTATAAGAATAACATCAGGCCCAGGCATCCCGGCATGGTTAAATAACATATCCCTGTCTTTTTCAAAATAATTAAGCAGATGCCGGTTATCATTTTTTGAGCGGCCGGCAATAACTTTTGTTTTTGAGTCCAGCCTGAAATGTCTTCCGTGTTTTAAAAGATACAATTCCCTTTTGTTAAAATCAGTTTGGATATTCATAAGGTCTTTAAGTCTGTTAGAAAAAATTTTATCTGTTAAAAGACAACCACCCGCAGGAGAAGGGTATTCTTTTATTCCAAAATCATGCGCCATCTGCATCTGAATCTTTCTTGAGCGTCCTGAGATGTCCATAAGTTGTTCTCTATCCACCAAACCTGATTGCTCCACAAGAGTTTGGGGTAACAGCTTTGCGCACAAAGGCCTTAAAATCTGCCCGTCAAAACCGGAATTTTTTTCCACATACCGCAATGAATTTTTATTCTGGGATTTGGGTCTCTGGCCTAGTACTTCCCCTGAGAACAGAAAATGAAAGCTTTTTTCCTTGAGAATCTTGCCGGCATTTGAGAACATCAATGCATGGCAGTCCATACAGGGGTTCATGTTTTTCCCAAACCCGGCCTTGGGTTTTTTCATCATTTCCATATAATCATCTGTGATATCAAGTGTAATCAGCGGGATACCCGTCATCTGAGAAGCTTTTCTGGCTGATTCAGATGAAAAAAAAGGAGTTTCAAAGCAAATCCAGGTTACGCAAATTCCCTGGTTTTTAAGCAACAGGGCTGACAAAATACTGTCCAGACCCCCGGAACATAGGCCCAGACCTTTAATCCGGTTTTTAGCCTGGTTTTTAGTCTGGCTTGAGGTTTCATCAATCTTCATATATAACCGTCTAATGAAATTAAGTGCGTTAAAAATAAAAACAATTCTTGAAGTATTAAGAGATAGGTATCCTGTTGTCAAGACCCAGCTTGAACATGAAACGCCTTTCCAACTGCTCATTGCAACTATTATGTCGGCCCAGTGCACAGATAATCAGGTGAATAAAGTATGCAAAATTTTATTTGAAAAATATCCTGATCCTGAAGGTTTGAGCCAGGCCCCATTAACCCAGATCAAACAAATCATATATTCCACGGGCTTTTATAATAATAAAGCTAAGAATATTAAAGCCTGTGCCCATGCAATTCTTAACAAACATCAGGCAAAAGTGCCTGAAGATATGGGCAGACTCATTAAATTACCCGGCGTGGGCAGAAAAACAGCCAACGTTGTTTTATCTGCTGCTTTTGGTCACAAGACAATTGTTGTGGATACTCACGTATTGAGAATTTCCAGAAGGCTTGGCCTGACAAAAAGTCATGATCCTGTAAAAATTGAATATGAGTTAATGGAGATCATCCCCAAAAGATCCTGGAATGATTTATCCTTGCAATTTATTTATTTCGGCAGGGAAATCTGTGATGCAAAAAAACCGCTCTGTGAAAATTGCCCATTGCTTAAGATCTGCCCAACAAAAGGGAAGGGGTAGAATTTTTTTAGAGCCTTCCTTTTTGGATGATGGCGACTAAAAGCCATATCCCCATGACTGCAGCGGCAATAAATCCTGCAATTCCGATTACAGACACGCCGAAAAGAATTGGTGGGACATTGGAATTGATGAGCATTGCCGACCCAAGTATTAATGCTGCGATAATAATTGAAAAAGCAATCCTGTTGCTTGTCTGATCCTGGGTGTTCAACATTTTATCAAATCCTTCAATTTTCATATTGAAAGATAGTTTTCCAGATTTAGTAAGCCGCATGATTTCAACGGCATCTGTCGGGAATATTTGAAATAATTTATAAGATTCCCTTGCAATCCCCATAAAGTCATTAACTATTTTTGAAGGACTGAATTTTCTGTATTTTGCAGCTGCCACATAGGGGATGGCATGGGAAAGGATATCAAAATCAGGATCAAGTTTTTTACCAAGCCCCTCTATGGATATAAAAGCTTTTATCATCAAAAAAAAATCCGGTGGAATTTTTAAATTATGGATTGCGCACAATTCAAGAAACTGGTTAACCATTCTGGCGGTTTTAATATCTTTTAATGATTTTAAAAGGTGAGTGGATACAAATAAGGACAGATCTTTTTCAAGCAGTTTTAAGTCCGGCTGATTTTCGTATTCAGAAAGCTCGCATAAAAGCCTTGCAGTAAGCTTGAAGTTGTCTGTGGTAATACTATGGATCAGATCTACGAATACTTCACGGGTTTGTTGATCAACAAAGCCTACCATACCGAAGTCAACGGGGCCGATACGGTTTTTCTCCAGTATAAAGATATTTCCCGGATGGGGATCAGCATGAAAAAAACCATGCTCAAATACCTGTTTCATATAGAAATCAGCTCCCCTCCTTGTGATCAGTTTCGTGTCAAGCCCGGCCAGTTTAATGGCATCCACATCATCTGCTTTGATTCCCCGGATATATTCCATGGATAGAACCCGAACGCTGGATTCGTCAAAATATACTTTTGGGATATGAATGGTTTTGTCGTCTTTAAATTGTTCGGCCATCCTCTCCATGTTTGATGCTTCAATTGAAAAGTCCAGTTCTTTAGCAAGGGTTTTGGCAAATTCTTCTACAATTTTAACGGGTTTGAAAAAAGCTACCTCCTCAATATTATTTTCCATGATGGAAGCTATATGAAGCATAATTTCAAGATCTGTTTCAATGATCTTTCGAATGCCTGGTCTTTGGATTTTTACAGCAATTTGAATATTGCTGTTTGTCCAGGCTTTGTGAACCTGTCCAATGGAAGCACTGGCAAAAGGGATTTTTTCTATTGATTTAAAAATTTCGTCATAGGGTCTGCCAAATTCAGATGCAATAATGGCTTTTACATTGTCAAATCCAAACGGCGGGACATGATCCTGCAGTTGTGCAAGTTCATTTAAAAGGGCGACCGGGATAAGATCGGGTCTGGAAGATAGAACCTGGCCCATCTTAATAAAGGTCGGCCCGAGTTCTTCAAATACCATTCTGATACGCTGGTTTTTGGAAAGTTTTTCAACTTTTTCGTGGCTTTTAACAAAAGGGATGAGCTCACGGCCTGATTCAATGTATCGATCAATATGCATTGCATCAATAATATTGCCAAAACCATACTTTAGAATAATGCCGATGATTTGCTGATATCGCCTCAGATTCCGATACCGTTTGCCTACCCTGCCAATATTTTTAATACTCAGCATAAAGGATTCCAGACTATTTAAGATAGCTCAGAAATTTTTTTTGTCAGATCATCGATCCTTTTGTTAAGGGATTTAATGTCTGATCTTGACGGCAGATCAAGTTTTAAAAGTGTTTTTTCTATTGTGGATTCAATTTTTTTATCAAAGCCCGTCTTTGCATCTTCATATTTTTGCTGGCATTCCCTTAGAAAATCTTTAGCTTCATCCTGGTTCATTTTGGATTTTTCAGCAAATTCTTTTGCCAGATCTTCAATTTCACTTTTTGATCTTAACGCCAGCCCAACACCTGTTAACAGGCCTTTTTTCAGATAATCAAACATGTTTCCTCCATCCAAAAAAAATAATTTATTTTGATCCAAAAGACAGGTCCAGAATATCCTCCACACTGGAGTCGCCTTCCATGATTGCGTCCATCTTACCATAGCTTGATGGAAGAAGGGTATTAATAAAAAATCTAGCAGATTCGATTTGACCTGCATAAAAGGCCGCATCTTTATTTTTTAAAGCCTTTGCCGCAACTGCTTCTCTATCCAGGCTCCCTGCTTTTTTGGCAAGCTTGGGCGCAGCAACAGATGCCCTCCACAGATGCATCCATGCAAAGGTGACATCCCCGGTGACATCCAGGAAGGGATGGGCAAAGGCATATGCGTTCAGCGCTTTTTCAGACCTGGCCCTCTGTCCGATTTCCCGGGCAAGGACTTCAAGTCTTGTTACAGCATGGCTGACCTTATCAACCAGTCCTTCAATACCTTTGACTTCTTTGGCCACTTCAATCGTCTCTCTCATTTTTCCGATAAAGTAGTTAAAGCTTTCGCCATTATTCATGGAAAGTTTTCTGCCGATAAGATCCATGGCCTGAATCCCATTGGTGCCTTCATAGATCATGGAAATCCTTGAATCTCTCATGAGCTGTTCAACAGGGAATTCACTGATATAGCCGTAACCGCCATAGACCTGTACACCATGGGAACAGACTTCCAGTGACCTGTCCGTGATATAGCCTTTAACCAGGGGCGTTAAAACTTCAATCAATGCACTGGTATCGGTTTTGAGTTGTTCGTCCTGGGTTGTGTGGACAATATCAGAGCATTTGCCATAATAATAGATCAAGGACCGCATCCCTTCTGTATAGACTTTCATATTCAAAAGCTGGCGTTTTACATCGGGATGCTGGATAATGGGAACACTTTTTGCCGACGGATCCTTTCCTGCCAGAAGATGTCTTCCCTGAATCCTGTTCCTGGCATAATCAAGGGCATACATATAAGAGGCAGATGCCACTGCAAACCCCTGCATTCCAATAAAGGCACGAGCTTCGTTCATCATTTGAAACATCTCGGGCATGCCTTTGTTTTCTTCACCCAGAAGAGTGCCGATACATTCCCCTTTTTCTCCAAGGGAAAGAGAGGCAGTAGCATTGCCGTGAATCCCCATTTTACGCTCTATACCTGTACATACGATATTATTAAAATCCCCTGTATCCCCGTTCTCGTTGACATGGTATTTAGGAACCAGGAACAGGGAAATCCCTTTAGTTCCCGCAGGCGCACCTTCAATTCTTGCCAGTACGGGGTGAATGATATTTTCGCACAGATCATGTTCTCCCCCGGAGATAAAAATTTTTGATCCCTGAATGGAATAGGTTCCATCTTTTTTTTTCTTTGCTAAGGTGGTAAGCGCTCCCACATCTGAACCTGCCTCAGATTCGGTCAAGAGCATGGTTCCTCCCCAAATGCCTGCAAACATCTTTTTCATATAAAGATTTTTCTGTTCATCATCACCAAAGGCTTCCACCAATTTTGCCGCACCGTGTGTCATGCCATAGTAGAGCATAAATGCGGAATTTGCTCCCACCATGTATTCAAGTGCGGCATATCCGATGAGCTTTGGCATTCCCTGACCACCTACTGCGGGATCATCACACATGGCCAGCCATTCACCTTCACAATATAATTTCCAGGCCCTTTTAAAAGATTCCGGAACCGTGACTTTCCCATCTGCAAGTTTGCATCCTATTTCATCTCCATCCTTAAAAGTGGGAAGGATCTCTTTGATAGCCAGGTTTCTTGCTTCAGAAATAATCAGGTCTATTGTTTTTTTATTGAATTCGTCAAACAGTCTATTTTCAACCATTCCAATTTGTTCATGCAGGACAAAATCGACATCCCGTCTGTCAGCTATAAGTTGCGTCATATAATTATTCCTCTTTTTATTATCATTTTCATCAGTTTTAAAAAAATTACAGTATTTTCCTAAGCAAAACAAACAGGGATGTCAACCTGTGAGTATAAAAAAAGTGATGAAAATGTATTTTGAAGCTTAAAAAGTGAATTATTGGGTTTACGAAGAATATTTGTTGTGATACAGGAGTAATATGTATATTAAATGCTGGGGCTCAAGAGGCTCGATACCTGTGTCCGGTGATCAATACTCCAGATATGGAGGAGATACTACCTGCATTGAAGTTATAGCTAAATCAGGCGAGACGATAATTATTGATGCAGGGACGGGTATACGTTGCCTGGGTAATTCCCTTATTGAAAGAAAGATAAGCCGATATTATCTCTTGTTTACCCATGCCCACTGGGATCATATCCAGGGGTTTGCTTTTTTCCGGCCGCTGCTTTCCAATAAAGCTAAGCTAATGATTCAGGATCGGGAATTTTTAGGTGTCTATACCAAGGCCCTCTTAAATAAAGTTATGGAAATGCCTTTTTTCCCCATCGGTTTAAAAGACTTGAAAGCAGATATAAAATTTGATCAAGCATTGACTGGTAAATTTAATATAGGGTCCCTGTCCATAGAAACCATTCCAACCAGTCATCCTGGTGGAGGCCTTGGGTATAAATTCATTGAAGACGGGAAATCTTTTGTGTTTCTAACGGATAATGAACTGGGCTTTGATCATCCTGGAGGAGTGGGTTTTGATGCCTATATGAAATTTTCACAAAATGTGGATCTTTTATTTCATGATGCAGAATATACCGATGATGAATACCAACAAAAGGGGAGTTGGGGGCATTCTTCAATTCAGACCGTATTGGACCTTGCATTAAAAGCCAATGTTAAAAAATTTGGGATGTTTCATTTGAATCAGGATAGAACCGATGACCAGATGGACTCGATTGTCAGTAAGTGCCGAAAAGACCTGAAAAAGATGAACTCTACTCTTGATTGCTTTGCAGTTCCCTGCAATATGGAAATTCACCTTTAATTTTATAACCTGCCTTTAAACCAAATTCATGAAACACTCAACTACCAACCCTTCATTTCTGCAAATTATAAGGATCATTTGGTCCTGGAAAATGCTGGTCATGTTTTTTTTCGGATTTTCATCCGGGTTCCCCTATTACATAATCAAGGACGTATTAAAATTCTGGATGATGGATGCCGGTGTGGATATTGCCAAAATCGGTCTGTTTGCACTGGTGGGAATGCCCTATACTTTAAAATTCGTATGGTCACCGATGATGGATGGCTTTGTTCCGCCATTTCTGGGTCGCAGGAGGGGGTGGATACTAATGGCCCAGATTGGTCTAATGATCACCATTGCCTTGCTGGGTCAATTTGATCCGACACAATCCCTTGTGTGGATTGCAGTGTTTGCTCTTTGCCTGAATTTTTTCGGGGCCAGCCAGGATATTGCCCTGGACGCATTCAGACGGGAATATCTGACCAGCAATGAACTGGGATTTGGGACGGGTGTGTGGATGAATGCATGGCGTCTTGGCACTTTTGTATCTGTCGGTCTTTCTGTCCTTGCAGATTTTAATTTTACATGGCAGACAATTTTTTTGATGCTCACGGCAGTCATGGGAGTGGGAGTAATAACTACCCTTTTGGTTCCGGAACCTGTGGTTGAGGAACGATTGCCTTTAAATATGAAAGAAGTGATTATAGAACCCTTTGTGGAATTTTTTCAAAGACGGAGTGCTATCCTTATTATATTTTTTATCCTGCTGTATAAAATGGGGGACAATATGGCAAGCGCCATGGCTATCCCCTATATTGTGCAAATGGAATTTACCAAAGCCCAGTATTTTGTGATCGTTAAAGGTGTCGGCATGTTAGGGCTTTTTGGCGGTGTTCTTATTGGTGGTTCTATTATGATTCGCCTTGGTATAGCAAAGTCACTTTATATTTTTGGCATTCTCCAGGCTGTTTCAACTGCATTTTTTCCTGTTTTGAATATGATCGATCATGGGTCGAATTTTTGGATTGAGCACAGCCAGAAATTATTGGGTGGTATAGTAGCATTTGAATTTTTTGCTACAGGTCTTGGACAGGCAGCATATGCAACCTATATGGCTATCCAGACCAATAAACGGTTTACTGCAACCCAATATGCCCTGTTAACGAGTCTTATGGGGGTTCCTGGTGTCTTTGCAGCAGCATCTACAGGCTATATGTCAAAATATTTGGGCTGGAATGGTTTTTACTATTTTTGTGCTCTTATCGCAATCCCCGGACTAGTTTTATTGTTTAAAATTGCACCCTGGAATGCAAGTAATGAGGAGTTGGAACAGGGACGATAGAATGACATGGGCTGGCAGGCATTACAACAAGATTTAAATGCAGTTTCATGGGTGTTTCCACTTTAAATACACAGATTTTTTGTTGGGGCCGAAAGAAATGGCTATGTATAGGATTCTATAATAACAGGATATTTTATCCAAACCTATAATTCCTGAAGGTATATTTTCTTGAATAATACTCAAACCTATAATTCCTGTACTTGTATCTTGCTGATCTATTCGAAATTGGAAATAGTGCTTGACAAAAAAGGCCCTTTTCTTTACTTAAGGGTTTGAAAATGACAGAAGTATAGATTTATACAATTAACCATACCGCTTTATTCGAGATGCAAATCATTGATCCATCGCCCTCTTATCAAAGTGGAAAATTATATAAAGGCCTGAAAATTGAAAATAAATCAATGATCAGGTCTTTTTTGCCCAGACAATAGTCTGTTTTTTGGAAAGCTTCAATGAATAGACCGTGTTCATAGCTTTCATATGTAAAGCTATTATAAAAAGGTTAGGAGGTTAAAAATAATGACCCAAAATTCAACACCAAAGAAAGATATAGCAGGCTCTGTAATGGTGCTTGGCGGCGGAATTGCAGGAATGCAGTCTGCCATAGATTTAGCCAACTCCGGCTACTATGTATATCTGGTTGAAAAGTCTTATGCCATTGGTGGTATGATGGCTCGACTGGACAAGACGTTTCCGACCAATGACTGTACCATGTGAGTTATCTCACCTAAACTGGTCGAGGTCGGCCGGCATCTGAATATCGAATTGTTAACAAACACGGAATTTCTTGAGCTTGAAGGGGAAGAAGGGAATTTTACCGCAAAGGTGAAAGAAAATCCAAGATATGTTGATCTTTTAAAATGTACATCTTGCGGAGAATGTACCAAGGTTTGTCCAGTGGAGACACCCAGTGAACACAATGAGGGTCTTGCACCGCGAAAAGCTATTTTTAAACAATATGAACAGGCCATACCGGGTGGATACGGGATCTCAAAACGTTCCACAGCTCCATGCAAGGCCACCTGCCCGGCTCATGTCAGTATTCAGGGTTTTATTGCCTTGATGAACCAGGGAAAGCATGCAGAAGCATTGAAGCTGTTTAAAGAAGAGCATCCCTTTCCCGGCTCATGTGGCCGTGTCTGCCACCATCCTTGTGAAGCGGTTTGTACAAGGGGTGATGCTGATGAACCTGTAGCAATCCAATATCTTCACAGGTATCTGGCTGAAATGGATTTTGATGGAGACAATCCATATGTGCCTGAAAAGGCTGAGAAGCGAGATGAGAAAGTGGCCATTGTCGGGTCAGGCCCTGCAGGTTTGACTGCTGCCTATTATATGGCCCAGAAAGGGTATGGGGTTACCATCTTTGAAAAACTAGGGGTGAAGGGTGGTATGATGGCAGTGGGTATTCCTGAGTATAGACTGCCCAAGGCTGAGCTTGGTAAAGAGATTGAAGTGATTGAAAACCTAGGCGTTGAAATTCAAACCGGCGTTGAATTTGGTAAAGATGTCACTTTGAAAAGCCTGGAAAAAGACGGCTTTAGCACGCTTTTTATGGCGACGGGCCTTCATGGTTCCCGGGGATTGGGTGTCAAGGGTGAAGATATGGATGGTGTCTTGAAATGTACTGATTTCCTCAGAGATGCCGCCCTTGGTAAAGCAGAAAAACTGTCTGGAAAAGTAATGGTTATCGGTGGTGGCAATGTCGCCGTCGATGTGGCCCTTACTGCTAAAAGACTGGGTTCTGACGATGTGACCATGGTCTGTCTTGAAAAACGAGATGAAATGCCGGCCTGGGATTATGAGATTGAAGAGGCATTGGAAGAGGGTGTAAAGATTGTCAACAGCCTGGGCCCATTGAGATTCCTTGGTGAGAATGGCAAAGCAAATGAGGTTGAGTTTCAGGAATGTACCTCTGTCTTTGATGAAAATGGCCGCTTTAGTCCTAAGTATGATGATTGCAAACTGACATCCTATGAAACAGATACCATCATTGTGGCCATAGGTCAGATGGGCGAGCTTGGATATGCAGACAAGGAAGGGATTGCATTAACCCCGCCTGGTGGATTCAAAGCAGATCCTGTCACATTGCAGACTCCCATTGAATGGGTTTTTGCCGGTGGCGATGCTTTTTATGGTCCTAAATCCGTTGTTGATGCAATTGCCAGTGGCAAGGATGCTGCTGAAAGTATGCACCGATTCATCAATGGTGAGGATCTGGCTGAAGGTCGTGAAAAATCCTGGGATTTTGAAAAACCGGAAATTGAGAATGTACCAAAGCTTGAGCGGGCAAAACCTGCCACGATAAGTCTGGATGACAGAGAGGGTAATTTTAAAGAAATAACCATGACTCTTGCACAGGAAGCCATAGATCGAGAAGCTGCCCGTTGTCTTTCCTGTGGAATCTGTTCTGAATGTTATCAATGTGTGGATGCTTGTCTTGCAGGCGCAATTAATCATGAAGAACAACCCAGAGTCAGAGATTTGAATGTGGGATCCGTCATAATGACAACCGGTGCCACAACCTTTGATCCTTCCGGTCTTGATGACACATATATGTACAAGAGATCTCAGAATGTAATGACATCTCTTGAATTTGAACGACTTTTGAGCGCAGGAGGCCCGACCATGGGGCACCTTGTAAGGCCTTCCGATGAAAAGGAGCCCCAGAAAATTGCCTGGCTCCAATGCATTGGCTCTAGAGATACGAATCGATGCGGGAATGGATATTGTTCATCTGTCTGCTGTATGTATGCCATCAAAGACGCCATGATCGCCAAAGAGCATTCAGAACTTGATCTGGATGCAGCCATATTTAACATGGATATAAGAACCTTTGGCAAAGACTATGAAAAATATTATGACAGGGCAAAAAATGATGAAGGCGTAAGATTTGTAAAATCCAGGATTCATTCTGTGGTTGAAGAGCCGGGGACTGACAACCTGATCCTTAATTATGCAGATGAAGAAGGCACAATGCACAAGGAAGTTTTTGACATGGTCATCCTTTCTGTCGGTCTTGTTGTACCGGAGGAGAGCGTGGCTCTTGCCGGGAGAATCGGCGTTGAACTGGATAAGTATAACTTTGTAAAAACATCTACGTTCAATCCTTTATTGAGTTCCCGCCCGGGTGTATATGTTTCAGGATCTTTCCAGGGGCCCAAGGATATTGCTTCTTCTGTAACAGAGGCAAGCGGTTCTGCGTGTGCTGCCGGCGTGAAACTTGCCGGGGCCCGTCATACAGTGACCAAGACCGTCGTCATGCCGGATGAAAGAGATGTGTTAGGTGAAGAGCCGAGAATAGGGGTGTTTATCTGCAAATGCGGTATTAATATAGCCGGTGTTATCGATGTTGAGGCTGTTGAAAATTATACCAAAACACTCCCCAATGTGGTTTATACCGGAGAAAATCTGTTTACCTGTTCCCAGGATACCCAGGTATCCATCAAGGAACTGATTGATGAGCACAATTTGAATCGTGTTGTTGTGGCATCCTGTACGCCGAAAACCCATGAAGGAATTTTTATGGATACTCTGGAAGAAGCCGGATTAAATAAGTATCTGTTTGAAATGGCCAATATCAGAAATCAGGGTTCCTGGATGCATTTTCACGAACCTGAAAAAGCCACTAAAAAGGCCAAGGATCTGGTTAGAATGGCTGTGGCCAGGGTGGCAACCTTAGGACCATTGCATGACAAACGTATCTCAGTGATTGATAAGGCATTGGTGATCGGAGGCGGTGTAGCGGGTATGACGGCTGCAAAAGGCCTGGCAGATCAAGGCTATGAGGTCACCATAGTTGAAAAGGAAGAACATCTTGGCGGACTGGGAAAAAGGCTTTATCATACCATTGAAGGCGATGATATTCAGGCTTATTTGAAAGATCTCATCACGGCGGTTGAAAATCATGAGAAGATAGAAATTCTTAAGCAGGCTCTGGTAGTAGAATTTGGAGGATATAAAGGTAATTTTGAGACAACTATCCTTGCCGGCACATCAATGGAAGAAAGAAAGATTGACCATGGTGTCCTGATTGTGGCAACGGGTGCAACAGAATACCAGCCCACAGAATTCCTTAATAATGAAAGCGAATCAGTGGTTACTCAACTGGAACTTGCCGACATGATTGAGGAAAAGAAGACTCATGAACTGGGTCGTGTCATAATGATTCAATGCGTTGGATCAAGAAATGAGGATAATCCGAATTGCTCACGAATCTGTTGCCAGAATGCAGTCAAGAATGCCATTGCGCTCAAAGAGCAGAATGCTGATACAGATGTATTCATTCTTTACAGAGATATGAGAATGTACGCCATGCTTGAAGAGTTTTATACAAAAGCAAGAAATATGGGTGTGATTTTTTCTCGGTTTGACCCTGAAAATCAACCTGAAGTAGCACTGGGTGAAAACGGCAAAATGGCGGTGACTTTTACCGATCATGTTCTGGGACGTAAAATTGAAGCAAGTGCAGATCTGGTCGTATTGAGTGCAGGTGTCAAGGCGGCGGATACAGAAGAGCTTGCAACCATTATAAAAACCGGCAGAAATGCTGAAGGTTTTTTTATGGAAGCCCATGTGAAGCTGAGACCGGTTGAGGCGCCCACTGAAGGTATATTTATCTGTGGTACTGCCCACGGTCCAAAATTGATTACTGAAACCATAACACAGGCCATGGCTGCAGCATCCAGGGCAACCACATTCCTTTCCCAGGAATCGTTGACCCTTTCGTCCGTAACGGCAGAGGTAAACCAGGATCATTGTGCATCCTGTCTTGTCTGTGTCAGATCCTGTCCATATCATGTGCCGGTAATAAACGACATGGGTGTCAGTTATATAGACCCTGCGCTGTGCCAGGGATGTGGTATCTGTGCATCTGAGTGTCCTGCTAAAACAATAAAACTAAACTGGTATGAAGATAATCAGTTGCTCAGCAAGGTCGAAGCTTTGCTGGAGGGGGTAATATGACAAAAGAGTTTGAGCCGGTGATTCTGGCATTTTGCTGTAATTTCTGAGGGTATTCAGCTGCGGACCTGGCAGGTTCCATGAGATTGAAAATCCCGGCAAATTTTAGAATTGTTCGTGTCCCCTGTACGGGAAAGGTAGATATTATTCATGTTTTGAGAGCCTTTGAAAAAGGAGCTGACGGGGTATATGTTGTCGGTTGTATGGAAGGGGATTGTCATTACAATGAGGGGAATTTTAGAGCCAGAAAGCGAATCGAGCAGGCAGCTATGATTCTGGACAAGGTGGGAGTGGGAGGCGAGCGTGTGAAAATGTTTAATCTTTCATCCGGCGAAGGCCCTTTATTCGCACAGTATTCCATTGAAATGAATAATAAAATAATAGAACTTGGGCCCAGTCCCATCAGGGTGGCAAAACAGAACAAAAAAAATGCAGCTTAGGGTTTACTCAAAAATTAATTAACAAAACCATAAATAACAGCTTAATATGAGGTTGGCTTATGATAATAGCAGAAAAAAAACCCATTGAAGAGATCATTGATGAAGTAAAAGACTTTAATCGGATTCTGATACTCGGGTGCAATGAGTGTGTGACTGTTTGTGAAGCGGGCGGTAAAAAGGAAGTAGAAGTTCTGTCGTCTGCTCTAAGAATGTATTTCATCACTAAAGGCGATGAAAAAGTGATTGATGAAAAAACCCTGGAGCGTCAGTGTGATCATGAGTACCTTGAAGAACTTAGAGGTAATATTGATGATTACGATGCCATTGTTTCTCTTGCCTGTGGAGTGGGAGTCCAGTTTGCTGCGGAAAAGTATCTAACCACACCCTTGTTCCCCGGGGTTAATACCGTATGTTTAGGAGCTAATGAAGATAGAGGTCTCTGGACGGAAAGATGCCAGGCCTGCGGGTCCTGTATTCTTGCCCGAACAGGTGGTATCTGCCCGGTTTCAAGATGCGCTAAAAGAGTTATGAACGGCCCATGCGGCGGGTCTACAAACGGTAAGTGTGAAATCAGCAAAGATGTTGACTGTGCATGGCAGCTAATTGTGGATCGACTCAATGCATTGAATAAGATGGGTGATTATGAGAAAGTCGCACCAATTAAAGATTGGTCCACTGACAGGGCAGGTGGTCCAAGGACGGTTACCAGGGAGGATGTGAAAATATGAGTAATTTAAATACACAAAGTAATCTGGAAAAAGTGCTGAAAGCAGGTCATATTGGCGTTACTTCAGAATGCGGTCCACCAAGGGGAAGTGATCCTGAAGAAGTCAGGAAAAAAGGTCTTTTGATTAAAGATCATGTGGATGCGGTAAACGTAACAGACAACCAGACTGCCATGACCAGAATGTCTTCTCTTGCAGCCTGTATACACCTCAAACTTATAGGTATTGAACCGGTTCTCCAGATGGTGACAAGGGATAGAAACAGGGTAGCCCTTCAAAGTGATATTCTGGGAGCAGCCTCATTTGATATCCCGAATATGCTGTGCCTTTCCGGTGATCATCAAAGTTTTGGTGATTGTGCACAAGGCCAGAATGTTCATGATCTGGATTCAATGCAATTGGTTCAAACAGTTCGATATATGAGGGATGAAGGCAAATTTCTGGGCGGAGACGATATTAAACGTCCGCCAAAAATATTTGTGGGTGCAGCTGCCAACCCCTTTGCCGATCCCTTTGAAATAAGGGTGCCGCGTCTTGCAAAAAAAATTGCCTGCGGCGCTGAATTTATTCAGACCCAGTGTATTTATAATCTGGATAAGTTTAAAGAGTGGATCAAAAGAGCAAATGAAAGGGGATTGACTGATAAAACTTTTATCATGGCAGGTATGACCCCTATGAAATCCGTGGGTATGGCCAAGTACATGAAAAACAGGGTGCCGGGGATGGATGTGCCTGATGAGATTATAAGCCGCCTGGCAGGTGTGCCCAAAGAAAAGCAGGCCCAGGAAGGTATTGATATCTGTGTTGAACATATCCAGGAACTCAAGGAAATAAAAGGGGTTTCAGGATTTCATATCATGGCGATTGAGTGGGAAGAGAAAGTTCCTGAAATAGTTGAAAGAGCGGGGCTTTATCCAAGACCGGCAATTTAGTCTCCTTCAGGCAAAGGATATAAAAAAGGATACAAGTTTAAAGGAAAACCCTTTACCTGTATCCTTTTTTATATTAAGACTGTATAAAAAAATATGATTCCGAGGAGATGAAATGGCCGTAATTGTAAAATATATTGTTGTCAGGAATGGAGAGGAAAAAATGACATTTGCGACAAAAAAAGAAGCAGACGCCTATGATAAAATGCTCGATATTGCCGACAATTTGTTTGAATTCCTGGAAACTTCAAAAATTAAATTCACGGAAAATCAATTGGAAGATATATCCTTGTTACTGGCAGAAAACAAGGATAAACTGGTTCCCATCTTAAGGGGAATCAAACCAAAGAAAAAAACTGTAAAAAAGCCTGAACAAAAAGAAAGCGCATCCAAAAAAACCATTAAACAAAAAAATATTTAAATTAAAATAAACCTAAGGGTCCACTCAAAAATATAAAGTTATTTTTGAGTGGACCCTAAGCCAATTCTTTTAATCTGTCTTTGCTGAAGTATTTTAAATACAATTTGTCATTTTCATCCATGAACAGGTCCAGGAGTCTGGGATCAAATGATTTCCCCCTTTCTTCATTCATAACCTGTATGGCTTTTTCAAGGGGCATGGCATCTCGATAAGGCCTTTCTGAAGTAATGGCATCCCAGAAATCCGCAATGGTGGAAATCCTGGCCTCAATGGGGATATCTGTTTTGCTGATACCGCAGGGATACCCTTTCCCATTCCATTTTTCCTGGTGATAATACGCTATATTTACTGCTATCGGCGCAATCTTAAGCTTTGACAAAAGATTCTTCCCAATTACAGGGTGGGTCTTGATATGATCAAACTCTTCCTTCGTGAGCTTGTCGGGTTTATTGAGCACCTCGTCCTTTATACCAATTTTTCCCACGTCATGAACAATAGTGCCCATAAATATATCATTTGTCAGGGTATCGGGTAGATCGGCCTTTATGGCAAGATCCCTTGCAAAATTTGCAACCCGCTCAACATGACCTCCAGTATATTTGTCTTTTGACTCTATAACAGAGGCAAGAACCATTAGAAAAATTTCAAGTTGCTCCGACCTTGTTGTCTCTCGTTCCAGTCTATGAAGACTGAGTACATTTTTCACTCTTGCCTGAAGTTCAAGATGGTGGAAAGGCTTTGTCAGATAATCATCAGCACCTAATTGAAGAGACTTTATCCTGTCATCCTGTTCAATTAGTGAGGTGATAATAATGACGGGAAGAGTTGCTGTCTTTTTATGGGTCCTGATGGTTTCAAGCAGGGTATATCCATCCATAATCGGCATCATGATATCTGAAATAACCAGATCCGGAAGGGTTCCCTCCTGGATGACTTCCCAGGCTGCCTGGCCATTGGATGCAATAAACAGTGTATATCCTTTTAATGCAATGCTTAAAAATTCCTGTATACCTGTGTTATCTTCAGCAATAAGAATAACACCCATGGAATTTTTGGGCAGTATTTTTTTTATGTTTTTTTGAGAGGAAAGGGGTTTATCCGATGCAGAAATCCGGATGATATCTTTATTGTTAATTTTAGCAAGGTCGGTCACCCTTCGATCTTTTTGTCGTCTTTCATTTGACCCATAGTCCATCTGCTTTGTACGGCGCTCTTTTTCACGGTTTTCTAAAACAGATTCTGCCTCTTGTTTCTCAAGATCCATGGGCAGTTTTATTGTAAAAATGGTTCCCTTGCTCTCAACACTTTCAACCAAAATACTGCCGTGCATTATCTCAACACAATCTTTGACAATGGCAAGTCCTAGACCTGTGCCTTCATATTTTCTTGTACTGGAGCTGTCTCCCTGATGAAATCTCTGGAAGATATTTTTAAGGACTTTAGGGGACATTCCAATTCCTGTATCTTCAACTTTAATGACCATCCACTCATTTGTTTTTTGCAGAGCGACACGGATTTTGCCTTTTTCTGTAAATTTATAGGCATTCCTGATCAGGTTGTTTAAAATATCCTTTAGTTTGTCCTTATCTATGAAAATATTTCCAATTTCTGATTCACAGGCATAATCAAGGTCAATTTTACTTTGGTCTGTTAGCCCCTTGAAACTGGATACAATTTGAGAAATGTCATTATCAATATCCGTTTCAATTAAAACAAGTTTTTGCATTCCTGCATCAAACTTTGAAATTTTGAGCAGCTCATTTATTTTTTCGGTTAGATTCAGAGTTTGAAGACCGACTTTGTCGATTATTTTCATCAAGTTGTCAGGGACCTTCCCTGATTCCCCTTCAATTATAAAATCTGTCCATCCGCGAATTAATGTCAACGGTGTTCTCAGTTCATGGGTAACATTGGCTATAAAATCTTTTTTGACCCGGGCAGATTCCTCCAGGGCGGTAATGGAATCTTTTAACTGGACTGTTTTTAATGCTACTCGTTTTTCAAGTGTCAGGTTCAATGTCATGAAATGGGATATAACAAATACCAGCATACTGAAAGACAGAAAGAAAACGCCAATAGGGTACAATTGGATATTCAGTTTATTTACAACAAAAGGATAATTTAAAACATAATCAAGAGCTGAGAAACAAAATAAAATAGTTGAGATAAAAAAGAATTTTAATTGTGCCCGTTTTATGGGATTTTTTTCTTCTTTCAATACCCGGTATAATATAAAAAAAATTATAGCCATTAAAATGCAGACCATCATCATGTATACGACATGGAGGATTCCTGCTTCAGGGTAATAGCCAAAGGCCTGGAGATAGGCTCCCTTTATGAAAAGATCACTTGCCCACAAACTGATCAAAAAACCAATACTGGCAGCATAAAACCAGGTCAGTGGTTTTTTGGAAAGATCTAGATAATGGACCACTGTTTCATAGAAGACTACTGGAAGAAAAATGATCCCGGAGTATCCAATTTTACAGATTAAATCTGAATAATTGCTGCTATTGAGTGAAAAAAGGACAAACCAGGAAAACTGCCAGTGAAAAGTGAAATAACAGAATCTTAAAAATACGCCCCGCAGTTTTCCTTTGGAAATAAAATATACAGTAATACCCAGGCCCAAAAAAAGAATAGAAGAAAATAAGGGGAGGATGGCGCTAAGGTATTGCATTAGCGATTAATTCTCAAAAGTCTGGTAAAAATCCAGGGGTCCTAATAATTCTTGTGGAAGCCTCATTACTTTACCCTTGGAACTTACGACACAAAATCGTTGATAGCCTTTGCCTACAATTTTTCCTGTGGCTTTATTTTTAAAGGTAATATTTAATTTACAGGTTGCCGCATTTATATCTGATGTCGTGAGCTCAAGCAATAATACATCACCGAAATAGGCATTGCTGACAAATTTATTGTAAGTATCTATAGTAACCAGTCTAACCTGGGTTTTGGCAAGCATTTCATGAAGATCCGGAACGGAAGCCAATAAAAATTTTTCCCGGATAGTGCCCTGGTATTCAATATAATTGCTGAAGTATACGTTTCCAAATACATTGGTATCTTTGAGAGTCACCATGATTTCCGAAGTGAAAATTCGATTTTCACCATATATTTTAAATGCCTGGAATTGATTTTTAATATAGTCATTGAAAAAATTTTCTTTTGAATTTTCAATGTCTAAAATTTTGAATCCCACACCGGCCTCATTTTCCCATTGAGGTTCACAGTTTATCCCAATGGTTTTGCGGCCCATTAATCTTAATTTAATAGTAAATTTTTTTTTGGGGATTTTTTGGTCTGTTTTTAAAAAACCTCCAGATGTGGAAATATTTTCGATTACACAGGTGTCGTCATCTAAAACCGCTTCAATAGGTTTTTGTACACGCGGAGCTCTCAGTGTCATTAACATTTTTAGCCCACTCCTCTGTTATCTTTAGTTAAACTAAATAATTGCTTTATCATTTAAAACAGCCAAGCCAATTACAGCCAACAGAAAAAGATTTTAAATATAGTTGAACTCCCATCAATAATAATACTTGTATATTCAACTATCATTATGAAGTCAACAGTTTGAGTAAAATATTTTATAATTTTATAGGAAGGTTTAATGGCTTATATTAGATACCTTTGAAATTTCTTTTCAAAAGTTCAATCTTAGTATATAGAAATGGGTCAAAAGCAATTTTAACTTTGTTTGTTGGAACCCTATATAAGCTGGTGTCAAAAAAAGGTATTGATTATGAAAAAAGGGTCAGGGATTAAGAAATCAACTTCATTTTTTTTAAGATTTTTAAGGGTTATTCTTATTTTGGCAATTGCCATTGCGCTGGCGAAATTGTTGATTTCCTTAAAAAAGGAACCTGAGAAGAATGAAATCAAAAAAACTCCTCCCAGTGTGAAGATAATGATTGCGGAACCTGTCTCAAAAGTCATGACGGTGGAGGCTTTTGGTACTGTGAAACCCAGAAAACTTGTAAGGATTGCCGTGGAAGTACCAGGGAGAATCGATTATATTCATCCCTCCTTTATTGAGGGTGGAGAAATTTTTAAGGGCGACCTTCTGGTAAGGATAGATCAAAGATCCTATAAACTGAACAGGCAGGCCGGGCAGGTTCGAATCAGGCAGGCAAAAGCAGATATTGGAAGCTTAAACCAGGATATTGAAAATTTGAAAAATGATATCAAGCTTTCCAAAGCAAATAGGGATCTTGCCAAAAAAGAGCTTGAGAGAGTCAAGGCATTGAGCAAAAATCAATTTGCTTCCAAAAACAGTCTTGATAGATCTGAACAGCAATATCTTCAGGCAAAGATAGTCTTGCAGAATATCAATAACAGGCTCTCATTAACCAACTCATTAATGGAGCAGAAAAAAGCCGCTCTGACCATGGCCCGGGTTGATTTCCAAAAAGCAGACCTTGCACTTGAGAAAACCCAAATTAAATCAGATTTTAACGGTTTGATTCTTGATAAATTTGTTGAACAGGGGGAATATGTCAACACGGGCCAGACCCTGGGATCGATATATGAAAAAGACAGCCTGGATGTGGATGTGAGCATTCCTTTGGAACAAATGGAATGGATTGAATCCTTTTTTGAAAACGGTAAAACACCGGATGCAAAAGTGATGGTGCAAGGCTTTGGAAATATGAAATCATATGCCTGGAATGCTAAAGTCGCACGGATAAAAGCAAAAATTGATGAAAAGACTAGAACATTGCCCATGACAATAGAAATAAAAAATACGGACCTGCAAATAAAAAATATTTTCAATTTAAAGCCTGGTACATTTGTTAAATGCAGTATTACAGGAAAAACATATGAGAATATTTACGTGCTGAAAAGGTATCTGTTAAAAAGCGGTAATATCCTTTTTACAGTGAATGACAATCATTTGAAAATGAAAAAAGTGAATGTTTTAAGAAATTTTGAAGAAGAAATGTATATTGACAGCGGCCTTGCCCCCGGCGATAAAATTATTTTTTCTCCCCTTCCCGGTGCCCTTGAGGGAATGGCACTTACGATCAAACAAAATGGGAAATAAAATATGAAAGCCTTTGGTCAATGGTCTGTGGAACACAGGGTTTCTGTAAACCTTATCATGATCTTTCTGATCGTGGCAGGGCTGTACACTGTATTAAATATGAAACGCGAACTGTTCCCCGTATTTTCTCTTGATATGATCGATATCGGTGTAACCTACCCCGGGGCATCCCCGGAGGAAACCGAAGAAGGGATCTGTATCAAGATCGAAGAAAAGCTTAAAAGCCTTGAAGATGTAAAAACAATGTACTCAACTGCTCTTGAAGGACATGGATCTGTAACACTGGAACTTTCCGCAGGAACAGATATTAATGAAAAGCTCGATGAAATAAGAACCCTGATAGACCAAATTGACTCATTTCCAGAAGAAGCCAAAGATCCTGTTATTACAGAGATAAAAAACAATGATCCGGCCATCTACCTGGCCATCTATGGCGATGTTGATGAAAAGGTATTGCGGGATACTGCCGAGAAAATAAGGGATGACCTTGTTGAAACAGATAATATTTCCCTTGCAAGCCTCATAGGTGTCAGAGGCTATGAAATATCCGTTGAAGTGTCAGAAGAAAATTTGAGGCAATTTAACCTGTCCTTTGATCAGGTGTCAATGGCAGTGAAAACAGGAAGCCTTGATCTGCCGGGCGGCAAAATTAAGACAAAAGGCGGAGAGTTCCTTGTCCGGGCAAAGGGAAAACTCTATACGGGAGAAGAGTTTGAAAGGGTTCCCGTGCTTACAAGAGAAGATGGGACAACCATTAAACTTGGGGACGTTGCAAGAATAATTGACGGATTTGAAGATACAGACATTAAAGCAAGGTTTAATGGAAAACCTGCTGCACTTGTTGTTGTTCGGAGAACGGACAGCCAGGATACCATTGCCATTTCAAAAACTGTTAAAGCTTATATTGAAACACATAAGGATTCTCTTCCAAAGGGCATCACCCTGGGTTTTTGGTTTGATATGGCGGAAATGGTCCAGGGCAGGATTGATCTTTTATTGAAAAATGGTCTCCAGGGAATATTGCTGGTATTTATTGTATTGGCACTCTTCCTTGATCTTGGGCTTGCTTTCTGGGTATCATCGGGGATTCCTATTTCATTTATGGGGGCTTTCCTTGTTTTGAGTTATTTTGGTGCTTCAATAAACATGCTGTCACTGTTCGGGTTTATCATGACATTGGGAATTTTGGTGGATGATGCCATTATTGTCGGAGAAAATGTCTACACCCATTATAAAACGGGTAAATCC
The DNA here is from genome assembly GCA_018645325.1 of Desulfobacula sp. Classification (GTDB taxonomy): domain Bacteria; phylum Desulfobacterota; class Desulfobacteria; order Desulfobacterales; family Desulfobacteraceae; genus Desulfobacula. The sequence goes on from JABGOU010000009.1 coordinate 87,577, forward strand.
GCGAAAGCTGCAGTGATTGACAGCATTACCCAGATAGGGGCGCCTGTTGTGATGGCGGTTACCACAACCATTGTTGCATTCACACCTTTGATGCATATTGCGGGAATTATGGGAAAGTTCATCTTTATCATGCCCCAGGCCGTGATCTGTATTCTTGCCTTTTCTCTTGTGGAGGCTTTTATTATTCTCCCGGCTCATCTTTACCATGCATTAACACCACCGAAAAAAAATAAAGCTTTGATATACAGGGTCTGTTTTTTCTGGTTGGAATGGCTGAAAAAAGATATTTTTGATGCCCACAACTGGATGCGGGACAAAGTTGAAAAAATTTTAAATGTTTTTATCTATTCAATCTATACTCCTGTTTTGAAATATTGCGTAAAAAACAGATATTTTACTCTGGCCATTGGGTTTGGTATACTGATAGTCAGCATTGGGCTTTTGGCAGGAGGGCACGTGCCCTTTGTGTTTTTCCCGAAAACCGACAGTAACTGGATTGTTTCAGAGATTATATATCCTCTGGGAACTCCCTTTGAAGCCACTGAAAAAACAATAAAACAGATTGAAAAAGGGGCTTTTGAACTTAATGATTTTTTCAGGAAAAGGGTGGTGGATGGTGAAGATCTGATCGTTAATAATTTTTCACAGGTGGGTATCATCCCCAGGAGAGACTGGAAACCCGGCGTATTAGGTGGCCATTGCGGGGAGGCCTGGATAGAGATCCAGTCAGCATCAAAGCGACCTGATATTTCCGCACCTGAAGTAACTGCAAAATGGCGGGAGCTTACCGGGGATATCCTGGGTTCAGAACAGCTCACCTTCTCCATTATCGGCGGTGGACCCGGTGGAAATCCAATAGAAATTCAATTAAAGGGCAAAGACCTTGAACAGCTTGAACTTGCAGCAGATGAGCTGAAGGAGGAAGTTGCAAAATATCCGGGAACCTTTGATATCACGGATAACTTCAGGCCGGGCAAAATGGAGAAACGGATTCACATTAAAAAAGGTGCTGAATCCTTAGGCATTACAATGGCGGATATTGCCACACAGATCCGGCAGGCCTATTATGGGGATGAAGCTTTAAAGATCCAGAGAGGCAAGGATGATATAAAGGTTATGGTACGGTACTCTCAAAAAGAGAGGGAATCTGAAGCCAGTATTGATACCTTAAGGATCAGAACCCGGGATGGAAGAGAAATACCATTAAATCAGGTGGCTGATATTGAAATGAAAAGAGGGTATTCGACCATTCAGCGGGTAGACAGGAAAAGAATTATTACGGTTATTTCCGATATTAATGAAGATGTTGCCAATGCCAGGGAAATTGTTGAAGATCTGAAAAAGAATTATCTTGATAGCCTTGTTAATCGATTTCCAGGGGTGATCTATGATCTGGAAGGCCAGGCCAAAAGGACTGAAGAATCTATTGACAGCCTTAAGTTAGGATTTTCTCTTGCGGCAATGCTTATATTTTTACTTCTGGCCAGCCAGTTCAGATCTTATATTCAGCCGTTAATTATCATGACGGCCATTCCCTTTGGACTCATCGGTGCAATTATCGGACACTATTTCATGAACCTTGATATAACCATGATCAGTATATTCGGGATTGTCGCTCTCTCGGGAATCGTGGTGAATGATTCTTTGATTTTAATAGATTTTATAAATTCAAAGGTCAGGAAAGGTTCAAGAGTTTTTGATTCAGTTATTGATGCAGGGCAAAACAGGTTCAGGCCTGTTCTGCTGACATCGGTGACAACTGTTGCAGGCCTTTTTCCTCTTCTTTTAGAAACCAGTTTCCAGGCACAGTTTTTAATTCCAATGGCTGTCAGTATCAGCTTTGGCCTTATGGCAGCCACCATTTTAACCCTTGTTTTTGTTCCATCTTTGTACGTGGTCATCAATGATATGGTGGGGATTTTTATTTCTCAGGATGATGAAAGCGGATTAAGTGAGATTGAATCCTCATAATGCGAACTAAGGGCCATGGGCCGCCTTGGTCTTTGACCCTGGGTTGTTCGCCCATAACAAAACATCAAATAGAGGGTAAAATGAGTAATATGGATACTATATTTAATAAAAATTTTTGGATCAGCCAATGGGAAAATGATAAAAAGAACGATACTTTTAACGTTCATAAAGGATTTTCCACCCCGGAATACTGGGATAAGGCAGCCCCCACCTACAATCAAAATAAAGATGAGGTAAAAAATCGTCGATTAGAAAAGACAGTATTATTTTTAAAACAAAGCAATCTTTTGTTTAAGGGTATGAAAGTCCTTGACATAGGGTGCGGGACCGGAATGCTTGCCATTGAACTGGCAAAACATGGCGCAAAGGTAACTGCCCTTGATTTTTCAAAAGGGATGCTGGAAAAATTCAGACAGGATATTACGCCTGATATCAAAAATAATATTTCAGTTTTTTATGAAGATTGGCACAAAATAGATATAGAATCAAAAGGATGGGAAAAAAACTTTGATCTTGTTATTGCATTCATGTCTCCGGGAGTTGCAAGCCCAGAAGCCTTTTTTAAAATGATGCAATGTTCGAAAAATGGATGTGCCATAAGAGGATGGGCTGCAAAAAGAACCCATCCCATACTTTCAGATCTCTGGAAAAAAATAATGAAAACCCCTCTCGAAGATAAACCCCAGAGCATTTTGTACAAGATAAATCTCTTGTTTTCGCTGGGAATTTTTCCTGAAATTACTTTTGATGAGATTGAATGGGATAAAACAAGCCGTGTGAAAGAAGAGTTTGAGCAGCAGATGGCCTTTTTCAATAAAGTAAGTAAAAAATCTTATTTGGAACTTGAAGAAATTATTTATCCCTATATAGAAAGCCTGTCAGAAAACAATTATATTAAAAGGCATCATAAGGGATTGACTGCAACGGCTGTTTGGAAAGTTGATGCTGCAATGGTTTTAAATCAATAGATAACCTTCGTGGTTTTGGCATCAAACAAATGCATTTCATCTAAGTTCATGCCAAGATTAATCTCTTCGTTTGCCCTGACAATCTTTCTTCCTTCACTCCTTGATAAAACCTTGATTCCCTTAATATCCACATGCAGTTGAGTTTCATTTCCCAGGGGCTCAACAACCATGACTTTTGCTTTGAATCTCCATTCTTCGGGAACCTGTGTATGGGTATTTATCGGTGCGATCTCTTCAGCTCTAAGCCCGAATATAACTTTTTGATCTTGAACAAGCCCGGTTCCTTCCTTATCCGGAACAGGAATCAGAAGACCGTCCTCAAACCGGACAAAGGTATTATTTGATTCTTTATTAATAATACATTCAACAAGGTTCATTGGAGGGGTGCCGATAAATCCTGCAACAAATGTGTTTTGCGGCTTTGAAAAAAGGTCAATAGGGGTGCCGACCTGTTCTATATATCCATCCCTTAGAACAACAATCCGATCAGCCAGGGTCATGGCTTCTACCTGGTCATGGGTAACATAAATCATGGTGGAATTTACCCTTTGGTGCAGCATTTTTATTTCTGCCCTCATCTGGATACGAAGCTTGGCATCAAGATTTGACAAAGGTTCATCAAAAAGGAAAATAGAAGGTTTCCTTACCATGGCACGACCCATGGCAACACGTTGGCGCTGTCCACCGGAGAGCTCATGAGGCTTTCTTAACAAAAGGTCTTCAAGGCCCAGAATAAGCCCGACTTCTTCAACCCTTTGCTTAATTTCGTCCTTGGGTGTTTTCATCAGTTTTAACCCAAAGGACATATTCTCAAACACATTCATATGGGGATAAAGGGCATAATTCTGAAATACCATGGCAAGGCCCCGGTCCTTTGGAGCAATATCATTAACTATTTTATCATCAATGGAAATCGTGCCATGGGTTATCTCCTCCAACCCTGCAACCATTCTGAGCAAAGTTGATTTGCCGCACCCTGAAGGCCCTACAAGAACAATGAATTCCTTGTCCTTTATATCAAGGTTTAATTCATGAATCACCTCTGTTTTACCATACTTTTTGATAATATTCTTAAAGTTAAGCTCAGCCATTTAAAATCCTGATTCCTATATTTTTTTATATTTTTAATGATAATAAAACTATAAAAATTACTATTATGCAAATCTTTTTTAGAAAAAAAAATTTAATCTTGACTCTTTAGCAATATCTTATTAAATCTCAGTGTATGCAGGAAAAATAAAATCTATTTTTATTTTACTATGATCAATTAATAAGTTTCCCAACAATTCAGGTAAGGAGGAAGATTAAATGAAATTGACAAGATTGTTTATGATTTTAATTATTGCAGCATGCATTGCATTTCCAGTCTCAGTTTTTGCCGAACCAATAACCATTAACTGGTGGCATGCCATGAGAAGCGCCAGAGGTAAAGTAGTTGAAAAAATGATTGGTGACTTTAACGCGTCTCAATCAGAGTACAAGGTTGTCGGAACTAACAAGGGCAACTATGATGAAACAATGAACGCAGGTGTTGCTGCTTTCAGAGCTAAAAAACAACCCCATATCCTCCAGGTTTTTGAAGTGGGAACCCAGACTATGATGCTTTCAGGAGCTGTCTATCCTGTATTTGAATTGATGGAAGAGGCCGGAATTAAAGTGGACTGGTCAAGATATCTTCAGGCTGTTCTTTCCTATTATATGAATTCCGACGGAAACCTCATGTCCATGCCCTTTAATTCTTCCACCCCAATTATGTATTATAATGCCGATATGTTAAAAAAAGCAGGTATTGCACCTTTATCAAAATCTGATCCTATTACCTGGGATGAACTGGGCGAAATCACCAAAAAATTAGTTGAGGCCAAGATTGCTCCGGCCGGCATGGTAACAGCATGGCAGTCCTGGACCCAGATAGAAAATTACTCTGCCATTCATAATATTGCCTTTGCCAGCAAAGCCAATGGATATGAAGGACTTGACTGTGAGCTTGAAATTAATAATCCCCTGGTTGTAAACCATATTACAAGATTAAAATCATGGGCAGACGACAATCGTTTCATGTATGGCGGCCAGAAATACCAGGGTCCGAAATCAGAATTTATGGCTCAGAACGCAGCCTTTTATATTGATTCCATCAGCGGTATTGCAAAACTAAAAAAAGGAGTCAAGGATTTTAAATGGGATGCAGCACCACTTCCCGTGGAGGCAGGTACAAAAAAACTCCAGAACTCTATTATTGGCGGAGCCTCTTTATGGGTACTCAACGGTCATTCAAAAGAAGAATATAAAGGCGTTGCCGCGTTCTTGAAATTTTTGTCCAATAATGACATGCAGGAATACTGGCACAAGGAAACAGGATACTTCCCCATTACAATTGATGCCTATGACTCTTTGAAATCAAAGGGATATTATAAAACTGACCCGCTCCAGGAAGTAGGAATCAGTCAGCTTAACCGAGCCATCCCTACTAAAATTTCAAGGGGTTTGCGGCTTGGATACTTTGTTCAGATCAGAAATATTATCAATGAAGAACTGGAACAGGTCTGGAATGGAAAAAAATCTCCCCAGGAAGCTTTGGATAATGCAGCTGCAAGAAGTAATATCCAATTGAGAACCTTTGAAAAAACCTATAAATAAGTGGTGTTTGAACGAAAATTCACCCATCTACTGCGTTGCTGCAAAAGTTTGCCAAATTATAAATCGGGCTTCATGTACAGGAGTACACTCCGGTTTCAAACTTTCTTGCTCCTTGTATATGGGCAATTTTTCGCCCAAACACGGGTTTCCGGTCAGGCACTAAGTAGATATTTAAAGGAGTCAGTTAAATAGGCTGAATATTTATCTGACTCCTTTTTCACCCATGATAATACCATCTTAAAACCCAGATAAAGAAAATGATAAAACGTTCATTCTTCAAATCAAAATATCTACCCTATCTTTTGATTCTACCACAGATGGTAGTCACCCTGACTTTTTTCTATTGGCCTGCTGTCCAGGGGCTTTTCCAGTCTTTTCTTTTAAGTGATCCTTTTGGACAAAAATCCACCTTTGTATGGTTTTATAATTATATTGAACTTTTTACAGATCCTCTTTATCTGAAATCAATTTTCACTACTTTTGTCTTCAGTCTTGCTGTTGCCTTTGTGTCTTTATCCATGGGACTTTTTATTGCCTCCATGGCCAATAGGGCGCTTCAAGCAAAGGCATTGATCAGAACCATGCTGATTTGGCCCTATGCTGTGGCACCTGCAATCTCGGGTATTTTGTGGCTTTTTTTGCTTCATCCTTCCTATGGCATTGTTGCCTTAGGTATTAAAAAATGGATTGGGATTGACTGGAACCCGGTTCTGTATGGAAGCGATGCCATGGTAATGATCGTCATGGCCAGTGCATGGAAGCAAATCAGCTACAATTTTGTATTTTTCATGGCAGGTATGCAGGCCATACCCAAATCCTTGATTGAAGCTGCAGCTATTGATGGTGCAAGCCCCTTTAAAAGATTCTGGTTCATTTCATTTCCTTTGTTATCTCCGACATTTTTCTTTTTAACAGTGATGAATATCATTTATTCTTTTTTTGAAACATTTGGTATTATTCACACCATAACTCAGGGAGGGCCTGGCGGTTCAACAAATATCCTGGTTTACAAAGTTTACCAGGATGGATTTGTGGGCTTAAATTTAGGGTCTTCTGCTGCCCAGTCAGTTGTGCTCATGTCCCTGATTATAGTTATAACCTTTCTTCAGTTCAGGTTTGTTGAAAAAAAGGTACAATATGGTGGATAAATATTATGGTTGAAAAAACCCCAATACTTGATTTTTTTACCTATGTATTTTTACTGCTGGGGATATTTATTGTTGGATTTCCAATACTTTACAGCCTTATTGCTGCAACCCTGCCTTTGGAAGAAGTCGTTAAAGTCCCAATGCCGCTTATTCCAGGGGACCAGTTTTGGGTAAATATGAAAGAAGCCTGGTCAAGGGGAGATCTTGGAACCCAGATTTTAAATTCAGTTATTATGGCCTCGGGTATTACTGTGGGTAAAATTGCAGTATCCATGATCGGCGCATTTTCCATTGTTTATTTTGATTACAAGTTCAGGGTTGTGGCGTTTGCCTCGGTTTTCTGTACCTTAATGCTGCCCGTGGAAGTCAGGATTCTTCCCACCTATGAAATGGCTGCCAATGTCCTCACTCCAATCCAGGCTTTGTGCAATCTTTTGCATTTGGAAGGCCTTTTATCGTGGTTTACCGGTAACGACATTACGATTGATCTTAATTGGAGTCTGCTTGACAGTCATACAGGACTTATTCTACCCCTGGTGGCATCTGCAACCTGTACTTTTTTATTCAGACAGTTTTTTCTGACAGTGCCCGAAGAACTCTGTGAGGCAGCAAAAATGGACGGGGCTTCTCCAATGACCTTTTTCAGGAAAATCCTTTTTCCTTTGTCCAAGACTAATATCGCAGCCCTTGTGGTCATTGAATTTGTTTATGGATATAATCAATATCTCTGGCCCCTGCTTGTTACAACCAATCCCAAAATGACAACCGCTGTCATAGGTCTTCAAAATCTGATACCCCAGGCAGATGATCTGCCTGAGTGGAATATTGCCCTTTGTGCAACACTCCTTGTAATGCTGCCCCCTGTTTTGGTCGTACTTTTTATGCAAAGATGGTTTGTAAAAGGCCTGATTGAAAAAGAGAAATAAACCTTGATTGAGAAAAAAAAATATACCCTGCCAAACCAAAGTATTTATCCTGTTTTTACAAAAAAATATTAATGAAACCAATAAACGATTTCCCTTTGGAACAAAGATCCTGTATCACTTATCTTTTAACAGATATTGATGATACCATAACCTGTGAAGGCAGGATACCGGCCTGTGCTTTTCAGGCCATGGAAAATCTTGATAAAGCCGGTATAAAAGTGATCCCCATTACGGGCAGACCTTCAGGGTGGTGTGACCATATTGCAAGGATGTGGCCTGTCAAAGGGGTGGTAGGTGAAAACGGAGCCTTTTATTTTGTTTATGATGATCATACAAAAAAAATGATCCGCAGGTATTTCAAACCTGCCCTGGAGCGTGAGCAGGATCAAAAAAAAATGGCTGTTATAAAAAAAAAAATACTTGAGTCTATACCAGGGTGCGTGGTCTCAGCAGATCAAGCATACAGAGAAGCCGATCTTGCCATTGATTTTGCCGAAGATGTTCCTCTTCTTTCCCAGACGGATATTGAAAGAATTGTTGATATATTTGAACAAAATGGTGCAACAGCAAAGGTAAGTTCAATCCATGTAAATGGCTGGTTTGGAAATTATGACAAACTCTCCATGACCAGAATATTATTCAAAGAAGTATTTGAAACAGATCTGGATACAATAAAAGAAAATATTATTTTTGCAGGAGATTCCCCCAATGATGAACCCATGTTTGAATATTTTCCCAATGCTGTAGGCGTTGCCAATGTTCTTGAATTTAAAGACAGGCTTTGTTTCAAACCTGAATGGGTAACAAAGGGAAAAGGCGGGATCGGATTTGCACAGCTGGCCAAGATTCTTGTTCCATAATCAGCTGTTCAAACCTTGCAAGAGCTTTTGTCCAGATATGATTTTTATATCTTTGCCCATTTCCAAATCAATGATTTCAATGGTCGTTTCAAAAAAACCTATTTTTCTTGGACATCTCATATCTAAAAACAACCTATATATTCAAGAATAATGTTCACTTTTATTTTCTTAACAGCTCTCCTTCGAATGTGATTCTTACAAATTGAATTTTATAGAGCTGAATTACTATTGAGAATTTTTGTAAATTAATTTCTGGAGATCTAAACAAGAGTTACTCTATCTCCAATAAAGAACATTCCGGCAGGTTCTTCCTGAATCAATTATATTTTCATAAAAGTTGATTTTCTTAAATATCCTTACAGATATTCTATATGTCGATCCAGTGTTGGAATTAGTTTTTTAGTATTTTACTTGACAATACTAAAATAGTTTACTAAATTTATAGCTGAAATATGGATAATTTTTTTATGAGGGGGGAGGGGATGATGAAACGGCATACAATAGAAGTGGATGAAATAATTATGAATTACTTAAAGAAAAAGGCTGATCCATTCGTGGATACCCCGAATACAGTCCTTCACAAACTGCTATTTAGGGATAGTAAAATTCTCAAGGAGTCATCACCTTTGATTTACAATTCTTTCAAAAGTATTCCCAAGGCACTCTCCCAGATATTAGAAGTAATCGAAGAGGTGGTTAAAAATGGATTTTCGA
>JABGOU010000090.1 GCA_018645325.1 Desulfobacula sp.
AAATCTAAAAAAAAAGTAACTTGGTCAGAAATTAAAAATCATCTTACAAATCAACATGGTTACTCAGACAGCGGCAGTTACTCTGCCTCATTAAGGGTATTGTTTGTGGATGGTTATATAAACATTGAAGGCAAAGGCGATACAAAGACAATTTTTTTTAAAAATAAATATAAATCCTAAATTCAACTTTATTTTTTGACAATTTTAATCAAACACATTTTCCCATAATGTTTTTTATAATATAGCAAATTGAATGGACCTGGTTGCCAAGAACCCTCGGTTCACAGTGTCGAAAAAAATCAGCTTAAGTATGTATAAAGTGGATTAAATTTGTGGAGGTGGGCCTATCGATAAAATTTGCCCCACACCGTTTTGATTTTCAATAACTTTAACCGCATTGGTCATATTAATTGTTTGAATACATGTGTGATGAACACATAAAACTGCATCTTGAAGATCTTGGTTCTCTTCTAATTCTGTGACATTTATATCCAGCGCTCTAATGTCTTCAAAAGAAAGATGGCGAGAATGAGACAATGTCATTGCATGATTTCCCATTTCTTGAATGATACGATCAGCTTTTGTTTCTTTATCCTTATCGTCTTTGAACATACCGGTGCAGAGCCATTTTTTTACTACTTGGTCAGACCATCTAATTGCCTTGTCACATTCTCCAATTAAAGATGGACTGTATTTTTGTAATATAGGAATCCAAAAACCTTGCAACTGTGGGTTTGCGACTATTTCCTTTTTCGCCTGTTCGACCTCTTCAAGAATTCCGTGTGCTGGCAAATTGGCTATTTGAGGATCAATAGGACCAAGGTTAGAATGTTTTCCCATAACAATTTCATCGCAAGACAAGGAAATCATAGTGCCTGCAGACATGGCAATCTGCGGGATTATCGCACGAATGTTATTGTTAAACATTTTCCTGAGGTAATCCACTAATGATTCCGTGGCTGCTATACTACCGCCTGGTGTATGAAGAACAAGATCCAGCCCTAAATTTCTATCAAGCTTATGAATAGCGGCCATAAAGCCATTTTTATCAGAATCGTTGATTGAAAAAACATTGCCAGCTTGGTTGGCAAGATAAGCTTTGTCCAACCAGCCAGAATAATATACTATTACATTTCTACCGGTTTGTTCAGAAAGTCGCTTGAGATATTTTCTCCTAACACGATCATGAGGGCTACCCGCAGTTTTAATCTCATTTAGTAGTTCAAGCCAACTTGACATGCATTCCCCCATGTAATGGTATCAGTCGAATTATTTGTTAAGCTGTATTGGTGCCTTTTGGCTGCATCTTCAGTAGGGACAATCATAAATTCACCAAAAGCATGAACTATATCTCCTGGGCGTTGCACATTTATTAAATTTAAAAAAACCTCATCTTCATAGTTTCTAAATGGAATGTTTATATTTGGCATTTTTTTCTCCCACATGCTAATTCTTTAATAATCAATGAAAACATACTTAGTCACTTAAGACAAAAAAAACAGTATTAAATCTTTAATTAATGCAAATTAGATACCAAATAATTACGTCAAATGACTATTTCGTATTTAAAATGGTATCAATTCCCCTTGATATGTATTCTATAATTAGAATAATAAGCATTTGCAACAATTATTCCACTTTTTTACAACAATTATTTCCACTTTATAGAATATAATCATGAATATTAAAATCGACCAAGATCCGATTTCCCTTTAGGTCAACATACAATTTGTGGCATTTCTTGTTACAAAATATGGAAAATAATGCTTAGTTACTGGAACTATTTTACCATTGACACTCCAAAAAGAAAAGGATTAAAGGGGGTTCCATATGTAACCCTATTAAACTGACAAACAGGCTATTGAAAAATAAAGTTATTCGCTGGCAAGTTTTCATGCATTGCCCACAGTGTTATTTATAATAAAAAGTGGTCATATTTTCAGACATAATTGACTCAACTTTATAGGATATCAAGATCATTTTACCCAAATCACATAATTTGAATTTTTGAAATCCGGTTAAGTATTTAATAAGTGTAATGGCCAGCCGATTTTTTGACTCTGCTATTTCTCCAAATTAGGAAAATAAAAAAAATGGATTGCCATTTTAGTTTTCAAGAATTTGTCTTTTCAAAATACTGGGCAAGGGCTTCGATGATCTTGGACGGGCTGAAGGGTTTTTCCATAAAAATGGTGTCCTGCATTTCATCGATCCATTTCTGTTCATGGGGATCGATCCGCGCCGTGATGATGATGGTAAAAAAAGGGCGGTCTTTTTTTAAGGGATTGGTCATTATGCAAAGTTCTTTGCCGTCAAGCCTGGGCATATTTAAATCAGAAATCACGGCATCAGGTTTTTGATTCTTGATGATTTCCAGACCCTGCTTTCCATTCTTTGCAGTCAGGGTATCATACCCGCTGAGCTTGATCTTAATTTCCAGTATCCGCCGGATATGGACATCATCGTCTATAATGAGAATGGTTTTTTTATTATCCAATGAGTAAATCTCCCTTTGGTACTTTTATCGTGAACTGGCTTCCTTTGTCAAGTTCACTTTGGACCTCAATTATAATAAAAAAAGGACGGTTTTTGTAAAAATCTTATTGGTAAAAACTATCACTAAGTCTCTTTGACACGTATTCTCTTCATGTAATTATCCAGCATCGACCACGGCTCATTCTTTCGAAAAACACAAGCCTCACAATGAAAATTTTCCCAACCATATGAAAAAACCCAGGTAAGGTATACATCATAAAAAACACAAAATAAATATCACAAATCCAAAGAGTAATATCTGACCTTAAACTTTTTGCAAATAGAAAAATCCAATTAGTTCAATCAACTTAATAGGATATAAACCTATCACAAATTTTCGTGAGTGAAATGCAATTTTCACGCATTGATTCAATTGTAATCCCCATTTTCCCCTGAAACAATAAGCCCCAACTAACAAACTTTGGACTCCGATATGGAAATGAGGGGATTTTTGCTTTGATTATTGAGTTGAAACGGCTTGAAAAAACAGACAAATGTATCATCGGATCTCTACAAATAGATGACCTTGAAGCGTACTCCACGCTTGAAAATCCAGATCTTGAAAATCAGCGATTTATATCTTGTGTCCCACCTGCCACCTACCTTTGCCGTCGAACCATATCCCCTAAATTTGGCGAAACATTTGAAATATCAGTTCCTGACCGGGATCATATCCTTTTCCATGCCGGAAACACGGCAAAAGATACATCCGGGTGCATATTAATAGGAAGTCATACCGGGTGGCTGAATGGAAACAGGGCAGTGCTGAGTTCTCGTAAAGCTGTTAAGCGCTTCATGGAGACCCTGGCAGATGTTGACTCTTTTACGATAAAAATCACAGAGGATTTCGGCAATGACCATTCTTAATATTCCATTCCTTGCTGCAGCCGAGGCCAGTTCAAAAGTAGTTACGCCATCAGTACCAACCCCGCTTGATACCAACACAGTTTTTATGGGTGTTGGGTTTCTTTGTCTGGGTGCCATGGTATCGGTCCTGGGCTGGTTTTTAAAAAAGCAGCTGGAAGAAATATTAGCCGCACAATCGAACATTGTCCGTTCACATCAGTCTTGCCGGGATACGCTGCAAGATCGTTTTGCTGATAAGCAGAATACTTCAGATCATTTTAAAATACTCTATGGCCGGACTGACAAGTACGCAATTGATATCGCCCAGCATGACATGATTTTGTATGGCCGCAGAAAGCATGATGAACCCGGAGAGATGTCAGTCGTAAACGATCAATATCAGGATGGGCCGGATAGGAGGGGTTGATGGGAAAAAGTAAAAAACAAAACCCTGTAAGACTCACTAAGACAGGTACTAAAGTTATTTATGATCCAGAATTTGTTTCCATGGCCCAGGTTGCTTGTGAGAACGGATTTACCGATCTCAAGTTGGCCAAACTTTTCAGGGTTTCAAAAAGTTTAATTAACAATTGGAAAAAAGACCATCCTGAGTTCTTGAACGCCATTAAGACCGGAAAAGATAAATATGACACAGAGAATGTTGAAACAGCTCTGCTAAAACGAGCCCTTGGCTACAGTTATGAAGAAACTACCAAGGAGCTGGATGAAGACGGGGATATGGAAGTCACAAAAAGGGTTCGAAAGCAGGTAGCAGGTGATGTCAAAGCTCAAACGTTTTGGCTTCGCAACCGTAACCGGGAACGGTGGCCGGATATGAAGAATTTGGATGGTGATTTGAAGCTCAATGTAACGCACGAAGATACCCTGGACTATTTGGAATAATTGAACAATGGTAACTGAGATTACAACAGAGAGAGATTTGAGGGCTAAGAGCAGGTTGAAGAATGACCTGCTTCATTACGCTAATAGGTGTCTCAAGATCCGAACCAAAAAAGCTGTCCTGGTGGATGGCCGTTTGCAAAAGATCATCCCGTTTATTTTCAACCGGGCTCAATTATATCTCCATGACAAATTAGAGCAACAAAAAGCCAAGACCGGCAAGATCAGGGCATTACTGCTGAAAGGCCGTCAACAAGGGTGCAGCACATATGTGGGTGGCAGGTATTACAACAATACCACCCACCGGCGTGGAGTTAAGACTTTTATCCTGGCTCACATGGATGATGCCACCACAAACTTATTCAACATGGTCAAAAGGTATCATGAGCATTGTCCAAAAAGAGTTCGCCCGTCCACTTCCTTTTCAAATAGAAAAGAGCTGGTGTTTGATAAGATTGATTCAGCATATGGCTTGGGCACGGCTGGTTCAAAGAATGTGGGAAGATCCGACACGATAGATTTTTTCCATGGTTCTGAGGTTGCTTTCTGGGAAAATACAGATGAGATCAAAACAGGTGTCTTCCAGGCTGCTGAAATGGCTGAAGAGATCATCCTTGAATCCACGGCCAATGGCCTGGGGAATATGTTCCATAAAATGTGGCAGGATGCGGAGAAGGGAAAAAGCGAATACATTGCAATTTTTATTCCCTGGTACTGGCAATCGGAATACAGAAAGACTGTCCCGAGTGATGCGGAATTTATCCCGTCCATAGAAGAGGCAGCATATCAAAAGGCTTACAAGCTGGATGATGAACAGATTTATTGGAGACGGTTCAAAATTGTTGAGCTTGGTGATCCTCTTCTTTTCAAACAAGAGTATCCCGGGAATGCGGCGGAAGCTTTCCAGACAACGGGTATCAATTCCTTGATATCTGCGGAATCAGTATTGACGGCCAGAAAAACAATGGGTGTTCCCAAATATGGTGCTTATGTCGTTGGCTGTGATCCTGCCCGTGAAGGTGACGATGCGACCACATTTATCAGACGTCAGGGTCGAAGAGCCTGGAATATAGAATCCCACCACAAACTGGATGATATGGCCAAGGCTGGTCAGGCCCGGATGATCTTGGAGAATGAACCCGTTGACAGGATGTTCATTGATCGGGGCGGCGGATCTGGCATGTATGACCGGCTGGTTGAAATGGGCTTTGGAAATAGAGTAACTCTTGTTAATTTCGGCAGCAAGGCCATGGACCCGGAGCATTATAAAAATCGCCGTGCAGAAATGTGGGATGAGATCAGGAAATGGCTTGAGTCGGATGAAGAAGTACAGCTACCCGACGTTGATACCCTTCAAGCTGATCTTACAGCCCCTGGGTACAAATACACCAGCACAACTCAGAAGCAGCTTGAGCCCAAGGAAGATATCAAAAAAAGAATAGGCAGATCCCCGGATGAAGGTGATGGCCTTGCACTGACGTTTGCAGAGCCGGTGCAGATTGTAAAAACCAGATCAAAACGGCGGAGACGCTCAGGGATGGCGGCATAATGGCGGAAGTAATTAGAAGAATAGCATATCGGACGATTGACGACGAGCCCGAGCCCGTGCTGCTTATATGCCCAAAATTTCCAAGGGAAGGACACACTGCAAATTTTTGTATCCGGATGGAAGATTTATGGATGTACACTCCTGATAAGAACCCGGATTTTACCAAATGGATGTATAACATTACTTCATTAATTTATTATCAATTCAATCTTGGTGTCGTGACCAGCCAGCGTATGGCCGAGGTTGCCACGGCTATTGAAGACGGCATCGAAGAGTTATTGTCGGCCACACCGGAACCTCTCCTTCCCCCTGCTACAACCCCAGGGGGTCGTTCTGGTGATGGAATAAAAATCAATGGAAACAAGGTGATTATATGAGCGAATCATCTGAAAGCCAGGCCATGTTTGCCGACAACCTCAAGGGTGAAAAGAACAAAGTTTCTCCTGAGATTACAGAAGAACAAAGGGAAAAGCTGAACAAAATCAAGGCGTGGTGGGCATATACAAGGTCAATACAGGCGCCTGCCCGTGCTGAATGCCTCAAAGACCATGATATCTATGATGGTGATCAATGGGACCCGGACGATAAGGCGGAAGTGGAAGCCAGGGGTCAGATTGCAACTGTTTTCAATCGTGTTAAGCCCACAATTGACTGGATCATTGGTTCAGAAAAAAAGAATCGGATAGATTTCAGGGTCCTGCCAAGAACTTCAGAGGATGCCAAACCTGCCGAGGCCAAAACCCATATCCTTAAATATCTTTCAGACGTCAACAAATTACCGACCGAGAGGTCACAGGCGTTTAAAGATACTGTTATATCAGGATTAGGATGGCTTGAAGCAGGTGTCACAAAAGATGTCACGAAAGAACCTATATTCATTGATTATGAGGACTGGAGAAACATTTGGTATGACCCGTTGTCCGTTCGTTTGGATCTCAAAGATGCCAGATTTATGTTCAGGCGTAAACGGGTTGATCTGGATGTGGCATGTTCCATGTTCAGTGAGTTTTCAGGGGCTTTAAAAATATTGGCAAACAGTTCTGTTATTGATGAGGGTGCCTATTCTCAAGAGTATGCTGACGAAGATACAGACCTTGAATCCATGATAGAAATGACGGGTTTTGAAGGTACCGACAGAGCCCAGAGAAATAGGCTTGAACTGGTTGAGTGCTGGTATAAAACTCCTGAAAACATTGAAATCATGGACAATGGTACCCAAGATCTTGGCACGCTTAGAGGGCAGAAATATCATGCTGATGACCCAGCACATAAGGATCTGGTAGAAGGCAGATACGCATCGCTCACAAGCAGCATCAGAATGGTTATCCGATGCATGATTTTTGCCGGGGATCTGGTTTTACAGGATCAAGAATCACCTTATAACCATAATCGGTTCCCCTTTATTCCCATTTGGGGGTTCAGGAAAAAGAAAGATAATACTCAATATGGTCCAGTCCGTAATCTAAGAGATATCCAGGACGATCTGAATAAAAGAAGGAGCAAGGCCCTATTCATCCTTAGTACCAATCAGATCATTGCTGATGATGATGCCGTAACCGATTGGGATGAATTGGCAGACGAAGTTTCCCGGCCGGACGGCATTATAAAAAAGAAAAAAGGATCTGAGATTGAGATCAACAACGATAGGGGCCTGGCTCAAGAGCATGTTGCACTGATGAACCAGGACGCTGAATATATTGAGGCTGTTGGTGGCGTAACCGACGAACAGATGGGTCGGGAAACAAACGCCATATCCGGGAAAGCTATCGAAGCCAGGAAGGAACAGGGAAATATTGTCAATTCAGAAGTATTTGATAATTTGAGAGTTTCTACCCAAATGCTTGGTGAAATTATCCTCTCCTTGATTGAACAGTATTACACGGATCAGAAAATATTCAGGATTACAAA
>JABGOU010000091.1 GCA_018645325.1 Desulfobacula sp.
CCTAAGAGTTTAGCATCGAAACAAATATCCATCAGACAGGGCGGGTTCAAGCGCAAGATCTGAATAATTACACACAGGTTCAAGCCTTAGTCAATATCGCACACGCTTTTAAAGAAACTTCCCCCATGATTTCTGCCAGGGTTGGGTGAGCATGAATAGTGTGTGCGATATCTTCTGCACTTAATCCTTTTTGAACGGCAAGAGTTGCTTCAGCAATAAGGTCGGTTGCATGGGCACCAATTAAATGAACTCCAAGAACTTTGCCGGATCCTTTTTCAACAATCATTTTTGCCATTCCAGCAAGCTCATCTATGGCTTGAGCTTTACCAAGGGTTCGAAAATTAATGCTGAATGCTTCCACTTCATATCCTTTTTTCTTTGCTTCTGCCTCACTCAATCCAACAGTTCCGATTTCGGGCATGGTAAAGATAGCACCTGGAATTACATCATAATTCATTATACTCTCAAAACCCATTGCATTTTGGGCTGCGATAATTCCTTCATGGGAGGCTACATGGGCAAGCATCACTTTTTGAGGTCCGAGGATATCACCTATGGCATAAACTCCTTCCACTTTTGTTTCCAGTTTTTCATTGACATCAATCCATCCCTGGGGAGTGGTTAAAAGGTCTATATTTTCCAGCCCTAAGTCAGAAGACAGTGCTGATCTGCCAATACAGACAGCCATTTTTTGGGCTTTAATTAGATTATTTGTTATTTTTTTCGGCTTTGGGTTATCAGTGAATGGGGAAAGGTCCAGATGGATGGTAATTTGATCATCGTTTATCTCCGATGATTTGACAATTGTATCACAAAAAACAGCAATTTTTCTTTTTTTCATCTCTTTTAACAATAATTTGGAACAGTCCTGGTCAACAAAAGGCAATGGAAGGAGTCTTGACATGGCCTCAACCAAGGTCACTTTTGATCCCAGGGCGGAAAATATAAATGCAAATTCACAACCTATAACCCCGCCTCCTACAATAAGGATTGATTCTGGAATCTTATCCAATTGCAGAATATCATTGGAAGACAAAATATGATTATGATCAAAAGGGAAATCTTCAACATTCAAAGGTTTAGTTCCTGTGGCAATGACCAATCTGTCATAATAAAGTTCTTTTTTATTGCCATCTTTTGTTGTAACCTCGACACTTCCCTTAGATTTTATAGCTGCCCTGCCCATTTCCAGAACAACATCATTATTTTTCAACAGAGCGGCTATTCCAATTCTCTGGGTCTCAAGAATTTTATTTTTTTTTTCCATCAATGACTTCATGTCAAAAGTAACATTGCCGGCAACATTGATACCAAATTTATCTGCATTTAAAAATTTAAGAAAAATATCAGCTGTATTTTTCATGATTTTTGATGGTATGCATCCCCAGTTAAGGCAGGTGCCACCCAAATTTTCTTTTTCAATGAGGGTCACACTCCCTCCTAAAGCTGCTGCCCTAAGTGCTGCAATATATCCTCCCGGGCCTCCACCAATGATAATAATTTTCCTATGCATATGATTCTCCTGTAATATTATGATACAATTTTAATTATATTATGATTTTATTACATGTCCTAAATTATCTCTAAAGGGATAAAATCTAAATGGATTACCTTAATTTGTATTATAAAAATTTGATTTTTCACAAATTTTTTAAATTTTATTTGACAATATCATTATTCTAAGATATTTTTCAATATTAATTTGGTAAATTTTATTATTTCCACAAATTTTTAGCTAAAAATGAGGAAACCATGAAGATTGATGATACCAACATTGACATTATCAGAGAATTGAAGCAAGGGAAAAAATCCTTTAAAAAAATTGCTGATAAACTATCCATCACAGAAAACACTGTAAGGTCCAGAGTGAATAAGCTCCAGGAAAAAGGTGTACTTGAAATTTGCGGTCTTGTTGACCCTGCAACCCTGCCAGGTCATCGTGCCGTTATTATTGGAATCAAGCTGGCAGATATGAATCTGGTTGAAAAAGGTGAAGAGATAAGCAAACTCAAAGGTGTTATTTCAGTTAGTGTGGTAACGGGAAGATATGATCTTTTAGTGCTTGTTCTTTTTAAAAGAGGTTTTGGCCTTCTTGAGTTTTACACAGAAGAAATCGCAAAAATCAAAGGTATCAATTCTGTAGAAACTTTTGTCATATATAAATCCTATAATTTAAAAGTGCCATATGTTTTTTAATTTAGATAATACAAATAAGGATAGTTTCATGAATACCAGTTTGGAAATCACGCCTTTAATTGGCTGGCATAAATCAGCAGGAGCTAATTTGGCTGATTTCGGTGGATTTAACATGCCGCTTTGGTATGAAACCGGAGTCAAAAACGAGCACCTTGCTGTTTTAAAATCAGCAGGCATATTTGATACCAGCCACATGGCCTGCATCAACGTTATTGGAAACGATTCTTTTGAGCTGATCAACTATTGTTTTACCAGGAACATTAACACACTAAAGAAAGGTTGTTGTATATATGGCGCTTTTTTGAATACAAATGGTCATTGTATAGACGATGCTATTGTTTATAAATTTTCAGATGATTTTTTCATGATTTGTGTCAATGCAGGTATGGGAGCAACAATTGCTCACCATCTTGATGCAAACAAAGCAAGCCTGGATGTATGCATTGAAGATTTAACTAAAAAAGTTGGAAAAATGGATATCCAGGGAATCAATTCTGCCCGTATTCTTTCTAAAGTGCTTCAAAACCCTGATATAGTTTTTAATAAAATGCCTTATTTTTCATTTAAGGGCAACTTTGATGAATCAGCCCTGGGTGAATCCATGGTTAAACTTTTAGACGGAACTCCGGTATTGTTATCAAGATCAGGGTATACCGGTGAATTTGGTTTTGAAATATTTATAAACCCTGATGCAATTGTCAAGCTCTGGGAAGACATTTTAATAGCTGGAGAAGAATTTAAAATTATTGCTTGCGGTTTGGGTTCCAGGGATTCTTTAAGAGCCGGTGCATGCCTGCCATTATCCCACCAGGACATTGGAAACTGGAAATTTTTGAATCATCCCTGGGATTTTGCTCTTCCTTATACTGAAGACAAAAAATCTTTTACAAAAAAATTTATAGGAGCTGATTCTCTTTTATCAGGCAGTAATGATCAATTTATCTACCCATTTGTAGGGGATTCTTTAAGAAAAGTTTCTACAGGAAACAACACCCATGCCATAGATAAGAATGATGATATAATTGGTAAAGTCCTTACCTGTGCTACAGATATGGGGATCAGCTGGTATAAAGGCAATATTGTCAGCATTAATTCAAAGAATCTACCCCGGGATTTAAAAATAAAAGGTATTAGCTGTGGTTTTGTAATTGTCTCAACAAAACTTGAACCTGGTATGACATTAACTCTTAAAGAAGGCAAAAGATCTATAAATGCGACCATTGTAACAGATATACGACCTGACAGAACTGCCAGGAAAAAACTGAACAATTTTATTTAACACTTAATATTTGGAGGTTTTTATGAAAGAAATTAGTGATCTTAACTTACCCGATGATGTAAAATATACAGAAAGTCATGAATGGGCAAAAATTTTTGATGGTATTGTAACAATTGGGCTTAATGATTATGCCCAGGACCAGCTTGGGGAAATCGTTTTTGTTGAACTTCCTGAAAAAGGAGATACCTTTTCTAAAGGTGATGAATTTGGAAGTGTAGAGTCCGTCAAAGCAGTTTCAGAAATCTATATTCCAATATCAGGAGAGATTGTAGAGATCAATGAAGATCTTGAAGATGCACCTGAATTAGTTAATGAATCCTGCTATGAAAACGGATGGCTGGTTAAAATTCAGCCGGATGATGTCTCCCAGCTGGATGATCTTTTTGATAAAACTGCATACTTTGACACATTGAAAGGATAAAATATCATGCGGTATCTTCCACATACCAAAGAAGATATTGAAAGTATGCTTAAAGTTGCAGGACAATCTTGTCTTGATGACCTGTTTAACTGCATACCGGATGATCTCAAAACAAAGGACAGCCTCGATATTCCTGAAAGCTTGTCAGAATGGGAGCTTAATGCCCACATGGAAGAACTTGCTTCCTTGAATATCGCATGTAAAGATTACAAATGTTTTATTGGTGCCGGCAGCTACGACCACTATATCCCTGCCATTATTCCATACCTGATATCAAGATCGGAATTCATGACTGCATATACTCCCTATCAGCCGGAAGTCAGCCAGGGAACTTTACAGGGTATTTATGAATTCCAGACAATGATAACAGAGCTTTTAGGAATGGATATTGCCACAGCATCCCATTATGATTGCGGGACTGCACTTGCAGAAGCCGCACTGATTGCATTAAGAAAAAATAAAAATGCCAATAAGATTGCGGTTTCTTCTCTTACCCATCCAAGTCACAGACAAATTATTGATACATATATCAGCCCTGCGGGATACGAAATTGTTGAGATACCTTATACCAAAGAAGGCCTTACAGACGTGGGAGCACTTGGAGCCATGGATGATATTGCGGGGATTGCTGTTCAGTCTCCCAATTTTTTTGGTAATATTGAAGATTTAAGTTCTTTTAAAACTGTAGCAGAGGCAAAAAAGATTTTGTTTATAGCATCTTTTACTGAAGCTCTGGCTTTTGGTCTTTTAAAAAACCCAGGTAGTTTTGGTGCTGATCTGGTTGCGGGCGAAGGCCAGAGTCTCGGTATTGCTAAATCATTTGGTGGCCCAGGTCTTGGTTTGCTTGCCGGCACTCAAAAGCTGATGAGGAGCCTTCCTGGACGATTAATCGGAAAAACCAAAGATGCAAATGGTGATGACGGTTTTGTTTTAACCCTTGCCACAAGAGAACAACATATCAGACGGGAAAAAGCCTCTTCAAATATTTGTTCCAATAATGGGCTTAATGCAATGACAGCTGCTGTCTACCTTGCCACTGTGGGAAAAATCGGTATCAGGGAAATTGCCCAACAAAACCATGATAAAGCAGTATATCTAAAAACAAGCCTTGAAAAGGCTGGGTTTGAGTCTGTTTTTGAAACTCCATTTTTTAATGAATTTGTTATGAAAGCGCCTGTTAGTTTTGAACAAAAGAGAACTGCCTTGATTAATGACAAATGTATATTTGCAGGAATGCGTCTTGATAAGTTTTATCCTGGACTTAAAAATCATTATCTATTCTGTGCAACAGAAAAAATATCAAAAGGCGACATTGATCAATTGGCAAAGGAGGTGCAAGAATGAATAAGCAACCTGGAACAAGCGGTCTTATTTTCAATGAACCTTTGCTTTGGGATAAAAGCCGTGAGGGCCGATGCGCAGTATCTTTGCCAAAACCGGATGTAGAAAGGGCAGATCTTGAAAAAGACCTTATAGGTGATGCACCAGAGCTTCCCCAACTGTCCGAACTGGATGTGGTTAGACATTATACCCGCCTTTCTCAGTGGAACTTTGGAGTGGATTCAGGCATGTATCCTCTTGGATCCTGCACTATGAAATATAATCCTAAAACCAATGAGGTGCAGGCTGCCCGCCAGGGATTTGCCGGCGCTCACCCCTTTGCAGGAGAAGAGTTTTCCCAAGGTGCATTAAAATTGATGTACAACCTTGAGCAATACCTGGCAAAGCTGACCGGGTTTGATGCAGTAACTCTTCAGCCTGCTGCCGGTGCCCATGGCGAACTTGCCGGCATGCTCATGATTCATGCATATCATGCAAAAATGGGCAAACAACGCTCTAAGATTATTATTCCTGATACAGCACATGGCACTAATCCTGCCAGTGCATCCCTTTGCGGTTATGATTCCATTAATATCAAATCCGGGGACAATGGAATACTTGAACCTTTAGCTGTTGCAGCCGTCATGGATGAGGAAACGGCCGGTATAATGGTAACCAACCCCAATACCCTGGGCCTTTTTGAATCCAATATCAAAGAAATTGCAGATATTGTCCATTCAAAAGGCGGACTTGTATATGGTGATGGTGCCAACATGAATGCCATAATGGGCATTGTCAAGCCGGGAGAAATCGGTGTTGACGTTCTTCACTTTAATCTTCACAAGACTTTTTCAACCCCCCATGGGGGAGGAGGCCCTGGATCAGGACCAGTAGCAGTGGGTAAAACCCTTGAACCCTTTTTACCTGTTCCAAGGATTGTAAAAGAGCTGGATTCCTATAAACTTGTTACAGATTTTTCTGATACTATGGGCAGGCTTCATACTTTTTATGGACATTTTGGTGTCATGATAAGAGCCTACGCCTATATCCTTTCCATGGGAGGCAAAGGGCTTACAGATGCCAGTAAATTAGCTGTCCTTAATGCAAATTATGTCAAGGAAAGTTTAAAAGGCACTTTGAATCTTCCCTATGATTATCCATGCATGCACGAATGTGTCTTTAATGATGAATTTCAAAAAGAATATCACATTACTACGATGGATATGGCAAAGAGGCTCCTTGATTATGGATTTCATCCCCCCACTGTTTATTTCCCTCTGGTTGTTGACTCAGCATTTATGGTGGAACCCACGGAAACTGAATCAAAAGAAGATATTGATCAATTTATTTCTGCGGTAAAAGCTATTGCCAAAGAGGCCCAAGAAAATCCTGAAAAGCTTAAAAAAGCACCCCATAAGACAAAAGTTACACGGTTAGATGAAGTTGCAGCAGCAAGAAAACCATGTCTGAGAGGATAAACATAAAAAAGCGCTCTGCCGTATTTATAGATCTTAATATTTTAGAATACAAAAGAGCGCTTGATCTACAGATTCAAGCCTTAAACGCCAAGATCGATACCGGTCTTGTTATAGATCAAATTTTTTTTGTGGAACATTTTCCTGTCTTCACACTTGGTAAAAGAGGCGGAAAAGAAAATTTAAGTGTTTCCAAAGAATTTTTAGCTGCTAAAAAAATTGATGTTGTTCAAACAGACCGCGGAGGAAACATCACTTATCATGGCCCGGGCCAGGCAGTTATGTATCCCATTGTTGACCTTGAACGAAATAAAATTGGTGTAAAAGAATTTGTTCATGGCCTTGAAGAGATCATGAAACGAACAGCTGCTGATTTTGGTATTAATGCAAACAGAGACCAAAGGAATCATGGTATATGGGTTCAAAATTCTAAGATTGGCAGCGTCGGTATTTCAATTAAAAAAGGAATCTCCTTTCATGGCCTTGCCATGAATATCAATCTTGATCTTGAACCCTTTTCATGGATCAACCCCTGTGGGCTTGCCAATGTATCCATGACATCCATTAAAAAAGAAAAACTTAAATCTGAATCGTGTTGCAGTATTAACGAATCTACTATTTCAATGGATCAAATAAAAATTGCTTTTGTCAAACATTTTTCATCTGTATTTGACTATAAAAAAACCGATTTAAAATCTGTCGCCAACACTAATGATTTAATTATAAATGAAATGTAATTATTCAGCTCTTACACTTGAATCCGCCCTATCTGATGGCTATTTGTTTC
>JABGOU010000092.1 GCA_018645325.1 Desulfobacula sp.
CAAAATCAAACCTTTGGGGATTGTGGCATTGGATAAAAATGTACAGGCTTCCTCCATATCCCGGACACCTTTTTTTGTACTTTTTCCCGAAACCATAGCTTCAAAATGTATCAATGGCATTACCAGAAAACTTGCAAACAAAGATGTTCGGACAGGGGCTATGCCTTTAGAACTTTTCTGGGACAATTGTTTGTCTTTTCTTCAAAAACTCCATAAACCCAAAAAAAAATCTGCTGCCCAAAATGTCAGACCTACAAAAAAGAACGAACATGATTCAGAAATTAATAAAACCCTTTCCCAGATCAAATCAAGGCTTTCCATCCTGACAAAAGAAGTGAGCGATATCAAAAAATCTATTGAATTCTATAAAACTCGACCAGATAAAAGCAAGGTAAAAACACTTAAGCCACCTTTGCTTAAAGAAGTGAATGTTATTAAAAAATCTCTTGAATTCCATAAAGCTCGACCAGATAAAAGAAAGGAAGAAATACTTAAGCCACCTTTGGCAAAAGAAATACCTCTTGATTTTGAATCCTGGCTTAAAAAGAAAACAAATTAGCTGCATTTGGTATATCCGCAGGAATGGCATGTCATACAGCCTTCTTCAAAGGTAATAGCCTGTCCGCATTCCGGGCAAAGATTTGATTTGAGCTGATTTTTAAAAGGTTTTACATTTTCTCCTTTGCCCGTCGATAAATATCTTTTCTCAAGCACCTTGGATATTGCATCAGGAATGGAATACACTAAACCACCCTCCTGAAATACTGCATGTTCTCCCCTGATTCCTTTGATCTGGTCTATGATTTCCACAACTTCAACGCCTGATCTCAGAGCCAGTGAGATAAGCCTTCCTATAGCTTCTGTTTTGGCCTGGGTTGATTTACCGGATTTCCCTATAGTTGCGAAAAGCTCAAATGGTTTGTCATTGAATTCAGACACTGTTACATAAAGATATCCCATACCCGTCTTGATTCTTTCGGTAAACCCTTCAAGAATTTTCGGGCGCTCTTTTCCGGCATGCAAAAACTCATTACCATTTTCTTTGCCTCCTTTACCGGAAATAGAAAGTACCTGGTTTTCCTTACTTCCATCTCTGTAAATGGTCACTCCTTTACATTTGAGTCTAAAAGCCTCATCATAGATGAATTTTACATCTTCTTTTTTAGCATCATGGGGAAGATTAACTGTTTTTGAAACGGCATTATCTGTGTGCCGCTGAAAAGCCGCCTGCATCCTGATATGGTCTTCAGGCTTGATATCATGTGCCGTAACATACACCTTTCTTATATCAATAGGAATTTGGGAATTCCCACGAGCTGTTCCTTTCTCAGCAATTTCTTCCATCAATATCTCATTATAAAAACCCATGGTCCTGGCCACTTTTTCAAAGACAGGATTCACCTCTAAGAGCTTATCGTTATCCATTACAGTCCTGACAAAACTCAATGCAAAAGCAGGCTCAATCCCACTGGAACACCCGGCAATAATGCTCAGGGTTCCTGTGGGGGCAATTGTAGTTGTTGTTGCATTACGCATATGGGCTTGTTTTTTAGTTTTAAATACGCTTTGCTCAAAATTTGGAAATACACCCCTTTCTTCTGCTAATGAACATGATGCAGCATGAGATTCCTTCTGAAGAAATGACATGATAAGCTCGGCAATATCTATGGCCTCATCTGAATCATAGGGTATACTCATTCTAAAGAGCATGTCTGCAAATCCCATTATACCCAGGCCTATTTTGCGATTGCCTTTAACCATTTGTTCTATTTCTTTAATTGGATACCTTGACATATCAATTGTATTATCCAGGAACCGAACTGAAAGATGGATGGTTTCCTTTAACTTTTTATAATCTATGACTTGTTTGTCTTTTTCTGAGATAACAAATTTTGTCAGGTTTATAGATCCCAGGTTACAGGCCTCCATGGGAAGAAGCGGCTGCTCCCCACAGGGATTGGTAGATTCAATCTCGCCTATACCCGGCGTTGTATTATACCGGTTGATCTCATCTAAAAAAATGATGCCGGGATCACCCGTGGCCCATGCCTGACTGATTAACTCTTCATAGACAGCAAGTGCATTTAATTTGCCAGACGGCTTCTTTGTCCGGGGATCCAGAAGGTCATACTCGGATTCCTTTGAAACCGCCTCCATAAACCTGTCTGTCATACCTACTGAGATATTAAAATTATTCAGCTCCCGTTTGTTATTCTTGCATTTAATAAAGCCCATGATATCCGGATGATCCACACGTAGAACCGCCATGTTGGCCCCTCGTCTTGTACCGCCCTGCTTGATCTGTTCAGTTGCTGTATTGAAAATTTTCATAAATGAAACCGGGCCTGAAGCAACACCACCTGTGGAACCTACTCTGCTGTTCTTCGGACGAAGCCTTGAAAATGAAAACCCTGTACCGCCACCAGACTTGTGAATTGTAGCAGCATTTTTAACAGCTTCAAAAATGCCATTAATGCTATCTTCCACTGGAAGAACAAAGCAGGCAGCCAACTGCCCTAAAGATCTTCCTGCATTCATTAAAGTAGGGGAATTTGGTAAAAACCTGAACTCTGTCATCAAGCTGTAAAACCGATCTTCCATTTTTTTAATATCTGCTTTTTTATCATATTTTTTTTCAGCCAGGGCAATATGAGAGGCTACTCTTCTAAACATCTGTTCAGGTGATTCGCATACTTTTCCGGACTTGTCTTTTTTCAGATACCTTCTCTCCAATACCGTCCTGGAATTTTTAGTTATAAAATTTATGGACCCTTTAGGCTCTTTAATTATAGGCATATTCTTAAGTTCCTGTTTTTTAATATTTTATCTTTTCTGTAGTCTGTGCTTTGCCATTTTCACTGCTAATAATTTTTTTTTATTAAATCAAACATCTTCCTGTGATATCCTTTTTTTATCCTGAACATAATCAGAGTGTGACTGACAAGTTTTCCCCTGCCACTATAAGTGGATAGAAACAATGGGTCA
Source organism: Desulfobacula sp. (assembly GCA_018645325.1). Taxonomy (GTDB): domain Bacteria; phylum Desulfobacterota; class Desulfobacteria; order Desulfobacterales; family Desulfobacteraceae; genus Desulfobacula. The sequence continues at coordinate 2,986 of JABGOU010000092.1, forward strand.
AGGATTCATTATTCGACTTTGCACTAATCCTAGTTGCTCACTATCCCCGTAATCTTGGGCTATAATTTTTCTCCAAAGGATTTTATAATATGTTCAGAAAAACATTCTATAATTTCTGATGCCGTTTTTTTCGTTTTATGAAGTACGATATTTGAGACTGGTAATACAGGTAGACCATTGTTCTGGGGAGCCAAACCTGATAAATCCCTCCAGGTCCAGTTTTGACAATGCTCGGACTAATATACCTGTTTTATTGAATTTATTTTTTCTAAAAACACCAAAAATAATTTTTCTGATATTCTTTTATTCTTAAAAATTTGATATCCATTCTTCTCGTATATGTACAGATTTCTTTTGCTCTTTTGCCCTGTGAATAGTTCATATCGTTCTGCATCCGGGAATTGCTTTTCGGCTGCATGCAAGAGTTTTTTACCAATACCTGTATTCTGGTTTTTAGGATGCACGATCAATTTTCCGATATAGCATGTTTTCCCTTCCAGGAAGGTTCTGACCGAACCGATAATTGCATCATTTAGTTCAACTTTTAAAAAGATCTGATGCCTAAACTCAGATTGTATTTCTTCTAGAGTCTGATGTAAAGGTGGTATTGTGAAGTCGTCGATTATTTTGGCTTCACTTACATATGCAATTTTTTGGAGAGAAAGGATCTCTTCAGCGTTTTCTATGGAAGCTTTTTCGATGATTATTTCATTCATATGTACCCTTGAAAATTTGTACTGCCAAATAATCTAAACAGACACATTTTTCAAAACCAAAGTCAAGATATTTATAATTAACATTTAAAAATAAAGTCCTTGTCACAGGACTTTTCAAAATTTATATATAGGCACTATGTCAGAGAAAAAAAATCAGGCTTTTTTGCCAACTGAAAAGAAATTCTACGGCTGGTGGATTGTATTTGCCGGATCCATGATCCTTTTTGTTTCTTCCGGTATTGGTTTTTATAGTCACAGTGTTATCCTTGATCCCCTGCGAAATCTACATGCCTGGTCAAAGGGAACTATTTCTGCTGCGATTACCCTTTTCTTTTTTACAAACGGAATTACAGGACTCATACTTGGACGATGGATAGACCGGTATGGCCCAAAATGGTTTCTCGTTTTTGGCTCAATTGTTTTTGGCGCCTGTCTCTACTCTCTGAGATGGGTTGATACAATCCCTCAGCTTTTTGCTATTTACCTGATCATGTCTTTAGGCTTCTGTTCAACAGCTTTAATACCGGTCAATACACTTATAACCAACTGGTTTATCCACAAGCGTGGTCTTGCCATGAGTATTGCCAATACGGGCCTTAGTGCCGGTGGAGTGATTCTTGTTCCCCTGACCAGTTTTTTAATCATTCAGCTGGGATTAGATAAAGCGCTTCTCATTCTGGGGAGTATTTATGTTCTGATCATCACGAGTGTTTCCCTGCTTTTTATTAAGCACAGGCCATCGGACATCAACCAGTATCCTGATGGATTAAGACAGCCACATGAGCAAACAATCGAAAATACAGATAAAACAAAAAGCCAGATGAATGTGTGGACACGAAGGCAGGCCATGAAAACAATGGCTTTCTGGTCTATTGCGCTGGCATTCATGCTCGCACTTGCGGGTCAGATAGCCTACCTCGTGCATCAGGTTTCATTCCTTTCACAATACCTGGGCCCACAGAAAGCCGCCGCCACCGTCAGTATAACAGCGGGTGCCAGTATCTTGGGAAGACTCGTACTGGGATTGTTCGTTGACCGTTGGGACAATAGGCATGTAATCATGTGCTGTGTTTTGTTCCAGGGCATGGCCGTTATAACTCTGGCCTTTTACGATAATATTATCATTCTGTATATGTGCACTTTGGTTTTTGGTTTGACCATGGGACCATTGCTGATGATGCAGTCACTGATTACAGGAGAGTGTTTTGGTATTCCATCTTTTGCTTCAGTTTCAGGTTCCATTGGTTTAATTACCATGCCCGGTGCTGCTTTTGGCCCGGTTATCGCAGGAATGATATTTGATATGACCCAAAGCTACCAATGGTCATTTATCCTGTTTGCATCGGCCAGTTTTCTTTCAGCAGGCATTATATATTTTGCCAGACCGCCTGTCTTCCCCGGGAAATGATCTCATTTTTTCAACCCCGGGTTTTTTTATGATTATAGTGTTTCCAGGCCTGTTTTATTTTGATCACAGATATTCACAAGGATCATTTATAGCGGTTGCCAAAAAGATTTTCTGAATGAATTTAAAAAAGTCCTATACTTTTATTCTTGGAGGATGTTAAAAGTGCACCAAATAAATTGGTGCACTTTTTATTGAAATAGAGGATCATGTCCCACAAATTTTTAAATCCTGCAAACCAGCTTCCTCTATAAAATACCTATTGATTTCTTTATGAACCCGCTAGGCAACGATCTTTCTTGCGAATTCAACAGCTTTTTTCTGAACTGAATCCCCTAAGACGTCCGGTGTTGTGCAGGATCCAATAAACAGTTCTCCTGCATTAATCGCTTTGTGGTATTTTTGCATACGTCCAAAAGCGTTAACCATGCCTTCTGCATTATCATCATAAGGTCCGGCGCCTGTCGCAATAAGGGCCTGCCGCTGGCCATCGATAAGAGACGCGTGATCCGGTAAATTCGCATTGGTATAAAGGCTGTATGTTCTGTCAATTACCGCCTTTATCTGGGCAGAAAATCCCCAGAAATATAATGGCGAACTAAAGATAACCAATTGTGAATCGATCATTTTTTCCAGAACTTCAGGTACATCATCTTTTTGAACACACCCGATGGTATCTGTTTTTTCCTTGCACTTGCCACATCCCATACACCCCTTTAAATTTTTAGGATGCAGGTAAATTTTATCCACTTTATGACCAAGATTTAAAAGTTCTTCTTCAACCCAGGTTAAAACTCTGGCAGTATTTCCTTTTTTTCTGGCACTTCCCTGTAATATGGTTACGTTCATCGCTCCTCCTTTATTAAATGTTTATTTTTCGTTCAAGATATTATCTATTTTATGTGGAATGGTTTATATCATTCTACAATTGATTATTCCAGCCATGGAAGCAAATTTATCATTTGTATCTACCCACTTGCAAATTAAAGTTTGCAACCATATTCAACCCTGATGAGTTAACCTTCATGTTAAAATGAAAGAAAATCAACAATCCTTACATCTTTTAAGGGACAATTTATATCTGAAAAAATTATTTGTCCAATGAATAGTTTTGATACAGATAATCAAAAAATCTAATCATTAAGCAAGGGATGAGCCGATTATTTTGATTTAGTGCCGGCGGGCCACGTAAACAGTACCTTCAGACGAACCACGGGTTAAAGGATTATCAAACTCAATGGTGTGTGAGTCAGCACTTTTAAACACCCTTCCCAAAAGCTTGGTAAAAGAGTCTTCAGGGAAACCATCTGCCCAGAGGCCAAACACGCCAAGGCTAAGCTTGGAAAGCTGGACTTCAGCCTCATGAAACAAGCTGGTCATTAAAAAATACTCACCAAGCTTCACCTCATAAATATCAAGACCCCCGAGTTGAATTAAACGGCGCCGTCGCAACATCAAGTCTCCTAAAGGTGTCGGCCGAGAATCTAATTCTTCGTACATCAAACTCATTTTAAAACCTTTTCCATGACATACCTCTTTGTAAATTTATGCATCCATCCTACCACACTTAATAATATACGGCCATCACCTTACTTTGATCACCCAGGGCTATCGCATATAAACAATATTTTGCTCTGCTATCCGCTACAATAATTGTAATTGTCTGTTCAGCAACTAGTTCAGGTCAGTTTGCCTTGGATGAGCATTGTGGGACCTGTCAATTATTCCCATCCAGCGAAGGAAAGGTAAACTGACCTGAACGGGTATGGAATAATCATAAAAAAATTACATGCGATTACCCTGTTTGAGCACCAGTCTGCTTTTTTGAATCACATGATGTTTTTTCCCATACAAATCTTGATTGATTAAAGAAATCGGTCCTCAAAATTTGACAAAGGGAAATAATTTTTATTTAGCCTTATAATATATATCCAGATATTTTTTCAGGATATCGCTGACAATTCCCCTGGCGGGAAGTGTTGCAGCCATCCCATAAACAGGTGCCATTCCTTTTTTGGTATCCCGTGTCATTTTTACTTTTTCAACAGCCTGTTTCAGGTCATCTATAAACCTTTGACAAACCCCTTCTCTTGTATGCAGAAGGGTAATGGCAATATGAACACAGGAGGGCTTGTGAAGGCCGTTGAGACTCCATCCTTTTTGACTCATTTCGTCAAGTACCCTGTAAATGTTAAGTTTTTTTGAAGCAAAAG
>JABGOU010000093.1 GCA_018645325.1 Desulfobacula sp.
ATCTGCTGTAAACATCCCCACGGATGAACTTGAAAAACAAATCAAAACACTTTCCGATGCAAAACCAATTATTTTTGTTTGTAATACGGGTGCAAAAAGTGGTGAAGCCTATTACATGCTTCAGGATTTGAGACCAGATCTTAAAAAAGTTCAATATCTTGATGCAGAGTGTACATACAGCGCAGATGGTACCTATAACATTCAAAAACCTAAATAGTTACTATGAGGTTAACACTGGGTAGTTCCTTCCAAAGGGGCTGCCCTAATCCAACAATTCTTTGTTTGAAATCAACCTAAGAAGCAAGATAAGAATTTCACTTGCAAAAAAATAAAATCTGCAATCGTCAGCAGCTATCTTAAGGCGCTGATTAAAAACCATGACCCAGGGAAGCATCGTTTTTGCGGCAAACAAAGCCGCAGGATTATCATCAGGCCCAACATACCCATCCTGCAAAAGAAAAAATAAATATTCCAGCTCAATCGCAAGGTGGTCGGGAGGTTCATGAACACGACTTTCCATGGAAAGTCCTTTGGAGGCAAATCGTTTTTTCATTTTTAATGCTGCTTCACCCATCATCGGTGCATTCTCAAATTCATAGCACGATTCATAAAGAGGAGAAGCAATACCCTCATTGTTGTTCACAAAAAGTCGTACATAGCATTCATTTAAGTGTTCAAAAAGAGATTGGAAAGAATCAAACGTCTTGATAATTGAATTAATATTATCAAGGGGGCCTGCTGCGTTCTTGTCTGATTTTATAAAAATAATTTCAAACGGTTTAAATAAATTTTCTTTTATCATGAGCCGGCATGACTCTAAATCCGGTCCCCAAAATATTCGGCACATGATTTGTATCCCGTCAAGAACAGCCCCATTAAACTTTTGATTCTCTAAATTTTCTATAACCATAAACAAAATCCTATATTTTTATAAAAGATCTATTGTAATTATTCAGCTCTTACGCTTGAAACCGCCCCGTCTGAAGGATATTTTTGTTCGATGCTAAACGCTTAACCTCCTGCAAATATCCATCAGACAGGGCTTTGGAGATACTTTTTTTTAACGGGCTAAACAATTACGATCTATTCTTGAATATCGGCTGTGACTAAAAATTTTGGCGGATCAACAATATTTCTTTTAACCGTGCAAAGTTCTGCTGTTCTGACAACAGCGGATTTATATTTTTTTGGAAATTCCGGAGGAAGATCCATATGAATATGCACTGTTTCTATCAAATGTTTCTTTTCGTTTCTGTCAAATTCCAATCTCATTTTAATTTTTGAGGTATCAATACCCCGTTCATCACAAAAATAGACCACATAAACCCCGGCGCAGGTTCCGATGGCGGTCAAAAAAAGATCATAGGGCTCCGGTGCACTGCCGTCACCCCCCTCATTTTTAGGTTGATCCGTTTCAGTGGTAAATCCCTTGTAAACTGCATTTACTTTTTTATTACCTGGAAAAACAATCTCCATGCCCATTCTTTTCTTCTCCTTGCTGGTATCTGCTTTATGTGTCACTTTGATCTGATTGATCAAAGTGACACAATTTTATTGTACACCTTTATCAGCCCCTTGCAAGCCCTGGTATCAAAGATGGCGGAATAATCATCACAGGACAGGCCGCAAAGACCTGGCCAGTGAAAGCCTGTACAGTATTCTTTTTTTTAAACGGAAAAATTAAGCTTGTTAACAAAAACCTCCTGAAAGTCCTGGTTGCAGGCAAGATCAATAATCTTAATTTTATCTGCAAGCTGTATTGCTTTTTCAAGATAGGTATTTGCACACAGAACCATAATAGCGCCGGCGCCAGCCGAGTTTCCTGCAATTTCCACCCTTGCGGGATCCATGGCCGGAATCATCCCTAAGGTCATCATATCATCTTTATCCAGAAAGGTTCCAAAGGCCCCGGCAATGATAATTTTTTCAGGGCAGTCAAGCCCTGCTTCCTTTAAGAGAAAATCAATGCCGGTAATCAATGCCGACTTGCCAAGCTGGACAGATCGGATATCTTTCTGGCTGATGAAAACTTGCTTGCTGTCGGAAGAATCCTCCTTTGGAGCCAGTATATAATGCATCTTGTCTGGCCCTCACTTTGAAGTGAAGGTATTTTGTCTTTTTTGTTAAAAAGCCCGCTGGGCGCTATAATATTTTTTTTACCAATTGATTGGCTGCCGTTAACAAAGGGTCCCAAACCGGGCCAAAGGGCGGGGCATAGGCTAAATCAGTCTGGGAAAAATCCTTCACAGTCATTTTATTATGCAATGCAACGGCAACGGCATTGATCCTGTGGGCCACTCCCTCTTTGCCCACCATCTGGGCCCCAAGCAGGCGGCCTGTCTTTTTGTCGGCCACCATATTAATATGAATCGGTGTTGAGCCTGGATGCCCATGAGCCCGGGACCTTGTTTTTACATTGTTTTCCACAGGATCAAATCCTGCCTTTTTTGCCTCTTTAAAATTTAGGCCGGACCTGGCAACCTCCAGGGAAAAAACCTTGAACACCGATGTTCCTGTAACTCCTTGAAGACTGGTTTGCGTCCCGCAGACATTATCGGCAACTGCCCATCCCGCTCTGTTTGCTCTTAATGCCAGGGGAATCCAGCATTTAGAATCTGAGACCAGATGAAAAGCGTCGGCACAGTCTCCTGCCGCATAAATATTATTATCCGAAGTTTGCAAATAATTGTCCACGGCTATTGAACCAGCAATTCCTATATCAAGACCAGCCTCTTTTGCAATTTTACTGCAGGGTTTTACACCCATTGCCACAAGAACCAAATCTGCATCAAGGATTAAATTTTCGCATATAACCTGAACACTATTACCCAGGGGTTCAATCCTCTCAATGGGCACTCCTGGATAGATATCAATACCCTTGTTGGTTAGCTCGTGGTAAATAACATCTGCAAGATCCGGGGACAGCCAGGGCAAAAAAACCGGGCCGGGCTTAACCATGCTTGTTTTTATCCCACTTTTTTCAAAGGCTTCACACATTTCAAGGGCTATATATCCCATACCGATAATCACAGCTTTTTTGATGGGATTTTTCTCAAGATAATATTTTATCTGTTTGCCCTGTTCCAGGCTCTTTAGGGCCATCACCTGGGGCAGATCAATCCCGGGCAGATCGGGTCTTAAAGAAGAGGCGCCCGTGGCAATGAACAGCTTATCATAGTCAAAACTAAAGGATTCCCCCCCAATGGTTACTCCAAACACTTTTTTTGCTGTGCGGTCAATGTCCGTCACCCTATGTCCGATAAGGAGATTTATCCTATTTTTTTCAATAAAAACCTGGGCTTTTCTTACAACAAGGGTTTCCATATCCCTTTTTGGATCAGCAATATTATAGGGCATTCCACAGGCACTGTAAGAAACATCATGGGTCTGCTCTAATACAATAACTTCCATATTTGGATCATTTCTTTTTGCGCGGCTGGCCGCACTCATCCCTGCAGCATCACCACCGATAATAACAAATTTCATAGGGCCTCCGTTTTATATGTTCACCTGCTTTTAATGGAAAAGGTATGGTGATTTACATGGTTTTAATTTTCAATAATTCCAATTGATCCATGAGCAAACCTTTAAACCGGTCCAGGGTTATAGGGTATGACTGCATGGGAATTCCCATCCAATCACAATATTCAAGGAACCCTTCCGGGTCTTCCTCCATATACTGATCCAGATATCCAATGCCATCCAGAACAACAGCCCCCCCCGTATGCCTGGGGAAATTTTCATTGGCAATGGCTTTGTCCCAGCCCTTGAACACCTGTCTGCGATATTTTATCCAACCCGGTGTCATAAACCAGATGGGTTCACCACCAGCAATTTCATTTGTTATCTTCTTCATCTCATCATCACTGGCAAGCATTCCCATGCAATGGCTGGCCTCGATTCTGGCAACCTTTAATCCTTGCTCCTCAATTATTGTCTGCATCAGCCGGGTCGGATTATCCGGATTGACATAACAATATTTACCGCCATAGACAACAATCACACCATTGGCAACCAACTTGGCTTTTTCAATAAACTTTATAAGTTGGATTTCAAGTTCCGGGATATCCTGATGAAGGCCTGGTGAAGTATAAAAAATGTGCTGGGTATCAAGAAATTTTTCTTTTACAAAATAATTGATTTCTGGACTCATGGTCCCGCATGCTACGATGGCAGTGTTCTTGAAAGATAATTGTCCCATATATTTAATCCTTTTTATTCTTAAAGTATGATTTTTGGTTCGCTAAAATTTCTTTTTAGTAGCGACGTCAATCTGTATACACTTTCAAAAATAGTTATTTAAAAATTGAATCGCAAACCAATTATTCAACAATCATGCCAGCGAATAAGAATATAAACAGAATCGAATCAATCATAGCCGATCTATTTAAAGGATTAGGGAAAACCATCAATGCTCCATGGATTTATACCCTTTTTAAAAGAAGCGAAATGCCGGAAGAAGTTAATATACTGCATTCAATCATATTTTTTGCTTTGGCATCTGCCATAATAAATGCATATTCTTCAGGTATGGTTCTATACAGGAAAGTCACATCTAACAACCCTTAAAAGAGGAGAAACTATCTTGAATACTCCAGATCAGATAACACCATGTCCCTATTGCGGAGACGAAACGTCTTTTGAATTGCCAGGCAATTATGCCCCTGTTTTTGTGCATTGCGCTATTTGCAATAAAAAATTTATCATTGAACGTCTATCCAAAGATTTTCAAACCTTTACTTTAGAAGATGCACCCGCCAGTAGCGACCCAGACTGCATAGAAATCGAAGATGAATCAAGTGACGAGCAATAACCTTTGTATTGTTGTCGCGATATCCTCTTGGAGGGATAACATTTAAAGGAGTTTTTCATAGGCCATAATATTAAAAATCAATACGATAAATGGCCAATTCAAATGCATATCGATATGGTGCGCTGCCCTCTGAAGTTTGAGAAAGGCTGCTTCTTGCCACTAAATTAAGTATTAAGTATAATTCCTCTGGTAGAAAAAAAATCCGGGACAGCAACTGGCGGTATTTATGCTGTCCCGGATGATGGTGAGGTGGTTAGTCAGACTTTGGAGGTAAGTAAATGCCTTACATCTGATAACTAAGAATATATTAATGCATACTTGATGCCAAGCCATCCACTTAAAACCATCAACCATACGATTCCCCTTTATTATAGGGGTTTTTCAATTTTGTTGCACATACTTTTCCATTTTCAAAGTAAGGTTGGGCTCTATGAAAGTAGCGTTGGGCTCTATGGGTAACGCACCCGAAGCGTTACATAGATGGTTTTAGTAACGTTTTAATGCTGATGCTCTATTTTGTCAGTTTTCCAGGGAAAAATAAAAAACCTATATTTTAAGGGTCTTATAAAATAATCAAATAGTATTTGAATCTGCTTTTTTGCTTTTGGCACCAACCTTGCTCTAAACATTTTAAAAGGGATACCGCATCTGTACATCATTAAAAGATGCAATTATTAACATCTAATATTAAGGATAATAAAAATGACAGATCTTAATGCAATAGAATCCTCGGACATAGTTGACGCAAGAGGCAGTGCATGCCCAGGACCCCTTCTTGAAGCAAAAAAAGGCATCGGCAAAGTTCAGGTGGGTCAGACACTTGAAATTCTTTCCAACGACAGCGGAACAAAGACTGATCTTCCGGCATGGGCGGGAAAAGTCGGACATGAGTATCTTGGCATTCTAGAAGCTGACGGATATGACAGGCATTTTATAACCAGAAACAAATAGGCAGGTGATGATGTCACCCCAGGCGAAGAAACAACACAATAAAATTTTAATATTAGCCACGGAAACCTGTGCCTACCCTGGCGCAGATTCTGTGGGCCAAGCCCATTCGACTTATCCTGCAAACACATATATTTTAAGGGTAAGGGCACCTGTGCTTTTCCCTGAATCGTTTTATATCGACTGCTTTAAAAAAGGGATAAGCGGTATCATTGTAATGTCCTGTGGTGAAGAATGCCCCTATGAAGGAGCTTATAAGGCCCTGGCAAAAAGGCTGGATAGTGTTTACAAAAAAATGAAGGCAATGGAGATTGAATTAAAACGTCTTCGCCTGACAGCCATCTGTACGGTTTGCAACCGAGCCTTTTTAAATGAGGTAAAACAAATGGACCAGTTGGTACGTGAAATAGGCCCGCCGCAATTAATGGCCTGATTCCCGTTTTTTAACATATGATTATGCAGCTAATTTAGCACTAACTAATTAGTGCTTGACCGAAAATCCGTGTTTGGACGAAAAGTTGCCCATATGCAAGGCGCAAGGAATCCTGAAACCGGAGTGTACTACTTTACATGAGGATTTCAGGATTTAGCAGCAACGAAGCAGATGGGTGAGTTTTCGTTCAAACACTATGTAAACGATTTGGTCCGGTTAACACTTATCGAGTCAACAGCTGGAATAAATTTGTGGTTTTGAATCTTGTAAATTCTTGTCTCGGTTGTCGGCCTGTGGTCAGTTTTTGAATAGTTTATCAGAGGTGTTAAACCTTCCGTGTCAAAATTTTCAAACTGCTCAAATGCTTTTTTCAATCCCGGAGCATTCAGTTCTCCGGCATTGTCCGCTATTTTTAAAGCCGCAGACAATACCAGGATATTTGCCCAGCCTTCGACATAGACCAATGTCGGACGATGATAAGGGTGCCATTTGTCATGGGCTCTAATTATTTTTTCCATTCCGGGAACTTTTTCGCCATAAAATGCCAAAGGTTGAATGCCAAGGGCACCCTCGACAGTGGAGGTGCCTAACCGGATCAACTCCTCATTGAAGACCCTGATGTTACATATGAATTTTGTTTTTATACCAAGCCGGTGGGCATCTTTAAAAATACTGACGGCATTTTTAGCAGTAGAAGAAATGATGGCAAAGTCCGGGTCGAATTCCTGCATTGCAGTCAGTTGCTCGCTAGCATCAATGGTCGGCCAGTTAATGATCT
>JABGOU010000094.1 GCA_018645325.1 Desulfobacula sp.
GCCGCATACTGCGGAAAATCCACCGCATGCAACAATGGTTGCCATGGCAAGACCACCCTTCTTATGCACTAAAAAGGCATAAGAAGATTTATAAAGTTCATGGGAGAGTCCTGATTGCGTTACAAAATTGCCCATCAGGATAAAAAGCGGTACTACAGACAATCCATAATTCATTCCTTCTTCAGAAGCGACCTGGGCAACCATGGATAAAGAAGCGTGGTAGTTAATAGCCTCTCCAAATCCTATAAACCCAACCACTGCCATAGCCATAGGAATGGGGACTTTTGATAGAATCAAAAAGAGAAGAAATGCGAATCCAATTATAGATGCTTCCATAAACCTATTTTTCCATTTTTAACGAATTGATCATAATAAAAAACAAAATCAGACCGGCTATACCTGTCATAATTGACATGAAAATAAGCAATGGTGACAGCGGCATAAACAAATACTCTGTCCTATCCCCATATTCGGCAGCATCTCCTGCTTTTATCCACAACTGCCAGCTGATAACAGCCAGAACAGCTAAATTAATCAGATTAATGATAATTTTTTGAATTGGTTTAATTTTATCAGGCACAAAGTTATCAATCAAATCAACTGTCACATGGCCTTCTTGAGAAGTCAGAAGAACCAGGCCCAAAAAAATTACAATGGCCATTGAAAACTCAGTTAATTCAAGTGCACCGATAATGGGCGAGTTAAAAATATAACGCCCTATGACATCAAAAAAAGTTAATGCCATCATGAAAAACAATGCAATTGATACCAAAGGTTCGAAAAGCCGGTGCAGAAAATTATTGAATAGATTCCATACACCGGCTTGAGTGTTGCTTTTAGTTGATAACGTCATAATTTGCTACTTGACCACGGAAAAATTTTAATGCTGCAGAGCCGTCAACGCCTTTCCCATTAGCTTTTTTTATCCAATCTTCCTCTAAATGTTTTGTTGCTTCCTTAATTTCTGCGATAAATGCTTTTGAGGCAGTTTCAATTGAATTGCCATTTGCTTTCATGTCTGCCAACCCGACTCGATCTGCTGCATCCCATGCTCTACCTGCAAGTTTTGCAAATGCTTCACCAGATACTGCCATAACTGCTTTTTGATCTGCAGCAGAGAAACTATTAAAAGTATCTTTGTTCATAACCAGATAAAAAGAAACATTATAGAGCCCGTCGGGTACCAATGTGGTGTATGGGACCACTTTGGTAATTTTAAAAGATTTGATTGATTCTAAAGGAAGAACAACACCATCTGCAACACCACGGGATAAAAGTTCATAAGCCTGGCTAGCCGGCTTTTGAATTCCAACAATGCCAAGACTTGCGGCAACTTTTGCTGCAATCCCGCCAGGCACTCTAAACTTCATCCCCTTAAGGTCAGCAATAGACTGAGCTACTTTTTTTGAATTATGAATTTGCCCAGGACCATGGGTCATAACTCCAAGAAGTTTTACACCTTTATACTCATCTGCTTTTTCAAAATATTTTTTATAGGTTCTCCAATAAGCGACACTATTTGCCTCTGCGCTGTTGCCCAGGAAGGGAAGCTCCACACCTTCGGACAATAAAAAACGACCTGGTGAATAAGCGTTACATGTATAGCCGGCATCAGCCATACCGTTTTTTACAATATCAAAGTAAGCTTTTGGATGGCCAAGCCCTTTTGCAAGAAGCGTGATATCAACCCTTCCATCTGTTGCTTTTTTAACATTTTCCATCCAGGGAAGCATCATATCTGCAACAATGGGATGCCCTGGTGGTAGCCAGGAAGAGAAGTTTAACTGTTTTGCCATCGCCCCTGTAGATAGCATTGACATAAGAAAAAAAATACCGACCATAATTAAAGCAACTTTACATTTTTTCATGGAACTTCCTCCTAAGTTATGATTATGTAAAAATGAGACCTTGTAAAAACGATCCCTCTTAAAACTCACCAAACAATATAGCCGTGCTCAATCGCTGTGCTCAATGGTCCAGATGGTACTGCAATAAAAATTAAGCCTACGTCAAAATTCAACGAAAAGTCAAGCTCAACTAGTAATTAATTAATTAATCCAGCTTTTTAAATGCTTCCTTTCTACCGGTAAATTTTTCCCTGAGCTGTGGTTTCATAAGCTTTCCGGTTGGATTTCTGGGAACCTGATCAAAAATAACCTTTCGCGGTACCTTATAAAGAGAAAGCTTTGATTTTGCAAATTCTATCACTTCTTCTTCCGTCAATTGCCTGCCCTCTTTGACTTGGACCACTGCAAGAACAATCTCAACCAATCTGTCATCCGGGTATCCGATACAAGCGATATCATCAATATCTTTATGATCCATGAGTGCATCTTCAATTTCAACAGGAAAAATATTTTCACCACCGCTTGTTACCATATCCTTCATGCGATCAACAATATAAAAATATCCTTGTTTATCCGTCTTTAACAGATCGCCCGTGTAAAGCCATCCATCTTTTAAAGCTTCTAATGTTTTTTCAGGGTTTGAATAGTATTCACGCATCATTCTCGATGTCCTGAATATCAGTTCACCGACTTCACCATGGTTAAGTTCTTCTCCTGTGGGGCCGACAATTTTAGCCTCTACTCCAAAAGTAGGCTTGCCTATGGAACCAGGCCTGGAAAGTACATCTTCAGGATACAGGTTGAATAATCCACCCCCACCGCCTTCTGTGATTCCATAAATATTTGATACGGCACAAGGCAATTTTTCCACAAGAAGCTTCATAATATCAAATGGTACGGGCTGAGCACCTATTTCCATATATTTCCATGAAGAAAGGTCATAATCAGAAAGATTAATATCCCCTTTTTCTATTGCATTGAGAACAGCAATTCCAATGGGCACCACAAAAAGCACATCCGTACATTTTTCCTCGGCAATGGCCTCAATTATCCATTTGGGATTCTGAAAGTCCCTGATAATAGTACCCGCAGCTCCTGTGGCATAAAAAGGCGCCCATAAAAACATTGTTCCGCTGTGATATAAAGGTAAAAAGAATAAATAATTATCATCCTTTTGAACGAAATAGCTCATTCCATTGCCAATGGCAGTATTATTAATTGAAAAATGAGTGTGAAGTACGGGTTTAGGTTTACCTGTTGTACCGGAAGTGAACATCATGGCAAGATCATGATCCCTGTCAACTTCTATGAGGGCATCGGAAATATCCTGGTATTCCTGAATTTTTTTAAAGTCAATCATGTCATCAGGGACATCATCGCCTATACAGATATATTTTTTAATGGTGGTAAGATCTACTTGAGCAGGCTGGACAACACCTAAAAATTCAGACCCGATAATAAACACATCCGGGTTGCAAACTTCGGCTGCATAAAGGATATCAGAACTTTCAAAACGGAAATTTAAGGGGACGACAACAGCACCCAGCCTTATTATTGCAAAATAGGTAACCAGCCATTCCAGTGAATCTTTCTGAAGGTGCATGACAAAATCTCCATGCTTAACCCCCAGCTCCTTTGCCAAAAAATTCGCTGTTCGATTTATCTCGTCATTAAATTCCTGCCAGGTAAAGGTTCTTCTTTCACCCTTTGCCGGAGTTCGTTCGATCAGGCAAACCTTGTCAGGAATGTGGCGAGCATGAATTGAAGCATAACCTGAATAATTCAAAGAGGCCCTCCTTTGTTAATGTTGGGGGTCAGGCTTTCCTTATTGTGGTTATTGAGTTCAATAAGGAAAGCCTGACCCCGTATTTATTAGAAATTGACTTTATCAATCCCTTTCAA
Organism: Desulfobacula sp.; assembly: GCA_018645325.1. GTDB lineage: Bacteria > Desulfobacterota > Desulfobacteria > Desulfobacterales > Desulfobacteraceae > Desulfobacula. The sequence goes on from JABGOU010000094.1 coordinate 3,750, forward strand.
CCCAAGAATCTGTCTTGCCTCATCTGATGTTGCAGGTTCAAGGCTCATTTCCTTTGCAATTCTCTTTACCATATTGACCTGATCTGCACTGGCTTTAGCCATGATTCCCTTGCCTGCATAAATTGAATCTTCAAGTCCAATTCTTACATTTTGTGCACCCATTGCCATTGCTGTTGTGGTGATGGGGATCTGGAACCTTCCGCCGGCAGCAACTGACCAGGTAAAATTTTCTTCTCCCAAAACTTCTTTTGCCTCATCAAAAATCAGAACCAGATGCTTGACTGAAGGTGTCATCCATCCCACCATGGGACCAAACACAAACTGAAGATGAACAGGTGCTTTTAAAAGGTTCTCTTCCAGCAGCCACTTAACATAGGAAATATGGCCCAGTTCATAAATTTCAAGTTCGGGTTTGGTATCAATTTCAAGGAAGGTCTTCCCATATATTATATCGTCATTAAAAGTTGGCCGGAAGGTTACATTTTTGCACAATTCAAGATACTCTTTTTCCCATCCATGCTTGAATTCTTTAAACCGTCCTGCAATCTGGAAAATACCAAAATTAAATGGTGCCGGATCAAAGGAACACATTTCCGGTTCCAATTGTTTAATGGGTATGAGTTTTTCTTCCGTTGTCTGATTCATGCCTCCGCCTGTGGTGGGAAGCAGTATCATATTACATCTTGCCTTAATTTTTGAACACACTTCCATAAAAAGATCAGGGTCTGATACCGGACATCCATTTTCAGGATTTCTTACATGGATATGGGCAATAGCGGCCCCTGCTTCGTGTGCCTTTACCGCATCCTCAACAATCTGGCCAGGAGTTATAGGGAGGTAATCACTCATTGTCGGAATATGAACAGATCCGGTAACGGCTGCTGTTATGATTATTTTATTATCCATTGTTTAATTCTCCTGTTAAAAAAAGTTATAATTGTTTCTTAAACTCCGTACTCCTCATCCAGGTCAAGGAAAAAGATTTTTTTATCTTTGACATTGTCAATAATAAAAGAAGATTTAATGACCTGAATACCTGCTATCTGCGTGAGTTTCATATTCATAAACCTGCCATAAGCTTTTATATCTTTTGCAACTACCTTTAAAACAAAGTCATTTGCCCCGGCAATCTGGTAGCATTGAATAACTTCATCCAGCTCAATGAATTTTTCTTTTATTGCGGCCACAGAAGAAAGGCTGCTCAAACTTAAGCCGATATTCACCACGGCCATAATTGAAAACCCTATTTTTTCAGGATCAATGACAGCCGTAAAATGAGAAATTACTCCTGCAAGCTCCAGTCGTTTTACCCTTTCCAGAGTAGCAGGGGCAGAAATTCCAACAATTTTAGACAACTTGGAATTTGTTGTTTTCCCATTTTCCTGCAGTGTATTTAAAATCTGCTTATCAATTTTATCCAGAATCATGTATTTTCTCTTTTTAAAAATAAACCATATTACAAGAGTAGATGGTTATATTTTTCTTTAATCAATGGCAACAATTCTTTTAATGTTTCATCTATTTTATTGACCAGATTATCAATTTCCTGCTCAGTCATTATAGTGGACAATATAAACAATCCCCTTGGAATTGTAAAAACTCCTTTGTTCAGTAAGGACAGGTGCATAAGTGTGTGAAGCTGTTCTTCTGATTTCAAAACCTGCTCAGCTGTTGTTATTGTTTCATTAACAAAATGAAGGTTCAGTAAAGATCCGATCTGGTTGGACTGGATATTTAATCCATTTGTTTTAAAACTTTCCAAAAGACCCTTCTGGAAATGATCCCCTAGTTTATTAATATTGGTTACAGCTTTTTCATCATATTTAAAAAGAGCAGCGAATCCTGCCTGCATAACTGTTTCATAGCCGTTAAATGTTCCTGAATGGTATAATGGCCTGTCTGTTCTTTCATGACAAAAAATATTCATGATTTCTTTTTTACCGCCAAACACTCCAATGGGAAGTCCGCCTCCCACAACCTTTCCAACCGTTGTCAGATCCGGAATAACATTATAAAGCGCCTGGCACCCTCCCGTATGGACCCTGTAAGAAAAAATCTCATCAAAAATCAGCAGAACATTATTATCAGATGTAAGTTTTCTAACATGTTCAAGATACCCTAGGTTTGGCAGCACAACTCCACCAGCCCCAAGAAATGGCTCCATGATGACGGCAGCCAGTTCAGAAACATTTTCTTCTATAGCTTTTTCAAGGGCATCAAAATCATTAAATGGAACTTCCAGCATGTCCTGGGTCATGCCATTGGGAATCCCTGCTGTGATAACATTCTTTTTGGTGGATGCTGCCACACAATCATGGGTTCCATGAAATCCGCCCGTCATTTTCAAGATCTTGTCTTTATTAGTATAGGCCCTGGCAGTTCTTAAGGCAAATAAAGTGGCTTCCGTCCCGGAATTCACAAACCTGACCCTGTCAAACCCAGGTATCCTTTCGCATAAGAGTTTTGCAAGTTTATACTGCCCGTCTGTCGGTGTGGAGTATTGGGAACCTTTTGCTATGCCTTTTTGGACAGCTTTTACAATATCCGGGTCACCATGTCCATGGACAATGGCACCATAGGCATTGGTTACATCAAAAAGCTTATGGCCTTCATGGGTATAGACATAAGCGCCCTGTCCATAATCAATATGAATGGGATAGGGTTTAAAATAACTTAAGCTTCTGGTTGCGCCACCTGGAATATAATTGATCAGTTTTTCATGATGCTCCCTGGAAACAGGAAACTTTGCCATATAAGCATCTGCTATTGTTTTTTCAATCTCTTGTTCTAAAGTCATGGTATCTTCCTTGCGCGTATCTGGGGTCACGTATCTGGGGTTTGGGTATGATTTATTCTTTTTTATGAACGATCAAAAGCTCGCCAACCTCTTTTTCAACCCGTTCAACAAATTCTCCTGATTCAATTCTGGCTTTGAGTTCTTCAAGATCGTCAATATACACCTTATCATAATCCATGTATTCAAGGGTTTCACGAACCGCTGTATGCATGATTTTACCAGCAGGACTTAATTTGTCAACACCCCTTAAATCTGCTGCCTGTGCAGCACAAAGCAACTCAAAGGACAGTATATGGTTGGTGTTTTCAACGATCTTTCTAGCTTTTCTTCCG
>JABGOU010000095.1 GCA_018645325.1 Desulfobacula sp.
CCATGGGTCAACATTAAAGCGACCGCGGCTTCAGCATTCTCTATGCATTTTTCAAGGGAATCTGGCATGTCCAATGCCCTGCACAATATATTTTTCCATTCAAGGCCGGCTGTCTTTGCAAGCCCTGCAAGGCCGCCGTAATAAGGATCTGTGTGAAAGATTTTTTTTGAAAACCCAAACCTTCCGCCTAAAAAGGAAACAGTTGATAAAAAGGCACCTTTTTCTGTAGCAGATTCCATGAGATAACCTGCGTTCTTTTTTACCAGCAGAAATGCGGATTTTAAGAAATTTAAGGCAGTATCATGACCATGTTTGCCAAAAGCATCGGGTAAAATGACGAGGCCCGCAGCATCCTTTAATTCAGGTATGTCCCCTTTGCTGATATCAACCAGCTCAGTATCAATCCCAGATTTTATAAATTTGGTTTTAAGCAGGGCAGCTATTTTTGAGCTGTCTTTTGTAATATAGACTTTCTTTTTAACCGGCAGTTCTATTCTTGCGCCATTGTAGAACCTGATCTGATTGGTGGGATATTCCTTTAAAGAAACAATCTGCCTGGTCAGTTTTCTGTCCAGGCGGACAACAGAGTTTTTTTTTCCAGGTTCAGTTTTAACAGCAGCGATATTTTTTTTAGATTCAACATCTGGTTTAGGTTTGATACTGGAATCAGCATCACTCTTTGTCAGATAAATAATGATTTCTTCAATGGTTTTCAAGGTTCCTATATCGTCAGAAGAAATGGTTTCAACATGATCCAGCTCCTGTTCTAATCTTGAAAGAATTTCCACCCGCTTAATTGAATCAATCCCCAGATCTGACTCAAGGTTCATGGATGGTTCCAGCATTTCAACTGGAAATCCTGTTAATTCACTGATAGTATTGATAAGGACGCTTGAAACAAGTTGGTCCATACCACCTCCATCCTGCCCCGGGTTCCTTGTTTTTATGGCCGGGTCTTTATCCTCTGTGATTTTAACGGCAGAGGTTTTAAGGGTATTGGATTCCATAAAAGGGCTTTTTTTGTCTTGTATGGAAAGGCATATATCTTTCAGCGTTTTGACAGACCCCATATTGTCGCTGGTTAATCCCTGGCAGGAAGGGATCTTTCTTTCAAGCTCTGAAATAATTTCAACTTTTTTTATAGAATCAATGCCCAGATCAGACTCTATATCCATATATATTTCCAGCATTTCAACAGGAAAGCCTGTCAAACGGCTTATAATCTCAAATAAAATTGGTTCAATTACAGTATCAACTGCATGAGTTTCAGGCTCAGTATCTACTGCATGAGTTTCAATTACAGCATCAACTACATGAGTTTCAGGTTCAGGGGTAATAAATTTTTCAATAGTTTGTGTTCTTTTTATCCGGGCTTTTGGTTCATGCTTCTTTGCAGCACTGCGGTTTGAAACGGCCTGGAGGGTTTTGGCAGAATAGTTTTCCTGGCTATCAGACATGGTTTGAGGTTCTGGTCTGTCTTCTTCAGATGCAGTTGCAGGGGCTGAAGGGGCACTATCAAAAGAAGCGATTGATGAAGAAGCGATTGATGAAGAAGCGATTGATGAAGAAGCCGGGGATGAAGCAATGGATGGATTAAGGGCAAGATTGCGGGTCTGTTCCATCATGCTTGCCAGGGTTTTGCTTGCCTGGGACTGTGTTTCAAGAAATTTTTCATGGGCATGGGCTGTCTGGGTCTGAAGCATCTGCATGGCTTCAAGTCCCTGTTGAACCATTTTCATGGCTTGCAATGCATGGGAATTATGACTGCCGGCTGTATTGTTTTTTGGGTTTGCCTTGTCTGTAGTCTGAAAGTTCATATCAGATCCTTTTAAAACTGACCTGTTTTTATTAGGTGGTTTATTTTGTGATGAGTCTTGATTTGACTTTGGATTTGAGCTTGTGCCTGATTCCGGATTCGATTTTGGATTTGAGCTTGGGTTTGATTTTGGAATAGGGCACCTGTTTTTTGGTTTAGGGTTGGCCCCTGAAATCTGTATACTCATTTTTTTTTGCTTTGGTTTATTTGCCACATCTTCCCACTGGGTCAGGTCAACTGCAAATCCCTTTGAAGCGATCATGCATAGAACATGGGCAAGATCTTCTATTCCGGATTTTTTTCCCGATGACTGGTCTATTCCAATGGCTGTTACAGATGTGTCTTTTAATATTGATTTGACCAGGCCTGTTAAAATAGTTTTTGGGCCGACCTCAATAAAAGTAGAGACATTATTTTCAGCCATTGTTTCAATATTATCAATAAAATTGACCGGATTTGCCAGTTGATTGCCAAGCATTTTTTTGATGTCTGTCTCTTTTTTACCATATATTTTACCAGTGGTATTTGAAAGAACATCAACATTTGTGGGAGAAATAATTTTTGAAGACACAATTTTTTTAAAGGGGATTGCGGCATTGTTCACAAGTTTGCTGTGGAATGCTGCTGCAACGGGAAGTTTAATGGCCCGCAGCTTTTTTTGTTTACAGATTTTTTTTGCCCGGAGGATTTCCCTGGTGGACCCGGATAAAACTCCCTGGGTGTGACTGTTTTTATTGGCAAGGATGACATCAAGTTTTTCTTGTTTTATCAAGGTCTTAATATCTTCCAAAGGGGCTTTAACAGCAAGCATGCTGCCCGAATCCCCATCCCGGGAACCGGCTTTTGCCATATGCCTGCCCCGGGCTGAAGCAAGCTGGATAAAAGATTTTTCATCCATCCAGCCGGCTGAACAAAGAGCTGACAGCTCTCCAAAACTGTGGCCGCAGGTTATTTCCGGTTCAATACCAAATCTTTTTAATATCTTAATCATGGCAAGGGATACTGCCCCGATGGCTGGCTGGGCAATGTCGGTTTGACGAAGATTTTCTTGTGAGACATCTTTTGTCTGCAAATGCTGGGGTAAAGGGAAAATATAATCCTGCAAAGGCTTAAATTTTGATGATTTGTTTTGTCTTGAAAAGACATCGGCTGCCTGTTCCAATGCCTCTAATGCCTCTGGAAATATTGAAACAAGGTCTTTTCCCATACCAGTGTACTGACTTCCCTGGCCAGGGAAGAGGAACCCAAGTTTTCCTTTTTTTCTACCCTGGGAAAAATAGATATTACGGGGCGATTTTTCACCATCTATACAGTTTAGCGCCTGGCTGAGATTTTTTTGAATATCATCGTCTTTTTTATAAACCATCACCAGTCTGAAATTATGTGAACCTGAAAATGTCCGCCGCGATTCATATGCCTGGAATGTAGTTTCCTGGAATAGCTCCTGGGCATCTTTTGTTTCATTTAAAATCGTTTTTACTATTTTAATTTTATCTGAAAGCTCTTTTTTGATGTCTGCTGAAAATGCAACAATCTGTATGGCTCCATCCCAGGAAATATGTGTTTTTAAAGGTTTGTACTCTTCTAACACAACATGGAAATTACTGCCTCCAAAACCAAATGCGCTCACTCCTGATCTTCTCTGGGGGCAAGAAGGGGTTGATACCCATGGTTTGGATTCAGAATTTAAATAAAAGGAAGAATTGTTAATATCCAATTCCGGGTCAGGATCCAGGGCTTTTAAGGTCGGGGGAATGACCTTGTTGTACAGGGACAAAGCAGATTTTATAATCCCGGCAGCCCCTGCCGCAGCCTTGGTGTGACCGATCATTGATTTGACGGACCCAATGGCGATTTGATTTTTTGGTGAGGAAGCATCAAAACATTTTTTCAGGGCCAAAAATTCTACTTTATCGCCCACCCTTGTTCCTGTTCCATGGGCTTCAATAAGTCCAATTGTGGAGGGGGCTATATCGGCTTCCCTGTAAGCTTCTTTTAATGCCTTGAGTTGTCCTTTTGACTCAGGGGCATAAATGGCGGATGTTTTGCCGTCGCTTGAAGTACCAATACCTTTGATCAGTGCATAAATCCTGTCATTATCATTTTGCGCATCTTCTAGACGTTTTAATACAAGCATGCCGATTCCTTCTCCAAGGACAGTTCCATCGGCATCCTTTGAAAAGGGTTTAGCATCACTGGTATGGGACAGAACCCCGGTTTTTGAAAAGCACATGTGCATGAAAATATCATTCAGGGAATCCACTCCCCCGGTAATAGATATGTCACATTTACCAAAAACAAGTTCCATCACTGCTGTATGGATTGCTGCAAGAGAGCTTGCGCAGGCTGCGTCGGTTACAGTGTTTGTCCCGCAAAGGTTTAAGCGGTTGGCAATTCTGCCGGCAACAACATTGCCAAGAAGGCCGGGAAATGAGTTCTCCTGCCATTGGACATAATCCCCCTGGATTCTCTGAATTATTTCTTCTTTTTTTTGTCCACTGATTCCAGAGTCTTCCAGAGCCTTTTTCCAGATAGGATGTCCCAGCCTGGCCCCTAGTGGAATCACAAGCTCCTGGGTTCCGGTAACCCCTAAAATTACATTGACCTTTTTGTGTTCAAGGTCAGGATGGTTAAGTGGGTACCCGGCATCCTCCAGTGCCATCCTTGCGACTTCAAGCCCTAAAAGCTGTGAAGTATCTGTTGCCTCAATATTATTGGGTGGAATTCCGTAAAAAGAAGGGTCAAAATCAATAGGGGGAAGAAAGCCGCCTCTTTTGCAATAAGTATGATCAGCTTTAGAGGGATCTTTATCAAAATAGTCTTTTAACTTCCAGTGTGTATCAGAGGGTATGTCAGCAATAGCATCAATCCCATTTGACAAAAGATGCCAATATTCTTTTAAATTGCTGGATTTTGGGAATATACATCCCATTCCGACGATGGCAATACAGGGCCTTTCAGGGGAATTCTCCATGGGTTTCATGGAAAATATTATACAATTTTAATCTTTATAAATACTGCAACAGGCCTGCATTTGACAAAAGTTTTACATAAAAAAACATGGTAATTATTCAGCTCTTACGCTTGAAACCGCCCTGTCTGATGGATATTTGTTTGGATGCTAAACACTTAATCTCCTGCAAATATCCATCAGACAGGGCTTTTGGGATAATTTTTTTTAACGGGCTGAACAATTACAAAAAAAGTTTAAAGAAAAGTGCAAATCTCCTTTTGTTTCATGGGTTTAAATACACCTGTTCCCATGGGCAGGTTGATCCCCTGGGCTTTTAAAATAGATGCCCTTATACATATACAGGAACCAAACAACAGGTTTAAAGCTATTTCAGCGGTTTTCCGGTTTTCACAGGTTTCAAGAAAACTGCCTTTTACCCATTGGTTAAATGCGCCAATGGCAGGGCCGCACCATATCTGGTAATCCATTTTCCTTTTTAAATTGCCCTGGATGGCCCATTTGGAAGAAAGACCCAGATAAGATCTGAAAACAAGTGCCATTTTATGTTTTGAATCATTTTGGGCTCTTTCAATTTCTTTCATGTTTCCGGTCTTAAGAAAAAAATCCTTTGTCGATTTCCAGGCATCCTCAAATCCTGCCTGTAAAAATTTTTCCTGTATTTCTTTTTTTGATTTTTCGTCGATGTCATCAAAATTATCATGGGATCGGTAAAGCTTAAATAATTTTTCAGCTCTCAAAGGAAAAAGGGTTCCGCGTTTTAACACCTGCACCCTGGCGCCGATTTCAAACATGTCTGCGGCAGGGGCCATGGCAACATCTGCCTGTTCTGCCTGGCACAGTATTTTTTTAACATCATCACATATACCTGCTTCAACGCATGATTGATTGACTGAACCAGTCAGTATATAGGCTGCCCCCATTCCAAAGGCTGCTGCTGCTGATTCAGGAGTGGCAATACCTCCGGCAAGTCCTACACACAGGGGTTCTCTGTAATGATAGGTTGCCATGAATTCATTTTTTAATGCCATCATGGTGGGTAGCAAAGTCAGTGCAGGGCGATTATCTGTATGCCCGCCCGAGTCTGCTTCTGCCGTCAAATCCTGGGCCATGGGAATATATGCTGATAAATCTGCCTCCTCTTGTGTGATCAATCCCTTTTCCAAAAGGAGAGCTACCAGTTTTTCCGGGGGCGGCGAAAAAAACTGCCGGGCAATTTCAATCCTTGATACTTTTGCAATAATGTTATTGGGTGTGACAATCCAACCCCGGCTGTCTCTGTAAATTCCCTTAATTCGATAATATACAAGGGCAGGGGTTATGCGCATAAAAGCTGCTGCACTTATTCTTGTGATCCCATGCCTTAAATAAAGGTCAATAGTTGCCATTTCATGATCCGGATCACCCAGGGAGTGAATCAGATTAAATCCAAAGGGCATATCTTTAAGGCATGTTTTTAAGTCAATAATATTTTCTTCAATTTTTTTAATGGAAAGACCGCCTGCACCAAAAAAACCCATCATACCATTATGGGCCATGGTTTTTACCATGGCGGCAGAGGTTATTCCATTGGCCATGGCACCGGCAATATAGGGATATTTTAATTTGTGCCGTTTTTTAAAACTCTCATCACCAAGGCTTTCAAGCCGGACAGCAGGGACAAAGGCTAAGATCCGGCTTCCCGTGTTTTCCTTAAATCCAGTGGTAAAAAAATCAAAATTTTTGCTTATAAAATTAATTGTATTATCGGTCTGAATAGCAAAAATGGGTTTATTCACCTTCATGAGAAGATGATTTAAAGGGCTTTGGGTTTCATCAGGCATATAGGTTCCCTGTAAAATTGAGGTAAAAAGAGTTTTATTGCTGCTCTTTTAAGGCAGACATCTCTATTACCATAAAAGGACCTGCAGAATCAATACTGTGTTTTTGATACCTCAGGGCTAACGCATGTAAACAATATTGTAATTATTCAGCTCTTGCGCTTGAACCCGCCCTGTCTGATGGATATTTGTTTCGAGGCTATTCGCTTAACCTCC
>JABGOU010000096.1 GCA_018645325.1 Desulfobacula sp.
TCAGAAAGGTCAAAGGCAAATTTGATCATTTCCCTTGCCTCTTCAGGACTTGACGGATCAAGCACTGGTACTTTGCCCAGGCGTGCCATTAGCCGTGAATCCTGTTCCGTCTGGGATGAATGGGGCCCCGGGTCATCACAGGAAATGATCACAAGTCCTCCGATGTTGCCGATATAAGCTGCAGACATAAACGAATCCGCCGCAACATTCAGGCCTACCATTTTCATGCAGCATGCTGCTCTCTTGCCTGAAATGGCAGCAGCAAAAGCATTATCAAACGCAACTTTTTCATTGATAGACCATTCAATACCCGTATTCAGATTGGCAGCTTTGGAAAACCTGACAACTTCGGGAAGGATTTCCGAAGACGGGGTTCCGGGGTATGAAGTCATGATCTGGCAGCCTGCCTCTAGAAGTCCAAGAGCTATGGCACCATTACCTAATAAAAATTCTTGTTTCATTGTAAGATCCTCAACAAAATTTATACTTAAAAAAGTTTAAATTGCATTGTTACCTTTAAAGCAAATAACAATGATGATGAATAACCAATAGATATTAATTTAATTTGTGTCAGACAGCATTCAGAGCAGGCCAGTGTATGATGACAGGGGAAGCCGTCGCGGGTTTGGCAGATAAAAAATTATAGTTTCTGCAAGGTTCCACAAGCTTCTCCATTTATAAAACAAATAAGGTACGAGCTACGATAATTGTATACCGTATACTGTATGCAATGGTTTTCTGTCAAGAATTATTTTTCTTAAAAGTATCATCCATCAGGTCGGCTTTCTTTATTTTTCCAAGTGATGTACGGGGAAATTGTGTTTTAAAGGTCACCTTTTTAGGCCATTTATATTTTGCAAGCTTCCCTGTGCAAATTGCAATTACCGCATTAGCGCTTAAAGATGAGTCCGGTTTTTTTATAACAAATGCGTGTCCGGTTTCACCCCATTTCTCATCTAAGATTCCAATAACGGCAACTTCTTCAATATCAGGGTGTGTTTTAAGTGCCTTTTCTACTTCAGCGGGATAGACATTTTCCCCCCCTGTTATATACATATCCCCGGCCCTGCCTACAAGATAGAAAAAACCCTCCTCGTCCATGCTTGCAAGATCGCCTGTGTGCAGGTACCCATTTTTAATGGTAGCTTCTGTTTTAACGGGATCATGCCAATACTCTGTCATCATGATAGACCCCTTTACAACGATTTCTCCTATTTCTCCTGGTTTTGCTATTTTCCCCTGTTTGTTCAAAATGGAGACTTCAGCATGAAACACAGGACGTCCCACAGTTCCAGGTTTTCTCAAAGGGTCTTTTTCCGATGCCCATAAAAGAATTGATGTTTCTGTCTGGCCCATGATTTGACGGAATGCAAGGCCAGCCTCAGTACATTTTTTAATCAAATCTTCAGTAACCTTTTCACCACCCCCGGCACAGATCTTTAAAGAAGAAATGTCAGTTTTGTTTTCAGGGGCAACCTTTAACAATTCCCTGTATATAGTAGGAACTCCTAAAAATTTTGTAACACAATATTTACTAATGTCTTTATAAACTCTTAAAGGATTAAATTTACGGTGAAGGACTATGGTTGCCCCTTTATAAAAAATGGGGGCCGCCTGGATGAAAAGCCCGCCTGAATGGAAAAGAGGTAAAAAAATCAACATGATATCGCTGAAATGAAGTTCGAAAAATATGTCTGCATTTAAACAATTGAAAAAAGTTTTTCTATGGGAAAGCACTGCACCTTTAGGCTTTCCCGTGGTCCCTGAAGTATACATTATCACATGAGGTTCTTCCGGATTGGTTGGACCTAGTGACCTTGTTAGAAAGGCACGTCTGCCTTCAAATTTAGCAATTTCACTATTTAAATTTAAAATATGGTTATCATGATTTTTATTCCCTGCAACAGATATCAATATAGGTGGCATATAATTGCCAAGGTCAAGGGAATCAACCATATTTGAAAAACAATCCCCATGAATCAATAATCTGGGTCGGCTGTTTTTAATAAAATAATCAAGCTCCAAAGCTGTAATACGAAAATTTATGGGAACAAAAATAGCGCCAAGCCTGGAGCATGCAAGAAACAGATCTATGAATTCAGGACAATTATCAAGCAGGACCGCCACTCTGTCCCCTTTTTCAATACCAATTGACTGAAGCCAGCAACTTGTGCTGTCTGCTCTTTTGCAAAGATCCCCATAGCTGATTTTCTGTTCTTCAAATATAATGGCAGGCTTATCAGTGTGGAGTTCGGCCCAACGCTGTACCCACCAGGCAATATTCATGGATTTAATCATTTGTCCCCCTGAATCTATTGAGGGTCTCAACGACCCACTATGGTTCGGCCGATGATCATTTTTTCGATTTCCTTTGCCCCTTCATAGATTTCAAGGACTTTTGCAGCCCTGTAGAAGCGTTCGATATCATAATCATCAAAATATCCGTATCCGCCATGGAGCTGAAGGGCCTCGTCAACCACTTCAACTGCTATCCGGGCAGCATACATTTTTGCCATGGCAGTAACGTTTGTATCGGCTTTTCCATTATCAAGCAGCCAGGCAGCTTTGTACATTATGTTCCTGGCAAGCTCTATTTTTACTGCCATATCAGCGATTTTAAACTGGACGCCCTGGAAACTGCCAATGGGTTTTCCAAATTGTTTTCGTTCTCTGACATGCTTGACTGCCATATTTAAAGCTCCCTGGGCAAGTCCGACACCATGGGCGCTCACATAAGCACGGCTTCTGTCAAAAAAGGCCATGAGCTGGTGAAATCCATTACCCCGGGTTCCAAGAAGATTTTCTTCGGGCACGCGGACATTGTTAAGATAAATGGCAGCCGTGTCTGAAGCGCGCAACCCCATTTTACCATGCATGGGATCAGCCTTGTATCCCTCTCTGTCCGTTTCAACAATGATTATACTGTGGCGTTTGGATCTGGCGGCATCGGGGTCGGTTAAGGCAAAAATCAGCATAAAGGTTCCACGGGTCCCGTTACCGATCATGACTTTTGACCCGTTAAGGACCCATTCATTGCCTTCTTTCACTGCAGTTGTGGAAGCTGCCAGAGTATCAGAACCGGCATCAGGTTCTGTTATGGCAAAGCCCATAACCGCATCCCCTGTGAAAATGGGTTCAAGAAATTTTTTCCCCTGTTCGTCAGTGCCAAAAAGCAGGAATTCTTCCGCACCAAAAGTTAAAGAGCAAAGCTGCTGACTGATGCCGGGGTCCACTTTCCAGAACTCTTCCATGACCATGGCCTGCTCAAGATAGCCTAAGCCCGGACCACCGAATTTTTCAGGAATGAAAAGCCCGATTAAATCAAGTCCCCTTGCTTTTTTTACAATGGCTGCAGGATAGGTTTCATTTAAATCAAATTCACGGCCCACGGGTGCCATTTCTCCCATGGCAAATTCTCTTGCGGCTTTTTGAATATATTTTTGTTCTTTTGTAAGTAAAAAATCCATGAGCCTGTCTCCTTAAGTGTATTTTCAAATAGCGTTTTTTTTATTAGCTGCCAAAATAATTCTTTAAAATTACAGTGGAATGTTTCCATGTTTCCGAAAAGGCCTGGGGTGTTTTTTGTTTTTCAGCATTTTAAGGCTCTTTATGATCTGGGTCCGGGTCTCGGAAGGTTCTATAATTTTGTCCACCAGCATATTGGAGGCTGCGTGAAACGGATTTGAATACTTGTAATTATATTCTTTAATCTTTTGTGCTTTAAAACTTTCCGGATCATCAGCAGCCAGTATCTCTTTTCTGTATATGATATTGATGGCTGCCGCAGTATCAAGCACAACAAGTTGGGCCACAGGCCAGGCAAGCATCAGGTCCACCCCCATTCCGGCACAGCACATGGCCATGACGGCACCCCCATATTCTTTTCTTAATGCCAGGGTGATCTTGGGTACTGTGGCCTCAGCATAGGCATACAGCATTTTTGCACCATGACGGATGATTCCGGCATGTTCCTGGTCCACCCCAGGAAAATATCCGGGCACATCTACTAAATTCACCAAAGGGATATTAAAGCAGTCACAGAATCTGATAAATCGTGCTGCCTTGTCAGAAGAATTATAATCCAGGCATCCTGCCATAATGGAAGGCTGGTTGGCAACGATTCCCACTGTATCTCCGCCCATGCGGGCAAGGCCCGTAATAATGCTGGGAGCAAACTCGGGAAGGATTTCTAAAAATTCATTTTTATCCACAACTTCAGTAATAACCCTGTGCATATCATAGGCTCTTTTAAATTCTGCAGGTACAATATCCGTCAGCTGATCATTCTTTCTTTTTGGGTCATCATCGCAGGGACGGGAAGGTGGTGTCTCGTCATGATTGGATGGCAGAAAACTTAGAAGATATCGGATCAACTCAATGCTTTGTTGATCTGTTTTGGTAACAAAATGGGCCTGCCCCGTAACGCGGCTGTGAACCTTGGAACCGCCAAGCTCTTCCAGAGTCACGGTTTCCCCTGTCACATCCTGGATAACTTTGGGGCCGGTGATGACCATCTGACTCTGTTTTTCAACCATGATGATGAAGTCTGTCAATGCCGGTGAATAAACCGACACGCCGGCGCAGGGCCCCATGATGCAGGATATCTGGGGGATTACACCGGATGCAGCAGTATTCCTGAAAAACATACCTGCAACCCCCTTAGAAGCAAAAAAGCCTTCGTGGAGCCTTCCTCCACCGGAATCGTTCAGACAGATCAAAGGGGCTTTGACCTTCAGGGCCTCATCCATTATCCTGCAGATCTTCTGGCCATGGATCGTTCCAACGGATCCTCCAAGAACTGTTGCATCCTGGGCATATGCAAAGGCGGTCCGCCCGTCAATGGTGCCAAACCCGGTTACCACACCATCGCCGGGAACTTTTCTTTTCTCCATACCAAAATCCATGCACTGGCTTTCGGCAAGATCATTTAATTCCACAAAGCTGTCCGGGTCAAACAACAGGTCAAGCCTTTCCCTTGGAGCCAGTTTTCCTTTTGAGCGCTGGCGATCTCTTGCTTTCTCGCCGCCCCCCATGAATGCGCGTTGCTGAAGGGCCTTTAATCTTTCAAGTTCTTCCTGGTGTGTTTTCGCGGTCATGATATATATCCTTGATTTTAAGTTATATCCGCTTTAATAACGCCATGAACTAGCTATTTTTATTGAGTTTTCATGACAGATCATTGATAGTTGTATACTGTATACAATTATTTATTGTCAAGCACTATTTTATTGAGAATTGTTCCCATTTTTCCTGTTTTCATCAAACCCATACCAGTCAAGCTTATCATGAGTAATCGTGGCCACGGGTCGCATATCCGGCAAAGGCAGAGTATCGACATGGTAACAGATCACAGGTTTG
This sequence comes from Desulfobacula sp., assembly GCA_018645325.1. Classification (GTDB taxonomy): domain Bacteria; phylum Desulfobacterota; class Desulfobacteria; order Desulfobacterales; family Desulfobacteraceae; genus Desulfobacula. Next base: position 5,359 of record JABGOU010000096.1, read on the forward strand.
ATTTTTTTACGGTCCTTACCATACATGGGGCTTAATTCTGCGGGGTGCGTTTCATAATTATTCTCTGGGGATTTTAAGAAATTCTTTCCCCGAGTATGTGATCAAATTCAATTTGCTCCAATAAAATTTACAGCAAATTTTTTTAATTTAACTTAAGGCTATCCCAATTTAATTGAAATCTGAGGATAAAAGATTTGTCCATACCAGATAGGGTATTCTATAAAAATAAAAAAGCACGGACTGGTGAAAGAAGCGCTCGGTAATTTATCAGATTTGACTCGTCTCTAATGGTACCAGCAGTCCCTATCGATAGAATCACATGAAACTCTTGTATTTATTTTGATTGCTCAATAATGTAATTACAAGATGCATCTGGAAGATTATCAATTCATTTTAATTATAAACATATAAATTACTTCGTGTAATATTATTGGATGTAGGGAAACCTATACTGCCATCTCGAAACACTTGTGATTTATTGACATCTTTTTTTCTTATTTTGGCATCACTCCATTTGAATTCTTTTCCCGTTGCTTTAGCATCTTTGGACAATTTGTTTGTAGAAGGCATATACCCGAAATGATTTTTAAAATTCTGAAAGATTATCAAAAATCATTTGTAAGGGGGGCTATTTTTCACAATTTATTTTAAAAAAAAATATTATTACACCTGTGAAATGAAAAATGCAGGGTGCTCTATCTCCAATTATGTAGCGAGTTTTTTTTGTAGCGTGATTTTCTTCTAAGAATTTTTAAAAAGTGATGACTTCACGTTAATATAATCGCTGCCGCCAAATCCTGATCACTGAGTATATTTTTTAGAAGCTGTCGCTTAATTGCAAATTTTGCTCATGGCTGTATATACCATGCAACGATCGATTAAATGCTCTTCTATAAAGACTCACCACTGTGAAAATCCATTTTTAAGTAATTGTTAACTGGGTCATTAACGTTAGTGTTCTATGTTTAAAAGGCTACCACTTTACTGGTTAGAAAAATTTCTTCATCATCGCTTTGATTTAAATATATAGCCGACAATGCTGGTCTTGTAAAAATAGTGCAAGCTTTTTATTGCGATGCATCATTTTTATAGCATTTTTCTGTTGTATTTTTCTTCTCTATTCCAAACGAATAAAAATCAATACATTTTAAAAGAGACAATCCATTGCATTCAGGCTGGCATCTTTTAACGAACAGCAGTATTCAAACAAGGGTACTTTACTGTTATCAAAACTATACGGTACAACTTTTGCATAAAATTAATTAAAAACGATCCCCAAATATTTGAGAAAAGGAGAACACTAGATGGAGCATATAGTAAAAAAGTCCAAATTTCTTGATCTGTTCATTGAAGTGACACAAACCATTACTTCTTGCTTGGATCTTGATGATCAACGACAATTATTTTTTTCCTGTAACGACAATTAAAATTCCCGTTTTCCATTCAATATAACCTGTTAATTTC
>JABGOU010000097.1 GCA_018645325.1 Desulfobacula sp.
TGTTATCTTTTTAACCATAAAGCCTTGCCATTGCTTGCAGATTTCATGGAAAAACTTGATGTGGATGTAATAGGCAAAGGACTTGATCTTGAAAACAATGGCGTGGACAATATAGAGCTCATCAAAGTTAATGAAGCTATCCGTTCCACCCGTATCGAACAGATTGGAAAAAAATTGCGCACCTACATGAGTACCATGAAACCCGCCTGATAGACCTGTTTAATATAAAATCATGCAACAGCGCAGTGTTTCAGTAACAATAGTTGATTCTGGACCACTGCGTTTTTCCCTTCAAAAATCCCCATCTGGCCTTCAACCGCATAGTTAGTGCCTGACCGAAAACCTGAATTCAAAATAAATTATATGAACTTAGGACCGCAAATTTTATAACTTAAACGAAATAGCTTGCCTTTTGGCCCATCTACCGCGATACATCAAAGGCCAAATAGGCTTAACCATCGAACCTGGACTTCACCAGAAGTGGTGTTCAGAATCTGTTGAAAAGAAAACCCAATATTATTTAAAACTTTACAAGGTACCACAATGTGTTATTATATAAGATATTGGATAGGGCTTGCCCGGAAACCTGAAAACTCTGAAAGCCAACTCCCCCCTGCGAATATTGTACAAGACGGGCAATAATTTTAACCGGAAGAAGACATTAAATATTTTGAGGATTAAAATATTCAGTCATCCAAGAAACCGGCTGTTTTTGTTCGGGCACCGATAAAATTTTGTGTGTTCCATAATAGCTGCAACCATAAGAAAATATAAAAATAAGGAGAGCCATATGGGGAAAGAAAAAAGCGTAAAAATAATGGCGAGTGTCGAGGATCGAACCATGTGTGAAGCCACTCAGCAGATGCTTGAAAAAGCCAGGAGAGATGGTGTCAAACTGGATCTTGACCGCGGGCATGAAATGAAGCCCTGTCCCATCGGTGTGGAATCTGCCTGTTGCAAACATTGTTATATGGGGCCCTGCAGGTTAAACCCGAGAGATCCCTATAAAAAAGTAGGGGTTTGCGGAGCAACCATTGATACGATCGCTGCACGAAATTTCGGACGGAACGTGGCAGCGGGGTCAGCTTCCCACAATGATCACGGAAGACATATGCTTGGATTGTTTAAGGGGATTATTGAGGGGTCGGTCAAAGACTTTACCATTGACGATACCATCAAGCTTGAAAGAGTCGCCAAATCCCTTGGTCTGGAGGTTGAGGGTAAAGAGGTCCTGGAGGTTGCAAAAGAACTCCACGATGAGCTTGAAAAAACATTTTCCAATGTGGAAGGTGAAATGCCCTTTGTAAGACGGGCACCCGAGGCAACCCAGGAGCAGTGGAGGAAAGATGGTATAATGCCCAGAGGGGCAATGGTCGAAGTGATGGAATTGATGAGCCGGACACATATTGGATGTGATCAGGATTATAATAATTTAATGAAGCAGATCGCAAGGACAGCCCTTGCCGACGGATGGGGAGGTTCCATGGTAGCAACCGAGCTTTCCGATATCATGTTTGGAACGCCCTCGCCCACCCTTGCAGACGTAAATATGGGAGTTTTAAAGGAAGACCATGTGAATATTATTGTCCATGGTCATGAACCTGCCATGTTTGAAGGTATGCTCATGGCCGTAAATGATCCGTTTTTCATAAAAGAGGCAGAAGCCAAGGGTGCCAAAGGGATTAATCTCGTGGGAATGTGTTGTTCCGGTGCGGAAATGATGTCCCGGCACGGGGTTCCCCATGCCGGCAGCTTTGGATCAACGGAAGCAGTTATTGTTACAGGTGCAGTTGATGCCATGGTGGTTGATATTCAGTGCATTAAACAGGGGCTTTCAGCCGTGGCAAAGTGTTATGATACTCACTTGATTACCACAAACCCAAGGGCGCATATTGAAGGAGCCACCCATATTGAGTTTGAGGAACGTAATCCAAGGCAATGCACGGATGCTGTTCTTTCAAAGGCTATTGCCAGATATGCCTCAAGGAGTATGCCCGTAGAGATTCCCCAAAAAACCCAGGTCGGTGTTCACGGATTTACCCATGAATATATTGAGTATATGCTGGGCGGAACCTTCAGGGGCAGTTATTCTCCTTTGAATGACAATATCATTAATGGAAGAATCCGTGGCGTGGCCGGTGTTGTGGGCTGTACAAATCCAAAGGTTAAACAGGATTCCATCCATATTGAACTGGTAAGAGAATTGATTAAAAATGATGTCCTGGTACTCCAGACAGGGTGCTCACAGATATCACTTGCAAAGGCAGGATTTCTTGTTCCTGAAGCTGCACCCCTTGCCGGTCCGGGACTTTCAGAGGTCTGTGAAACAGTCGGCATGCCGCCTGTCCTGGGTCTTGGCTCCTGTGTGGATAACACAAGGATTCTCATTGCGGCATCAGCCATGGTTAAAGCCGGGGGGCTTGGAAACAGCCTTGCAGATCTTCCCGTTGCCGGATGTGCACCCGAGTGGATGAGCGAAAAAGCCCTGGCCATTGGTCAGTATTTTGTATCCTCGGGCGTATATACTGTTTTTGGCATTGGATTCCCATCCATCAAAGATACAAAATTCCATAATCTTCTGTTTGACGGCCTTGAAAAACAAGGATATGGAAAATGGGGGACGGCGTCTGATCCGATTGAAATTGCCAGGATGATGATCGCCCATATTGACAAAAAACGAAAAGAACTCGGAATTGACAAGGCAAGGGAACGAACCCTTGTGGATATGTCGGATCGACGTGATCTGGCATCTTAATTTTAACATAAATCAAACCGGTACAAAAACTAACTCAGGACAGTTTGCCTTGGATGAGCATTTGGGGACATTTTGATACAGGCTCTTGCGGGTGTAACCTTAAGCAACGAAAAGGCAAACTGTCCTGAACGGGTAAAAAATTTACCCTTTGGGAAAGCCTTGAAGCGTTTATCTAAAAAATTAAGGTCTCATTCATCTTTGGAATAACGACCTTTGTATCCCTATACTCTTTTTTTATTGTGTCAACAAATGGACTGATATCAACTTGTTTTGATATCGGAGGAAAAAAATCGTCCTGGTGATGAGGAATGACGATTTTGGGTTTAAGATGTTTTACATAATTCAAACCGATTCCACAGATATCCGAGTGTCCCTGAAGTGGCAAAAGCAGAATATCGATAGGCTTGTGCCCCATCTCTTTAAGCTCTTTTAAAGATGACCCGGCACTGCCGAAAAACTGAATAATTTTATCTTCAATATAAAACCGCCAGCTTAAAACCTGACCACAGGGAAACTTTTTGAAGAGGGGAAGATATTTGAATAAATTAATATTTATTTTAAAAAGTGTTTCAATGATAAGCTTTTTATCAAACTGAACGTGTTCACTAAAAAAAGCCTGGGCAGTATACCCTTGAAAATTAAATTTTTTTTTATCGCTTAAAACGGGTTGGATCTGTTGTGTACCTATCTGATGATTTTTAAAGAAGGCTGCTACGATATCTGAGCAATAAATATCTGCACCTGTCTGCTCAGCTATCTGGGGAACATCCTGAACATGATCAAAATGACCATGGGAGATAAAAATCCGTGAGGCCTTCTTAATATCACAGGGCTTAATATCCTGTTTTGGAAAGGATCTCTTGCTTCTGGACAGATAGGGATCAATAAGAAACACATGGCTCCCTGTTTTAATTTCAAAACCTGCTGTTCCAAGCCACTTGAGTTCCATGGATTATTTTTCTATAATCCTTACATTAAATGTACTCATACAATCAATAATCTCTTCTGTTTTCCCTTCATCTGCAGACCAGTATACCTTTTTGGTATCTTCCATTTTCATCAGACATTCAGGAAAAAAGTCATAGTGATTATCGCAAATTTTTAATACCTTCAATTTATCATTGGGAAAATTTGGGTCGGGGACATGATCCGTGACTTCCCAGTCATCAGGGATAATAAATTCGGCTTTAATGTTTACTTCAATGGTTTTCATTTTTAAATCCTCAAAATAAAGATATGAATAAAAGGGTATCCAGTTTAAATTACCCTCCTTATTCATATCAATGAGATTATTTTCTTTCAAGAAAAATTCGTATCAAGCACTGAGATATTCATGGCAAAGCTGCGAAGAATTGTCTGTAATATCGGATAAATTGTGAAAAGCTGCTAAATTATAATCTTCACTAAAAAGGAGTTTCCCGGTCAATAAAAAATCCTTTTTAGTGAAAATTATGTAAAAATATATTAAATTTTCTATTTAATTGCCCAAAAGTATTGATTTATATGCAATAAATCTTTATAAAAATAAGAAGCCCTTTAGATTCAAAGGATTTTTAATTTTTTTAACCACTTATTAAAGTGTTGGGTCATGTCGGAAAAATATATTTTTAAAAAAATAAAACAATCGAATATGTTTCCCCAGCTTCCACATGTCATGTTAAGGCTCATTAAAGCCTGTAACAGTGAAAAGACAAGTATTGAGGAGCTGACAGAAATTATTTCTACTGACCCGTCTCTTACTTCCCGCCTTATGCAGATTCTCGGTTCAAAATATATGAATTTACCCAAAACGGTGAATAACATAAAGACTGCCGTAGTTTACCTTGGGAAAGATACTATCCGAAATATTGCCGTCAGCACTTCTGCCATGCGATTTTTCAATTTTTCAAAATCTGCACCTGAATCTGTGATCGGTAAAATCTGGTATCACTCCTACAAATGCGGTGTTATTGCAAAAAAAATTGCAGAAGAAAATAATTTCCCCAACCCGGACGAATTTTTTCTGGCAGGACTGTTGCATGATATAGGCCGTCTGGTACTTTTACAAAATTTCCCGGAAGATTATAAAGCAATTCTTCAAACATCGTCTAACGAGAAACAGACAATTTCTGCTGAAATGGAAATGTTTGGTGCAGATACGCCACAGATAAGTGCCTGGCTTTTCAGTCAATGGAATTTAAATCCCCTTATTTCAGATGCTGTATTCTTTATCAATGAAAGCATTCAGCAGATTGAAGGTGCCCTTTCCCATGTAAAAGTTGTGTTTATTTCAAACTTTCTTGCCAGGCATGATGCCCTGGAAAAAATTCCTGAAATTATTTCACTGACTGATGTCCCCCCCACAAGATTAGAGCAGATTGTCATTGAAGCTGAAAAACAAGTTCTGGAGATGGCCAAAAGGCTGGATATAAAACTGGGAGAGGCGCAGGATACTTTTTATGAGGACTCCTTAAAAACAGAAATTAAAAATTTGTCTTTATTTTACGGGACCCTTCAAAATCTTATGCATGCAAGGGATATAGATACTGTTCTTGATATCGTACACAATGGATTTAAAATTGTCTTTAATATTCCCCGGGTCTTTTATTTTCTTCTGGACGAGAAAAAAAATATTTTAACAGGATTTTGTAGTAGTTACGATAAATCGTATAAAATTATAAAAAGTATTGCCCTGCCCTTATCAAACCAGACAAGTCTTCTAATAAAATGTTTAAAAGAATTAAAGGTCCAAAACAGTTTAAAAACAAAAGATAGTGAAAAACTTGCCATATCAGACACTCAGATTATTCGATTACTAAAATCAAAAGGAATATATTGTATTCCCATATATTCATCAGAAAAAGCTTCCGGTGTTATGGTTTTAGGTGTTGATGAAACAGGAGCTAAAAATCTTGAAGACAACAAAGGCCTGGTGAAACTTTTTTCAAAACAAACAGGAGTCTGTATTCAGGGTGTCAGGTTTTATAAAGAATATGCCATTGATATTCACGAAAAGAAAATGGAAGCGTATTCCACACTGACAGACAAAGTGATTCATGAAATTAATAACCCTATTTCAATTATTAAAAACTATATAGAGACCCTGGGGCTAAAACTGCCTGACAAACATCCTGCCCAGGATGAATTATTGTTTATTGGTGAGGAAATGAACCGGGTTGCAGGATTACTGGATCAGCTTAGAAGTTTTTCAAGACCTAAAATCGATGGATTCGAATCCGTGGATATTAACCGGGTCTGCCAAAGTATATTGGAACTTTTAAAAAAATCGATCCTGCTCCCAAGACAGATTGAAGCTTCCATTAATATCGATCCTGACATACCTGAAGCCAAGACAGATCTGAACGGATTAAAACAGGTCCTGATCAATCTTATAAAAAATTCAGCGGAAGCCATGGACAAAGGTGGTAAAATCACCCTTACCACACGTTTTTTATCTGAATCCCAAAAAATCCTGATTGATGAAAAAAAACAAATCCCGGGAAATATTGAACTCATAATTTCAGACAATGGACCCGGGATTGATGAGAACCTTAAAGAGACTCTGTTTGAACCATATACCACAACAAAAATAGGATCTTCCAACTCTGGTCTTGGGCTTTCAATTGTCCATTCCATTGTTAAAGAATTGAATGGACAAATCAGATGCGAATCAAACCGGGGCAAGGGAACCAGTTTTATTGTCACCCTGCCGGTAAGTTCATTAAAAAAAGAATAAGGGCTTAAACCATTGCAAAATCAAAATAAAAAATTCTTAAAAATGGTTGAACCCATGAAAACCGGCGAACTCCTTGCCAAAGAAGGATTCATAAGCCAGGAAAATATTCATGAGGCCCTTGTGCTTCAGAAAAAGGTAGAGGAATCTTCGCCCCGGGAAGAACATCGCCTTTTTGGGATGATATTATGCGAGCAGAATTTGATCACACCCTCGGTGTTTGTCAAGCAAGTTGTCGCCTAAATTAAATTTATTTTTTTGTAGTAATTTTCTTTAAAATACGCATTTAAT
>JABGOU010000098.1 GCA_018645325.1 Desulfobacula sp.
TTTGAACATGATCTGGTTACTTTTAGTCATGCGCTTTTCAGTAGTCAAATCCCTAAATACCAGCACCAGCCCGGTCGCTTTATTATTCTGGTTATACAAAATCGAACCATTGATCAATATGTCCAGAATACGTCCGTCTTTAGTGTATCTTTGGGTCTCAAAATTATAAGATGATCGATTTTTTAGTAATTGTTTCATCCTTTCTTTTGTTTGATTAATCGCATTGTCAGGTATGAATTTAATATTTTTCCCTTTTACCTCTTTTAAGGTCCATCCAAAAACTTTTTCAAATTCTGGATTGATATATTCAACCTTGTTATCAAGTGAGAATGCTAATACCGGGTCTGGAAGAAATTTTAGAAGTGAGTGGACTCGATTCTGATCAAGGTTTTCTTTTTTGAGTCTGGTGAAGGCTAATTTTTCGTCACTTTGTACATCTTGAAGCGTTGATTTTTTGTCTGCTATTTTCATTTATGCACCTTAAAAAATGTTTAGGTATTTATGATTATCACATGTATTCTGAATGTTCACCAAAAAAGATATTCTTTATTAATCTCCAGCTTTCATTTACCTTTCTATTATGTCACAATGGCGTGTATTGAATCTATGATCATTCCTGGTTGACAAAAACACGCAGACTCATTATTTTACGTTTCCCTTGGTACCCGGAAACTTTGAAAGATGTTCAATAGGTCACCGCTTGATACAAACTATGAGGTTTTATTCAGGATCATGATACAAATGCACAAATATGCGGCCATTGATATCGGCTCGAATGCTGTCAGGCTTCTTTTGGCAGTCATTGCTGAACCAGCACAGAATCCGATAAAAATAACCTGGGCCAGGATGCCGATACGGCTTGGAGAAGATGCTTTCCTTCTCGGGCGCATTTCAGACGAAAAAGCAAACCAGCTTAAAAACACTATCAACGGTTTCAAATATTTGATCGAGGCTTTCCAGCCTCTGGATTTTATGGCGTGTGCCACAGCAGCCATGCGGACAGCTGACAACGGTCAGGAAATCTGTCATAAGATCTTTCAGGAAACAGGTATCTCAATTGATATTATTGATGGCAGACAGGAAGCCAGTTTTCTGTTCAAAAACAAACCCAAAGATCTTTTTTCCGAAAAAGAGGCTTGTCTCCTTATCGATGTTGGAGGAGGCAGTACGGAAATGACCCTGTTCTACCAGGGCAGAAGGATCGCTTCCGAATCCTTCAATCTTGGTGCCATAAGGCTGTTTAAAAAACAGGCCGATCCTTTAATCTGGGAAGCAGTGGAACACTGGGTGAAAGACAATACCGCCGGATACAATTCCATTGTGGCTATCGGCAGTGGTGGAAACATCAACAAACTCTTCCGTCTGGCAAAAGGGAAAAAGGGAAAGCCGGTTTCCTGCAAAACACTAACAAGCATTTATAAGCTATTGAGGCAACTGAGCATCGATCAGCGGATTAAACAGTTCCGCCTCAGGCCCGACCGTGCCGATGTTATCGTGCCTGCATCAGAGATCTATCTTAAGATCATGCAATGGTCAGGCTGCCGGAACATTCATGTGCCAATGCTCGGCCTTTCAGATGGAATGATCAGGGTGCTTCATGAACGCAGAAGCGGGATTTTTTTTTATTGATCTTGCCTGTTATATGCTGATATTGTAATCAGTGCCTGACCGAAAACTCCATAAAGATACTCTGGCCTATGGATTTCATTCGTTTTAAAGGAGAAAAAAGCAATGGCTAAAAAAGAAAAACGGTTGTGCGACTGGAAAAAAAAATATCTGTCCGAGAACCTTGAGCAATTATTCACCATCGTCAGGGAACCAAAATTTGTATGTGAAAAGTGTGGAAGGGTGGCCAACAAAAAAAAATGGTTGCACAAACCCTTGTCAATAAAATAGATTTATCGAAAATAGAATTTTATTTCTCTGAACTTGATCCAGTTCATATCCCTGAATTGGTGTATGGAGATTCAGACGAAGGGATTCCATATTCTTTGCTCATTGGCCGGTCACTGCCATGTATCTTAATGATGGTATCAGTCTTTTCCTGAACCTGAAACCTATACCATCGACCTGCTGGTTCTGTTTGAAATATATATGGAGTACATTCAAGATGAAAACGCTAATTCTTGTCAGACACGCCAAATCAAGCTGGAAAAATATCAGCCTGGACGACTTTGACAGACCCCTGAACAAAAGAGGTAAAAAAGATGCGCAATTGATGGGGAAAAAATTAAAAGAGAGACAAGTGGTACCTGACCTCATTCTGTCGAGTCCTGCTAAAAGAGCCAGAAAAACGGCCAAGGCCTTTGCCAAAGCCATTGCCTTCCCCAAAAAAAAAATTGTTTTTAATTACAAAATGTATCATTCCAGTACGAAATATCTATTCAAGATGGTTCGCAATATGGATGATAAGCACAAAACGATCATGCTTTTTGGACATAACCTTGAGTTTAATGATTTTGCTGACCGGCTACTTAAAAAAAATCCGGTCTATAACATCGTTACCTCTGGCGTATACTGCATTAAATTCAATGTGGACCATTGGCAGCAAATACAGAAAAAAAAAGGTGAAGCTGTTTTTTATGATTATCCCAAGCAGTATGCAACTGAGTAAAATTTCCTATCGAAAAAGAAAGAGAATTTAAATATTTTGAGGATCAAGGAATGCAGATTAAAATAAAATTCAGTTTGCCTGACGATTGCAACCAACAGCAGCTGATCAATGCATTGGCTGAATATTATGCAATCAAACAAGAGCAGCCCGTGCTGAAAAATCTGGCAATTTACGATACCTTTGACTGGCGTCTATTTAAGAAATCATTTGTTTTATATACGTACGGAAATATGCTTTTTTTACGCAAGCTGTTTAAAAATAGTATCATTCACAACACCGAATTTACCTTGCCACCTGTTTTCATATGGGATTTCCCCGACAGCAAATTGAAAAATCATCTATCAACTGTCTTAAAAATTCGGGCACTTTTAAAACTTACTGAGCTGCATTCCCTATCAACGGTTTATCACATTTTAAACCAGGATGAAAAAACTATAGCCCTTTTGATCTATGAGGAAATCAGCCCTGCGCAAGAAAAAACCACACCGAATTTAGACACGTGTTTGTGGTTGAAGCCTGTTAAGGGATACCCGAAACACTTCAAAAAATTGATCAAACGTTTAAAAACGGCCGGATTTGTCCCTCGCCAAAAAGAGGACATTTTCTTTAAAGCAATGGAGGGAGCAGGCAAAAATCCGGGGTGTTACTCTTCAAAATTAAAAATACAACTCTATCCAGCCCTGCGCTCTGATGAAGCCACTAAAACCATTTTACGCTATTTGCTCCAGGTAATGAAAATGAATGAAGCCATCCTTGAAAAGGACCTGGATACTGAAGTTCTGCATGATTTCCGAGTTGCGATTCGGCGTACCCGCTCTGCTTTGGGTCAAATAAAATCAGTGTTTCCGCAACATATGACCCACCGGTTTAAAAAGGAATTTGCCTTTGTGGGCAAACTCTCCAACCAGTTGCGCGATTTAGATGTCTACCTCCTCAAGGAAGACACCTTCAAGGCGATACTCCCACCTGTTTTACGCTATGATATTGAGCCTTTGTTTGACTATTTGAGGAAAAGCAGATCAAAGGTTCTACAAAAAACCATCCATGATTTAAAGTCTAAAAGGTACAAACAAATCATGCAGGATTGGGAAGCCTTCTTAGATGATCCAGTGCAAGCTCAACCCGTGGAGTCTAATGCGGGTGTACCCATTCTTTTTTTGGCGCGAAAAAGAATTCATAAACAATACCGGCGCATCCTGAAAGATGGAAACCGAATCCTTGATAACACCGAGGATGAGTCATTGCACAAGCTTAGAATTGCATGCAAGAAACTAAGATACCTGATGGAGTTTTTCTTGAGTCTGTTTCCAGGCAAAAAAATCAATCGTTTAATTGCCCAATTAAAGGCCCTGCAAAACAATTTAGGGGATTTTAATGACCTGTGTGTTCAGGAAAAATACCTATTGAGCATTACTGAAGAACTTCCCGTAAAAGGACAGAAACAAAAAAAAGTGCTTGTGGCAATCGGCAGCCTTATTGGAGTCCTTGAAAGAGAAAAGCAGATCATTAAAAAGAAATTTGCCAAAACATTTACAAACTATGCATCTTCTATGAATAAACATGCATTCAAAGAACTGTTCGCATCAAAACAAAAAGGGAACGATTCATGACAATAGTGGCAGCAATCTACAGTAACAAAGGAGGCGTCGGCAAAACAGCGACAGCAGTAAACATGGCCTATATGGCGGCTCGGTCAGGCAAAAAAACCCTTATCTGTGACCTTGATCCCCAAAGCTCTGCCACCTATTATTTGAGGGTCAAACCCAAACTTAAGTGCAATGCTAAGAAGTTTATTAAAGGTGGACAGAAGATAAAAAAAAATATTAAAGGCACTGATTATAAAAACCTGGACCTGCTTCCGTCAGATTTCACCCTTCGCAATTTAGATACTGCATTTTATAAATTCAAACACCCAAAAAACCGACTCGTTAAAATGATAAAGATTTTTGAGGCTGAATATGATCTGATCATTTTTGACTGCCCTGTCACCATAAATATCCTGGCTGAAAATATTTTAAATGCATCTGATTTCATTCTTGTCCCACTTATTCCTACAACCCTTTCTGTTAGAACCTTTAGACAATTACTGTCATTTTGCAGAAAAAACGACTACGACACACGCAAAATTCATGCCTTTTTTTCGATGGTTGATCGGCGTAAAAAAATGCACAATGAAATCATGGCTATGATGTTGAAGGAGTATAATGGATTATTGCGAAGCTTTATTCCTTCATTGTCTCAGATCGAAAGAATGGGAATTGATCGTGAGCCGGTTGCAGCATCTGCACCCGGGTCAGTGGCGTCAAAAGCATACCAGAACCTTTGGGCAAAATTTCAGAAATCTGTATTTGCAAACCCGGATATTTAAACCAATAGAAAACAATAATCAACATCATATGAGGTACTTATGGCTCTGGAAATAGAAAGAAAATTTCTTCTTAAGGAAGGTGCCTGGCGCAATGAAAAAGGAACAATGTATCGCCAGGGTTATTTAAGCAGCGTAAAAGAGAGATCCGTTCGCGTACGCATGATTAAAGGTAACGGGTATTTAACCGTTAAGGGTATTTCAAGAGGAGCTGTGCGAGCGGAGTATGAATATGAAATTCCCGGCGCAGACGCCGAGGCAATGCTGCAGGATCTGTGTGAAAAGCCCCTCATCGAGAAAATGAGATACAAAATCGAGTTTAAAGGGCTCATCTGGGAGGCAGACGAATTTTTTGGTGAAAATAAGGGATTGCTCCTGGCTGAGGTAGAGCTCGAAAGGGAAGACCAGCCATTTGTTAAACCTGAATGGATTGGTGAAGAAGTGACGGGTGATCCTAAATATTTCAATGCGAATCTGATTCACAACCCCTTCAGCAAGTGGTGAAGCAAAGCACCTGGCCATAAAAATAAAACACTGGCATGGAAGATTCTTGATAAAAACCGGTTGTTATTTTCACTTGACACAATTTGCGGATGCGCATAGTGTTTTAGACTTAAGAGCAATTGCAGTGTAAAACTTAATCAACTACCCCGCAGTAAGCCTTGTTGGTATTTATTTCATAAATATCCCTCGACCAGAAACTGCGGGGAAGTAAAACCAATCGTGATTAAAAATTGGGATAGCAAGAAATAGTGCGGAGGGAAATGATAATGAAACAGGACGATCTTACCAGGATAAAACATGTTGGTCTCTCTCGCATGAGATTGTTCAACGATATTAGAATCACCACCATAAAGCAACTGAGCGAAATGCCGCTGGAAAAACTGGCCGCAATTAAATCCATTGGTGATCATTATGCAAAGTTGATCAAGAATTCAGTGAATGACTATTATGAGGGAAAAAAGAAAAATTTACCACAAGAAGATGCTTCTGCCAAAGAGATAAAATCCACCCGGGTTAATCGGGATTTACAAAAAAAAATTAAACGACTGAATAAAAATTTATATCGGGTGAATGAACAATTAAAACCTTTGTGGGAAAAAAAATATCTGATATTGTATATTGAATTCAGGAAAAGATCCGCCAAACTGAAATCCCGATTAGAAGCCTTGGATAAAATCCACAAGGATATTCCTGAAAAGGTGAAGAACAAGCTGATCAAAAAGGCGAATAAACTTATTATCAATTTAAAACAGGTCGGGAAAAAACCCAAAAAGAAAAAATACAAAAAAATCACTATAGAAATTCGATCATTTTCAAGTTCGCTGCGGGATATTCTTCATTGAATTATCATTGCGGCCCCATATGGCAATTTATCATTAATACGATAACAAAACTGTAGCTACACATTCCAGTATCCATTAAAAAAATACGTGTACTGGGTGATGTTCACGCAACAACTTAATTAATCAGTCTAAAACGGTATACTTTCAAATACTTCGTAAAAAGTTTTTTCTCCGATCAGAGAATCCACCCTTCCCTGAATCGGTGTTTGTCAAGCAAGTTGTCGCCTAAATTAAATTTATTTTTTTGTAGTAATTTTCTTTAAAATACGCATTTAA
>JABGOU010000099.1 GCA_018645325.1 Desulfobacula sp.
GACCCAGAATATTCAATGATTTGAAGCGGGCAACTCTTCCGTGAATGTTTTCACACCCAACAGGATTGGATGAGGTGTACCTGATATCGTGGTTCCCTTTTATATAAAAAAGAGGCCTGTCAAGCCTGTCTCTTAAAAAAGAAAGGTATTCCGGTTCAATATCACCGCAGGAGATAATCAGGTCGGGTGGATCAAGAGTTTTGTCTTCAATCATCTTAGTCAATGATTTGTCAATAAAATCCGAGACAGTCAAAATTTTTAACTTATGAGGGGTTTTCAAATTATTCATGGTATGAACTCAATCAGTTTAATATATGTTTTATTACATAATCCAAAATTTTTGGAGTTCTTTCATAAAGATCTTCCATAAGAACACGTTCGGTTAATTTATGAAAATCTTTTCCCCATGGTCCGATATTAATGCAGGGCATTTTGATTTTCATTATTTCATCAAAAGGGATTTGATATGTTTCTCCCCATAAAGGCATATTTGCTGCAACAGATGTCAGCAAATCCACATTATGAAAAAGGGATGAATAACTTAGATCGGAAATTCCCGTATAATATTTTCTGGAAATATAAGGCTGCTGCCATTTTTTCATTGAAAATTGATTAATCGTCTGGGTCAGATGGCGGATTTTGCTGTCTAAATCCGGAATTCTTTGATTGGTGACATCCGGATAATATGGGGGAGATAAACCTATAACAATTATTGGCGATTTGTCTCTGGAATGCTCAAGGCATAATTCAATCAGATCAAAACTTGTTTCAATTAGATTTTTATTACCGGCAGAGACTGCTTCATTGATTCTTGCCAGCTTATTCTGATAGGCCAAAATAAAAGATCCACCCTTAATTTCACTCACCTCGGCAAACAGTTCAGCAAATGTTTTTACATTAACTTTCCATGGTAATTTTCTGGCCGGCTGATTAATCAGTTCAAGATATTTTTTGTAAGATTGGCTTATTCGCTGGATAACCATGGCAAATGATTGCTCAGCTGCAGATTTAAGTTTTGCCAAAAATTTTTCTGGTTGAGTGTTCATGGTAAGAACACTTAAGTAGGCCCGTATTTTTGTTGGAATGGACACATCATAGTGAGTTTTTTGATCCTTCAGATAAAGCCAGGAAGGTGGGGGAGTGGCTTCTCCATCAAAAATATCTGAAAAATCCATATTTAAATCAGTATTGATAACAAATTGGGAAATAATATGCAGGGGATTTAATCCTTCAAAAATTCTGCCCACATGTGCCAGGCTTCCCCTTACATATACCACGGGCATTAATTTACCCACAGACCCTTCAGAAACAACACCGCAATCATTTTTTAACCGTTGATGCGGTTCTGAGTTGATCATTAATTGATAATGGAGTTGAAATTTTTGTTTTAAGACGGACAACAAATCTATGGCTGCTCTCATCCCTGCTGAAAGATTCTCCTCATCCGGCAGGCAGAGAATAACTATGTTTCCCTGGAAATCAGGTTCTTTAGCGTATTGTTTTAATAAAGCCAGTTGAATGGAACCCCCGGCCTTCATATCAGCTGAACCCCTGCCAAACTGCCATTTCCCATTTTTCAGATCATCTATGGCTTCCGGGTCAAATTTATGAAGCATTGATTGAATCTTATGGTTAATATGATGAACATCATGCGCAAACGGCTTAACCGTTTCAAAATCCTCTATTTCCACCACATCATAATGATGGATCAGCACAATCGTATCCTCACCTGTTCCTTTAACCATTCCCCAGATAACATTGCGATTCAAAGGATCTTTAACAACAGGATGGCTGCCCCAGAATTGGGGATGTTTTAAAAAATAATTCTGTTCCTTAAACCAGGATTCTAAAAATGGTTCCACCAGTTTTTCTTCTAAGGTATTTGTATAGCTTTTTATTTTAACATATCTTGAAAAAATCGAGGAGATTTCTTCTTTAAGAGTTATAAACGAAGAAAAATTCATCAACAATCAACCTTTCCTAAGAAGTTCTAAAAACAGGCTGTGTCAGGCAGGTGGGGCCTCCTGTTCCTTTAAGTGACAATTCCAGACCCGGATAAAGATGTACTTTTACTCCAAGTTGCTTTAATTTATTTTGGATTTCAGGATTTCCCTGCATCATAATGCATTTCCCTGGTGACAAAGCCAGTACATTGGAGCCCAGTCTATTATATTCTTCATCGGAAACATCAATAAGAGTGATTCCCCTACTTTCCAATATCTCTTTAAAGAAAACAGGCATATACTTAAGGTAAACCACTGCCAGATCATGATCAATCATACTGATCAAACTCATTAAATGCAAACAGGCAGCAGGACCCTGGGCATGGGGCAGGGGTATAATATAAATTTTTTTGATAAAATTATTGGTTAACTTATGAAATTGATCAATTCCTTCTTTATTGGTTCGGTATCCTTGTCCGATGGCCACAGTCCCTTCATCCAGCCATACAATATCACCGCCTTCCATTTTCCCTTTCCCTTTAATATGCCCCAGGGTCTTTATGGAAATACTTTCCAGATAGGATTGCATGGCAAAGGTTTCAGGGCCTCGTAATGTCTTACCCATGGGAAAATAAATTGCCCCGTGCTTTGTTATCTTTACAGAATCATGGGTATATATAGAGTCGATCCCCACATTTTGATCGACGGGAAGATAATGAACCTGGGGAACACACTCTTTTATGATTTGTTCAAATCTGGAAAATTCCTGTATTGCCCCTTTAAAGTCAGGAACTCCTTCATAATCAAAGGCCTGCCAATTATCGTTTAAATGATCCTGGCTGATAAAAGCATCTCTGGGATGTTTGATAAGGATACTCTCGACTTTTTCAAACATGGATTGACAGCCGTATTTCATACATCGCCTTTTCATAAATGTGTTGTAATTATTTAAGCTCTTACGCTTGAAACCGCCCTGTCTGATGAATATTTTTGCTCGATGCTAAACGCTTAACCTCCTGCAAATATCCATCAGGCAGGGCTTTGAGGATAACTTTTTTTTAACGGGCTGAACAATTACAATGTGTTTAATAATATTTTTGAAAAATTAGCATACTGTAAATGTCTTGTATAGCTTTTGTTTGGTTTTAATTGTCCACGATCTATTGATAGATATCACAGTGGTGCAATGGAATATTGCTTTGCCGATAAATAATTCTTGCCATTTATAATGATTATGCTAAGTATTAGTCTTACTTATAGTTAGTTTTTAATAAGATGTCTAATCATGGCAGTATGAGGGTGGTGTAAAAAAATCGCCTGATATGCCAAACTTTTAACGAGGAGGATTTAAGGATGAAAAAATTATTAATTTCATTGTTTGCAATGGCGTTTCTTTTTGTATCAGCACCTGTATTTGCAGATGATATTGAACTGGCCAGAAAATCAACAATCGAATCAATTCTTCAAAACAAAGAGTTGCGTGTGGGTTTTGAATCAGGCTACCTGCCCTTTGAAATGACCAACAAAACAGGCAAATACATGGGATTTGATGTTGATTTGGGCAAGGCACTTGCTAAATCAATGGGTGTAAAATGGGTTCCTGTAAACACCGCATGGGACGGGATTATTCCGGCTCTTGTAACGGGTAAATTTGATATTATCATCGGTGGCATGACCATTACCCAGTCCAGAAATCTTCAGATCAACTTCTCCAATCCTTATATCGTTGTAGGCCAGGCAGTTCTTCTCAACAAGAAACATGAAGGTGTTGTAAAATCCTATAAAGACCTGAATGATCCTAAGTACACCATAGTTTCAAGACTTGGAACAACAGGTGAGCAGGCAGCACAGAAATTGATCCCAAGAGCCAATTATAAATCCTATGAAGCAGAAGCAGAAGCTGCCATGGAAGTAATCTCCGGCAGCGCGGATGCATTGATTTATGACCTTCCATTTATTGAAAAAGTTCAGGCCCAGCACGGTGCGGGTAAATCTATTGCTCTGAGCACTCCTTTTACCTACGAACCTCTTGCAATGGCCATCAGAAAGGGTGATCCTGATTTCATGAATTATCTGAATAATTTCTTATTTCAATATAAAGGTGACGGCCTGTGGCAGAGATCATATGATAAATGGTTCAAGAGTACAGACTGGTTTGATAAAGTTGGCGAATAATTATTTGTTGTGAAAATAATAGTAAGGGGCGGTAGGAGAATTCCTTGCCGCCTCTTTTTTTGATTATTCCAAGAATTAAGGTAAAAAGGAATAGATGAACTCAAAAATATCCAATATTCAAAGACTGAGTAATCCTACTGCCCATTCACTTTCAGTGGCAGGTTTTTTTGCAGTGATGATACTGCTGATCGGCTCAGTATACTATGCAACAATTACGGTCGATTATATCTGGAGATGGTACAAGGTTCCCACGTACTTTATGTACAAGGAAACAGTGATTATTTACGCAGACTCCAATGGTGAAGTAAAAGAGATTAAACCAAATGGTGATAAGTTTGATGTGATTATTACAGATGATCAAGGAGACATTACCTATACGGTTCCCAAAGATTCATTTGACCTTGATGAAGGGGATTTTACATCACCGGGTGATTTAATTGCCGAATATGAGGGCGGGTGGAAACCAGGCATGATGACCGTGGGGTTATGGATCACATTGAAAATCAGTTTTATCTCGACTATTCTGGGAATTTTTATTGGAATTTTAGGTGGTGTGGCAAGGGTGTCAAGCACACCCGTTCTTAAATGGACAGCCATTACCTATGTGGAGATCATTCGGGGTTCGCCTTTGCTGGTTCAGATCATGATTGCCTATTTTGTCCTGGGCACCACGATCAATAAAATTCTCATGATGAACGGACTGCCCTCGCTTGACCCTGAATGGTATGGAATTGCCGCACTTTCAGTTTTTACAGGCGCTTATGTGGTGGAGATTGTCCGGGCAGGCATCGGGGCCATTCACTCCGGCCAGGTGGAAGCTGCACGATCAGGTGGTATGACCTATTTTCAGTGCATGTACTATATTATACTTCCCCAGGCATTAAAAACCATTCTGCCGCCCCTGGCTGGCCAGTTTATAAATTTAATAAAGGATTCATCCCTTCTGGGAATGATCTCTATCCGGGAATTGACCAAGGCAACCCGTGAAGGTATTACAACAAGTCTCCAGGCATTTGAATTATGGATTATGTGCGCCATACTTTATCTGCTCATGACCTTTACACTTTCCATGTGCATACAATATCTGGAACGGAGGACGGCAACAAAATGATTGACGTAAAAAACATATACAAAACGTTTTTTGTCCCCCACGAAGTCAAGGCCCTTGTGGATGTTTCAAATAAAATTGAGGCCGGAGAGGTGGTGGTTGTAATTGGACCGTCAGGCTCTGGGAAAAGTACTTTTTTAAGATGCCTGAATCGACTGGAAACAGCAGAACATGGTCAGATCCTTGTAGATGGCGTGGATATCTTTGATCCAAAGACAGATATCAATAAGGTTAGAGCTGAGATGGGAATGGTGTTCCAGTCCTTTAACCTGTTTCCCCATCTGTCCATTTTAGGAAACGTTACCATTACTCAGAAACTGGTCAGAAAAAGAAGTAAGAGAGACCGTGAGAAAAAAGCCATGGCCATTCTGGAAAAGGTCGGCATCGCAGATAAAGCCCATGCACACCCTTCAAACCTTTCAGGAGGCCAGCAGCAGCGCGTGGCCATTGCAAGGGCTCTTGCAATGGATCCTAAAATAATGCTCTTTGACGAACCCACGTCTGCCCTTGATCCGGAAATGATCGGAGAGGTTTTGGATGTTATGAAAACCCTTGCAAGAGAAGGTATGACAATGGTTTGTGTCACTCATGAAATGGGATTTGCCAAGGAAGTTGCCGACAGGGTCATTTTTATGGACGAAGGAAAGATCGTTGAAGAAGGAACCCCTGTACATTTCTTTGAAAATCCTGATCATGACCGGACTAAGCTGTTTTTAAAGCAGATTTTATAAGCAGGTTTTATAAGCAGGTTTTCATCAATCCTGGGTCAAAAGCCTGGAAGAAATTCCAGGCTTTTGATGGTAAATGATCATCATCAATGTTCCATTTGTACGCATAGGCAGTTGAGGCAAAACAACACAAAGCAAATATGGCCAGAATTTTAGAAATTTTTTTCATTGGATTTTTGGATTTGCCGGTCATTCAGGTTTAAGTCCGATATTATATTCTTTCATTTTTTTATAGAGTAGTGTTCTGTGTATTCCAAGCAGTTTTGAAGCCTTTGCCTTGTTATAATTTGTCCTGGCAAGAGCCTGGTAAATGGCTTTTATCTGGGCCTGGCTCTGGGCATCTTTAAGTGTGGGTTTTTTATTTTTCCCCTGGGCCTGAGCGTTATAATTCAGATGGAAAGGCAGATCACCCTTGTAAATGGTGTTGTTGTCCGATGAATACATGGCTCGTTCCAGAACATTTGACAATTCACGGGCATTACCGGGCCAGTCATAGTTTTGTAATTCCTTTACCGCAGTTTTTTCTATGTCCATGTCAGAACGATTGGCTGCCAGTGTCATTTTTTTCAAAAGATGCCTGGCAAGTGGCAGAATATCCTTTTGCCGCTTTCTTAAAGGCGG